>CAZZNQ010000061.1:0-25179 GCA_964655775.1 uncultured candidatus Brocadiaceae bacterium | reverse complement strand
GACGGTCATCGCGTAGTACTTGGCGTAGTCGTCGGGTTCGGTGATAAGGTAAGGGCAGCCGCCGTTCTCGCCGATGTCGGGTTCGTTGCCGACTTCCCAGTGGGTGACGATGCGACGCTCGACGGAATAGCGCCGGACAAGTGCGCCGATCACGTTCTGCCACTCGCCCACGTCGTGCGGCATCCACACGGCCTGGTCGATCTCGGGGTACAGGGCCGGAGGTTTGATGGTGACGGCGGCGACCACCTTGGCGCCGGTGCGTGCCAGGGCGTCCATGTACGGATCCAGGCGCCTCCAGTCGAACCGGCCATCGCCGCGGTAGATGCGAAAGAACTCCTGGATGAATATGCGGATCAGGCGCGGGCCGAGCTGGCTGACGCCGTCGACGACGCGGTCGGGGAGCGGCAGCCAGTTCACGCCGCCGTGGCCCAGCGCGTGGCGCCAGACCTCGAGCGGCTCGCCGGTCGGCGCGGCATCGACGCGGACCTCCTCCACATTCTCCGGCAGATCCAGCCGTGTCATCGGGCTTCTCCCTTCTCTGTCGTTCAGGTCCGTTGCCAGGAGTGGGCCGGCAGGAGTCCGATGTCCGGCGCTTCGGCGTCACGCTCGGACAGGTTCGCCACGATGCGCGTTCCATCCGAGAACGTAGTCGCCTGCACGGCCCGGTCATCGGAGACGAACTCGAAGTCCACCATCTCCAGCATGCCGATTTCCTTGTGCAGGCGGGCGACCGGCAGTGCGGCGCGGAGGGCCGCCTGCACGCTGTCGTCGTTCAGGTTCACGCGGTAGGAGTAGGTCTCCCCGAGCGCCGCATCCACCCAGCCGTATTGTTTGCCGAACGGGAACACGTTCGGCGGGCAAGCGTAGAGCGAATCCATGGCGGCCTTCAGCTCCGGCAGGCCGCAGCCGGTGGTGCCGAGGCCGTGGGGGGCGGCCGCCAGGCCGAAGCCGGGGTGGTCGTTGTAGTTGTGCAGTTCCCACCAGTCATGAACGCAGCAGTCGTGGAAAACGAGCATCGTCATCGGTATCGGCACGCATCCGGGGTCCCAGGTCTCAGGTGGCATGATCTTGGTCGAACCGATGTCATACCAGCCGGCGTAGTAGTCGTTGAATCCCTCGCTGGAAACGATCCGGTTCCCGACCGTCTCGGGGCTGAAGAGGTGGCGCGTCGATTCCATGTCGCCCTTTCTACCCATCGGGTGGCCACCGTGCAGATCGTGGCCGGCGTCGAAGCACGGCCGCCCCGACCAGACCGCGTTGACGTCGAAGTGCAGCCAGTCCATGGCGGACATGTCGCCGTTCAGCCGCTCACGCACGTGGCGCACCTGGTACGGCGTGCAGACGAGGTACCACCGCTGTTCGTCTATCTTCCAGTTAGCCACCGCCTCACCATTGGCGTCCTTCCGGAATATCCGGTGCATGGCTTCGGATCCGTCGTCCAGACCCTCGACCACCCAGGCCCAGGGGCTGACGTGCGCGCCGTCGACGGCTTTGACAGCGGCGACCTGCTCGTCACTCAGCCAGATCGGTTTGTCGCCGCCCATCAGGAACCCGAGCGAGTATTGGAACATGCGCACGGGGTAGTAGAAGACCGATTCGAACCCCATCTCGCGCATCCGGCGGGCGCCTTCGGCGTAGTCCAGGTCCGGGCATGCGTTGTAACCGACGAAGGCCATCGTTGCGCCGAACAGGTCACGCAGGATCGGCTTGCGGGCGATCTTCTCCTCCCAGGAGAGGAAGTCGCCTCGCTCCTTCACCCGCCGCCGGTAGCACTTGCAGGCCGAAACGACGTCGGCGTCGACCGGATACAAGCGCACCGTGCCGCCGACCCAGCCATCGACCGGATCGCGCCCGTGCAGGAACTGGAAAGCGGGGCCGTCGGCATAACGCCCGAGGGCGGCGCTCCAGTTTGTCGGGCTCTCGTGGCACACCATCATCCCGCCGCGCGTGCCCAGCACGGCCGCCATCGCCATGGAGAAACTGAGGTGACCGCCGTGACGGATGACCATCTCCCATTCCGGCCCCCCGCCGTCCAGAAGCACTCCCTGGTACAGCGGCACGGCCATACGCCGCGCACCCTCCGTCGGCACGATCGGGCCGGTCAGCGAGACGGTCTCGATCTCCGCAGATTCACACTCCAGCGAAACTTGGACGTGGTCGCCCGCGGTTGTGTAGCGGTACGAGAACGCCCCCGCATCCGTGCCGTAGCGGATCACGATCGCGTCGCCCTCCTTATCCGCCCGGCCGGTCGGCAGTGGGCGAAGCGCCTCGTCGTCTTCCAGCCTGTAGCCGGCCCGGGCGGTATCCAGTTGCCAGGCGCAGTCTCGCCGGCGGTCCAGGATGCGCACGACCGAGCCATCCTCCGCCACGGACAGCTCCAGCTCGGGGGTCGTCAACGTAAGCATGATGCTCTCTCCATCAGTCCGATCGGTCGGTCTCTTGAGTCCCGCAGACCAGCGCACCTGTGTTCAGAGCACGCCGTACTTGTCGTACACTTCGCGCAAGGTGCTCCCGGCCAGAAGTTCGGCGCGCGAGGCTGATTCTTTGCCGGCCTTCTCCCGCGCGAGTTGGAGTGCCTCGTCCTCGATCTGCTTTGGCACGACCACGATGCCGTCGAAGTCGGCGAACACCAGTTCGCCGGGTCGCACCAGCACCTCCCCGCAGGTAACGGGCACGTCGTACGCCATCACGCGCCCCCGGCCCTGCGAGTCCAGCGGGCGGATTCCGGCGCAGTAGACGGGAAAGCTCATGTCGATGATGCGGTTGCAGTCGCGCACCTGGCTATCGCAAACGCAGCCGACGGCGCCGTTGCGTTTGGCGACAGTGCTCATAAGCTCGCCCCACGGCGCGTTGGTGCCGCCGTAGTCGGTGGAGTGCACCGCCACGTCGCCCGGCCGCAGCGAGTCCATCGCGTCTATCTCCAGGCCGTAGGGGTCTTCCTCGACGACGTAGTCCGTTTCCATCCAGCGGAACGTGCGCGCCCGCCCGACGAAGCCGCAGTTGCGGCGGTCCGGCAGCAGCGGGCGCAGCCGCTGGTGCATGGCCTGCCGCCGGTAGCCCAGGCCGTCCAGGATGTCGCACACGGCCGCCACGTACAGGTGCTGCCCGATGAATTCGAACCTCTCGGCATCGTCCGCAAACACCATCAAGCTCCTTCCCTTCGGCAGCCCCGCTTGCTACCAGATCATCGGGTCCATCACCTGCATTATCCGGCCGTCGCAGTCGGGCAGGGCGCGCTCCAGAAGGTAGATGAACATCGCGGGATTCTCCGCGTTGAGCGCCATCATATCGTAATGCATCGGAACGGCAATGCGCGGCTGCACGGCCTTCGCGAGGCGAACGGCCTGGTGCACGTTCAGGTTGCCGAACTTGCCGTTGATGCAGGCCAGGAGCAGGTCGGCCTCCGGTGCGGCGCGCTCCAGTAAATCGCCCCAGGCGGTGTCGGAGGCGTGGTACAGGCTCTTGCCGCCCGGCAGCTCCAGCCGGTATCCGCAGGTGTCCAGCACGTCCGGGCCCGTCGGCACGGCGTAGACGCCCTGGATTGTGATGCCACGAACCGTCTCCTCGTCCCCCGCGTCGACGCGGACGATGTTCGCCTCGGGCACGCCCAGACGTGCGAGCTTCCGGCAGGCGAACCGCGGCGCGACGAAGCAGGTCGTGTCTTTGTGCCGATATGGGCCGACCGTCTCGGGGTCCAGATGGTCCAGATGGTCGTGTGTCACCAGGAGAAGGTCCACCTCCAGCTCCTCGGGCGCAATGGGCACGGGCATCATCCGCGAGAAGGCGGGGTTCGTCTTGCCGGCGGAATCGCTCAGGTAGGGATCGACGGCGATGGTCACGTCGCCGTGGCGAACGAGGACACCCGCCTGGCCCAGGTACCATAGGGCCGCCCGGTCCTCACCCAACGTCGTTGCCCTTATCTCGCCCATCGTGCCCGACATCTGTCTTACCTTCCTTGTTCTTCGCAGGACGCGCGCGTGTCTAGCACGCGTGCGGGATTGCCGGCCATCACCGTGCCCGGTTCCACGTCCTTCGTCACCACGGCCCCCATCCCGATCAGGCTGCCCCGGCCGATTCGGAGGTTCTGCCTGACGGTGCACGCCTGCCCGAGGTAGCAGCCTTCGTCCACTTTCACGCCGCCCGCCAGGGTCACGCCGCTGCAGACGACTACGCGCTTCGCCAGGCGGTCATCGTGGTTGATTGTCGAGTTCGCCAGCACGAACACGCGTTCGCCCAGCGAGGCGCGCAGCCCCACGAAGCAGCCGGGGTAGATCACACAGCCCGGCCCGACCTCGGCCGTGCGCGAGACGAACGCCGAGGGATCGATCAGGCTCACCAGCCGCTCCGATGGCACCTCGATGGGGTCATCGTATTCGTTGTCGGCAACCATACAGCAATCCGAGTGCTGACCGATGGTTTCATGTGTGCCCAGCACGGGGTACCCGTTGATCTCCGTTCCGACCAGGGATTCGCTGCCTTCCGGCACGGCGAAGCCCTTCAGTCGCCACGGCGCCCCCGCGGCGGACGCGCGCTCGGCGATCTCGGCCATCTCCGCCCCGTGCACGCCCGCTCCCAGGATGATCAGGTCCCTCATGTGGTTTCTCAACGCTGGTCAGAGGACACGGTACTTCTCGACAATGGCTTCGTCCACTTCCACGCCGAGGCCCGGTCCGTGCGGGACGGGGATACTGCCGTTCTCCATGCGGATCGGTTCGCGGCACAGGCGGTTCAGAAGCGAGGCGGAGGAAACGTTGTACTCCAGGTAGAGCGAGTTCATCTGATAGGCGTTCAGGTGCAGGCTGGCGGCTTTCAGCAGATCGGTAAGCCAGGCGTGGGGCACGCAACTGATCTGCCTGCGCTGCGCGAAGTCCGCGATCCGGCGACCGACGGTGAGTCCACCACAGCGGCTCAGGTCCGGCTGCAGAATGTCCACCTTGCCTTGATCGGCCAGTCTCTCGAACTCGTCGATCCCTTCCGCCTGCTCGCCGGCGGCGATGCGCAGTGTGTTGGCGGCCTCGGCAACCGCCGCGTACCCGGCCACGTTCTCCGGGTGCAGGAAGTCCTCCAGCCAGAAGACGCCAAGCTCCTCGAACGCCGGTATCAATGCCACCCAATCCTTGAGCGTCCGGGACGCGAACGGTCGGCGTGCGTCCACGTCGTACCAACCGGCGTCGACCATCAGCGCCACGTCGGGGCCTGCCTCCTCACGGGCCGCGCGCACCAGCGCGACGTCCAGCTTCGGGTCTCTTCCGAAAACACCCCAGCCGAACTTGATCGCCTTGAAGCCCTCCTCCAGGTAACCGGCGACGGCGCGTTTCATGTCCGCGGGCGTCGGCCGGAATATGGTCGACGCGTAGGCCGTCACGCGATCGCGGTTTCGGGCCCCCAGCAGCGCCCAAATCGGCTGGCCGGTTGCCTTGCCGGCTATGTCCCACAGCGCGATGTCGGCGCCGGAGATCATCTGCATACCGACGCCGCGCCGGCCGTAGTAGCCCATGTAGCGGTACATCTTCTGCCAGAGCCGCTCCCGTTCGAGCGGGTTCTCCCCCAGAAGCGCGGCGCGCAGCGATTCGAAGCCGACCTGGCCGCCGGACGGCGCCTCCGCGACGGCCCGGCCGACGTGCGGCTGCGTCTCGACGTCCGACCAGCCGGTTATTCCTTCGTCCGTGCGGAGGCGGATCAGACTGATGAAGCGGACGCCGTGTGCCTCGGCGGCCTCGGACGGGTCGCTGTAGTCCTTGCCGGTGTCCAGCACCATGGCCTCTACGTCCGTGATTTTCATCGCGCCCGGTCGCCTCCCTCGGGGATCACGGCCACCTTCATCGCTTCGCCGCGTGCCTCCTCGGCCAGGCGAAACGCCTCGCGGTACTCGCTCAGGGGCAGCCGGTGGGTTATCAGTTCGCCAAGCCCCAAACGCTCGTCGCCCAACAGTCGGACCGCCTCGTCGAACCGTTCCTGGTCGTTGCACGAGCCGACGATCTCCAGCTCCCGCACGTGCACGTCGAAAAGGTCGACGGGCGCCGGGCTCGGGACCCCCGAGAAGACCACAAGCCGGCCCTTGGGGCGCAGGAGGGACAGCCCCTCGCCTACCGCCTGAGCCGTGCCGACGGCCAGGATGGCTGCGTCGTAACCCGAATCGCGTCCGGCGGCCTCCCGAAGGGCCGCGAGGGCACCGTCTCCCGACGAGCGCGCGTTCACCCGGACGGCTCCTGCCGCAAACCCGAGACGGAAGTCGTGCCGGCCCGCGATCACCACCCGCTCCAGGTCCCGCTGCGCCGCGAGCCGCGCGATCAGGACCCCGAACGGCCCGTCGCCGATGATCAGCAATCTGTCGCCCGCCTCGACGTGCGCCTGGGCCAGCGCCTCCAGGCAGACGCTCACCGGTTCGGCCAGTGCGACAACCGCCGGGTTCGCGCCCTCCGGCACGCGACGCGCCCTGTCCTCGCGCACAACGTAGAATTCGGCGAACGTGCCCGGCATGTTCAGCCCGAAGTGGCCCATCCGCGAGCAGAGGTGCCGCATGCCGGCGAGGCAGTTCCCGCAAGCGCCGCACGGGTGCACCGGGTGCGTGGCGACGCGGTCGCCGACCGAGAAGCCCGTAACCTCCCGGCCCGCCGCTGCGACTACTCCGGCCCCCTCGTGGCCCATGACCACCGGCAGGTCGATGCCGAACGGGTTCCCGCGCAGGTCGTTGATGTCCGAGGTGCAGATCACGGCGGCTTCGGTGCGGACGAGCAACTGGTCGTCGGCGGGGCAAGGGCGGGGGACGTCGGCCAACTCCATTTCTCCCGCCGATCGCAGCATCAGCGCCTTCATGCCCGCACCCCCAGCAGATCCAGTGCGTCGCGATTCAGGATCTCTTCGATGGCTCCCTCGGATACGTGGGGCAGGCCGCTGTCGCCGATGATGCGGTTCACGCCGCGCACTCCGTCTATCGACTCGCGGCTGGTGGTGAAGGGGTAGTCGGTGCCAAACAGCAGCTTGTGCATCACACCGTATTCCTGGGCCAGCATCATCATGTTGTAGAACTGCCACGGCCGGTAGTACAGCGCGGCGACGTCCGCGTAGGCGTGGGGGTGCTTGCGGATGACGGAGATGCACTCGCCGGCGAAGGGGTGCCCGAGGTGCGCCAGCACCAGGCGCAGTTCCGGATATCGGATCGCTACTTCATCCCACAGCCAGGGGCGCGCGAATTCGAGCGGGGCGTCGCGGTTGAACGTCGTGCCGGTGTGCGTGATGACGGGCATGCCCCGTTCCTCGCAGTACCCGAACACCGGCCGGCAGAAGTCGGCGCGCGGATCGAATCCGGCGTAGATCGGTCCCAGCTTCAGCCCGCGCAGCCCAAGCTCCTCCACGGCCCGTTTCAGGTCGTCCAGGTGGCGCGGCTGGGTGGGATCGCAGGCGGCGAAGCCGACCAGCTTCTCCGGTGCCTCAGCGACGACCTCGGCCACGTAGTCGTCCGGCACCCAGTAGCCGGTGCGTCGTGCCTTGAGGCCGAAGACCACCACACGCTCGAACGGCTCCGAGTCCGCGAGAAGGGCGTCCGTCTTCACGGTCAGGTCAAGGCGGTATCCGCGGGAAAGGTCCGTCTCGAGGACGGTCTGCTCCTGGAAGTGCAGCGCCTGGTCCCAGACGTGCGCGTGGATGTTCTGCACGACGATTCGCCCTCCATTCGCGATTTGGGCCGGATTATCGCACCGCCGACGGACGGGCGCAACGAGCGCGGCCCGGCGCACCTACGGCAACACCCGGTGTGCCTTCACCGCCCCGCGCGCCCTCATCGGCACGAAAGCCTCCGCGAACGCACAGCCCGACTGCTCCCCCCGGAAGGCGGCGGGACGTCGACACAGCTCGTCGAACCCGGCCTCGACGCCGGCCGCCTGTCTCATCGCCTCCTCCTGGGAACGATGGAAGCCAAGCAGCCGCACCTTCTCCTCGATGAAATCGCCGATGTCGACGAAGTGCGACGGCATGAACTCGAACGGGCCGTGCGGCTCCACCATGAAGATCGCCGGGTGCTCGGCGAGCGGCGGGGCGGCCGTCGGCAGCACCGGCAGGCACGACTGCATAGCGCAATGCCTCACCAGCGCGGACGTGGTCGTGTGGTCGGCGTTGTAGTCCTGCTCGAAGTGCGTGAAGATCAGCTCGGCGCCCGTCCGCCGGATGGCGTCGATGAGCGCCATGCGCACCTCCGGCGTGTTGTAGAGGAACTCGTCTGGCTCGCCCAGGCATATGTACTCGGCGCCGATCTCCGCGGCCAGTGCCGTCATCTCCTCCCGGCGGATCGCGGCCGCCTCGTCGCGGACGATGTTCGGTCGGTGGACGAATCCCTTCGAGCCGTCGGTCAGGGTCACGAACCACAGCCGGTCGCCGTGGGCGCGGCACTTGAGCATCGTGCCCAGGCAGTGCATCTCGTCGTCCTGGTGGGCCATCACGGACACGACGTTCATGCCGGTGTCTCCTCGCGCGGAACTGGTTCGTTCGCGCATCAGTATACGACACACGTCACGGGTTTCCAGGAACGCCGTGGTCGTTGCGGAACGAGACTTCATAAGGTGCTTCCTATGAGTGCTACAGGGGATGGCTGTAGTCGCTGCACCGCGGTCTAGTGAGGCATCTCCGAGCGGTTTGACGGCGGAGGGCGGCGTGCATAGAATGCGTACGAATGTGCGGCGACGGTGAGGCAGACAAGAGGCATGGATTATCTGATCGGTACGTTCGACGTGGACCGGGTGCACGCGGACGCCCTGCGCTTGCTGGCAGAGGTCGGGTTGCGGGTGCGGGACGGGGAGTTGCGGCGGCGGCTGCTGGCCGGCGGGGGCCTAACGGAGTCCGGCGACCGAGTCCTGGTGCCGAACGAAGTGGTATCGGCGTCGGTGCAGGAGATTGCCGAGCTCGCCAAGGTCGCGCCCGAGGGGGCGGATCAGGGCAAGATCGGTATCGGCGTGGCGGGCTTTGCGATGTTTCACGTCGAACCGGGCCAGCGGGAACTCACGCCCTATTCGACGGAGAAGGTCGTCGAGCACACGAAGCTGGTGGACGCTCTGCGCGAGGACCGTGTGGGTGGGAGCGCCCCGGGAGTACCGCAGGACGTGCCGCCGAAGATGCGACAGCTTGTCCAGTATTACCTCGGCTGCCGGCACAGCCGAGGGGCTCACTTTCCGCCGGCAGTCGATGCCGCTGAGATCGCACCGTATCTGATGGAGATGGCGGGGGTGATGGGCCACAGGGTCCGGGTCGGCGTCGAACCAATCAGCCCGATGACCTTCGAGGGCGGATCGATCCGATCCGCGTTGGTCTGCGCCGAGAGGCTGTCGGCGGTCGAACTGGATGTCATGCCGGTGATGGGCGTCACAGCGCCGTTGGACTGGCAGGCCGCTTGGTCCCAGTGCGCTGCGGAGACATTGGGTGGCTATGCATTTCTGAGGAGACTCGGGTTCGAGCGCGTCAATCCGTATTTCAGGCTCTTTCCGCCGAGCATGCGGGGGGCATGCCTCGCGTTCGGTTCGCCGGAGTTCATGCTGGCGCTCCTGACGCGCAAACACGTGCGGCGGTTCTACGGGCTAGGTCCGGTGTTTGCCGAGAGCCTGCACACGATGGCCAAGCTTCCCGATGCCCAGGCTGCGGCGGAGAAGTCCGCCCAGAGTGTGTTCGCGGCCCTGATGGGACATCGCTCTCTGGGCACTGCCGGAAGTCTGGCGATC
Organism: uncultured candidatus Brocadiaceae bacterium; assembly: GCA_964655775.1. GTDB lineage: Bacteria > Planctomycetota > Brocadiia > SM23-32 > SM23-32 > CAZZNQ01. Next base: position 15,475 of record CAZZNQ010000061.1, on the reverse strand, counting down.
GACGAGATATTCAGCCCCGTGCAGCTCGCCGTCGACATGGAGATCCGCAACTACGTGGAGCGGATGATTCGAGGCGTCGAGGACCTTGAGGGCGATACAACGGCGCTGGTGCGCGAGGGCCTGGACGAGCAGTCGTTCTTGATGGCGAATCGCACGCTGGAGCAGTGGCGGGAATATCTCTGGTTGCCCCGCCTTTTCCACGGAACGACTCGGGCGCAGTGGCAGAGCTCCTCGTCCAACCTCTGGCGCGATGCCTGGGCTTTCGTCAGCGATCGGGCTGCGGCGCACGAGTACGAGCTGGATGACCAGCGATGCGGAGACCTGGAGTCGATACTGGAGAGTGCCGAGCATGCTCTTCTTTAGGCATTCTGACTGGCAGAATGCGGCTGCCAGACGGAGCTAGTCGATGACCCAGAGGGCAGGGCGGGCGCCGTTAGTGCGACGACACAGAGGCGGTAGCCCTTAGCCCCCGGGCAATCGTGAGGCAGGAGAAGTGGCGACGATGCAAACGAAGATGTCATGGATCGGGACTTGGCGGCTTATTGCCGTCGCGACGCTTGTGCTGGCAGCAACGGGATCAGCGCTGCAAGCCCAGGAAGGAGGGCGCCTCATGGTGCGCGACAACGTTTCCCAGTGCGGGATCACGTGGACCTTCGCGGAGCCGGCGCAGGTGGGGCGGTTCGTGAACGGCGACTACTACGTGGTCGGGCCGGTGACGGTGACGGACATCGATCCGGCGCCCCGTTTCGGCAATCAAGTGGCGGACCGTGAGCTGGACAGCAACGAGAAACGGAGCCTGGAATCGGGTGGCCTGGGGCGCGAGGACGTCGTGCGCAACGGCTCGATGCTGAACCCGCCGGCAAAGCGCCAGGTGGCCTATGACAGCGGGATCAAGAACTGGTTCCGCCCGGAACTGGCGGCGCGGCTACCGATCCGGATGACGCCGGGCGACTCGCTGGTGTCCTCTGTCAGCCTGACAGTGGGCGAAGAGGTCTCGACGCCCTACACGGGCCAGCGCGGCGCGAACGCGAACTCGTTCGTTCGCGCTCACGTCGACAACAGTCCTGTGAAGACCGCCGCGATCCTGACCTGCATGGACGCGCCGCAGCCGGCCGACGCGTTCCGGCCCGCCTACTGCGACACCGAGAACCGCGTGTATCTGGCGCGCAATCTGAAGCGCGACCTCCTGACGGAACTGCCGCGGCCGACGGCATGCACGCGCGTGGAGGGAACGTCTCTGGAGAACCATCCGTCCTACGACCGGCCCTCGCCCGGGAACCTGCCGAAGATGGAGAAGTGGGTGCGCGTGTTCAAGCGGCCGTGGGTGAACACGGGGTTCTTCGGCTTCGAGCAGCCGATGGAGAACATGCCGCACTACGAGCAGTGGATCGGGCAGGCGATGTCCATGGCGGGCCTGATGCTCATGCTGGACTATACCCCCGAGGAGAAAGAGCCGCTGCTGGTGGGTGTGGTCCAGACCGGCATCGACTACTGGGGCGCCGTCCGCAACGGCCATCCGGGATGGGAAGGCTGGGGCGGTCACGGCAGCGGGCGCAAGTTCCCCATTGTGTTCGCAGGTCTGCTGCTGGGCGACGACGAGATGGCCGCTCCGACGAAGACGTTCCCCAACGTCAACTTCGGAGAGGACAACCAGACGATGTACGGCGACTGCTGGACCGGCGCCAGGGTCGTCTTCGCCGGGCACTCGGGCGTGCATGCGGACGGCACCGTCCCGCGTCCCAAGTGGGGCCCTTACGAGCACATGTCGCCTTCGCAGTGGAAGAACGAAGGCGACCGCATGAACATGCAGAGCGAGGGCTACCGCCGCGCCAACACCAGCAGCTCCTGGCCCGGGCAGGCGCTGGTGATCCGCCTGCTGGGCGCCGAGGAGCAGTGGAACCACGACGCCTTTTTCGACTACGTGGACCGGTGGATGTACGAGGACGACGAGGAGTTCCGCCGCGAGATCCAGAAACATTTCCCGGATTACCCCAGCAGCCGCTTCCTGCTGAGCGAAGGGGACAGGTGGTATCACCAGGGGCAAGCGTGGGAGCCCTTTGTGACGGATATGTGGTTCAAGTACCGTCCGACGCTGGACGCGCCGATTGACGGATGGAAGCCTTGAGCGCGTTGCACATTCGAGAGTGAGGAGAAGTGGTGACGATGCAAACGAAGATGTCAGGAATCGGGACGTGGCGCCTTATCGCGGTCGCGATGCTTGTGTTGGCGGCAACGGGATCAGCGCTGCAAGCCCAGGAAGGAGGGCGCCTGATGATGCGTGACAGCGTCTCCCAGTACGGCATTACGTGGAGCTTCGAGAAGCCGGCCCGAGTGGGTCAGTTCGTGAACGGTGACTACTACGTGGTCGGGCCGGTGACGATCGCGTCGGTTACTCCCGCCCCGTCGGGCGAGGGAGAGGCATTCCGCAACGGCTCGATGCTGAACCCACCCGTCGACACGACCAGCGCCTACGACGGGCGCATCGCCGATTTCACCCCCGAGCTGGCCGCACGTTTCCCGCTTCCGATAAAGCCCGGGGACTCGCTGGTGTCGGCTATCAGCCTGGAAGAACGCCAGCGCAACCAGATCATCCCCTGTGTGCCGGACGGGCCGGAGAGCGCGTGGCTGCGCACGGCGGCCGTGCTGACCTGCCTGGACGCGGCGGTGCCCGACGACACGTTCCGGCCCGGCTACTGCGACCTGGAGAAGGACCGACTCTACCGCGCCGCCGAGATCCGGTGGGACCGGCTGCCCGCTGTGGAGCCGACCCCGAGCGCGGTCGATTTCGAGTGGATGGAGCGCGCCTTCCAGCGTCCGTGGTTGGACCATGTATACAGCTGGACCAGCCGGCAGCTTCACCCGTCCGAGAACATGCCTGGCTACGGTCGCGAAGTCGGACGCGTGGTCTCGATGGGCGCGCTGCTGCTCTGCTGCGACTATCCCCGCGAGCAAAAGGCAGAGCTCTGCCGGGGCATGATTCAGGTCGGCATAGACAACTGGGCCATCGCCCGCCGCGGCAAGCTTGGCGAGAGCGGCGGCTGGCCCGCGCAGGGCGGATTCGGCAACGGACGCAAGTGGCCCATCATCTTCGCGGGCATCATGCTCGACGACGAGCAGATGCTCAACATCGGCAAGTACGCGCCCGGGGCGAGCTTCGGAGAGGATGAGCACACGGCGTTCGGACCGTGCTGGACCGGTGCGAAGGTCCTGTTCACCGGCCAGTATCCGCTGGCCGCGAAGGAGAACCCCGAGCGCTACGCCGACCGCAGTCCGTACGAGCACCTGCACCCCTCCGAATGGCCGGGGCGCAACAAGACGATGTCCGAGGGATACCGGCGCTGCTGCACAAGCATCTGCTGGGTCGGGCAGGCGCTGGCCGCCCGCATGATGCACGCCGAGGACATCTGGGGCCACGACGCCTTCTTCGCTTACGTGGACCGCTGGATGACCGAGGACGACGAGGAGTTCGTCAAGATCATTAACGAGGTCTACGACAACCGGTATTCCGCCGGCGCACGCCAGGGACAGTGCTGGGACGCCTTCGTCGAGGAGATGTGGGCCGCCTACCGCAACAACCTTCCACCCGCCCCGGACGGGCATCAGGATCCGCCGGCGGAGGAAACCTGGAAGTAGGCGCGTGCTGAGTCTCAGTCTTTCATGATGGTAATCGGGAACTCGCGGTGGCCGCCGCGGAAGGTCCAGCGTATGCGGTAGTCGCCCTGAAGGTCCATGCGGGCGGATGGGTCGACTCCGTCCCACTGGTAGATGAAGAACCCCTCCATGCCGTCGCCGCCGCCGGGCACCGGGCCATGGAAGAGTCGAAGGACCATATCCTGCCCGTCGGCGGAGTACACGTCGATCATCAGCACTTCGGGCATCCATGCCTTGGACATGATGATCGAGTTCTCGCCCTGATGGATGACGTTGCCGATCACGGCCGCCATGTGCAGGTCGCGGCACTCGGAGGTGGGGAAGTCGAGGGTCCTCACGATAGCCGGCTCATGCTTTCGTTCGAAGCTTGGCGGGCTGCTGTAGGTGGGGGCTGAGCCCCTGTTGCCCCGCCTCGCCTGCTGCAGGTCCCTCACCGTCTGACTGAAATCAGCCAGCGAAGTCCAGAGCGTGCCCGCCACGCCCTCGCCCGGCTCGCGCTTCCGGTGCGTGGCGTTGGAGTTGTAGAACTGCGGATTCTCGCGGTCGCCGTTCCACATCACCTCCAGGTTCGTGTTGATGATGCGCTGGATGTCCTGCTGTGTGAACACGATTCCCGTGTGGTACGCCTCGACGATGTCCGCGACCTCGCCCGACTGGTAGTTGCGGTGCGGGTGCACCTGCACCCAGTGGCGCGGCTTGCCGGCATCGAGGTCTAGGTCCCAGTCGCCGAACGGTTCCCAGTAGTTCCAGACGTAATGGTCGTCAAAGAACTGCATGCGGCTGCGCATGTACGCGAATATGCTCCACGCCTTGTCGAAGTAATGTTGCTCGCCCGTGATGCGGTAGATGCGCATGCACGCCTTAGCCATGTCGTTGTTCTTATTGAACGGCAGGCTCAGGTTGGAGTTCTTGATCTGGGGGCGCTCCGACCAGGTGGTCAGGTCGTTGGGATCGCAGTACACGTCCCAGGACACGTATCCGGCGTACGGGCCGTCGGTGCGGAAGGTGCCGCGGCTGTCCCACTTCTCGATCAGGTGCTTCTTGGCCAGGTCCACGTACCGGCGTGCGGCATCGCCATACTCGGCAGCCAGTTCGCCGTCCTTGAGGACGAGTTCCGAGAACGTCAGCATGTTGTCGATAATGATGGAATCGCCGACGTGCACGTCGCACCAGACGCTGTTGTCGTAGATGTAAGGCCCGACGAAGCCCTTGTAGCCGTCGGGGCCGGTGTCCATCTTGGAGATCAACAGATCGAAGTAGCCCACCGCCTCGTCGAGCCACTCCCTGTCGCCCGTGGACCTGTAGCGGCCGACGAAACGCCCCATGGAATACGCCACGTTCCAGCAGAACTGCTCCCCCGTGTGCTCCTGCTTCATCAAAGCCCTCTCCTTCTGCTGCCTGGCAAACTCCGCGGCCGGACCGGCGCTCGCCGCACCGGACAGAAACACTACAGCAAGCATCGCGGCTGCAGCCGCCTTTGCGGTCACCTTCATCTCGACGTTCTCCTGCAAGCAGTGAGATCACGCGCACGTGAGCTGGGACATCCATCCGCCCGGTTCCGTTCAGGCTACCTGCCTCAAGGTGCAACGGCAAGTGACGGGATAAGTCGCAAGGCGGGAATTGGCGATACGGCAGGAGACCGCCGCCCACCGCAGACTGTCGGTAGCACTGCACCAGCGATGGTGTAGAATGGGTGCGTCAAGTTCCTGTCCGAAGCGGAAGCGAGAGGAAAAGCAGATGAACGTCGGGCATGCAGCAGTGATCGTGCTCGCCGTCGCCGCGATGTCTGCGGCACTCGGCGGGCGGGCGTCGGCATCAGAGAACGGTCTAATGGTCCCTGCCGTCTCGTACGCGGCGGAGGGAGGCGGCCAGGCGAGGCGCGTCGTCCCGGAGGCGGACAACCGTCAATACCCGCGGTTCCTTCATTTCTGGTACACGCCGGGACACTGGATCGAGTGGCCCGTCGACGGCGTTGCGGCCGGACAATACGAGGTGGTGCTGCGCTACGCGGCGAAACAGGACGTCCGGCGATCGCTTGCGGTGGACGGCACGCCGGTCCGTGGCCTCAACCCTTTCACGCTCCCGAGCACAGGCAGTTGGCGCAACTGGGGCGAGGTGACGCTTTCCGCACCGATAAGTGTGACGGCCGGAGGCAGCAGGCTGAGGCTGATTTGCGAGGACGACCGGAGCGTGCGTCTCGAGTCGCTAACGCTTAAGGGCGCCTCCGGGGATGCTCTGACTCTGAACGCGGCCGACTTCTCCGCTGAAGGCGGGGGCGCGGCGCAGGCGCTTGGCCCGCCCACGCAGGGGCGCGTGACCGACTGGCAGGACGACGGCCACTGGCTGGAATGGGCGTTCGACGCGCCGGCTGCGGGCGACTACTCGATCTCCCTGCACTACGCGGCGGACGGCTACTGCCCCCGCGAGCTTCTGGTGAACGGTGAGCCGGTGGCCGGACTCGAGGCGTTTATCCCGCCGCCGACCGGTGACGTGCGGCACTGGACGATTGCCACGCTGCCGGCCGCCGCCCGGCTGCATCAGGGACGTAATACGGTGCGCCTCGCCGCCAGGCGAGGGCCCAGCCGGGCTGTGCCGCGCATCGACGGCGAGTTCGAGCTGAGCGCCATCCGGCTCGCGCCGGTTTCCGCCCGGCCGAAGGGCTCGCCCGGCGTGATGACCATGCAGGACCTTGCCGCGGCACAGAAAAGATCCGAGCCCGGCGAGGTGTCGCCGCCGGCTCCGTTGGGACCGCCCCTGCCCGATGTGCCGGGAGCGATCGACTTGAAGGAAGGCAACTCGTTCGAGTGCGGCCGACAGCGCGTTTCCGTGGCCCAGGTCGGCATGCTTCCCTACGTGGCCAACAAGTTCTCGGATCGCTACGTCTACGAGAACTACGAAAACCCCAAGGTGAAACAGATGCTGGATCGGTACGATCTCAAGAGCGTCGTCGCCGCCGGCAAGGACGAGTTCGAGCAGCAGCTTCTTCTGATGAAGTGGGTCTACGACCAGTGGGACTTTGGGCACGCGCGCGAGCTCTACATGCTGCGCGATCCGTTCTGGATACTGGAGGAGGCGCGTCGCGAGCACAAGTTCCAGTGCATGCACTCCGCAGTGGTGTTCATGACGGCCGCGAACAGCCTGGGTTGGGTCTGCCGTCCTATGGCCATCCCACGGCACAGCCTGAACGAGGTATGGTCGAACCAGCATCGCAAGTGGATACAGTTCGATGCGACGAGCAACTACTACCCGGAGAAGGACGGCGTGCCGCTCAACATGTACGAACACCGGCAGGCGCTGCTGCGCGGAGGCGGAGGCGTGCTGCGGGGCAAGATGGGCGACAACGGAGTGGAGAAAAGCCCCCAGTCGGACAGCTACGGGCGGCGGCTGCTCTTCGTCGGCTACATCCCGAACACCAACCACTTCGACGTAGGTCCCGACTACGCCAACTTCTTCATCACCAAGGACGAGCTCTGCGAGGGCAGGAGCTGGCACACGCGCGACTGCCCCGAGAACCCGGCCGTCGACCCCTACTTTCCGGTGAACCAGGCTGCCCTTGCGCTCGTGCCGGACGACGACGGAGTGCACGTTACGATCGGGACGATGACGCCGAACTTCCGGGAGTTCCAGGTCCGCATCGGGGGCGGCGAGTGGCGAACCTCCGACATGAAGCTCCTATGGCCGTTGCACCCGGGCGAGAACAAGCTGGAGGCCAGGAGCGTGAACAAAGCAGGCGTCGCCGGACCGATCTCAACCGTGGTGCTGCACGTGGAGCCTTAGAAGGCTTTCGTTCCTATCTTCATCCCGCGGCGACGGCTATGGCGTTGACCTCGCCGGCGTCTGCCAGCACGCGCCGCCACTCGGGCTCGCGCGGGTCGGACATCAGCACCTCGCCGTTGGAGAGAACGGCCAGCAGACCGTCCTCAGTGAATAGGAACCTCTCCACCATGTGTTCGGGCCAGGGCGTCTGCAGACCCTCCGGAAGCGGCCTCCAGTTGCGGCCGCCATCGTCGCTGCGCTCTATGCGGCCGTTCTCGCTGACTCCGTCCGCCGGGCCGAGGATGATGTCGTCCGGGTCCCGCGGGTTGACCCACACGGCCCGGCAGTAGCACTCATAGAGCAGCTCCCAGGTATCGCCGCCGTCGCCGGATCGGTAGAGGCCGCCACCGGTCGGCGCGAACACGAGGTCGAGCGAGGACGGGTGGATGAGGATGCTATGCACGTCGGGATGCAGGCAACCGGACGCCGGCGCATCGGTGTCGCCCGTGCTGCCTCCCACCAGACGCCAGGTCTCGCCGTAGTCATCCGATCGGAGGGCGCCGCCCTGCTCGACCGCCCCATACGCCCGAGGTCCGTCCTGCGCAAAGCCGCGAACACACCCCGCCTCGGGCGAGTAAGGCAGGTACCAGCCGTGTGCGTCGCGCAGCTCCGCCACCTCCGGGCATTCGTGCCAGTGCTCGCCGGCATCCTGCGAATAGAAGACGGCCGCCGGCTCGGTCCCCGCCAGCAGGCGTCCCTGCTCCTCCCGGTGGGCGGCCAGCCAGCGCACGTGGCGCACGGTTAGTCCCGCCGTGGCCTGCCGCCAGGCCGCCCCCATGTCGTCGGACGCCAGCAATCCGTCCTCCAGTCCTGCAAGCACGCGTCGGCCGCGCGCTGCGACGGCTGTTACCACGCTACCTTCAAGCGTACGGCTAAGCTCCACCCCATCGGCCGGAATCCCGGACGCAGTGACGACTCCGTTCTCTGTTGCGAGAATAAGCGTTGTTCTCACGGCGGTCCTCCCTGGTAACGTCTGCTCGTGGTCGCTAAGAGGGCGAACACTAGTCTTCGCCGGTTCTGCTTCATCGACGGAGCCGGCGAGACGCCCCGCCCCAACCATTGCGGGGGTAGCGCGGCCGTCTCGGCCGCGTTGCTGCCGAACAGTCGAATACTTATGTAATACTGCTTAGGGACACGAGGCGGCGCCCGCTGCGAGAGGCGAGGTCAGTCCATTCGCTCCTCGATCATCTCTTTGAGAATCGAGCGGTGGCAGCTATCGGCGTCCTTGCACCCGCAAAGGAGCGTGATGGTCTCGTCGGCCGCCTTGCGTGCAAGCTCGCGAATCCTCTCGGTCTGCGATTGCATCGCCTCGCGGTAGCGGCTGCGGAATTCCTCCCAGGAGACGCGGTCGTTCTTCCAGTCGTCGATCAAATCGTCCGGCGTCCCCAGTTCCTTGTCCCACTCGTCGACCTTGTCCTTGGAGATTCCCCGCGGCCAGCGACGCATCACGAGCAGGCGGAACCCGTCCTCGGGCTCCGGGTCATCGTAGATTCGCTTCGTGCGCAAGGGCATCGACGGTCTCCCTTTGTTTCACACTCACGATATACGCTTGCCGCGATGCTGCAATCGGGGTGCCTCTGACGGCGGGTGTGCGTATTGCCTAGAAACCGGCTGGGGGCAGGAACCGGTGTTGCGTGACCGAGACGCTCACGCGTCGAGCGTAGTCAGTCCCTTCTGGACGGCGTATTTCGTCAGCTCGGCCACACTGTGGATGTCCAGCTTGCCCATGATGTTGCGGCGGTGGGTGAGGATAGTCTTGGGGCTGACGTCCAGGCGCGCGGCTATCGCCTTGGTGTGGATACCTTCGGCGATGAGCTGAAGCACCTCTCTTTCGCGCGGCGTGAGTTCGCTCTCGACGCTTGGTGCGGCGTTCGTCCGCGTCCTCACAAACTGGTCCACGATGATGCCTGCGGCTCGGGGGGTCAGATAGGTTTCGCCTTTGGCCACCGTGCGGATCGCCTCGAGGAGCTCCTCGGGTTCGCAGTCCTTCAGCACGTACCCTGCGCCGCCGGCCTCCAGCATGCGGGCTACGAATTCGCTCTCTGCATGCATGCTCAGGGCCACAACGCGCGTGCGGGGGCTGTCCTTGACGATCTGGCGGGTCGCCTCCACGCCGTTGAGTCCCGGCATAGAGACGTCCATGAGTACGACGTCGGGCGCAGACTCCTGGACAAGCTGCACACCCTCCCGACCGTTTTCGGCCTCGGCCAGCACCTCCATGTCCGGGGCGTCATCGATCAGGGCGCGTAGCCCCTTGCGCACTACCGTGTGATCGTCCACGAGTATGACGCGTACCATTAAAGGCGACCTCCTTCCTGTGGTCGGCAGGCCCTGCGGCCGACCCTTACTCCCCTCACTGGACCCCGGCTCCCAAATGGGAAGCCCCACTTGCAGCCGGCATCCGCTATGCGTGTCCGAGATTATATACACGGCTTGTCTGTCGCGCAAACAATAAAAGCAATGGTTTTGAGCGCCGAGTAGCAGACTGAGCCTAGGCAAAAGGAACCATGCGACTCCACTCTGGCCCTATACGCATAGGCCAGCGCAAACGTTACACTAGCTCTGAACGGCGGTTTATCGGCAAGCTGTTCCTTAGAGCAGTCCGGAATCCGCCGCACTAAGAGCAGCAACTCGCTCGTCGTCGAGCAGAGAACTCTGAAAGGAAGCAAGGTCGTGGAATACCGCAATCTGGGACGCGCCGGCGTAAAGGTCTCTCCGCTGTGCTTGGGCTGCATGAACTTTGGGGGGGCAACCGAAGAGAAGGAATCCATCCGCATCATTCATCAGGCCCTGGATGCCGGCATCAACTTCCTCGACACGGCCAACGTCTACAACAACGGTCGCTCGGAGGAGGTCGTCGGCAATGCCATAAGGGACCGGCGAGACAAGGTCGTGCTGGCAACAAAGGTCCATGGCAGGATGGGCGAGGGGCCGAATGACCGGGGCAATTCGCGCTATCACATCATGAGCCAGGTGGAGGCCAGCCTCATGCGGTTGCAGACCGACCACATCGACCTCTACCAGCTCCACCGCCCGGACCCGGACACGGGCATGGGGGAGCAGCTCGGTGTCCTCACCGACCTGGTGCGACAGGGCAAGGTCCGCTACATCGGGACCTCCACGTTCCCGTCTCACCTTCTGTGCGAGTCGCTCTGGATAAGCGATGTGAGGCAGTTAGAACCGTTCGTGTGCGAACAGCCGCCCTATAGCATCTTCTGTCGGTACATCGAGCGTGAGGTGCTGCCCTTCTGCGAAAGACACGGCTTCGGCGTCATCCCCTGGAGTCCGCTGGCCGGAGGCTGGCTGACGGGCAAATACCGAAAAGGCCGGGACCTGCCCGAAGGCTGCCGCGCCGGTCGACACGACTGGGACATGGAATCGAAAGAGGCAGAGCGCCGGTTCGACGCCGTCGAGAAGCTCATCCCGATCGCAGAAGAGCGCGGATGCACGCTGAGCCAGTTTGCGTTAGCCTGGACTTTGGCCAACCCGGCGGTGACGGCGCCCATCATCGGGCCGCGGACCTCGGAGCACCTCGAGGACAACCTGGGAGCACTGGACGTAGACATGTCTGCTGAGGTACTGGAGAGGGTGGACGAAGTGGTGCCGCCGCGGGCGGACCTGATGGGATACAACTAAGAGGGCGAACATTAGTCTTCGCCGGTTCTGCTTCATCGACGCAGCGGGGCGAGACGCCCCGCCCTACCCATTGCAGGGGTAGCGCGGCCGTCTCGGCCGCGTTGCCGCCGAACAGTAGTACTTATGTAAGACGCTTAGAAGCGAGGATCATGAAGGTGGAGGATAAGGGAATGGGACCTGTAAGCCGACGGGACGTAATGAAGACGGCGGGAGCCGGTGCGCTGGCGATGGCCTTCGGCGGTGCGCTCGGAGGTCGCGCTGCCGAGGCGCGGGCTGCGGATGGAGACGAAATGGAGGGCGAGGCCTACGCGCTTCCGCCGCTGCCATACGCCTACGATGCGCTGGAACCAGCCATAGACGAGGAGACGTTGCGTGTCCATCACGACAAGCACCACGCCGGGTACGTGCGCGGTCTGAACTCAACGCTTGAGAAGCTGGAGGCCGCCCGCAAGGCGGGGGATTACTCGAGCATCAAGGCGCTTTCGCGCGACCTGGCCTTCCACGGTTCCGGCCACATGCTGCACACGCTCTACTGGAAGAGCATGACGCCGAAGGGCAGCCGCCGGCCGTCCGGCCGGTTCCGAAGGCACATCGAGCACGACTTCGGTTCTTTCACCGCCCTCGGCGAGCAGTTTCGTGCCGCGACTAAGGCTGTGGAGGCGAGCGGATGGGGCGTGCTGGCCATCGAGCCGCGCAGCAGCCGCATGGTCGTTCTGCAGGCGGAGAAGCACCAGGATTTGACCATCTGGGGAGTCGTGCCCTTGATGGTCTGCGACGTGTGGGAACACGCCTACTACCTGCATTACCAGAACCGCAGGGCCGACTACGTAGAGGAGTTCTTCAAGATTGTGGATTGGGACGCGACCGAGGAACGGTACCGCTCCGCGGTGGAACCCAAGTAGTGTCCGATCGATTCTCTGAGCACAGTTGAGGAGTGAATGTCGATGGCAGAATGTCCGAAGTGTGAAGACGACCTGTTTTGTGGTGTGAATCGGCCCGAGAGCGGTGATCCGGCGGAGATGAGCGACCTGGAGAAGAAGCACGTGCCCGTTATCACCGCGCCGGACTCGGTGAAGGCCGGTGAGTGCTTCGAGGTGACGGTGGAGGTCGGCAAGCATCTGGCGCACCCGAACGAACCCGCCCATTTCATCAACTTCGTCGAACTCTACGCCGATGACACCTATCTGGGCCGTGCGCATTTCACGCACGGCAAGGTCTGCCCCGTGGCGAAGTTCTGCGTGCAGTTGGACCACATGCACAAGCAGCTTCGCGCCTTCGACTGGTGCAACCTGCACGGCACCTGGGAAGGCACCCGCGAGCTGACCGTCGAATGCTGACAGACCTATGTGAGGAAACGGGGGATGTGATGCCGGAAGGGACTCCGTGGTACGTCAACCAATCGCCGGAGATCGGCAGGGCTTTCAACCAGTTCTATCAGGCGTGCAACGAGAAGGGCGCGCTGGATAAGAAGACGAGGGAACTGCTGATGGCGGCGCTGGCGTGCGCCTTCCGCTGCCCACACTGCACGGAAGAGCACATCGGCCTGGCCCAGGAGGCCGGCGCAAGCAAGCAGGAGGTAGCCGAAGCTCTGCTTATCGCCGCCTGCGAGGGGGCAGGCACCCAGCTTTACTGGTTGAAGGAAGTCTACGAGAAGCACATGGGAACCGGTTCGGAGTGACGGTCCGGCCTGACACCCATCGACCTTAGCCGTCGCCGAGGATGTCCGGGAGCGCGCCGGTTGCCTGAGAGGCAGCCCACCGCGCTCCCTTTGCCGCAGGAAGCGTACGCACCCCGGTCCACAGCGACGAGACGACCCGAAAGGAGAACACGTGGCCAAGTCCGATCTACTCGATGAGAAGCGGGTTCCGGCCGAGCAACTTCGCAGGACCATAGACGCATCGGATTTCGACTTCGAGACGACCGAGTCCCTCGACGCTGAATGCGGCACCATCGGCCAGGAGCGAGCTCTGGAAGCAATCAAGGCCGGCCTGGCGATGCACGGCCACGGCTTCAACATCTACGCAAGTGGGCCGGTGGGTACCGGGCGAAACACGACTATCCGCACGGTTCTGAGTGAGCGGGCCAGGGACGAACCTACGCCCAGCGACTGGTGCTACGTTCACAACTTCGACCAGCCGGACCAGCCCCAGACACTGGAGTTGCCTGCCGGCCGAGGCGGCGAACTCGCCCAGGACATGAAGGACCTGATAGAGGAATGCCGTCTGGAGATCCCGAAGGCGTTCGAGGGGGAGCACTATCACAAGAAACGCAACGAGGCGCTTCAAGATCTGCAGGAAAAGCGGAATGAACTTCTCTCCGACCTGGCCGAGAAGGCGAAGGAACTCGAGCACGCCGTGCAGATGACGCCGGGCGGGGTGGCGGCCGTGCCGCTGAAGGACGGCGAGCCCCTCAGCGCACAGGAGTTCCAGGAACTCGACGAGGAGACAAAGCAGGAACTCCAGGAGAAGCGCGAGAAGGTGCAGGAGCTTATCTCGGAGGCCCTGGCCGAGGCCCGGCGGGTGGAGAAGGAAACGCGTCAGGAAGCCGAGGAACTCAATCAGCGCGTGGGGCTATTCGCCGTCGGCCACCTGGTGGAAGAACTGGAGGAGAAGTACAGCGACCTGCCGGAGGTCAAGGATTACCTGGAACGTGTCAAAGAAGACATCGTCGAGAACATCGAGATGTTCCAGCCGGCCTCCGAGGAAGAGCAGCAGGTCCCGGCCGCTCTCCGAGCAGCCGCTCGGGAGAACTTCCATCGCTACGCCGTGAACGTTATTGTCGACAACTCAAACACCGAAGGTGCGCCCGTCGTCGACGAGCGGAACCCGACTTTCTATAATCTTCTCGGCCGCATCGAGTACCGGGCCCAACTGGGCGGCATGACAACCGACCTCACCATGTTGCGCGGTGGCGCCCTTCTGAAGGCCAACGCGGGCTATCTGGTGCTGCAGGTGCTGGACGTGCTGCGCCACCCCTTTGCGTGGGAGGCGCTCAAGCGCGTGATCCGCACCGGCGAAGTCCGCATAGAGAACATGCTGCAGCAGTATTCGCCGTTCCCGGCCGCCACGCTGCGCCCTGAGCCCATTCCGGTGTCCGTGCGCGTGTTGCTGGTCGGCAGTCCCTTCATCCACGCCGTGCTCTACGCTCTGGACGAGGATTTCCGCAGACTGTTCAAGATCCGCGCGGACTTCGACGTGGAGATGGATCTGACGCCCGAGCACCTCAGCGCCTATGCCCAGTTCGCAAGCGCCCGGTGCCGTGAAGCGGATCTTCCCCCGTTCAGCGGCGACGGCGTCGCCGCCATAGCCGAACAGGGAGCTCGCCTGGCGGACGACCAGGAGAAGCTCAGCACGCGGTTCCTGGTCGTGACCGACATCGTCGCCGAAGCGGCCCGCGAAGCAAAATCCGACGATTCGGACGTCGTGAACGCACAGCACGTCAAGAGAGCGATGCAGGCCCGGGAGCGCAGGGGTCGCCTGGTGCAGGACAAACTGCAGGAGATGATTCTGCGGGACAAGCTGCTCGTCGACACGGAAGGCGAGGTGGTGGGCCAGATAAACGCCCTGGCCGTGTATGAGCGGGGGGACCAGCTCTTCGGGAAACCCACGCGTATCACCTGCGTCACATACGTCGGTAGATCGGGCGTGGTCAACATCGAACGCGAGAGCGAGATGAGCGGCAGCATCCACGACAAGGGCGTGCTGATCATGTCCGGCTATCTCGCGGGCAGGTTCGGACAAGACAAACCCCTCTCGCTGTCCGCCAGCCTCTGCTTCGAGCAGTCCTACGCGGAGGTGGACGGGGACAGCGCATCCTGCGCCGAACTTTACGTGCTGCTTTCCAGCCTGTCCGAAGTGCCGCTACGGCAGGATATGGCCGTGACCGGCTCGGTCAACCAGCGCGGACAGGTTCAGCCTATAGGAGGCGTGAACGAGAAGATCGAAGGCTTCTTCGAGGTCTGTAGCGAGCGCGGGCTGTCCGGCGAGCACGGAGTTCTCATTCCACGGCGCAACGTTAAGGACCTTATGCTGCGGCAGGAGGTCGTAGATGCGGTGGCCGAAGGCCGGTTTCACGTGTACGCCGTGGAAACGGTGGAGGAGGGCATCGAGGTGCTTACCGGCGTGCCCGCCGGCCGGCGTTCCGAGGAAGGTAAGTACCCGGAGGACTCGGTCTTCGGCAAGGCGGACGAACGCCTCCGTCGAATGGCGGATGTCCTCAAGGAGTTCGGCCGGGAGCCCGGCGAAGACGACGAAGAATCTGATTCGTGAGGCAGCGTTCGCAGAGGTAACGTGACCTAAGAAGTCGAACATTAGTCTTCGCCGGTTCTGCTTCGTCGACGCAGCGGGGCGAGACGCCCCGCTCTACCCATTGC
>CAZZNQ010000060.1:0-26823 GCA_964655775.1 uncultured candidatus Brocadiaceae bacterium | reverse complement strand
GGCGGTTTACCGCCGGGCGGTGCGACCTCTACACCGGAGCCAACTTCGCGAAGCAAGCGGCTGTCGCTGGCCTACGCCATCGACAGCTCGGGAGTAGTCCCCAAAAACCGGGCCCACTCCAGCGTTCGTGAAATCAGCCCCGGGGAGCCTGACAAAGAGCTCCCAAGGGGCAATCAGCGATGGCCGAGGGCGGCTGTCGCTGGCCTACGCCATCGACAGCTCGGGAGTAGTCCCAAACAACCGGGCCTACTCCAGCCTCCACTGCTGGGGGCGCCGTCTCCGTACCGCAGAGAGCCCCGGCAGGGCGATTCAGACGTAGCCCAGGGCGGCTGTTGCCGCCCTGCGGCAGCAACAGCATGCGAGTAGTCCCCAACTGCCGGGCTTACTCGGGACTTCGTCGCGTCAGCGGAGGGAACCCTGGGGATAGAGGCGCCCCCTCCCCAGGGAACCCCCGAAGGGGGTGACTCAGAAGGAGGCGCACCGCGTAGCCCACGGAACGATTGGAGGACGCAAAGCGTGATGCGCAACCGAACCGACAGGGCGGTATCCGCGACCGGAATACGTGCCGCGCATCGTCGGGGACGCCGCATGCCAGCCCGGACACGGGATGTCCAGCGGCGTCCGACGAACGGCCGGATCGGACGCGGTTTGTCCGCCGCACGACCATCGGGCGTCCGCCGGCTGGCGGGCCGCCGGCCGCGTCACGACCGGGCTTCGGCCGGCAAACGTCCGGAATCTGCGAGGCAGTCCGCCGCCGTGGGTCGACCTGGACAACTCGCCGAACGCCGGCTCGAAAGCGAGACGGGCGGGAAAAGGGGCTCCGCTGCGAAACGAACCCATTCCGTCAGAAGGTATTTTCCACGTATATCTTGGAACAAGACTCGTTTCCGTCCGAGAGGAAGGAAAGATGCCGCCTAGGGTGACGCTGCGGGAGCCTCGGTACGCGCCGCCCGAAACGCGGGGTTGCGATTGGGTTCAGAAGCCATTATTATGGGTAATGAGGCTAAAAGGGCGAGACTCAAGTACTTATGCGAGCCGACGGGGCGAGCGCCCGAGGGCGCGAATCCCGTCGCAGTGACATGTTGTCCGGCTCATCAAACGAGGCAGACGCTGCCGAATACCGCACGCGGGGGACAGGGGGCTGTCGTGGCGGCGCGGTCGGCGCGGATGCCGGATCCCCCAAGTCCGCAACACGGGCGCCGCGCCGATAGTGTGCCTGCAGATCACCTGAAGACATGGAAGCGACATTCATCCAGGGACCGAAGATAGACCTCTTCCGCGACGAGCACAACAACCTCTGCGCCCGCATCGCGGGCGAGGGGGAATGGGAGAACGTGACCGCGAAGAGGGCGTTCCCCTACTCGGACCCGCGGCACTACGTGGTGCTGGAGCACGAGGGCGACGAGATCGGCATCGTCGAGGACGTGGAGGCGCTGGACGAGGGGTCCCGGGACGTGCTGCGGGATGCTCTGCGCAAGCGGTATCACATCCCCGATATACGCCGGATACTGGCCGTTGAGGACGCGCACAACGCGGTGCGCTGGAAGGTGGATACTTCGGCGGGGCCGCGCGATCTGCTGGTGCGCGGGAGGCACAACTTCCGCAAACTGCGCAGCGGGGACCTGGTGATAATCGACGTGGACGGCAACCGGTTCCGCATTCCGTCGGGGCAGGATCTGGACAAGCAGAGCCAGCGGCTGCTGGACGAGCACGCGTGAGGACGGCGGCCCGCGATCACAGAAGCAAACGGCAGGAACGAGACGCACAATGAGTAGACCGAAAGTCGTAGTCTGGAAGCTGGATACGACGCCGGATTGGTTGCAGCCGCGGTTGGACCGCCTGTTCGAGGCCGGGGAGAGGGTGGCCCTGTGCTTCGAAGCGGACATGGACATGGAGGGCGGCTACCGGCCGGAGGCGCTGGTGGTGACCGACAAGCGCATGTTCGTGATGCGGCAGGGCGCCGAGGAGCCGGTGCGCGAGCTGCCGCTGACGGACGTGGCCCTGGTGCGCGTCAAATGGCTGATGGGCAACGGGTTGCTGGTGGTGACCACGTGGGACGAGAACCTGGAGATACTGCGGTTCTCGCCGACGCTCGCCCAATCCGTGGCGGAGATGCACGACGCGCTGCAGGACTTCCTGATGACGCGCCTGGCGCTGGAGGACCCCGACGAGCAGGAAGACAAGATCGAGCACGTGGAGCCAGAAGAGGCATCCGCCGACAACGCCGAGCAGGCGCGCCGCTGCCCCAACTGCGGGCAGCTTCTGCCCCGCGATCGGGACATATGCCGCGCCTGCCTGAGCAACCGCACGGTGCTGGCCCGGATGCTGGGCTATCTGCGGCCCTACAAGAAGCTCGTCGCCGTCAGCCTTCTGCTGACGCTGGTGGGCGCGGGTATCGCCGCGGCCATACCGCGCATGAGCCGCACGCTGGTGGACGGCGCCATCGGGCAGAGCAACATGTCGCTGCTGGCGAAACTGGTGGTGGCGCTGGCCGTGATGCTCATGCTGCGGGCCGCGCTGGCGGCGGTGCGTAAGCTGGTGGTGGCACGCCTGGCCCAGAACGTGGTCTACGACCTGCGCCAAAAAGTCTACAGCCACCTGCAGGACCTGTCGCTGGATTTCTTCGACAGGCAGAGCACCGGCCGCCTGATCTCGCGCGTGGTCACGGATACCGCCCGGCTGCAAAGGTTCGCCGTGGGGCACGCCCAGAGGTTCATTGTCGACGTGTTCATGCTGGTGATCGTGCTGATCTGGATGCTGCGATTCTCGGTGCCGCTGACGCTGCTGCTGTGGCTGCCGCTGCCGCTGTTCTTCTGGCTGGTGCGCTGGTATCGGCGGAACGTTCACAAGGTGCTGCGCAAGGCCTACCGCCTGCGGGGGGCCATGAGCGGCCATCTTGCGGATACCATTCCCGGCATCGAAACGGTCAAGGCGTTCGCGCAGGAGCCGCGGGCCATACACGATTTCGGCAGGCTGAGCGACGGCTTCCGCACCGAGCGGATCCGGGCGACATCGCTCTCCGCGCAGTTCGTGGCGGGCTTTATGGTGCTAACGCAGATCGGCACCGTGCTGGTCTACTGGTTCGGGGGCCGCGGAACCATCCAGGGCAGCGGCTTCACCGTGGGTCAACTCGTGATGTTCATCGGCTGGCTGAGCATCATGTACGCGCCGGTGCGCCGTTTCGCGCGCATCACCGAGCAGTTTGAACGCGCGGCCACCTCCGCCGAACGGGTCTTCGACGTGCTCGACTCCGAGGTCGTCGTTGACCACAACGAGGACGGCCCGAAGCTGGAGAAGATTGAAGAGGGTATCGAGTTCGATAACGTGACCTTCGGCTACGAATCGGGCACGACGGTGCTGCGCGACATCTCCTTCAGCGTCAAACCGGGCGAGACGGTGGGCATCGTCGGCCCTAGCGGTTCCGGCAAGAGCACGCTGATGAAGCTGCTCTGCCGCTTCTACGACGCCACGCGCGGCCGGATCCTCATCGACGGCGACGACCTGGCGGACCTGAACCTGGCGTCCTTCCGGAGTCAGCTTGCCGTGGTCGGGCAGAGCCCCATCCTGTTCCGCCAGAGCATCCTGGAGAACATCCGCTACGGCAGGCCGAAGGCGTCGCGGGCCGACGCCATCCGCGCCGCCAGGATCGCAAACGCGCACGAGTTCATCATGCAGTTCCCCGAGGCGTACGACACCGACGCGCGCGAGCAGGGAACGCGGTTCTCGGGCGGCGAGAGGCAGAGGATCTGCATCGCCCGGGCGGTGCTGAAGGACCCCGAGTTGCTGATCCTGGACGAGGCGACCTCGTCGGTGGACACCAAGAACGAGAAGCTGATCCAGGAGGCGCTGGACAAGCTCACCACGAACCGCACGACGTTCATCATCGCGCATCGGCTCTCCACGCTGCGCAACGCGGACAAGATCGTGATGCTCCAGGAAGGTCGGCTGCTGGCGGTGGGCACGCACGACGAGCTGATGACGACCTGCGACGACTATCGCGAACTGGTCGAGTCGCAGGAGCAGCTCGGCTCCGAGGCGCCGCTGGACGCGTAGCGGAAACGCGATTCAGACCCAGAGCGCCAGCGCACTGCGGCCCGGCACGCGAACGAAAAGTTCGCTGCCCTCCGCGCGGACCGTCGCCCGATCGTCGCACTCGATGCGCGACGGCGCAGCCGGCCAATCCAGCCGCACCAGGGTCGACTCATCCTCGTAGTTCGTGATGCCAACGAGAACGGGCTCATCGTCGTCGCCGAGAAGGACCGAGACGTCGGTCCTATCGCCCTTCTCCAGAACGGCGACCGCCGGCCGGAGCGCGGGCGCGAGGCGCTTGAACGCCCTGCCGAAAACCGCCAATGCTCCGGGGCGCGCCTGATGAATCAGCTTGCCCAAGAGCAGCGCGGAGTGCAGGACGAGCCCCTCGCCGACCTCGCGGGCGATCAACGCCGGCGCGCCGCCGTCGGTACTGAGCAACCGCTCAGCGTCGGCATCAAGGGACAGCTCCTGGAAGAAGTCGTTCTCCAGGATCAGGCACTCGCCGTCGCCAAGGTCTATGGAAACGCACATGCGGGCCGTGAAGTTGCGCTCCTCGAAGCCGAGGGCCTCATGCAGCCCGCCTCCGGGCACGTGGGACCAGAGGCGTCCGTCTTCGTCGAGCAGCGCGAACCGCGACTCCGTCAGCAGCACGCCGCCGCGCCGGACAAAGGCGGCGAGCGCCAGCGCCGTGTTCCTCGATACCGCGACGTTGCACGGCACGGCCAGAACGCGCAGCCAGGCCGGTCCGCCCGATGCATCGAGGTCCTCGGGCTGGACGACGGCCGGACTCACTCCGTGCCGCCAGAAGCCCTGGAACATCCCGCTGAGGGCGTCGGTGTAGAAGTCGGCTTCCTTCGGCTGCAGCGCCTGGTAGACGTTCTGGGTGTTGGGATCGTGAAGGATGGCGCACCCGGCCGAATCCGGTCGCGCGCCGGCCAGTCGGTCGGCGTTCCGCTCGACGAAGGCGGCCACCTCCGCCGCCTCCCGGCCGAAGTGATTGGGACGCGCCGCGAAGTCCGTCAGGCCCCTTCCCGAGACCTGCAGTCCCCGCCGGAACGGACGGAACTTCCAGTAGATCAGCCCCCCGATGCCGTGGAACATGGCCTGGTAGCTCCACAGCCGGAGCTGATCCGTCATCGACGACGCCTCCCATGGGAACATCGTCCGGTTCTGCGTCATCATCTCGGAGATGATGGTCTGCCGACCCTCGGCCGCGCTCAGAGAACTGCGCCACCATTGCGCCCAACGCCAGGAATCGCATTCCCACCACCGTTTGCCCAGCATGTTCCCGTAGCAGGAGAGCCCGAGCACCTGCACCGCGCGGGCCACCTCCCGGTCCGTGATACCGTAGTAGTCTCCGGCCCGGTTGTGCATGGTTCCGGTGCCGAGCAGGTCCGCGAGGATCACCACGTCGGAATCGATCTCGCGGATCCAGGACGCCCACTCCTCCAGCCGGTCGGCGAAGTCGCGCGCGCGGAACCGCTGCCAGTCGCGCTCCGCCACGCAGGAGGACCATCGCCACGCCGTGAATCTGGGCGGCACGTCGGCAATGCCCTCGAAGTCGGCGAAGAACGCGCCCCAGGCGTGATTCATTTCCTGCACGTCGCCGTCGTACTGGTCCCGCAGGAAAGCGATGAACTCGCGGATGGTGGCCGCATCGCGCGAGAGGTTGCCCACCTCGTTGAAGATGTCGTACGCCAGCAGCGCGGGATGGCCGCGGAAGTGCTCCGCCACCGCCCGGAAGTAACGGCGCGTCTGCTTCTTGTAGAGGGGATCGTTGATGGGAATGTCGCGCGCATTGGGACGAGGCGTCCCGGGCGGAAGCTCCAGGCATTCGGGCGCTTCCTGGAACGAGCAGTTCTGCCCCTGAAGTTCGAGAATCGCCTTCAGGCCGAGTTCGGCGCACGTGCCCACGACGCGGTCCACGGAGTCGAACGCGATGCCTCGCGACTTGTCGGCGTCCCAACGGGACACGACCGGCCAGAGGACCACGGTGTTGAAGTTCAGCCCGCGTATCGTCTCCAGGTCGCGCCGTTGCTCCTCGGGCGTCAGCTCGGGGTCGACGAGGTACACGGTGCCGTACGGCATGAATCCGAGTGTAAGATCGGCGGCCTTCATGATCTGCTCCTGAGTATTCTCGTGCGGACCGCAACCGTAACAGAAGGCGCTTTCGGTGTCGAGAGCGGCCTGGTCCGAGTCTTGTTGACAAAGCGCGCGTTGAGCGCCGACTCCCGCGCACTATAATGGCAATGGCTCGGAAGGGATGCCGCAATAGAGGAGAATGAGGACAATGAAGTGGACGCCCATACGGACAGCCGTTGTCGCGCTGCTGTGCGCGGCGTGTGCCTGGCAGCAAGTGGATGCTTCGGAGGCCGTCATGCGTGACGAACTGAGCCAGTACGGCATTACGTGGAAACTCGGTCAGCCCGTCAAGTGCGGCCGGTTCATCACCGGCGACTGGTGGATCGTGGGACCGGCGACCGTCGTCGAGATCACGCCCGCACCTGGACCCGTGGAAGAGAAGGACGCGGAGTTCGCGAAGAACCAGTGGGGAGACACCAGTCTCCGCAACGACGGCCGCATGCGCAACGGTTCCATGATCGTCCTGGAGTGCGGCAGACGCCACGGCTACGACTCGCGAAGCGCATCCTACGATCCCGACCTGAGCGTCAAGCTGCCCTGCAAGCTGGAACCGGGCCGTTCGCTCATATCCACGATCAGCAACACGAGTCTCCCGGTGGACAACTTCGCGCACGCACTCCTGTGGCAATCCGAGAAGAAATGCGAGTGCGTGCTGCGCACCGCCGCCGTGCTGACTTGCCTGCCGGAAGAGCCGCCGGCGGACGGCTTCCGGCCGCCCTATGCCGGCACGGACAAGCCGATATACCGGGCGTCCGAGCTCCGGTGGGATCGCCTCCTGCAACTGCCGCCCGCGGGCGAGGTCCCGTCCTGGGAGCAGTTCGAACGTTACTTCCAGAGGCCCTGGCTGGACCATCTGCTGAGCTGGACACAGCAGCAGGTCAACCCCAACGAGAACATGCCGAACTACGGCCGCGAGTTCGGGCGCATCACTTCCATCGCCAGCCTGATGGTTCACCTGGATGTGCCCAGGCAACGCAAGCAGAAGCTCGTGATCGGCCTCGTGCAGCGGGGCATCGACCTGTCCGGTCTCGCCAAAGCCGGGGGGCACTGGAACGAGGGCGGCGGACACAGCAGCGGGCGCAAGTGGCCCATCCTGTTCGCAAGCCTGATGCTGAACGTCCCCGAACTGCGTGACCTGCCGGAGAGCGCCGTCTTCCACGAGGACGCCCAAACCTACTACGGCAAAGGCTGGTTCGGCCAGACCGTGCTGTGGCAGATGGTGATTCACCACGGCCAACGTCAGCCCTACGAGGAGAAGCATCCCTCCGAATGGGAGAGATGGGACCGGACGTCGGAAGGCTACCGCGTCTGCTGCAACGCCGTGGCCTGGACCGGCACGGCCCTGGCCGCTCGGCTGATGCAGGCGGTGCCGATCTGGAAGCACGACGCGTTCTTTGACTACTGTGACAGGTGGATGCGGCCCGACGATCCCTACGCCGAAGCCCGTGGCGAGCGCGGACGCCCCCGGCAGGAGACGCAGAGCTTCGATCCGTTCGTGGATGCCATGTGGCGCGCCTACCGCGATCGCGTTCCGGAGCAGGTGTACTCGGGCCACAACTTCAAGTGGGTCTGGCAGGACCGCAAGGGGACGTGGGTGCCGAATCCACGCCCCGAGAACCTGTGAAACGGAACCCATCTCTACCTGACGAACACCCGAAAACGGAGTCGATACATGCTGGCCTACCCCTGTCTGCTTGCGGCGTGCGTGGCGATGCTGTGCGCGTCTACGCCGGCCGACGGCAACGCTGACGTCTGCGACCTGGTGCTGAGCCGCTGCCGCGAACGCGTGCTCGCCTCAAGACGGCGCGATGTCCCGCGCGTCACACGCTACCTTGAAGAGCTGTCCGAAGACGGTCGCTGGGCAGACATCGACTATGACGACCGAAGCCCCTCGTCGTGGCGAACCGTCGCCCACCTCTCGCGCGTGCGAGACATGGCCGTTGCCCTGGTTAGTGAGGAAAGCGATCTTGCCGGCGATGCGGTCCTGAAGGACGGGCTGCGGCGAGCATTGCGAGACTGGACCGACCACCGATACGAACACACCTGGTGGTGGACCCAGATCGGCGTGCCGCAGATTATGCGCGACATTGTGGTGGTCCTCGGCGATCGGCTGAAGGGGGACCTGCGCGCCGGGGCGCTGGAGGTGATAGGCCACCACGAGGTGCGCGGCAGCGGCGCCAACCTCGTCTGGTCGGCGGAACTGGCACTGCATCACGCCTGCCTGGAAGGTCGGACCCGCGACGCCGCGACGGCTGCCCGGCGCATATGGCAGGAGGTGGTACGCGGCGCGGCGCAGGGCATCCAGAACGACAACAGCTTCTACCAGCACGGGCCGCGCCTGCAGGCGTTCCATTACGGCGGCAGTTACGCCCGCGTGGTGGTAGACGTGGCATGGCAGCTTCGCGGCACGCCGTGGGAGATGCCCGAGGACAAACGAGACATCCTGTCCGACTACATCCTGGAAGGTCTGCAGTGGATGTGCAGGGGCACGTACACCGTTCCGTCTACGCTGGACCGGGCCGTCAGTCGCGGGAACAGCCTCCGTGCATCCGATCTGCGCGGGCTGCTGAGTCTGTGGCGCGAGGTCGACCCCGAACGTCAGGAGGAGATCGACGCCTTCATCGCCCGCCAGGAAGGCGAGGGCAGGCCGCTGGACGGCTACCGCCACTTTCCGCGCGCCGATTTCAGCGTCTACCACCAGCCCGATGCGTCGGTCTTCCTCAAGACTCTGTCCGACCGCACGCGGGCGACCGAGTCCATCAACTCGGAGAACCTCAAAGGCGTACCGTATCTGCACAGCGGCGACTGCTACGTGCTGCGCGACGGCCTGGAATACCACAACATGCAGCCGGTCTGGGACTGGCGCTACCTTCCCGGCGTCACCACCGCCGGCCCCGGCGGAAAAGTGGAACAGAGCCCGTTCGTCGGCGGGCTGAGCGCGGATCCGGGTGGGCTCACCGCTATGGACTACCGTCGTACCGACGAGAGCGGTGGCACGCTCTCGATGCGCAAAGCGTGGTTCTTTTTCGACGATACGATGCTCTGCCTGATGAGCGAACCGCGGGCGCCCGACGCCGGGCCCGTGCGCACGGCGCTGGAGCAGTGCCGCCTGCGCAGCCGGGTGTGGATCGGGCGCGCCGGACGGCAGCCGGCCGTTCTGGCGGAAGGCGCCCACCGGTTCGACGATGTCCGCTGGCTGCTCCATCACGGCGTCGGCTATCTGCTGGCGGCGCCGAGCACCGTCGAGGTGACCGTCGGCCCGGTGACGGGCTCGTGGCACTCGATCAACCACGGCCGCAGCGACGACCCCGTAACCGAGCCGGTCTTCATGGCCGTTCTGGAGCACGGCCCTCAACCACCGGCAACCGCATATGCCGTGCTGCTCGGTGCGGACACCAACTCGATGCAGGCGGCGGCGAGCGATCCACCGTGGACGGTGATTCATAACGATTCCGTCGCCCAGTGCGTCGCGTTGCCCGACGGACTGCACATGGCGGCGTGCTACGCACCGGCACGCATCGTCGAGGTCGGTTTCGAGACCACGCGTCCGTGCCTGGCCGCCTGGGACCGAGCGCGCCTCCGCGTCAGCGATCCCACGCAGACCGGCGGCACCGCCACGATCACGCTGACCGGCGGGACGGTGACCGCGGAACTGCCCGACGACGGCAGCGGAACCGAACTGCCCCTGCCGTAGCGATCATTCAGCAGGGAGGCTGCCTTGAAGGCGGCAAGGGCTCTGCGTTCCTATACCCGCTCCGTTCTGCGCCTGGGACGCTGGCTGAACAACACGTTGTCCTTCGAGGAAGCCCGACGGTGCGTGGAACGGCGCCTGGAGACACGCGCGGAGAGCTTCCTCCGGCTGGTGCGACGATGCGTCTTCGACAATCCCGACAGTCCATACCTGCCCCTGCTCAAGGCGGCGGACTGCGGGTATGAGGACTTGGCACGCGGCGTTAGGCGGCACGGTCTGGAACAGGAACTTGCGCGGCTCAAGAAGGCCGGCGTCCAGCTATCGTTGGACGAGTTCAAGGCCCGCATCCCGGTGGTCAGGGGCGACCTGGAGGTAACGCCGGCAGCGGAGGACTTCGACAACCCGATTGTCTCACCCATAGTGATCGGCGGCAGCGGCGGAAGCTCGGGCCGGCCGGTCCGGTCGATCTTCGACCTGGACCAGATCGCCGTGATGGCGAGCTATCAGGCGTTCTTCCTGAAACTGCTGGGGTTGTACGGCTCGGACCTATCCGTCTGGTACTCGCAGTTGCCGGCGCCCTCAGGCATCGTCCATTCGCTGATGTACGCCAAGTTGGCGCACGGGCCTGTGCGCTGGTTCGATACGGAGACCGGCGGCCTTCGCTCGTCGGGACCGGTGGGGCGGCTCCTCACGGCTGGGCTGGTGGCGGCGTCCGGTGCTTCTCGCAATCGCCTGGCGATGCCTGAGCCGGGACCCCCGTCGAGCGTTCTCCGCTGGCTGATCGAGAGCAGGGACCGCGACGGTCGCGCGGCGCTGCATTCCTACGTGAGCCGGGCGGTGCTGCTCTGCCGGCTGGCCGTGGAGCGTGGCGAGAGCCTGGAAGAAGTGACCTTCCACCTGGGTGGAGAGCCACTCACCCCCGCCCGCTGGCGGGAGATCCGGGCATCCGGGGCAGACGGCTGGCCGCGGTATGCATCCACCGAGATGGGCATCATGGCCGTCGGCTGCACCGATCCCGCGGACATCGGCGATCTGCACCTCTGCCGTGACCTCGTCGCAGTTGTCGCCGGTGAACGGTCCGCCCCCCGTTCGCCGGCCGTCCTCTACCTCACGTCGCTGCACGAGACGAGCCCGAAGGTGATGATCAACGTGGAACTGGGCGACTGCGCCCGCCTGGAACGCCGGCGGTGCGGGTGCCTCTTCGGGCAGATGGGGTTGGACCTGCACCTGCGCGCCGTGCACAGCACCGCCCGGGTGACCTGCGGTGGGATGACGGTTGCCGTGTCGGAGTTGATCGACCTGGTGGAGCATGTCCTTCGGCCCCGATACGGCGGAGGGCCGCTGGACTACCAGTGGGTCGAGGAGGAGGACGGGCGCGGCAGAAGCCGCGTTCTCCTGTACGTGGCACCCGCGATCGGCGAAATCGATCCGGAGCGGCTGGTGCGGGAGATACTGGGCGCGCTGTCGCAGCGGTCACAGGCGGGCCGGATCGCGTCCGCAACCTGGGGCGCAGCCGGCACCATCGGCGTTGTGCGGGAGAGCCCCCAGGTGACCGCTGCCGGCAAGGTGCTGCCTTTCCTGCGTCGGGTGGAGTCCTGAGCCGCTACCACCGCCCGATCGCGCCGTCGGTGAGGGCGCCGAGGATCGTGCTGAACGCGGTCAACGTCGCCTCGGCCAGTATCAGGCCGATGAAAAACAGCCGCGTCTGCCGCACGGCTCGGCCCCCGGAGAACTTCATCAGCGAGAGCTTGATCCCCCACCCGATCAGGAACGGCAGCCACATCCGGTCCGCCGACCAGTTACCTATCGCCAGCAGCCCGATCGAGTGGATGGGCCACCAGTAGAACCGCGCCCGCATCAGGAGAGTCACACTGGTCAGGCCGACGCCCAGGCCCAGCGGGATCCACCGAGGCTGTGCCATCTGGAACGGGCGCCGTATCACCTGGTGCGCGGTCTGGAAAACCCCCTGCGGGTTGTTCAGGTTGCCCCAAGTATCCTGCAGGTTGAGCACGCCGCGCATGTTCGCCTCGGATAGGAACGTCCATGTGCACACAAATATCGCCAGCGCCGTGGCGCTCACCATCGCCGGAAGCAGCAGCTTGCGCCCCTTCTCGAACACATCGCTGATGCGGAAGGCGTGCATCGCGGCGGGTCCGAGGGATACGTTGTGCATCATGATGCCGTGCTGCATGTACATCACCACCGCCGCCAGCGGCTGCAGGGCGTAGCCCATGCTCAGGCTGTGAATGACGGTGGGCGGGTTCCAGAGCAGCCACGTCTGGTACAGCCCGCTCTCCGAGACGATTCGGGCGTGGACGAACTGGATGCACATGAGCACCAGTATCAGGCAGACCGAGACCAGGATGGCCTTGCTGTAGTAGGCCGTCCAGATCATGGCGCCCAGCGTGCAGATGAGCAGACCCCAGAACGCCACGGCGAACGGCACCGGCTCGCGAGAATCGTCCACGTCCTTCCCAACGCCGAAGGCCTTCCTCAGCACGTCCGACAGGTGGCGCCGGGTCATGTAAAGCGCCCCGATTGTGAACGCGAAGTAGGAGCCCGTCATCTGCCAGCGCAGCAGCTCGCTCCAACTGCCGCCGTAGTGAAGCGTCGAGCCGACCCATGCGGATGTCTGCAACTCAACGCGCCCGAACAGATAGAACAGCCACACGCTGAGGGAAACGTCCGCCGGCACCAGGTAGGCCAGGCCGATTGTCGACCACCCCAGGCTGAGGTTCGCGAAGTTCATCGCGCTCAGGGGAGTGTCGCGAAGCACGTCGGCCATAGGCACGTTGACGTTCCAGACCTGCGTGCCACCCAGCAGCACCGGCAGCGCACGGAACAGGCGAAAGGCCCCGCCGCCGCAGAATCCGTACAGAAAGGCCCTGGTGTAGCAGACGGCCGGCAGCAGGCGTTCCCCTCCGCTGCCCGCCGTGAAGTCCAGCGGGACTCGCGCCAATGGGAACAGCAGGTGCTCGCGTTCCACCCATTGCTTGCGGAGGATGGCGCACATGAAGTAGATGGCGAGATAGAAGCAGGACAGCAGGATGAGCCAGCGGCTGATGGGCACCAGCCACTGTTGCCAGGGGATTCGGGCCTCCTCGCCGCCGCCCTCGTAGAACTGTCGCACGGCGAACGAACTGGGATTCTTGCTCAGGAGCAGCGGATCGGGCGCACGGGCGAGAGACGTTGTCTTCCAGGCCACGTCGCCGCGCCCGGCGAAGTAGGCCGGCCCGCCCAGAACCGGCAGCCACAGCCTGAAAAGCCCCGTGGTGGGGAACACGGCCGCCACCGTGATCATGCACCAGATCAGCATCAACTCGGCCTGCCGGAGACCGGATCGCCGGCGGATGAGCTTGATGGTGACGTTCACGACCAGCACCAGCACCACAAGCAGGAACACCGTGGCGGGCGAGAAATGTCCCTCCGTCGTCCAGCCGTACCCCCGGCTGAGGCCCGCCCAGACGTCCGCCCAGCACATGAAGGCGACGAGCGCCAGGCCCAGTATGAACGCACGCCAGGTCATCGGGATCCTCGCATAGAGACCGAACCGACCGGATCAGGGTTGTCCCAGAATACCGCCAATCCCGAAGCCCATCAACTGAGCGGCGTGAGTGCGCGCGGCAATGTCGCCCAGCCGTTGACGCAAGCCGTGCCGCAATCTACAATCCGCTGTGCAAAGGCCGTTCTCGCTGGAGACTCTTCCGGAGCCGCATCATGGCGAACCGCCGACCCAACGTCATCTTCATCATGTCGGACGACCACGCTTCGCACGCGATGAGCTGCTACGGCAGCCGCATCAACCAGACGCCGCATCTGGACCGTATCGCCGACGGCGGGATGCGTCTCGACAACTGCTTCTGCACGAACTCGATCTGCACCCCCAGCCGCGCCTCGATCCTCACCGGCACCTACAACCACGTCAACCGCGTGACCACTCTGTCCACACACCTGGACAACCGGCTGATGACCTTCCCCCGCCTCCTGCGACCCGCAGGATACCAGACCGCCATCGTCGGCAAGTGGCACCTGGGCCAGGGACCCGAGCACGAGCCGCGCGACTTCGATTTCTGGCGCGTCCTGCCCGGACAGGGCAACTACCACAATCCGGTGATGATCGACGCCGAAGGGCGCCGGGAACACGAAGGATACGTCACCGACATCATCACCGACATGTGCATCGACTGGATGCGCGGGCGCGACAGGGACCGGCCGTTCTTCCTGATGTGCCACCACAAGGCCCCCCACCGCCACTGGCAGCCGGACGAGAAGCACGCCCACATGTACGACGACGTAGACATCCCCGAACCGGAGACGTTCTACGACGACTACAGCGACCGCGCCAGCGCCGCCGCCGCGGCCGAGATGCGCGTGGACCGCGACATGACCGAACGGGACTGGAAGTGCCCGCTACCCGACGGCCTGAATCCCCGCGAGCAGAAGAAGTGGAAGTACCAGCGTTATATCAAGGACTACCTGCGCACCATCGCCAGCATCGACGACAACGTCGGCCGCCTGCTCGACTATCTGGACGAGGACGGAATCGCCGAGGATACGATGGTCATCTACACCTCGGACCAGGGCTTCTTCCTGGGCGACCACGGCTGGTTCGACAAGCGTTTCATGTACGAAGAGTCACTGCGCATGCCGTTCATAGTCCGCTACCCGCGGGAGGTCGAGGCCGGGTCCGTCAAGGACGACATCGTGACCAACGTGGACTTCGCGCCCACCTTTCTGGACCTGGCCGGCGTGTCCGCGCCGGATGAGTTCCAGGGGCGCAGCTTCCGGGCCGTCCTTCGGGGTGAGACGCCGGCCGACTGGCCGACCTCGATGTACTACCGCTACTGGATGCACAACGACGGCTGCCACCGCGTGTACGCTCACTACGGTGTGCGCACGAAACGATACAAGCTGATCTACTACTACAACGACCCACTCGGCCAGGAGGGCGCGTTCGGCCCATGCTACCAGCCGGAGTGGGAACTGTTCGATCTGGACAAGGACCCCTGCGAACTTCACAGCGTCTACGACGACCCCGCCTACGCGGACGTCGCACGCGAGTTGAAGGCGGAGCTCCACCGCCTGCAGGCCGAGGTCGGAGACGAGCGATACCGTAGGGACGTGGACTGAGCGCATACTCAAGCCGAAGGAGTGCCGACACATGGCGTACCCCGTGATCATGCACGTCAACTACTGCGAGCAGGGCCAGACGGTGGAGGAGATCTGCCGAAAGGCCGCCAACTGGGGATTCGACGGCGTTGAGTTCCGACGTCGGCGGAGCCGCGTCGAAGAAACTCGAGAGGAGTATCTCAACTCGCTGGCGGACGGTGTGGAGTCCTCCGGGCTGAGGCACGTGCTGTTCGGCGCACCGGGGCCGGACCTCTCAAAGGCCGACGCCGGGGAGCGCGAACGCGAGGTGGAAGATGCGATCGAGTTCTACAGGATTGCGGCCGACCGGTTCGGCGTCGACACGGTCAACCTGCTCACCGGCAACATCCGCAATCCAAACCCGGATATCGGCTATTTCGAGAGAACCCAGCACGGTTCGTTCATCGCCACCGATGAGCAGTGGCAGTGGCAGATAGACGGCTGCCGGGCGCTGGCGGACGGGCTCGACGGCGTCGACATCCGGTTCGGATTCGAGACTCACCCCGTCTACCTCCACGACACCATCGAGGCGACCAAGAAGCTGATCGACGCCATCGACAGGCCCGCCATCGGAGCCAACTTGGACTTCGGCAACATGCTCGGGTTCGACGGCCATCCCAGCCTGGAAGAGTCGATCCGAACCTTCGGCGACAAGTTGCACTACGTCCACCTGAAGAACTCCGCGTCCGTGCGCGGCGGCTCTTTCAGGATCGCCACCGCGCTGGGCGAGGGGCAGATCAACAACCGCGAGTTCATGATGCTGCTGATGGACATCGGCTACGAAGGCCCCGTCTGCATCGAGGCACCCCGGCCGGGTGATCGGGAATGGTTCGCCCAGCAGGACCTGGCCTACATCAAGTCCGTTCTTGCCGACCTGGGTGACTGAACGGGAGCGCCCTGGCTGCCGGAACCCGGGGGCTCAGGCTTCCGACCGGCGCACGTAGATCCGGCGCGCCATCTCCTCGTCGATGGCGAACTGGGAGGCGCCGATCTCCACCAGGAACGAGGGAAAGCGCTGGCGCACGCACAGGCGCGTGCCGGGCAGTGCACCCAGCGCCATCAACTTCCGCAAGCTGGCAGCGTCCTCGCTCTCAAGGTAGGCGATTACGCAGGGCCGGTTCTTCTCGACCTGGGCGACGGTGGTCAGGAGCGGACGGGGCTCCTCGTCCAGTCGCGCACAGCACTCGCCCGGCGGGATCGGTTTGCCGTGCGGGCAGAACTTGGGATGGCCCAGTATGGTGCAGACGCGCTCCTCGAGGCCGTGGTGAAGGCCGTGCTCGAACTTGCACCCCGCGCGGTGCACCTCGTCCTCGCCGCTGGCCAGCACGTCCACCAGCAGCCTCTCCGCAAGCCGGTGCCGCCGCACGCAGCCTTCCGCTTCCTTGCGGCCCGCTCGCGTGAGCGAGCCACCGCCATCGCGGACTTCCACCAGCCCCTTCTCTTCCAGACTGCGGAAGGCGTCGTCTTCGCCCAGCCACCGCCAATCGGGCTCGCGCTGCTCCTCCATCTTGGCTATCCAGAGCATTTCGAGGATCTCTTCCGCCCTGTCCGACAGTGCCATGTCTGCTCCGCCTTGTAGTCTGAACTGCTTCCGCAGCGGCGAGTTGTCTATAGGGTTATGCCGAGAAGCGAGTGCACCTGAAAGACGCAGAAGGCCACCGTGAACGAGATGGAAACCACCCCTCCCGCGATGGCGAGGCTGGCCGCCCACCCTCTCTCCTTGGCCGTCATGAGGAACTGCGCCACGCACGGCATGAAGAGGGTAAGGGCGATGGCGCCCACCACCAGCTGGACGCCGGTCAGGCTGCCCGCCTGGTGCAGATCGTGAAGGCCCGCAGCGCCGTAATCCCGCCGGAAGAAACCGAACAGGAATACCTGTGCCGCCTCCGCAGGCATCCCGATCCAGCGGACGGGATACCTGAGGGCACCGATGACCAGCCCGAAAAGGCCCGTGAGTCGGCCCAGCCAGATGAGCACGCTGGCCAGCAGGAACAGCGGCAGGATCTCCAGGAAGTACCACTTCACGCGCGCGGCCGTCTTGGTCAGCACATTCTTCAGCCGAGGCAGCCGGAGGGGCGGCACCTCCACGTAGAACGGCTCGCGCTTGCCGGGCATGATACGGTCCACCGCCACACCAACCAACAGGTAGACAGCGCCGACGACCAGCGCCCACACCGCCAGGGCCAGCGGCCGGCCGGCCAGCAGGGCGAGGATAACGCCGATCTGGGCGGAACAGGGAACCGCCACCGAGAGAAGCAGCGTGGCTATAAACCGTTCGCGCTTGCTGGAGAGCGTGCGCGTGACCATCGTGGCCATCGTCGCACAGCCGAATCCCAGCACCATGGGTATGACCGCCCGGCCGCTGAGGCCTATCTTCTTGAACGTCCGGTCCAGCAGCAACGCGAGGCGCGGCAGGTAGCCGACGTCTTCGATGACGGCGAACACCAGGAAGAAAAGCGCCACTATAGGCAACACGATGGCCACCGCGTAGCGCAGACCGAGGGTGAAGATGCCGTATTCTCCGACGAAGAGCGACTGCACCGTCGCCCACGGAATCAGGCGCTCGGCAAGGCTTTCCAGCCCGGGGTTCAGCAGGTTCTCGAAGAAGTTGGTCTCCAAGAAGTCCACGACGGTGCCCGCGCCGAACTGGCCGACCACCTTGTACAGCCCGAGGTAGAGCACCGCAAGCAGGATGGGCAGTCCGGTCACGGGATGCACAAGCACGCGGCTGAGCTTCTCGCGGAACGGTGCGGCCGTTTCCTCACTTCGAGAGACCGCCCCGGCCGCCAGATCGGTTGCCCAGCGGTGGCGCTCCAACGTGACAAGGTAATCCAGCGGAGCCCCCGCCTGGGTCTCTGCGTTCTCGATGAGTGTGCGTATCTGCGGGTAGTTCTCACCGTCTCGGCTGCGAACGCGACCGTGAACCTGCTCGTCTCCCTGCAGCAGAAGAAGCGCGATGCCCCGCCTTTCTATCCGGTAGTCGCCGGTCAGCAGGGAGCCGATCTCGCCGGCCAGCTCCTCCAGGTCCAGTCCGTGTCGCTTCCCGTATCGAAAGGCCCTCCCGCCGGGGGCGTCGGCTCCCTTCGCGATGCGCCGCTTGAGCTCCGGCATGCCCCGGCCGGTTGTGCAGACGGTGGGCACCACGGGTATTCCCAGCTCCCGCTGCAAGGCGTCGGGATCTATGCGCACGCCGCTCGCCTCGGCCTCGTCCATCATGTTCAGCACAAGGACGACCGGGAGCCCGGCCTCCATGAGCTGGAACGTCAGCAACAACATCCTCTCTGCGTTCGTCGCGTCCACAACGTACAGCACCAGGTCCGGCGCTTCGTCCATCAGGATGTCCCTGGCAACGCGTTCGTCCTCGGACAGCGGCAGCAGCGAGTACATGCCCGGGGTGTCCACAACTTCGTAACGCCTGCCGGAGACCTCGGCGGAACCGCGCGAGACCTCAACCGTTGTTCCGGGATAGTTCGACACGGTTACGTAGACGCCGGTCAAGTTGCCGAACAACACGCTCTTGCCCACGTTGGGGCTGCCAACCAGCGCGATGCGGCCTGTCGCGACGGCCTTGGTGCGGTCGGCGGCCGCCCGGTGCTCGCGCCGCGCTTCCGTCTCTTTAAGCAGCTTATCTGTCATCAAACCATACTCTCTTGTGTCGGGGAGAAATCAGTCGTCGCTTCGTGGACATGGCGGGCAGCCGTGTTCCTGCAGTTCGGCCACGCATTCGGCGAGGCAGCGCTCACGGCAATTCGACTCGCGACCTCTCGGTCCGGGCCCGTCCCCGGTGAAACAGCGGAAGCGTTCCAGCAGATCTTTCCCCGCGCGCGGACAGACGTCCAGGAACCGAACGAAGGATGCCAGGCGTTCGGCGGACTCCGATGAGATGTGGTGCTCGAGGCGGCAAGCGTCTTCGGCGGCCCGCTCCTCGCCCACGCCGAGTACCCTGTGAAGGAACTCCTTGAGGAGCCGGTGCCGTCGGGCGACCGCCTGCGCGGCTTTCTGGCCCCTTTCCGTCAGGCGCACGTAGCCGTAGCTTTCGTGCTCGACGTAGCCCTCGTCGGCCAGCTTCTTCAGAGCGGCGGTAACGGTGGGATTGCTGACCCCTAGCTGCTCAGCTATCTCGCCGGGCCGCGTTACCGGGTTGTCCCGCTCCAGAAGAAGAACGGCCTCCAGATAATCCTGCATCCGGGCGGAGAGAAGGGAAGGCATTTTTTGCCCCAGCTAAAAAAGTTTTACTCCCCTAAAATAAGGATACCGACCGCTGCTCCATCTGTCAAGTGCTGCGCGCAACGCGCCAGGAAACCGGTCAGCCATGCCACTTCGGACGGGTGCCGGGGTTCCCCAATCTGCCGCCTTTGTGCCCGCCTCCCGAAGCACCGGGCAACGGGTGGCCCGGAAAGCTTGAAACCGGCCCCGGTGGCCGGGTACGCTGTGCCCGGTGCAAGACGCCCGCCTCGGCGGGACCTACCGCATAGGAGGGGATACCTGTGGACGTTGACGGCACCACAACGGCGGCAAGCGTAGCCGCCCGCATCTGCAACAGCGACTACTTGCCCAGTGTGCCACCGGTGCTGGCGACCATTATGGCCAGGTGCACCGAGGACGATGTCGACTTCGGCGAGCTCGGAGCGCTGGTCTCGTCCGATGCTGCGCTCACCGTCCGCATCATGGGGATGGCCAACTCCTGTCTTCTGGGCGGGGTCACTCGGATCACGTCGATCCGCAGCGCGCTGACCCGGCTGGGCCTCCGGCTGACCCACGCAACCGTGCTGGGATACGCCCTATCGGCCGGTGCACAACCGGACCAGGAGTTCGACTCCCATCGCTTCTGGCGCCACGCGTTGACCACGTCCAACGCGGCCAGAATCCTGGCCAGACACACGCGCCGCCATGATCCCGAGGAGGCATTCACCGCCGGCGTACTGCAGGACGTGGGCATGCTGGCGCTGAGCTGCGCCATGCCGGAGCAGTACAGCCTGGTACTGGCCGAGACCGAGGACGAAGCGGGCGATTTGCACGAGATAGAGCAGTGCATCCTGGGCACCACACACATGGAAGTGGGCAGCGGGCTGCTGGCAAAATGGCACCTGCCCCAGGAGGTGCACGCGCCGATTCTCCACCACCATTGCACCGGCGAAGAGGTGCTCGACGGGCTGCCCGAACAGGTCAGGCAGACGGCCGAACTGCTGCGCATCGCGGACACAGTTGCCCAGGTGTTCAACGGCGCCGACTGCAACATCAAACACGCCAATGCGCTCCGGGCCCTAAAGCGGGAATACGGGCTGGAGAACGCCGTCGGCCAGGAGATACTCCGGCAGGTCGGCGCGACCGTCGAGCGCGCCGCCGGCGCCTTCGATCTGGACCCCGAACAGCTCCATTCATACGAGGAAATCCGGGCCAACGGGCTGCGCAAGATGGTGCAGCTTGCCGCGGAGATGGAAGCCGGATTCCGCGAATACCAGGTGCAGGCGGATAAGACGCGCAACGCGCTCTCCGAACTGGAAGCCGCCCACGAGAAGGCGAAAAAGAGGGCCGCCTACGACGACCTGACCGACGCCATGACGCGCGGCGAGTTCATGAACCACCTGCGGGACCGTATAGCCGCAACTGCGGCGGAGAAGCTGCCCATGGCGCTGATCTTCCTGGACGTGGACCGGTTCAAGTGGGTGAACGACAGGCTGGGGCATCTGGCAGGCGATACGGTGCTGAAGGAGTTCGCTAAGTACCTGCTGAGGAGCGTGCGTCGCGACGACGTGGTCTGCCGTTACGGTGGCGACGAGTTCGTGATCCTGTTGCCGGGCATTCCACTGGAAGCCGCGCTGGACGTGGGCGAGCGCATACGCCAGCGGGTGGCAAACGTCTCGCCCGACTGGCTCGACGACTTCGAAGGGATCACCAGCAGCATCGGACTTCTGCACCTGGAGCAGGTAAGCGCAGAGGTGGCCCCGGAAACGCTTCTGCACGAAGCAGATCAGTGCCTGTACCTGGCCAAAGCGGACGGGCGCAACTGCGTCCGATACCGCAGCATCTGAGGCCCGTTTCAGTAGCGACCGGTGGGCAGCGGGTACTGGCTCTCCACGTCGAACCACCGACGGAGCAGCTCCGCCCGCATCTCGCCGAGCGCCATCGCATACTCGGACTCGGCCGCCACATCATTCAGCTCGTGGGGGTCCGTGCGCCGATCGTATAGCCGCTCCTCGCCCCGCCTTTCAGCACAGTACAGGTAATCGTCGGTGCGCAGCGTCTTCCAGGAGTGGCCGAACGGCCGTCGATGCTCGATGAAAGCGGAGCGTCGCGGCTCGTAGGTGCCTCCGTCC
Source organism: uncultured candidatus Brocadiaceae bacterium (assembly GCA_964655775.1). GTDB lineage: Bacteria > Planctomycetota > Brocadiia > SM23-32 > SM23-32 > CAZZNQ01. Next base: position 5,493 of record CAZZNQ010000060.1, on the reverse strand, counting down.
AGCAGCGGACGGTAGGACCGGCCCTGCATGAAGGGCGGCACCTGCACGCCGCAGTAGTCCAGCACGGTCGGCGCGAAGTCCACCGCCTCCACGATCTCGGACCTGATGACGCCTTGCGGAATCCGGCCCGGCCAGGAAACGATCAGAGGCACGCGCGTGCAGCTTTCGAGTCCGGGCGGGCCCTTGGTAACGGCGCCGTGGTCGCCCAGGTGCTCGCCGTGATCCGCCGTAAAAACCACCAGCGTCTCGTCCCGCAGCCCGGCCTCGTCCAGCGCGGACAGGATCCGTCCCACCTGGTCGTCCACGTGGCTCACCAGGGCGTAGTAGTGGGCGCGCACGTTCATCCATTCCCCCCGCGATACACCCAGGCGGTTCTCGCCGTCCTTCATCGCCGGAAGCGGCAGTTCGGCCGGGTCGTACATGTCGACGAACCGCTGCGGCGGATTCAGGGGATTGTGCGGTGCGAAGAACCCGGCGATGGCGAAGAACGACTTGCCCCGGCATCGGTGGAGGAAATCCACCATCTCGTCCGCAACGAAGGCCGAATGCGTCATGTCCTCCGGGCCCTCGAAGGCATAGGGATCCGTCACACCCCGGGGCTTGTCGAACGCGCGCCCCGTCCAGGCTGGCGGGGTGCCGCAGCGGCAGTTCTCAACCTGCGCGGGGTCGCGTTCCCGCACCCACTTGATGTAGGCGTCCTCGTAGCAGCCGGGCTCGTCCGAAACGATCAGCGTGTCGAGCCCGTAGGCAGGATGGGGCTCTCGGTGGTCGCGGTTGGAGTGGTTGCGGAAGTGCAGCTTGCCGATGCTGGCGGCGTGGTAGCCGTAGGGCTGGAGCACCGTCCACAGCGTGGGCATGTCGGTCGGCATCTCGATGCCGTTGCACGTGCAGCCCACCACGGACGGATACCGGCCGCTCAGCATGCTTTGGCGGCTGGGCATGCAGACGGGGTTGTTGCAGAAAGCGTTCTCGAACAGGACGCCGCGCGCGGCCAGCGCATCCAGATTCGGCGTGTGCATGTGCGGATAGCCCGCGCACCCAATGGTATCCCAGCGCTGCTGGTCGGTGTAGAGCAGGAGGACGTTGGGGCGTTTCATATCAAGTCTCCGAGTAAACTGGCGTCTGCTGCCAGGCGCGCCGGGGGCGACGGCCCGAACCGGTAGCATACGCCGCCCGGCGGGGCCTCTCAAGGGCATGGAGCGACGTGCCTTGGTTGACACCGTCTGCGGCCGCGTGCTATCTAGTATCCGGGCTCGTCGTGCGCCGGCGGGCTGCCGCGCTGGTCCGACGATGGAAGAGGGTGTCCGCCTTGAAGACCGTCCCAAGCCTGATCGCAGCCGCCCTGCTCACCCTCGTGCTCGGTGGCTGCTCGAATGACCCCTACCCTCCCGCGCGCGACCGAAAGATCATGTACGAGGTGCTCCGAGAGGACCCCCACAGCCTCGACCCCGTCCAGGCGGGCGATGTCCTGTCCGAGAGTATCATCAGCCAGATGTACGAGGGGCTCTACGAGTATCACTATCTGAAGCGGCCGTACGAGCTGAAACCCCGCCTGGCCGCCGCCATGCCGGAGATCTCCGACGACGGCCTCACGTACACGATCCAGATGAAGGAGGGTGTGCTCTTCCACGACGATCCGTGTTTCGTGGCGACGGACGGCCGCGGCCGGGAGGTGACGGCGCACGACGTCGTCTACCAGATCAAGCGCCTGGCCGACCAGGGCACCAGGCCGCGCGGCTGGTGGCTGCTGCAGGGCAAGGTGGTGGGGCTGGACGCCTGGCACGAGGAGTCGGTGGAGAAAGCGGCCGCCAACGAACCGATGAACTACGACCGCAGCATCGAGGGCGTCCGCGCCCTGGACGACCATACGCTGCAGATCCGCCTGACCGAGCCCTTCCCGCAGCTAAAGTACGCCCTGTCCATGAGCTACACGGCCGCCGTGCCCCGCGAGGCGGTGGAATTCTACGGGCCGGACATAGCCAACCATCCCGTCGGCAGCGGCGCATTCCGCCTGAAAGAATGGCACAAGCGCTGGAAGCTCATCCTCGAACGGAACCCCAACTATCGGACCGAGTACTACCCCGACGAGGGCGAACCCGGCGATCGGGAAGCCGGCCTGCTCGATGCAGCGGGGGGCCACCTGCCGTTCGTGGACGAGGTCCACTTCACCATCATCTACGAGGCCCAGCCGGCGTGGATCTACTTCCTGCAAGGCTACCGCGACACGTCCGGGATCTCCAAGGACCACTTCGACCAGGCCATCACGTCGGCGAACGAGCTGAGCGAGGAGTTCAGGGAGAAGGGCGTCCGGCTCACGAAGATGCCGGAGATGCAGGTCAACTACGTCGCCTTCAACATGCAGGACCCGCTGCTGGGCGAGAACAAGGCGCTGCGGCAGGCGATGAGCCTCGCGTTCGATACGCAGTGGCGCATCGACAAGCTGCTGAACGGCCGCGCCATACCCGCCCAAGGCCCCATCCCCCCGGGCATGTTCGGCTACGATCCCGACTTCCGCAACCCCTACAAAGGATTCGATCTCGATGAGGCCCGCGAGAGGCTGGCCGATGCGGGCTACCCGGACGGTGTCGGGCCGGACGACGAGCAGCTCGAGATCACCTACGATATCGGCAGGCCGGGTCCGGCCGCGATACAGTCCGCGCAGGCGTTCGCCGACGACATGGCAGAGATCGGCATCCGAGTCAACATCGAAACCAACACCTGGGCGGAGTTCCTCCGCAAAGGGGCCGAGGGCCGGCTGCAGGTTTTCGGGATCGGCTGGGTGCTCGACTACCCCGATCCGGAGAACTTCCTGCAGCTCTTCTACGGACCGCGCAAGTCGCCCGGCCCGAACCGCGCCAGCTACCAGAATCCGGAGTACGATCGCCTCTTCGACAAGATGAAGGCCATGCCGAACGGACCGGAGCGACTGGCCATCATCCGCCGCATGGTGGACATGGTCGTGGAGGACGCCGTCTGGATCCCCAGCTACCATCCGGTCACCTACACGCTCTACCACGCCTGGGTCAAGAACTTCAAGCCGACCGGCATGACGGGCGGCTTCCTCAAGTACCGGGACATCGACGTGGACATGCGGCGCAGGCTGCAGCGGCAATGGAATCGGCCCAACTACCTGCCGGTGGCCGTTGTGCTGGGCGTGGCCCTGACCGGCGCCTGCTTGCTCGCCGCGTTCGGACGCGGTCGGACCCGTGGCCGCAGACCGGAAGGAGGCCGAACGTGACCGCGTACATCATCCGGCGCGTGCTCTACACCATACCCCTGGTCATCGGCATCTGCCTGGTCACCTTCCTGCTGTTCGAGGTCGTGTTCACGCCCCGGGCCCGCGCCATGCGCGAACTGGGCCGCTACGCCGAGGAAGACAAGATCGAGGATCTGATCCGCGCCCGAGGATGGGACAAGGGCCTGTTCTACAACGAGGACGCCACGGGCATAGCCCACGTGACGGACACGCGCTTCGTCGAGCACATGAGCGGGCTGCTCACGTTTCGGTTCGGCCGGTCCGAGAAGACGCACGAGAGAATCGGCACCATGATCCGGCGCGGCATGGTCCCCTCGCTTACCCTCACCGTGCCTATCTTCCTGGCGGCGCTGGCCGTGGCCATCTCGCTCTCGCTGGTCGTGGCGTTCTTCCGGGCCACCTACCTGGACCTCGGGGCGGTGGTCGTCTGCGTCGCCTTCATGTCCATCTCGATTCTCGTCTACATCCTGGCCGGGCAGTACGTCTTCGCGCAGTACCTGCGGATGTTCCCGGTGTACGGGTATGCTCGCGGCATCAGTGCGGCGAGGTTCCTGCTGTTGCCGGTTCTCATTGCCGTGCTGACGCGGCTGGGGGCGGACGTGCGCTTCTATCGGACGGTGCTCCTGGAGGAGCTGAGCTGCGACTACGTGCGCACCGCGCGCGCCAAAGGGCTGGGCGAACGCACCGTCCTGTTCAAGCATGTGCTCAAGAACGCGATGATCCCCGTCCTAACCCGCACCGTGCTGGCCATACCGTTCCTGTTCATGGGCTCGCTGCTGCTCGAGAAGTTCTTCGGCATCCCGGGGTTGGGCAACATGACCATCGAGGCGGTCGAGAACGGCGACACGCCCGTCATGGGCGCGATGGTGTACCTGGGCGGGCTGCTGTTCGCGGCCGGCAATTTGATGACGGACATCAGTTACACGTTCGTGGACCCCCGCGTGAGACTGCGATGACCGATCCCGAGATCATGGAAGCGCGGTCGCTCTGGGCGGAAGCCTGGCACCGCCTCCGTCACAACCGCCTGGCGATGGTCTGCCTGGGCGTCATCAGCGTCTACTTCGCGCTCGCGATACTGGACTTCGTGCCGGCCTTCGGCGTCAGCCGCAGCGAACTCGGCACCGGCGTGCGCGGCCACAGCGTGATCGACTGGGCATTCGTGAAGCTGGTGGGCGCGCCCGACCGCAGCGAGAGCTTTGTCCCGCCGCTGACCGGCAAGCACCTGCTGGGCACGGACATTCACGGCGTCGACGTGCTCTACAAGACCGTCAAAGGCATCCGCACGGCGATGATCATCGGCGTGCTGACCGCCCTGATCTACGTGCCCCTCGGCCTGCTGTTCGGAATCGTGGCGGGATACTTCGGCGGCTTCGTGGACGACGCAATCGTCTACGTCTACTCGACCCTGGCCTGCATCCCCGGCATCCTGCTGCTCATCGCCCTGATGGCGGTGATGAACAAGGGGATCGTCCAGCTCTGCATTGCCCTTGGCGTTACGAACTGGGTCGGCCTGTGCCGTCTTGTGCGGGGCGAGACCCTCAAACGGCGCGAGTCGGAGTACGTGCTTGCTGCCCGGGCGGTCGGCGCGGGGCGCGGACGCATCATCTTCCGGCACATCATGCCCAACCTGTTCCACATTGTCATCATCACCTTTACGCTGGGCTTCAGCGGCACCGTGATGGCGGAGGCCGTTCTCAGCTACATCGGCGTGGGCGTGCGCCCTTCCACCGTATCCTGGGGCGCCATGATCTCCAACGCCAAGATGGAGCTGGCCCGTGACCCGAGTGTCTGGTGGCACATGGCCGGCGCCGCCGGCGCCCTGTTCCTGCTTGTGCTGACCTTCAACGTGTTCGGCGACGCCCTGCGCGACGCCCTGGACCCGAAACTGAGGACCTGAGGGAGCGACTCTTGAGCAAGGACCGACCACTGCTGGACGTGCGCGACCTGACCGTCCACTTCCACACCGAGCGGGGCATCGCCCGGGCCGTGGACGGCGTTTCGTTCAGCATCGGCCGGGGCGAGACGTTCTGCCTGGTCGGCGAGTCGGGCTGCGGCAAGTCGGTCACCGCTCTCTCCATAATGCGGCTCGTGCCGACGCCGCCCGGGGAAATCGTGGCCGGCAGCGTATTGCTCGACGGGCGGGACCTGCTGGGCCTGAGCAAGCGCCGCATGCGGGAGGTGCGCGGCAACCGCATCTCCATGGTGTTCCAGGAACCGATGACGGCGCTCAATCCTGT
>CAZZNQ010000059.1:0-26838 GCA_964655775.1 uncultured candidatus Brocadiaceae bacterium | reverse complement strand
AATCCTACCTGACAGCGACAATCTCGTGCTGGAACTACCGCTACGTCTTCTTCCGATCACGCGCATCCATTCGGTTCACCGTCACCTGTCACGTGCCGGACCGTGATGAACCCGTCTGGCGCATCAACGTCTGCAGTCGCCAGAAGGCGATGTCGGACCGGGAGGTGGCGCTGCAGGCACTGAGGCGTGCCTTCGCAGCACTGAAAGCGGGAGAGTCCATAGAGGGCTGGTGCAAGTGCGAATGATGATCGTACTCGGCATCGAGACCAGCGGCCCCGTGGGAAGTGTAGCCGTCTGCCGCGACGAGAGCGTCCTCGCGTCGTACAACCTCCCCGAGGGGGCTCGCCATGCCCGCGACATCGTGCCGGCCGTGAACCGAGTACTGTGCGAGGGCGGCATTGAGCGCGGTGCCGTGAGCGCCGTCGCTGTCAGCGAAGGGCCCGGCTCATTTACGGGCCTTCGAGTCGGCGTGACCTGCGCCAAGGCGCTGTTCTACGCCCTGGGCTGGTCGGCCATCGGCGTGCCTTCCCTGCACGTACTAGCGGAGAACGTCCCAGCCCCCGGTGTGGGAGACTCCGGCTACTGCTGCCCGGTGCGCGATGCCCGGCGCGGGCGGGTGTATGGCACCTGCTTCGGCTGGGACGAGGGTGCCTGGGGACCTCTGAGCGAAGTGCGACTGGAGACACCCGAGGATCTGGCCGATTCCCTTCCCGACGGCACCATCGTGTTCGGCACCGGCGTGCGGGCCTACTCGAAGGTTTTCGCGCCGGAGCGCTTCACGATCGGGCCACGTGACCTGGAAATCGGTCGGGCGGAAGCCGTGGCGCGGCTGGGTGCGAGGATGTTGCAGGTCGGCAGGCAACCGGATAACATGGCTCTTGAGCCGAGGTACTACCGGCTGACCGCGCCGGAGGAGAGGGAATCCGGCCGGGGCAACTGAACGCAAGCGGGGAAAGGTGGCATCAGATGGCCGAACCGAAGGTTGCGCGGGTACTCTGCCCGGTGGACTTCTCGGAGTATTCGGATTACGCCTTGCAGCATGCTCTGGCCTATGCCAAGACCTTTGGGGCGGAGCTGCACGTCGTCCACGTGCTGGAGCTTCCCTTCATGCCGACGTATGCGATGGCCGGCCTGCCCGAGCTCAGCGTGCCCACCGAAGAGCTTGAGGCACAGGTGCGCAAGCATACGGAGGAGGTCGTCCAGGAGTGCCGCAAGTCGCACGACAAGGTGGAAGGAACGGTCCGGATCGGCAGCGCCTTCCTGGAGATCATCGAGTGCGCCAAGGAGATCGACGCGGACCTGATCGTGATGGGAACGCACGGGCGAACGGGCCTGACTCATATGCTGATCGGCAGCGTTGCCGAGAAAGTCGTGCGGAAGGCGCCGTGTCCTGTCTTGACCGTGAAGCATCCTGACCACGAGTTCGAAATGCCCTGAAGGGGCGACCAAAGGCTCTGGCCCACGGGGAAAACCCGCCGCCTGAAAGCACCCAGGGACAGGCTCAGGCGACGGCCCCCGTGGGTCCGGTCATGCCTGTAGCGCGTGCCGGAGATCTCACGGGAGAAGGCTGGAATGGACAACACCGGAGCCAAGGTCTGCGCTGGAGCCGGGCTTGCGCTGGCGGCCGCCTTCACCATCTACGAGCTGTTCTGGATAGTAGACTCGGCAATGATCGCTCTGCCGATGATGGCCCTCGGTGTCGCCGTGGCGCTGACGGCGCTCAGCGTGCTGCTCAGCACCCGGTGAGCCGGGGAGCGAAACGTCTGCCTAGTCCCCGCCGGAGAGGAAGGCCCATATCATTCCTCCCCTTCGTCGCGCTTAGCTTCCCTCTTTTTCTTGCCCTCTTCGAGTTGCGCGAGGGCCTCCTGCGCCCGCTCCACGTCGCCCTCCAACACCTGGAAGCCGGTGACCGCCATGCCGTCGAAGTGCATCACGGTTGATACCAGGTCGTTCGTGGTCGAGAACGGAACGTTGGCGTCCTCCAGGGCCAACTTCACGACGCATGCTTCCTCGTAGCTCTCTGTCTCGTAGACCGTCACCATCTTCTCTTCTTCAGCCACTTTGCCGCACACCTCCGATATTGGCGCCGGGCTCGGCCGGCATGCCGGGTCAGTCAAGCTGCGGCCGAGGCAGCAGACCGGCCATCTCGCATATCTGCGGAACCGCCTCTTCCCACTCGATGGCCTGGATGTGAACGCCTCGCACGCCCTCGATGTCGCGCACGCGCTCGATCAGCTCGGCGGCGAGCTTCTTCCCCACTTCCTCGCCCTCGGCACGCTTTGCTCTCTTCTCTTCCTTCGAATCGGCCTTCTTCACGATCGGGAAGCGGCCGATCAGTTCCTCCGGCACGCTCACGCCGGCAACCGAGGAGTTCATGTAACGGAGCATGCCGCGGCTCTTCGGGACGATGATGCCGGCCAGGATGGCGGTCTTCTCGTGGAGGCCCAGTTTGCGCACGTCCTGCATTACCCGGGCGAAGTGCTCCACGTCGTATATGCCCTGCGTCTGAATGAAATCGGCTCCGGCCGCCGCCTTCTTGCCGAGCCGGATCACGCGGAAATCGACCGGATCCGCCATCGGGGTCCACGCCGCACCGATCAGAAGCTTCGGCGCCTCGTCCACTAGGTCGCCGCCGTCCATCTCGCCCTGGTCGCGCAGTCTTCTCAGCATGGCGACAAGCTGGATGGAGTCGACGTCATACACGTTCTTCGCCCCGGGGTGCCCTTTCAAGCGTCCGGCCGCGCTGAACGACTGATGATCGCCGGCGATGCAGAGGCAGTTCCTGACGCCCAAGGCAGCCGCGCCCAGAATATCCGCCTGAATCGCTATGCGGTTCCGGTCGCGCGTCGTCATCTGCATTACGGGCTCCATTCCCCCGTTCAGCAGCATGAAGGCCCCGGCAATCGACGACACGCGGACAACGGCCGTCTGGCAATCGGTGATGTTGTAAGCGTCGGCCGCGCCGCGCAGCACCTCCATCTTGCGGCTCACCTCGTCGCCGCTCGCGCTCATGGGCGGGCCAAGCTCGCAGGTCACCGCAAACTCACCCGCGTTCAGCACTTTCTCCAGGTTGCTACCGCTCTTCACGCGTTTCTCTCCTAGCGCAGGTCCGCGCACTCGATCTCATACGGAAGCGTCGACTTCCTCGGGCGGAGCGATCTTCAGGTCCTCTCGAACTCGACGCCGCGGGCCGCCGTCCCGGGCGGTGGACCAGTCCTTCGAAGAAATGATCTCCTTCAGCCGGTCCAACGTGCCCAGCTTGCGGCAGCGTTCGACGATCAGCGCCCAGGCGCAGTCCACCGGATGCTCGGGCGTGCTGATTTCGCACAAGCCGTCATGCGTGCCGCCGCAAGGGCCGTTGAGGATCGTCTTCGCGCAGCGGGCGATCGGGCATATGCCGCCGGTCAGATCCAGAACACACTGCCCACAGCCGGCGCAACGTTCAGCCCATTGACCATGCTCTATCGTGGCACCCATAAAGGTGGTGTCCACGGCCGGGAAGACGGGGATGTCCGGTCCCTGGTCGCTCACGTAGTTCACGCCGACACCGCACGCGAGCGACACGATAGCGTCCACCCCCTCCAACTGATCGAGTATCGGCTGAACGAACTCAAGATCGCATTGACGTCGGATGGTGTTCTCGATGAACTCGATTTCCCTGCCCGCCGTCTTCGCCTTGAGCCGCAGCGCCTGCGCCAGCACCGCCGTCTCCTTTTCGCCGCCCACCTGGCACACCGTCACGCATTCTCCGCAACCCAGCACCAGCACCTTGCTGTAGTGCTCGATGAACCCGAAGACCTCATCCAGCGGCTTGCTGTCCGCCACGATCATATGATGACTCCCGGTCGTTACCCGCTATTGCAGCGTCAGCTTGTCGCCCCCGACACCGGCGGCGTCAAGTATTCCTTTGGTCCGTTTTACCCGCTTCGCGAGGCGGTCTTCTGCGCCGCGATAACGGCACGTCGAACACATCCGCACTACCACCTCGTGAGCGCCGAACTCAAACGGCTTCATCATTGCCACTTCGTCCGCAAGCGCCGCGCACGTGACTGGGATGTAACCCGTGGACTCCCCGTTCAGGCCTTCCACCCGGTCCGTCAGCTCTCGTCGCGTCTGGGCATCCTGACTGCAGACGATCTCAATGCGCGAGACGGTCCCGGCCGCGGACGACATAAGCTTCTCGATACGGGACGCAATGTCCCCCACCGCAAACCGTTTTATGCTAATCGCGTTCGCGGGACATTCCACCGCGCACAGCCCGCACGCCTGGCACATGTCCGAGCACATGACGGCGGTGTCGTCCACCAACGGCACGCCGAATGGGCAGACGCGGGGGCAGGTCAGGCATGCTTCGCACTTTGCGTCGTCCACGTCCGCCCCGGCCGTGCAGGACAAACACCGCCACGCCTCGCGGATGGCGTCCTGCTCGGAGTAACCCAGCTCGAACTGGACGAAGCTGCGGCGGCGCTCCTCCGGCGACAGCGTCGGCATCGCAAGTCTGTCCAGGCGTTTCACGTTGCGGATTACGTCCTGGGGCAGGTCGTCGAGTTCCTCCGCAATCTCCTCATCCTGGACCGGCCGCACTTCGCCCGTTTCCAGGTAGGCGCGCACCGCAGCCGCCGCGCGATGCCCACTTGCCACGGCCTCTATCGCGCTGCCGGGGCCGGTCACCACCTCGCCGCACGCGAAGACACCCTCAGCCGATGTACTCATCGTGTCGCCGTCGAATCGAAGCAGTCCGCGTTCGGTCAGGTTGACGCCTGTATCGTCCACAAGTTCGAGGTCGGGGCTCTGGCCTATCGCCATCACCACCATCTGGCCGTCAAGTCGGCTGAGCCTGTCGTCGAAGTAGGTCGGTGCGAAGCGTCCTTCTTCGTCGAAGACACGCTCGACCTCCCGTAACTCTATGCCCACGACCTCGCCATCTTCGATCAGCACACGCGTAGGTCCGCGCCGGTGGACGATCTCGATGCCCTCTTCCAGGGCCTCGCGGCATTCCCAATCCCATGCCGGCATCTCGTCCTCGGATTCCAGACATATCATTTGCACTTTCTCAGCGCCCAGGCGTAGGGCCGTCCGGGCGACGTCGACCCCAACGTTGCCCCCGCCGATCACGAGCACCTGCTCCGGAACCTCCACTTCCTCGCCCAGCGCCACCCGCCGCAGGAACGGAAGCGCGCCCAGAACACCGGCGTGGTCCGCGTTCTCTATCGGCAGCGAACGGCTCTCAGAAAGCCCCACCGCCAACACGACCGCGTCGTGGCGCTGCCTCAGTTCGCCCAGGCTTACGTCCCGCCCTACCCGGCAGTCGGAGACGATATCCACTCCGAGCGCCGTGATGTCATCCAAGTCCTGCTGTAGGGCTTCGTCCGGAAGCCGGTACTTGGGCAAGGCGCAGGCCAGAAGCCCTCCCGGTTGCGAAAGCGCCTCATACACGGTCACGGCATACCCGTCGCGGATGCAGTCAGCCGCCGCGGTCAGGCCGGCCGGCCCGCTGCCTACCACGCCGACCGTCTCTGTATGCGTGATCTTCGCCGGCCCCCTGTGTTCCTCGCGGTGTTCCAGGGTCTGCTCCACGGCAAAGCGCTTCAGGTTGCGCAGTGCGACGGGCTCGTCCACGGCCACCCGTCGGCAGGCCTGCTCGCAGGGGTGGTGACATATCAGACCGCAGACGGAGGGGAACGGATTGTGCTCGCGGATCTTCTCGAAAGCTTCCTCGTAGCGCCCCTCGGTGATCAACTGCACGTACGCACGGGTGTCGGTGTGCACCGGACACGCGGCCTTGCACGTTTCGCAGTACTCGATATCGAGTTCGGTGGGAATACTGGTGTCCGCGTCCGCCAACGGTTTTCGCCCCCGTCAAGGAGAGTCCGGCGAGAGTGCACCGGATGTCGCAACATTCCTGATGAGAACCGCTTACAGCAATGGCACGACGACTCCGAGACGGGTCGCCGTGCCGGTTCAATTCCCCTCCATTTTAGCAGCCGGGATTCCTGGCTGTCAAACATGGGTAGCTGCCGAGGCTACCGCCCCTTCAAGACGCCCGCCACGCGAATCAGACAGGACTCCCTATGCTCTTCCGACGCGAGAATCTGATTGAAGAGCACCTCACGGGATTTGCCCTCCTGCAGCTCACGCACCCGGAAAGCCAAGTCGTCCGGCGACGGCTCGCGACCGAGGATCCCGAGGTAAGCCGCGCGCACGAACTCCTCGTCGCCGTAATCCGCGATGAAATCCCAGCTTCGGTAGGCGTGCTCCTTCAACGTCTTGGCCAGCGAAAGGGCCAGCCAGCGCTTGCACTCGTCGGGCTCTCCCAGGGTGGCGTAGATATGGGCGAGAAGCTCACGGCATTCCGGTCGTTCGTCGGCCGCCTCCTCTTCCGGCTTCTCCTCCGCCCATGCCTGCATGCAGTAAGTGTATCTTTTGGCCGTGTCGCGGCGCTCCTCGTCGATCTGCCCGTGGCGCCACAGGACATCCACGGCCGGACTCCCCGGGTAATCGCCTACCCCGATTGCGGTCACGACGAACTCGATGTTCTCGAATGCCCTGTAGTGGCTGAGCGGATCGATCCGCGATATCAACGCCCGTATGCGACGCGCGCTCACCGGCACCTTTCCGATCTCGGCCTCCAATCGGTTGATCCGCCGGATCTCCGCGTCCGGTTCAGAACCGGGGCACATAACGTTGCGCCATTCGTCCATGTCCCTCTTCTCCCCGCCAGCGCCAGACAAGGCGGCAGCCGAGAGCATTGCCACCCCAACCAGCAAGCAAGATAGAATCCGCAGCATCGCTCATCCTCCTTTTTCGCGTCGCAGCCGGGTCACGGGAAATCGCCCAAGAAGTGGTCTGGCCCGAAGTATAGGCAAAGCGCCCCTCACCGTCAATGCTGTGGTGTCGACGCAAACGCCGTGAACCTTTCGATGCTATACTGCACTCATCACTGGGAGCGGATTCGGAACCGGTTGAGGTAGGTGTCATGGCGGCCAAGAACAGGATCGACGAACGGCAGCGGCGGTGGACTCTTCTTGCTGCCGCGCTGATGCTCAATTCTCTTGTCGCAGCCGCATCGACCACCGATCCGAACCACGAGCATCCCGTGCTTCAGAAACCGTCTCTCTCGATCGTCCCCCGGCCCGCCCCTTCCCTGCCCGAAGCCCCAGAGGGAGCCATCGGACCATATAGCCTGCGCTTGGATGACAAGACCCAACTTCAGTTCCTGGCCATCGGATACCATCGTGCAGAGGATCGCAAGTGGTGGCGTCCCGACGGTTCTCCACTGGAAAGCGCCCCGTACGACTTCACAGCCGAGAGGGTGAAGGGGCGGATGACGCGGGAGCTGGTGTTCCGACTGGTGTCTGAGGAACCGAATGCCCACCTGCACTGCGAACTCTTTCCGAGTCCTGAGTTGCTTGAGACGGCTGAGCCCGTGTCGGATGAGCCAATCGCCTCGGGAATGCGCGCATTCATTGCCACCCTACGCGACGAACGCGAGACGGTGATCGTGCAGGCCGGCGTTGCGACGGGAGCGTGGGAACTTGTCTCCGAACACGGTCCTAGGGGAGGCAAGCATGGCCCGCATACATGGGTAGTCAGGCAGAACGAGGACACGCTGACGGCAACCGTGACCGGCGACCTGGAAGAACGGCAAAGACGGATCGTCGCTGTGCTGCAAGACGGTAGCACGCGCCCGATAGAGGGAACCAGCGAACCGGTGGGCCGCATGGTGCGCTTCACGGCCACGGTCCGGGGACTGAAAAGAGCCGACGTCAAGTCGCTACGGTTCGAGGCCCGGTCCTACAAATGGTGCGAGTTCGAGCCGGTGGCGACGATGCCCGGGGCGGAGGCCGATACAAAGGTGTACGCGGGGCGTCGGGATCGGGTGCCGGCGTCCACCGGCATCCCGAAGCCGGATAGCCTTCTCGGACTTCTGCGGCAGGGAACGCCGAACGAGCCTTCCGACAATGAGCCAGTCCCCGACCTCGACATCCTGCCATAGGCCGCCCAGTTCTCTCGACTCACAGACCACCCGACATCTCACTGTCCATCGTCGTCGTCCAGCCATCCCGGGTACATCACGTTCAGGGCTTCGCCCGCCGCATGCTGCTCTGCGGCCCTCTTGGTGGCTCCGCGGCCCGTACCACACTCCTGCTCCTCCACCTCCACCACGGCCTCGAAGCACGGCAGATGGTCCGGCCCCTCCAGGCGGGTGATGCGGTAGGTGGGTATTCCCTTGCGCTCGGCCTGGGTCCGGCGCTGGAGGATTGACTTGCAGTCCCTGGCATGCTCGTTCGCCAGGACCCGATCGATCGCGGGACCCAGCGTGCGCACAACGAAATCCCGTGCGGCCTGGAAGCCGCCGTCCAGGTAGATGGCACCGGTCACGGCCTCGTAGGCGCCGGACACCATCGCGATCGTGTAGTTGGACCTGCGCCTCAGTCCGTCGTCCACCTCAAGGACCTCGGGAATTCCCATCCGCCTCCCAACTGGGGCCATCATACGGCGCGAGACCACGGCCGACTTCACCTCCGTCATCTGCCCTTCCGTCCACGAAGGGAAAGTGCGGAACAGATGGTCGCACACGACGAGCCCCACGACCGCGTCTCCCAGGTACTCCAGGCGCTCGTTGGACTTGCCGCCTTCCCGAGGCGCGGACGCATGCGTAAGGGCGCGTCCGAGAAGGGCCGGCTCCCTGAACCCATACCCGAGCGCTGCAGCGAACTCAGACTTCGCCGCGTCCATGTCGCATTCGCTCCTTTCCTGTCTCGGCCGCATCGGTGTTCACAAGATTAGTAAACGACCTCGCGATTTTCAACTTCTTGCCTCGGGACTCCGACGTGAACCCCACCCAAGAGCGCCTGCTTGAATATGCCTGCTAACGGTTTCGCGTTGGCCGCCGTCGACTACTCCTTGCCCACGGAGTCACGGAGTGCGACAATGTATATGCTCAGGGGAACAGTCGCGGCCCCCCGCCCGAGCCGCTCAACAGGAGGATGCAAGCATGGCAGAGAAGATCGAGAAGACCGACGCCGAATGGCGTGAAGAACTGACCGAAGAGGAATACTGCATACTGCGCCGGAAGGGTACGGAACCAGCCTTCACCGGAGAGTACAACGACAAGAAGGAACCGGGCGCCTATCTCTGTGCTGCATGTGGCAAGGAGCTCTTCGGATCCGAGGCCAAGTATGATTCCGGCAGCGGCTGGCCCAGCTTCTGGAAGCCGGCCGAGGACGACAGCGTGGGGACCGCCGAGGACCGGAGTCTGGGCACGGTGCGGACGGAGGTGGTGTGCAGCCGATGCGGCGGCCATCTGGGACACGTGTTCGAGGACGGCCCACAGCCGACCGGATTGCGCTACTGCATCAACTCGGCCGCTCTGGATTTCCGACCGGAGGAAGAAGAGGAGAAATGATGCAGCTTCGCACGCGGGACCGACAGATGGAACGGGGAATGTCATGAGCGATGACGAAAACACCAACACCATGCCGGTTACCGGTCCTGTGATGCTTGCGTTGTCCACCTTTCGGCAATCGGAGCAGGCCGTCGATCTGGCGCTGGAGAAGGCGAGGGAGGCGGGCGAGCTGGTGGTCGTCTGCGTGGCCGACCGCAACCTCGCCCGCTACTTCGTCGAGACGGACCTGGGCCTGTTCCCGGGTCTGAAGAAGAAGTGCGAGGAAGACCTGCTCCGCGAGCATCTGCGGCAGGCCGAAGAACAGGCGGCGGCCATCGCCGCGCGGGCCGCTGAACTGGGCTGCAGGAGCAGCACGCACACGACGATCGGCCGATTCGGCGAGGTCACAGTAGAGGTGGCCGAAAAGACACAGCCGGGCCTGATCGTCACCACACGCAGCGAGCGACCGGCATGGGTGCGCAGGTTCTTCGGCTCCCCTGTCGAATACCTCATCGAGCAGGCGGGGTGCCCTGTGATGCAGGCATGACAACCCGCGACGCCCCGTAGCCGGCCGCCTGACGAAGTTGCAGACATGCGAGCGGGGCGGCTACAATGCGCCCTGGACCGTCCGCCCTTCTCAGCGTCAGGCACCCTTATGCGCTTTCCGCTGGCCAGGCTGCGTGTAGTACTCACCTACGTGGGCTACGTGCTTCTGGTCTTCGGCTTCCTGCTCCTCGTGCCTTTCTTCCAGGCACTCTATCTTCGAGAGACGGGCCGCCCCGACGCGAAGCTGCTCACGTTCGCCATCCCCCTGGTCGTTTCCCTCATTCTGGGCGCCGTGTGTCGCTGGCAGATCAAGCGCTGGCGCGGCCCCCGGCGCGTGGGCTCACCCGAGGCGATGCTCATCTGCCTGCTGGGCTGGGTCGTCGTCAGCGCCGTGGGCGCAATACCCTTCAGTTACGAACTCGGCGTCAGCTACCTGGACGCCTACTTCGAGGCGATGAGCGGCTTCACCACCACGGGCATCACGATGCTCACGGGATTGGACCAGATGCCACTGTCGCTGCTCTTCTGGCGCAGCATGACGCAATGGATAGGCGGACTGGGGATCCTGACTTTCTTCCTGGTCGTCCTATTCGAAGGCGGCCTTTCCCACCGACTGTTCGGCGCCGAGAGCCACAAGATAAGGGGCAAGCGCGTGGCACCGGGCATGTGGAACACCTTGAAGATCCTCTGGCTGGTGTACATCCTCTTTACGGCGCTGATCGCCGGCGCGCTCATCCTCTGCAAAGTGAGCGCGTACGACGCCGTCTCCCACGCCTTTACCTGCATCGCCACCGGCGGCTATTCACCCCATGACGCCAGCATCGCCTACTACGAACAGGCCGGCTTCCGCCATCACGTCGCCATCGAATACGTGATCATAGTGGGCATGTGGGCGGGAGGAACGAACTTCCTGATCCACTACAGATTGCTAAAGGGCGATCTCCGTTCACTCTGGGACAATGCCGAGATGAAGGCGTGGTGGACCATCCTGGGCGTCGCGCTGGCGGCCGTGATGGTTTCGCGCCTGCTTTCCGCACCCGAAGCCCGCTTCGGCGAGACTTTCCGGCACGGCCTGTTCCAGGTGGTGTCGATAGCCAGCACCACCGGATTCGCCACACGCGACGTAGCTACCGACTATTTCACTCCTGTGGCGAGGCAGGTGTTCCTGGTGTTGATGCTGATCGGCGGATGTGCGGGTTCCACCGGCGGCGGAGTGAAAGTCATACGAATCGTTATCCTTTGGAGGACCGTCGTTGAGCAGGTGCGCGAGGCGCTCTCGCCGGAGAGCGCCGTGGAACTGGTGCTGGTCGACGGCAAACGCGTGGACGAATCGGAGATCCACCGCACCGCCGCCCTTTTCTTCGCCTGGCTGGCGCTGCTGCTGTTCGGCGCGATAACGACCGCGTCCCTGAGCCGATACAACTCCGTCGCCAGCGCATCCGGCATGTTCAGCGCCCTGGGCAATATCGGGCCGTGTTACATACCGGTCAACGAGATCAGTCTGCTGCATCCTGTGATCAAGCTGGTGTACATAGCCGGCATGCTGGCCGGAAGACTGGAGATCATACCGTTGCTCATACTTTTCAGCCGCAGAGCCTGGCGGTAGCAACCACATAGCACGCGAGGAATGCCATGAGAATCGTGATAGCGGGAGCCGGCCTCGTCGGCCGAGGCCTTGCGCGCAGGCTGGCCTCAAACAAGCACGACGTCGTCGTGATCGACGCCGTCCGCGAGGTCTGCGAGCAGGTCTATTCACAGATAGGAGTCACGACGATCCACGGCGAGGCCACGTCGGTGAGCACGCTGGAGGACGCCGAGTTGGAGCGCGCCGACTGCGCGGCCGCCACCATGCGGCGCGACAGCGACAATCTGGCCTTCTCCCTGCTGGCCAAACACATGGGCGTGCCGCGCACTATAGTGCGTATGCGCGACCCGCGCTACGAAGAAGCCTACCGCCTGGCGGGAGTCACGCGGGTGCTCAACATCGTCGACCTCTATCTCAACCAGTTCATCTGGGAGATCGAGGAACCGCAGATGCGCGAGGTGACCAGCCTGGGCGAGGGGCGCGCAAGCATCGTCTTCTTCAAGCTGCCCGACAAGGCCAGGGCCGCCGGCCGCACGATACAGCAGATCGCGCAGAGCGATGAGTTCCCGAAGGACTGCGTGGTGGCGGGCCTGTTCCGCCCCACTTCCGGCGCATTCATCATCCCGCGCGGTCACGTAACCGTGCAGGCCGGCGACCGCGTTTACCTGGCCGCCAACAACGAAGAGATCCGTCAGGCGGTTCGCTACCTGTCGCGAACGTAGCTGACGCTGATGTTGGCGCGTAAGCTTGACCACGGCCCCGTTCGACACTAATATCTGGCATAGCGCATCGGTGACGTGCAGGATCGCGAGCCATTCTTAAGGGAGGAGTGAGCATGGACGATCAGGTGCAGGGACAGGAGGAGGAGTTCGCTGGTGAGCCCGAGCCCACGCCGTCGCCGGGCGAAATGTCGAAGGACGAGAGGACCTGGGGAATGCTGTGTCACCTGTCCGCCTTGGCCGGCGTGCTTATCCCCTTCGGCAACGTAATCGGGCCATTGGTGGTATGGTTGATGAAAAGGGAGGAGTACGCCTTTGTCGAGCAGGAAGGCAAGAAAGCCCTGAACTTCCAGATATCCCTGGTGATCTACGGCATTGTGGCAGCGTTCCTGTGCTTCATCTTGATTGGCCTTCTTCTCTTGCCGCTGCTGCTCGTTTTCGGCCTCGTTATGGTTATCATGGCGTCAATAAGGGCGAACGAAGGCAAGTCCTTCGACTATCCCCTGAGCATCCAGTTCTTCAAGTAAGCTCGTAGCCACGAGACAGGCGCAGCAACTTAGCGAGGCGCACGGATGGACGTCCCGCATCTGCATGACTGGGATCTCCCATACGAGGAGGCCCGGCGCCTGCAGGATCGGTTGGCCGAGCGGATCTGCCTGGAGCCGCCATCCTGCAAGTTCGAACGGATAGCCGGCGCAGACGTGGCCTTCAGCCGCGACAAGAAGACTGCCTTTGCGGCCTTAGTACTGGTTCGGCGGGGCCGGACGGAGACGCTCGAACAAGTGACCGCGTCGTGCCCGCTCACCTTCCCCTACATCCCCGGCCTGCTGACGTTCCGCGAAGGACCGGTGCTGGTCGAGGCGTTCCGCACCCTCGGCACCCGTCCGGACGCCGTGATATTCGACGGTCAGGGGTTGGCGCACCCGCGCCGCATGGGATTGGCATGTCACATGGGGCTGTGGCTGGGACTTCCGACGGTGGGCTGCGCCAAGAGCCGCCTGATCGGCGAGCACTCCGAGCCCGAGCCCACCAAAGGCAGCCGTGTCCCGTTGCTGCACGAAGGAGACCGCATCGGTACGGTGCTGCGCACGCGGGACAACGTGAAGCCGGTCTATGTCAGTCCCGGCCACCTTATCGATCTGACCACCAGCGAACGCCTGGTCCTGGACTGCTGCACGCGGTATCGCCTGCCGGAACCCACGCGGCTGGCGCACCTGGCCGTCAGCAAGGCCAAACGCCGGCAGGCCGGCGCGTGACGCGCACGCAGTTGCTGCCCTAATCCTCGAATCTGGGCGGCAGGTGAGAGTCGGCCTCCTCGTGGACGGACGACAAGGTGGCCGGATCGAGCTTCAGCCCCCGCTTCGCAGCGACTTCCGCCAGGCTCTCGCAGAGGTTCTGCAGCCGCTCCACGTGCGGGTCCTCCGGTGCGCCCCACTGCACCAAACTGGACGTTATCAGATGCACGACGCGCGGTTTGACCTGGGCCTCGGCCTGACCGTCCAGATGCGCGTCAACCAGTTTGGGCAGGTAGTCGTGAATGCCGGCATCCTCCACTCGCAGGTGCGGCGGGGTGAACATCTCGGTTCCCAGAACCGGCTCGGCATCGAAGCCGCTGGTCACGGGGACCTCGTAGAACTCCATCGACCCCTTGGCCAACCGGTCCATCGGGTCGGTGTGGTGGGGGTACGGATATGCGCGCCGCCACATGCTGCATTGCTCGTTATCCTGCCGCCCCGGCAGCGAGCAGCTTCCCTGGTGGAACCCCTGCATGCAGAGCACGTGATAGGTATGGTCGTTCGCGCTGAAGAAGCCCGGACGGAAACTGTCCGGGTGCTCGCCCATGGCGTTCTGCCACGTGGCGACGCCCAGGCCCACTATCTCCGACTGCCGGTCGAAGCTGTACGATCCCAGCCAACCCGGATATCCGGAGAGCTGCGGGTGACAGAGCATGCCCAGTTCCGCTCCCAATGCGATCAGGGCATCCACGGTTCGCTGCATCCTTCCCAGGGACTCCGGCGGGATGAAGAACGTGCCGGAGAAGCCCAGTTCATGCAGAGCGCGCGCAAAGGCCACGGGCTCGCGCAACGCCGAGTCCCAGCTTTCCGCACCGCGAAAGCCCTCCGGGCAATCGGCGGGAAGGCAGTCCATGCTGAAAATCACCTTGACCTTGTCGTCCGCCGGCACGTTCACACTCTCTCCCTCGTTCGGGTGCCTTACGAGCATGCCCAGTCTACTAACTCGCCGGCCTCGCCGCAAAGCTCGCCGTGCCGCCAAGTCGACCGTCGGGGATCGGATTCTTTTTACAGGGGCGTGCCCATTGTGGTAGAAAGTTGGCGCCGGTTCGGCCCGTCGGCGCACTATGGAGAGCGATTCGTCTTGGCTTCACAACGCAGCAGAACACCATTCTGGCTCGGCCTGACGGCGGCACTGGCCGCTGCTGTACTTGCCTGTGCTTGCCCTGTGGCCGCTGCCCCGCCTTCCGGCCCTCCTCTCAGTAGGTCCTACCAGCCGATCTATCTGGAGTCGCAGTCGCCCGTCATCACGTGGGAACATGATGGCATCCGTTGCTTCGTCGCTGAGGAAGGACTGCTCATCCGCCAGGGCGAAACGCAAGTGGCGGCTCCGGCGGCGGTCGTCTGGTTCGACAGGGCACAGTCGGAGAATGCCGAAGTGGGCAGAGCGCTCGTGCGGGTCTACGCCCAGGCGCGTCTCGACGACCAGGGGAACCCCCTGCAGCGCGTGCGCATCGTGTCGGGCGAGGAGGTGCTTCCCTGTACGGCCGCCTACCTGCACTTCGAAAGCCGCGTTTCCTTCGTATGGGACTGCCCCCTGGTGCGCAGCTCGGAGGAAGTGCCGTCGGTGCTTCTGTCTCGCGCACAGGCGGCCACCGCAGGTCTGGACGAAGATACCGTCTGGAGACGGCCGCCGGATCTGCAGGTGCAGGCCCCCACCCGGATGTTGCGGCAGAGCCTGCAGGCCGACCACTCGCAGGTGTTCCTCCAGGGAACCGAGCGCGGCGTCGCCGTCTACATGGGCGACGTCCACGGCACCTACAACAACATGGAGCTGCGCGCGGACGCCGCCGTGCAATGGTACGACATGCGCACCCAGGTGGCGGAGGTCTATGCGCGCGGCAATGTGCGGCTGTTCCGCAGGCCCGACTTCGAGACCGATCCACTGGCGCCGGAGGCCGAGTGGACCATGTTCACGGACTTTGTCCACTCGCTCAAGGCGGACGAAATATACATCAACCCCACGCGCCGACGCGGGGCCACCGGCGACTTCGAAGTGAGAATGAGCGACCCGCTCGCCCCCGAGGGTACCGTGTACGCGTTCCGCGGCAAACGGGCCTTCATGCTGGACAGCCAGACGCTGGCGCTACGGGAAGTGGATGCGTCGACCTGCGACTTCGCCCGACCCCACTACCGCTTCACCGCGGATCGCATGCAGGTCGTGCGCCAGGGAGAGAGCACGATGCTCACCGCCTGGGACGTCGCGTTCAAGGTGGGCGACGATTCACCGACCACGGTCCTGAAGCTGCCGTTCCTGGGCACCGATCTGACGCAGCGCGCCTATCTGCTTACCGACTACGCGGTGGGCTCCACCAGCAAGTTCGGCGTCTTCATGCAAACCACCTGGCGCCCCCTCGACGTCACGACGCCGCCCGCCTGGGTGGACGACTGGACGGTGCAACTCGACTACTACAGCAAGCGCGGACCCGCAGTCGGGACCGAGTTCGCCTACAGCTTCGGCGGGCCGGGTTACCCGCGCCACAGCGGGGAGTTCTTCGGGTATTACGTGAATGACCACGCCGACGAGGACGACACCGGTCTGCCCGTGCCGCAGACCAACCGTGGAAAGGCCCACTGGAGACACCGCACCTTCGCCTCCCCCGAATGGCGCGTGGATGCGGAATACTACTACCTGTCCGATGAAGGTTTCCTGAACGAGTACTTCGAAGACGAGTTTGAGGACGAGAAGACCCCCGAAAGCTATCTGCTGGCCCGTTATCTGAAGGACAGCACCTACCTTGCCTTGCTGTTCAAGCAGCAGGTGAACGACTTCCTGACGCAACTGGAGCACGAGCCGAGCGCCGACCTGGAGATCATCGGCTTGCCGCTGGGGCGACTGGTCTACGAAGGGACGATCCAAGCCGGCGGCTATGATCTTGAGTTCAGCGACCTGATTACACCTGCTCCTGCGGATCCGCCGTCCGTCACGCGCGCGCACACCGATCACAAGCTTTCGCTGCCGTTCCGCATCGGCATCGTGCGTCTCGACCCATTTGTGCGCGCGCTGGCCACCTACGCGAGCGACAGCGCTATGATGGGAGGCACGTTTGGGGGCAGCGAGAGCCGCTCGGGCTTCGGTGCAGGCTTCACGGCCAGCACCACCTTCAGCCGTTCCTTTGACGTGGTCAGTGAGGCTTTCGACCTGAACCGCCTGCGCCACATCGTCATTCCCTATGTGGGGTTCGAAGCCCTCTCGGTCTCGGGAGCCGACCCCGCCGACTTCATTCAGATGGACGCCGTGGACACCATCGACACCGGCTCGCAGGGGACGTTCGGCTTGCGCCAGCGCCTTCAGACGAAGCGCATGGTCGACGGACGCTGGCAGACGGTTAACTGGGGCAGGTTGGACACGGAGCTCGTAATGCGCTCCAGCGACTCCGTAGACCCGGCTCTCGACAGCGACTTCCTGAGGGCCGACATGGAGCTGCTGCTCACCGAGCACATCGCCGTCCACTCCATGGACAACGTTTTCGGCCTCGACGGACAGCCGGATCTGATCAACGCGGGACTGACTGTCGACTTTCTGCCGGACTGGGCGCTGTCGGTCGACTACGACTTCATAACGGACTTCGCTTCCGCTGTCACCGTAGAGCTGAATACCAGGCTGAGCGATCGGTATCGATTGCTCGTGCGGCAGCAATACGAGTTCGACTCGCGCGGAACGGGAAAGGACACGAACCTGGAATCGCGCGTCGTCGTCCGCCGCATACTGCACGAGTGGCTGCTCGACATCGGCGTGAGCTACGAGAAGGCAAACGACGAGTTCGCGGTGATATTCGGCTTCGGCCCGAAGGGATGGGGCTTCTTCAGCGACCGGCGTCGCCCCATTCGCCGCGGACGCCGTTCCGTAACGGGGGCTCGGTGAACGAGATGTCTGCCCCGTTGTTCAACACGCCCGACGAGGCCCGCGTCCTGACCGTCAGTGAACTGACGGCCCTGATAAAGGGCAAGCTCGAATCCGCCTTCCCGGACATCTGCGTCATGGGCGAAGTATCCGGGCTGAAGAAAGCGGCATCGGGCCACGTGTATCTGACCCTCAAGGACAAGGACGCCGTGGTGCGGGCCGTCATGTGGCGGAACACGGCATCCGGGCTGCGCTTCGACGTTCGAGACGGTCTCCAGGTCGTCGCCCGCGGCAACATTGACGTCTACCCACCCCGGGGCAGCTATCAGCTTATCATCACCTGGCTGATGCCCCAGGGCCAGGGCGACCTGCAGCTTGCGTATCAACAGCTCCTGCACAAACTGGAGGAGGAGGGCCTGTTCCGGCCGGAACACAAGAAGCCGCTGCCCCCCTACCCCACTCGCATCGGCGTGGTCACCAGTCCCACGGGCGCCGCCGTGCGGGACATCGTCAACGTGATCTCGCGGCGCTTCCCCCCCGCCGAGATAGTGCTGTACCCCTGCCGCGTGCAGGGCGCGGAGGCGGCCGGCGAGATTGTTCAGGGCATCCAGACGTTGAACCGTCACCATCCCGAACCGGACGTGATCATAATCGGTCGCGGAGGAGGCAGCCTGGAAGATCTCTGGGCGTTCAACGAAGAGGCCGTTGCCCGGGCCGTCTTCGCCAGCCGCATCCCTATAGTCAGCGCCGTCGGACACGAGGTGGACTTCACGATCTCGGACTTTGTGGCCGATGTCCGCGCCGCTACGCCCACGGAAGCGGGCGAGATCGTGGTCCCCGATCGCCGCGATGTCCTGCATCGTCTCATCCAGTACCAAAAGCGCCTGGCCCTTGCCCTGGAGCGGAGGGCCTCCAGGGAGCGTCAGCGGGTTGAGGCCCTGGCGTCGAGGTACGTCTTCCGCAGACCCGACAGCCTCCTTCACGATCGCGCCCAGCGGGCCGACGACGCGATCGGTCGACTGCGCGCCGGCGCAGAACACCGAATGGGTCTCCTCTGCGAGCAACTGGTCGGCGCTGGCCGGCGGCTGGAGGCGCTCAGCCCGCTTAAGGTGCTGGAGCGCGGCTACAGCGTGACGTTCGGACCGGACGGTCAGACGTTGCGCTCGGTTGAAGCGCTCTCAGCAGGTGATACAATAACCACGAGGCTTCACCAGGGCACTCTGAGGTCGGCCCTGACGGACATCACGCCGGACGAACCTGACGCCGAGGCGCATTGACCATGAGAATTCCTATGCCACCATTGCTGGCGATCGCCGTGCCTGTTCTGCTCCTTCTCGCGCCGGCCGTCGTCCAGGGCGGACAGGCAACGGACGACGATGCGGTCGCCCAACAGGAGCAGGCATTCTCAGTGACGGACCGGGCCAGCGGCCTGGAGCTCAAGTTCCCGGGAGCGTGGTGGGAAGTGAGCACCCGCATGGACCTCGCAAAACGGGGAGGAGGAGGATGCGCCGCCCCTCAGGTGCCGGACAATGTGCTTCTGCTCTGCCAACACCAGGACGCGCCACTGCAACTGGCCTGCATCCGCGGGACCGATCCGTTCCTGATGCGCAACCGTGAGGACCTCGAGAAGTTCGTCGCCGCCGTGAACGAGGCAATGGCCCGGCAGGTGGGCGAGACCATGCAGGTCGTCGAGGATGAGTACGACGAGCGCGACGGGATGTTCCTTCACCGATTCCTGTTCACCGTGGTGCCCTCCGGCGGCGGAGGCGGGTGCGCGCCTCGGCCGCAGCAAGGCGACCAGCCGGAGAAGGTGAGCTGCCTCTACGTGGACTACTTCCTTCGGCCGGCCGATTCGGATGCACGGAACTTCCGAATAATCTGCTATGCTCCGACGCCCGCCTTCGAGGAGTTCAGGCCTGAGATCGACTACATTACATCGAACTTGACCTACACGGGGGAGCTGGCACAGGACTTCTTTGTGGCCGACGCGCCCCAGGAGAAGGTCCCCACGGCGGAACAGGCGGAGGAAAGCGTGCAGCAGCGCCGCGGCGGTAGCAGCATGTGGTTCATCGTGGGGCTGATGGTGCTGATCTGGTTCATGTTCCGCCGCAAGAAGAAGGCCCAGGCATAGGCCGCAGTCCGACCAGACACTGTGCCCGCAAACTTTGACACACGGGCCGGGATGGGATAGACTGCCTTACTGCTGAACTCGACTGCGGAGAGGTGGCTGAGCGGTCGAAAGCGACGGTTTGCTAAATCGTTGAGGGGCGAGAGCTCCTCCCAGGGTTCGAATCCCTGCCTCTCCGCCAGATCCTCTGGGGCTGGCCCCATCACCCACCTGTGAGGTACTGGTACATCTCCTCGAGGAACTCGCATTCCGTGCCCCAGAACAGCAGCGCGAGGCAGGCCGCGATCGCGGTGATGTAAACCAGCGCCATCAGAACGTTCTTCGTGTTCATCGCTTCGCTTTCACCTCCGTCGGTGCACGGCTCGCTCTGGCGGCATTGACCGTGGGAGAACCGCCGCCCTCGCCCGCCAGCGCGACCACGATTACCACAGGCAGGCCGGCACTGTCAAAGTCCCGCGCTTGACAGCTTGCCATTGTGAGCCTACAATCCGCTCTGCCCTGAGGTCCCCCGGACCCTTCCGTGCCGCAGTTTGACGCCATCAACCAAGGCTGTCCACACGAGGATTCCCCATGCTCCGCCGGACACTGTCCCTCACCGCAGCAGCCCTGCTTGCCCTGACCAGTGCTGCCTGCGGCACCTTCCGCGAGACGCTACCCCAACGCTCCGCTTCCGAACAGTTCATCCTATCGGCCGCCGCCGACCGGGCCGTCGCACAGATGCCAACCGGTTGGCTGAGGGGCAGGACAGTGTACCTCGACACGGCAAATCTGGACTGCTACGACAAGGCCTACGTCGTTCAGCGGCTGCGGAATACGATCCTGTCCGGCGGCGGCTTCCTGGCCGGGGAAGAAGATCAGGCGGACGCCGTGCTGGAGGCCGCCAGCGGCGGGTTCTCCGTTGACAAGGGCGCCTTCCTGGTGGGCTTCCCCGAGGTCCCATTGCCGGTACCACTGGCCGACCAGACACTGGTGATACCCGAACTGCCCCTGTTCAAGGTAGCCACCTATCGCGGCAAGAGCAAGCTGCTGCTGACCGCCATTGACAAACGCACGAACGGGCTGCTCTGCGAGATACCGAACTGCTACGGCATGGCCACCTGGCGCATATGGCAGTTCATGCTGCTGGGGCCGTTCCATTCCACCGACGTGCCACACCGGCCCGGGATGGAAGAAGAACTCGCCGCAAAGAAATAGGCCCGCCCCCGGATGCTGCCGGATGCGGACCCGATCAGTCTACTCACTCCTGGCTATATCTCCACCGGCTCGCAAAGGCTTGACGGCTGTGCCGCCGCGCGGCCGCAGATATGGCAGACATACTTGGCACCTTTGGCCAGTCGCGCCACCTCCGCCATCTTGCGCTTGGAAACCAGCTCGCACAGATGGTTCGCGTGACCGGTGTGACGCTCGAAGAGCTTGTGCTCCTTGACTTCTTCTTTCGCATCGGGCTTCTTGGCCATCTCACGTCCCCCTTATTCGTTGAAGTCCAGCCAGTCCCTGTACGTCCTCTATCTGCACTCTACACTCCCCCGACTCAGACTGTCAAGAATATCCACCGCCCCGACCGTTCGTCTTCCGGCTCTGCCTCCTCGTGATTTCAGTTGACACGGAAGGGGTGATCGAACATAATACACAAATAAGGTGATAATTGTCCTAAAGGGGCGCGAGGCATGAAACTGTCCACACGAGTGCGTTACGGTTGTAGGGCGATGGTGGATCTTGCCCTCCGCCGGGACGAAGGGTTCGTTCCGCTGGATTCATTGGCGGAGCACCAGAACATTCCGGACCGCTATCTGGCGAAGATTGTGCAGGACCTCCGGCGTGCAGGTCTGATACGCAGTGAGAGGGGTGCGCACGGCGGCTACCAGTTGTCCGACTCGCCGGAACAGGTGACTCTGCTGCAGGTCTGGGAGGCTCTGGAGGGCCCGATAAACCCGGTGGATTGCCTTGACTATCCTGAGGGATGCCCTACCAATGAAGAATGCGTGACGCGCGATGTCTGGGCTCGCATCCGGGATTCGATTGTGGCGGTGCTTGAGTCCGTAACGCTTGCCGACCTGGCTGCGCGCAAGGAAGCCGGAATAACTTGAGGCCCGCTTTTCGGGAGCAAAGAGATGAGGATTGCCGAGTCAATGGTGAGTCTTGTGGACGAGACTCCGATGGTCAGGCTCAACCGTTTGGGAGAGGGCCTGCCTGGTGAGGTAGTGGTGAAGCTGGAATCGAAGAATCCTCTTTCCAGTGTAAAGGACAGAATCGCACGGTCGATGATCGAGGCCGCGGAGCGTGACGGGCACCTCAGACCGGGATCGGTGATCATCGAACCCACGAGCGGCAATACCGGCGTAGGGCTCGCGTTCGTCTGCGCGGTCAAAGGCTACAAGCTCATCCTGACCATGCCCGACAGCATGAGCCAGGAGAGGCGAACGCTTCTGAAGGCCCTGGGGGCGGAGCTCGAGCTGACGGAAGGCAGCGATGGAATGCCGGGTGCCGTGCGCAGGGCGGAGGAATTGGTGAAGGAGACGGACGGTGCCTTCATGCCACAGCAGTTCCAGAACCCGGCGAACCCAGAGGCCCATCGTAGCACGACGGCTGAGGAGATCTGGCGCGACACGGAAGGTAAGGTAGATGTCTTTGTCGCGGGCGTAGGCACTGGAGGCACACTGACGGGAGTTGCCTCCGCCCTGAAGCCGCGAAAGCCCGAGCTTCTTGCAGTGGCCGTGGAGCCCGTTGGATCCCCCGTCCTCTCCGGTGGAGAGGCGGGATCGCATGGAATCCAGGGAATCGGTGCGGGGTTCATCCCCGACGTTCTGGACGTTGACCTGATCGACGACGTGATACAGGTCCGCGACGAAGACGCCCGAGAGACGGCACGGCAACTCGCTCGCCGTGAGGGCATCCTCGCGGGAATATCGGCCGGTGCGAACACCTGGGCCGCCCTCAAGCTTGCCGCCGAGGAAGAGCATCGCGGCAAAATGATCGTCACGGTGATATGCGATACGGGTGAGCGTTACCTGAGCACCGGGCTGTTCGATGAGTAGGACGTCATCATACTGAGGGGGACGAACGATGACAATGCGCGTTTACATGGACCACAGCGCCACCACTCCGATGCGCGAGGAGGTGCTGGATGCAATGGTGCCCTATTTCACGGAGAAGTTCGGCAACGCGTCCAGCGTTCATGCGTACGGCCGCACCGCGGGAGAGGCACTGGAGGCCGCAAGAAGTGCGATTGCCAGCCTGCTGGGGGCGGAGCCGCCCGAGATCGTCTTCACCAGCGGCGGCACCGAGAGCGACAACCTGGCCATAAAGGGTGTGGTGGACGCCGCCGGGCCGAAGCGGCACATCATCACCTCCGCTGTCGAGCATCACGCGGTACTGAACTCCTGCACGGAACTGAAGAAAAGGGGCTGTGAGCTGACGGTGCTGCCGGTGGACCGCTACGGCGTTGCAAATCCGGAAGACCTGCGGGACGCCATCCGGGAAGACACAGCCCTGGTGACGATCATGTCCGCCAACAACGAGGTCGGTACGGTTCAGCCGATTGCCGACCTGGCAGCCGTGGCCGCCGAAGCGGAAGTGCCGTTCCACACGGACGCAGTCCAGTCCGTCGGCAAGATCCCGGTGGACGTTGACGAGCTTGGCGTGGACATGCTCTCGGCCTCGGCCCACAAGTTCTACGGCCCGAAGGGCGTCGGCCTGCTTTACGTGCGCGGCGGCACCCGAATCGCTTCCATCCAGCACGGCGGGCACCACGAGTCTTCCCGGCGGGCGGGAACCGAGAACGTCCCGGGCATAGTCGGCATGGCAAAGGCGCTGGAACTGGCCGTGGACGAAATGCCCACCGAGTCGGTGAGACTCCGCACACTGCGCAACCGCCTGCAGCAGGGAATCATGGAGAACGTGGACGACTGGCGGCTGAACGGGCACCCCGACCTGCGCCTCCCCCACATTTTGAACATGAGCTTCCTGAACGTGGAGGGCGAGGCGATGCTGCTGAGCCTGGACGCGTTGGGAATAGCCGTGTCCACCGGAAGCGCCTGCACCAGCGGCACGCTGGAGCCTTCACACGTGCTGACGGCGATGGGCATTCCGCCCGAGGTCGCCCACGGCAGCCTGCGGCTCTCCCTGGGCAGGATGAACACGGACAAGGACGTCGAATACGTTCTGGAGCAACTGCCGCCCGTCATCAAGGGGCTGCGCGAGATGTCTCCCCTTACCAGCGAAACCCTGGCGTGAACATGCGCAAGACACTGGAACAGCAGATACAGGACCTGAAGCAGCGCCGCAACGCGGTGATACTGGCGCACAACTACCAGATAGATTCCGTGCAAGCGCTGGCCGACTACAGCGGCGATTCACTCGGCCTGAGTCGGCGTGCCGCAGAGACGGAAGCGGACGTCATCGTCTTCTGCGGAGTGCGTTTCATGGCGGAGACGGCCGCCATCATCAACCCCGGCAAGACCGTGCTGTTGCCCGACGATCAGGCAGGCTGCCCGATGGCCGACATGCTCAGCGCCGATGACCTTCTGGAGCTCAAGAAGCTGCATCCGGACGCGGCGGTGGTCTGCTACGTGAACAGCACAGCGCGGGTAAAGGCTCTGAGCGACGTCTGCTGCACGTCGTCCAACGCCGTCGAAGTCGTCCGCTCGTTTGGGCCCGAACGGCCCATCATCTTCGTGCCCGACCGGCAGCTCGGGAGCTATGTGGCGCAGCAAACAGGCCGGCCGATCATACTCAGCAGTGGCTACTGCCCCACTCATGTTCGCATCCTTCCGGAGCACATCCGCGAGCTCCGGGAGCTGCACCCGCATGCGGAGGTGATGGTGCACCCGGAATGCCGCGAAGAAGTTGTCCGCATGGCGGACGTCGTGGCGTCCACCTCGGGCATGCTCGAGTACGCGCACCGCAGTTCGGCGGAGACGATCATCGTCGGTACCGAAGTCGGGCTACTCTACCGCCTTCGCGAGGAGAACGTGGACAAGCAGTTCCTGCCCGCCGGGCCGGGCTGCGTCTGCCCAAACATGAAGCGGACCACGCCGGAGAAGGTGCTCTGGGCGCTGCAGGATATGCAGCACCGCATAACGGTACCCGAGGGGATTCGAGTACCGGCAAAGGAAGCTCTCGACCGGATGCTGGCCGTGCACTCAGCACCCGTTGGGTCGGCTCCCTGACACGGGCCGGAGACGAGATGGAACGCTCAAAGGCAATGGTAGCCCTATCGGGCGGCGTGGATTCGGCGGTGGCAGCCGCCCTGCTGCTGCAGGACAGCTGGCAGGTGATCGCCGCCACGATGGTGCTGCCGGCCTACGGACCTGACGGGGTCGCCTGTCGCTCACTCAAGAGGGAAGAAGCCGAGCGGGATGCCCGCCGAGTGGCCGAGGCCCTGGACATCCCTCTGCACACGATCGATGGCCGCCGTGAGTTCGAGGACGTGGTCATCGCTGATTTCTGCCGGGCCTATGCCGACGGTCTCACGCCGAACCCCTGTGTCCGCTGTAACCAGATGCTGAAGTTCGGCCGGCTGATGGACGAGGCCCGACGGCTGGCCGCCGACTGCCTGGTGACCGGCCACTACGTGGGCAAAGAAGAGACAGCCGGTCAAGTCGCCCTGCGGAAGGGCGTCGACTCCAGCGAGCAGTCCTACTTTCTCTATGGGCTTACCCCGGACCAGATCCGCTACGCCCGGTTCCCGCTCGCCGACCGCACGAAGCCGCAGGTGCGGGCATTGGCCAGACAACTGCGCCTTCCCGTCCACGACAGGCCGAAGAGCCAGGACCTTTGCTTTCTGACCGATGGCGACTACCGTCCCCTCCTCGCCCGCTGCTGTCCAAGCGCACTCGAGCCGGGGCCGATATTGCACGTGTCCGGCAAGGAACTGGGCCGCCACGACGGCATCGGCCTGTTCACGGTCGGCCAGCGGCGCGGGCTGGGCATTGCCCATCCAGAGCCGCTTTACGTAGTGCAGCTTGACGTGGACCGCAACGCCGTCATCGTCGGCGAGGGCCGCCACCTCATGCGCGAGAAGATATCCGTCTCCGAGATCAACTGGATGCATACTCCGCGTCCAAGCGGTCCGTTTCCGGCACAGGTCAAGATACGCTACAATCACGTCCCCGCACCGGCAGGCCTGCTTCCCCAGGCCGATGGGAGCGTGACGGTGGAGTTCAGAACTCCGCAGAAGGCCTGTTGCCCTGGACAATCCGCCGTCTTCTACAATGAGTCGACTGTTCTCGGCGGCGGCATCATCCGGCCTATCCCCGTGGGAGCTACCGTATAGATGGCTGAGACGCAACTCGGACAGAAACTCAGAAACCTGCGCGAGCTACTGCAGGAGATGAAGTCGGTGCTGGTCGGTTTCTCCGGCGGCACGGACAGCATGTTCCTTGCTGCCGTGGCCCGGCAGTCGCTCGGAAAGGAACAGGTGGTTGCCGCGACTGCCACGGGCCCCATCTTCCCCAGGCGAGAGTCATACGAGAGCCGTCACCTGGCGCGCATGCTGGACATCGAGCAGGTGGTGCTGGAGGGCGAGCAGCTCGCGGATTCCCATTTCGTTTCGAACCCGCCCGACCGCTGCTACTACTGCAAACTCGGCATCTACGAGAGATTGCTCGCGATCGCCGAGGAACGCGGCCTTGCGCACGTTGTGGACGGCATCAACGTGGATGACGACTACGCAGCGGGTCTGAAGGCTGCTCAGCGCATGGGCGTGCGACATCCTCTAAGGGAAGCCGGGATAGGCAAGGGGGATGTCCGCGAACTCTCGGCCAAGATGAGGTTGCCCACGCACGACAAGCCCTCCGGCGCGTGCCTGGCATCTCGCATACCGTATAGGGATAAGATCACGGTAGAGAAGCTTGCACGCATCGAGGAATCCGAGGAGATACTCCGTGAGATGGGCTTCCGAGAGCTGCGCGTTCGTGATCACGGAGACGTTGCCCGGATAGAGTTGGGTCCCAAGGAGTCTCTCGCACGGCTCCTTGATCCCGAAGTCCGCGCGCAGGTGCTGTCCCAATTCAAACAAGTGGGCTACGGATACGTTGCGGTTGATCTGGAAGGTTACCGCACCGGCAGCCTGAACGAAGTGCTGCAGAGCAACTCCCAGGGAGACTGACAATGTACACACCCAAGGTCATGGATCACTTCACGAATCCGCGCAACATGGGCGAGGTGGAGGACGCCGACGGCGTCGGCCAGGTGGGCAACCCGGTCTGCGGCGACGTGATGAAGATCACCATCAAGGTGGAGGACGGTCGGCTCGCCGACGTGAAGTTCAGGACGCTGGGCTGCGCGGCGGCGATAGCCACCAGCAGCGTCACGACGGAGATGGCGATCGGCAGAA
>CAZZNQ010000058.1:0-26977 GCA_964655775.1 uncultured candidatus Brocadiaceae bacterium | reverse complement strand
TACTCGATGCTGTCGAGCGGTACAGAGTGGATGCCGTCGTGCAGTACATCCTTCAATACTGCCACACGTACAACGTCGAAGCCGTGCGGGTGGGGCGGGCGCTGGACAAGGCCGATGTCCCGTGGATCAAGATAGAGGCCGACTACTCACACGAGGACGAGGGCCAGTTGCGCACACGCGTCGGCGCCCTGTTGGAAAGCGTCCGGGTGGAGGAGAGCCGTGCGCGATGAGCGGAACGTCATCGGGATCGACATCGGCTCACGAACCACCGAGATAGTCTGGCTCAACGGCGACGGCATTGCGGACTCGGTTGTGTTCGATACCGGGCACTCGCCGTTGCGGCAACTGATGGAACTGGTAGACGGTGTCGATCCAGGACGCGCGGTGGCGACGGGCTACGGCCGGCATCTGGCCGCGAAGAGCCTGGGATGTCGAACGGTGACAGAGATACTGGCCTGCGCCCGAGCGGTCCCAGAACTGCATCAGGGCGCTGGTATTGCCGTCGACATCGGCGGCCAGGACAGCAAGGCCATAGAGCTCTCCCCGGGAGGCGGCTTCGGACGTTTCGAGATGAATGATCGGTGTGCCGCCGGCACGGGCCGCTTCCTGGAGGTGATGGCCCGGGTGCTTGGCTACCGCGTAGAGGAGATCGGCGAGGAAGCATTGCACGCCGATTCGCCCGCGAAGATCAACAGCATGTGCACGGTGTTCGCCGAGTCGGAAGTTGTATCGCTGATTGCGCGCGGGGATGATAGGCGGAGGATAGCACTGGGCCTGCACCTTTCCGCCGCCCGGCGCGTGGCCTCGATGGTTTCGCGCCTGCGACCCGCCCCGAAGGCCGTCTTTGTGGGCGGCGTGGCGAACAACCCGTGCATGGGGAAGTTGCTGGAGGAGGAACTGGCCTGCGAGATAGTAACCCCCGCGCGGCCGGAGTTGACCTGCGCATTTGGGGCCGCCCTGGTTGCTGCGGACGGAGTAGGGGGCCGGCATGGACCCCTCTGACAGAGGCCGGTTTGTGGAAGCGGGCCTCGGGGAATATAATGCTGCCGGAGGAAAGTCGACTATGGTCCGTTCCGGAGTAGACCTGGAGAAGCGACGGCGCGTCATGCAGCGTTCGATGCGCCTGGGGCATTGCATCTGCGACCCGCGCAAGCCGTGTCCGTGCGACCTGTTGAAAGAGAAGGACGTCTGCCTCTGCGCGGGGGAGAAGCTGGAGCCCGCCTCCGGTCCCGTCCGCCTCACGCAGATGGTCGAGAGCGCAGGCTGTGCGTCCAAGATCGACCAGGCGTCGCTGAAGGCAATCCTGGGACAGCTCCCCGACATCGACGATCCGCGGGTCCTGATAGGCATGCCGGCGGGGGACGACGCGGGCGTGTTCAAGATCAACGAGGACATGGCGCTTGTGCAGACCGTTGACGTGTTCTCGCCGTCTCTGGACGATCCCTACCTGTTCGGGCAGGTCGCGGCGGCCAACTCTCTCAGCGACGTTTACGCGATGGGCGGCACGCCGCTGACTGCCCTCTCGGTCATCGGCTTCCCGGTGCGGACCGTCGCGGACAATGTCATGTGCGAGATGCTGCGGGGCGGGATCGAGAAGATGGCGGAGGCGGGCGTGCCGGTGGTGGGCGGGCACAGCATCAAAGACGAGCAGATCAAGGCCGGCTTTGCCGTAACGGGTATGGTGCACCCCGACCGGATCATGACGAACGCGGGAGCCAGGGCGGACGACGTGCTCGTGCTGACCAAGCCGATTGGCGCGGGCATCATCGCGTTTGCCGCACAGATCGGACGGGCGCCGGACGGGGCGGTCGAGGCGGCGGCGCGGTCCATGACGGCCCTGAACAAGGCCGCCTCGGAGATCATGGTGGAACTGGGCGCGCACGCCTGTACCGACGTGACCGGCTTCGGCCTGGCCGGACACCTCGCGGAGATGGCGCGCGCGAGCGGCGTCGACGTCCAGGTGGTCTGGGACGATCTGCCGTTGTTGCCGGGCGTGCTGGAATGTGCGGCACAGGGGATCTTCTCCGGTGCCGTGGAAAGGAACCGAGAATCGAGCGGCGGCTCCATTGAGCCCGCGGAGGGGCTGCCAGGGGCGGCCGTGGATGTCTGCCTGGATGCTCAGACCTCCGGCGGCTTGCTGATCGCTGTGCCGCGGCAGTCGGCCGAGGAGATGCTGGCGCGACTGCGCGAGGCCGGCGTAGAGGCGGCGTGCGTCATCGGTCGCGTTCTGGGGCCTGGAGAGGGCCGCATACACCTGGTCACACGCGGAGAGCGGGCTCTGCCACAGGCAGACGAAACGAGTTCATCCTCGGCGGCGCCGATCGAATCGGTTGCCGTAGACGCTGCGTGTTGCGCCGAGCCGGAACCGGCGGAAGAGGCATGCTGTGAGCCCGGAGCCCCGTCGTCCCCGCAGGTCGGCGTCCCATCGGTTCCCGCGCAGGCGAAGTTCAAGGAGTTCCTGCAGGCCGCGAGCCGGCCAGGCGCGCTTGACGCGGCGACCAAGCAGTCGCTCGCCATTGCGCTATCGGTGATAACCAAGTGCGAGCCCTGTGCGAAGATCCACATCCGCAAGGCGCGGGATATGGGTTTCACGCAGGAGGAGATCGACGAGGCGGCATGGATGGCGGTCTCGTTCGGCGGCTCGCCGGTGATGATGTTCTATAATGGTGTGAAAGACAGCTGAGCGGAGGCGACAGGTGCCTGGTGGTGCCCCTGGTCTTCAAAACCAGTGAGGGGCTCGGTGAGTCTCGTGTGGGTTCGATTCCCATTCGCCTCCGCCACTCCCCCTGATGCTGGGGTTGGGATGTAGTGACTGGCAGACGCGACAGGAAGATGGCTTCCAGGGGGCTGTTCATGCGCAGCCTTTGGCTATTGGTAGTTGTGGCCGGCGTTTCCTGCGTGGTCTACGCTGCGGCCTTCCACGCCGTGACCGTTACCACGGAGAAGGAGGTGGAGGCGCCGCCGCCACCACTGCCCACAATGCCCGAGCGCCTGCCGTGGGAATCGCCGGGCGGGATGCCGGGCATGGCCGGCGCCGATCCGTGGGCCACGCCCGTCGTACCCGAGCCACCGCCGGCAATCACGGTCGAGTTCGTTCCCATAGAACTGCGCGAGCCCGCCGTGGTGAAAGATGTTACCGTCGGCGGACTGGCAAGAACCGGTTCGGGCGGGATCCGACGGACTTACAGCGGCAAGGCGCCAGCCGCCTGCCCTACGTGACTGCACTGAAACTCCGGTCATGGTGGCCATGGCCATGAGAAAACCGAAGAGCGCAACTGCGCGCCTGGGTCGCGTCCGGGCCTGGGTCCAGGGACTGTTTCTGCTGGTCTGGCTGGATCCTCTGATGCTCCGGATGCACTTCATCTGCGGGCCCGTCTTCCACTGCTACTCGTGCCCGCTTGCCACATTCGCCTGCCCCATCGGCGTGATGGCTCAGTTCGGTGCGCTGCGCCTGTTCCCTTTCCTTGCAGTGGGCACGCTGCTGGTGGTGGGCGGCCTGTTCGGGGCGCTTATATGCGGCTGGGTTTGTCCGTTCGGTTTTGTACAGGACGCCCTGGGGAAGGTGCCGACACCGCGCTTCCGCCTGCCTCGTTGGACGGGCTACGGCCGGTACGTGGTCCTGGGCGGACTGGTCATCGCCGTGCCGGTGCTGTTCGGATACGGGCATCCGTGGGTCATCTGCAGCGTGTGTCCCGTGGGGGCGTTGGAGGGCGCTTTCCCGCGTGCGGCCGGCGCCGCGATGGCGGGTGAGAGCTTCGTGCTGCCCAACGCGCTCAAACTCGGTGCGGTCGCCCTTGTGCTCATCGGCGTCTTCTTCACGTATCGCCCCTGGTGCCGTACGCTGTGCCCTCTCGGCGCCCTCTACGGCCTAACGAACCGCGCCGCCGCCGTGTTTCTGGCCGTTGATCCTGAGAAGTGCACGCATTGCGGGCGCTGCACCCGAGAGTGCCGCTACGGCGTGCGGCCGGACGTCAATCCCAACGACACCCGCTGCATCCGCTGCCTGGAATGCACGTCGTGCGAAGCACTGAGCGTCGGACACCCATTCATGAGACGCCACGCGGACGCTCAGGGGACGAAGGCTGCGTCCACGTCTGATTCTACGCACGTGATGCCGGAGGCCCCGGGAGGCGAATAGATGATGGATGATTCGAGGAACGAGTTGCTCCGTCTGCTGCCTTCGGTGGATACGGTGTTGACGCGCGAGGATGTCCGCGAGGCGGCGGCCGGCACGCCGCACGCTCTGGTGGTGCGGGTCGTGCGCGACGCGGTGGACGGAGTGAGGGACCGGCTTCTGGCCGGCAAGCAGGACGAGGCGGACGCCGAGACCGTCGAGGAGAACGTTGCGATCAGGGCGCTCGATCTGCTGCGTGAAGCGGCCCGGCCGCGTTACCGTAAGGTCGTCAACGCTACCGGCATTATCCTTCACACCGGCTTGGGGCGGGCGGTGCTGGCCGAGAAGGCCGTGCGTCGAATCGGACGCGATCTGTCGGGGTACTCGATCCTGCAGCTTGACCCAGAGACCGGCGTGCGGTGCCGTCGCGACGCCAGGATCGAGTCGCTCCTCCAGACGCTGACCGGCGCGGAAGCGGCCACTGTGGTCAACAACAACGCTGCGGCGACGCTGCTCGTCCTCAACACCGTTGCGCAGGGGAAGGAGGTAATCGTCTCCCGCGGGCAACTGGTGGAGATCGGCGGATCGTTCCGGCTGCCGGACGTTATGGCGGCAAGCGGGGCACGCATGGTCGAGGTCGGGACGACGAACCGAACGCACCTGCGCGACTATGAGAACGCCGTCACCGAGCAGACGGCGGCCATCCTGCGCGTGCACCCCAGCAACTACAAGATCGAGGGATTCAGCTCCGAGGTACCACTCGCCGACATGGTGGAACTGGCTCATGCCAGGGGACTCGTCCTGATCGACGACGTGGGTGCGGGCGGGCTGATCGATTTCTCACGGTTCGGGTTCTCGGAGGAGCCGACACTGCCCGACTCCATTCGCGCCGGCGCCGACCTGACGACCTCCAGCGCCGATAAGCTGATAGGGGCCGGCCAGGGCGGTGTGATCCTAGGGCGAAGGGAACTGGTGGAGCGGGCCCGACGCAATCCGCTGGCGCGCGCGGTGCGTGTGGATAAGTTAACGCTCGCCGTGCTGGAGGAGACTCTCACGCTGTGGTTGGACGAGGACGCTGCGATGACCGAGCTGCCGATCCTTCGGATGCTGCGCCGGACGCCGGAGGGGTTGCAGAACTCGGCGGAGAGGATCGCGGAGCGTATTGGGCAGGGCCTGAACGGGGCAGCGGCGAGAGTCGAGGTGGTACCAGGGCACTCGCAGATGGGCAGCGGCTCGCTGCCGGGTCAGAACCTGCCGACGTCCCTGGTGGCGCTCGGAGCTCCGGCTGTTCCGGCGCACGTTATGGCGTTGGCCCTCCGCAGACACGAACCGCCGGTCTACACGCGCATCAAGGATGGGAAGGTCATGATCGACCCGCGCACGCTGCTCGAGGGCGAACAGGGCATCGTGGTCGACGCTGCCATATCAGCTCTTAGGGAGGAGGGGGCGTGAGTCCGCTCGAGAATCCCAACATCACGCTGGGTACGGCGGGGCACGTCGACCACGGCAAGACCGAGCTCATCAAGTTTCTCACCGGCTGCGATACGGACCGTCTGAAGGAAGAGAAGGAACGGGGGCTGAGCATCGACCTGGGGTTCGCGCCATGCACCATCATGCAGAAGCAGTTGGGCATTGTGGACGTGCCCGGCCACGAGGACTTCATCCGGACCATGGTGGCGGGCGCCAGCTGCATGGATGGGGTGATTCTGGTCGTCGCGGCGGACGACGGCGTGATGCCGCAGACGCGCGAGCACCTTGAGATCGTCGAGTTGCTCGGCGTTCGCCACGGTGTCGTTGCGTTGACCAAGATCGACCTGGTCGACGACGGGGGCGTGGAACTTGCCCGGCTGGAACTGGGCGAGTTCCTTGAAACCACTTCGCTTCGGGATGCTCCGATCATCGAGATGTGCAGCCTTACCGGAGAAGGCTTCGACGAGTTCTACGAGGCGCTTGCCCGGTTGGTGGATTCCATCGAGGCGAAGAGCACCGAGGGCGTCTTTCGGCTGCCGATCGACCGGAGTTTTTCGGTTCGCGGCTACGGGACAGTGGTTGCGGGGGTGCCGGTGTCCGGGTCGGCCGGCGTCGGCGACGAAGTCGAGCTTCTCCCGCAGGGACAGAAGGGCGTGATCCGCGGGATCGAGGTCTACGGGGAGCCGGCGGAGCGCGTGGTGGCGGGGCAGTGCGCGGCTTTGAACGTGAGGCACTGGCAGCACGACGAGATCGCGCGCGGCGACACAGCGGCAACCCCCGGTGTCTTCACGCCGGGCGAGTGGTTCGCGGCCGAGTTGTCTCTTCTGCCCCATGAGACGGTATTCGTGCGCAACGGCGACCGCGTCAAGCTGCACACGGGCACATCCGAAGTCCAGGCGGCGCTCTACCTGATGGAGGGCAACCGGATCGTCGGGGGCCAGGACACACTGGTCCAGTTCCGCGCGGCACAGCCCCTGGTGGCAGCGCCGGGCGACCGATTCATCATACGATCGCTGACCCCACCGCGCACCATCGGAGGCGGACGCATTGTGGAGGCACTGCGGCGTCGACTACGACGGACCAAGGAGGGGGTCAGAGAGGATCTGGCCGAACGGGCGTCGGCCCTATCCAGCCCGACTGATATCGTCGAGTACTGCGTGAGGACGGCCGACCGGCTTCTTGCCGATGCGGATGCGGTTGCGAAGCGCGCCAAGCTGACGCGCCGGCAGACGCTCGAGTCCCTGGCCGCTCTCACCGACGCGGGCCGCACCTATCGCCTGCCTTCGGGCAAGTACGTGCACACGGAGACGGTCGAGGCGATAGGCATGAGGGTCAGCGAGGCCTTGGCGCAGTACCACGCCCAGCATCCGACCAGCCGTGGGATGCCGCTCGCCGAATTGGTCGAGGCCCTTGACGCCCCCGAAGAGCTCGTGACACACACGGTGGACGTGCTTGCGGATGGGGGAGGGATCGCCGCGGTAGACGGCCTGATCGCCAGGGCCGAGCATCGCGTGACCGAATCCCCGCAGCAACAACGCGTGCTGGAAGCCGTTGGGGCGGCTTTGAGAGAAGGTCGCTTCCGGCCGCCCTCAGTGGACGGCATCTCCAAGCAGACCGGCCTGCCGGAAGAGGAGGTCAGGTGGGCGCTCGACATCCTGATGGAACGCGGTGAGGTCATCGAGGTGGAGGATCAACTTCTCTTCCACGCCGAAGCGGTTGAGGAGGCGCGGCAAATGCTGGCGGACTATATCCGGAACGAAGGAGGGCTGGAGAGCGTGAAGTACAAGTACCTGCTGGACACCACGCGCAAGTACGCCATTCCGCTGCTGGACTACTTCGACCGGGTGGGCGTCACGGTGCGACAGGGGTACACTCGATTCCTCCGCGAGTAGGTGGCCGGTTTTCCCGCTTGATGAACTGCGGACGCGCAGTATAATCAGGTGACATTGTGGGGAGGTACAGGGTTATGACACGTAGATCTGGCATCGGCTTGTGGCTCGTGTTGTGTTGTCTGCCGGTTGCGCACGCCGCCGCTCCGCTTGAGTTCGATCTGCGGGAACTGGAGGTCGGCGATCAGCCGCCGCCGGTGGCTCAGTTCGCTCAGGACTACGTCGCGGCCGATCTCAATAAGCCGCCTGCGCTCGCGGGTGCCCCCAAGGCTTCGGGCCAGGCGATGTATGGCGTTTTGCGGCTGGGTACTACCGAGCGCGTGATCATGTTGGACCTGGCCGCGATGCCGCAACTCTACGTCGACAGCGACGGCGATGGGGATCTTTCGGATGAGACCGCGATCGAGGCGGCAGCATCCGCTCCCGCCACCGGCGGGATATTCGGAGCGTTGATGGGGCAGCCGCGGCAGCCGCAGGAGGCCCGGTTCCAGACGGCGGCCCTGAAAGTGGCTGACGGCGCGATTGTGAAGTTCAACGCTCGCATCTACCATCAGGATTCCCAGAGGGCCTATCTCCGCGTCTCGCCTGCCGTATACCGCAGCGGGGAGATTGCACTCGGCGATGAGGTCTATCGCGTGCAGTTCGTCGACGCCTCCTTTGACGGGCGCTATGACACCACGTTCTCGCTGCAGACAGGGAGCGATTCCGACTGGATGGCTGTCGATTTGAACCGCGACGGCACGTTTGACCCGATGGTGCCCAGGTCTCAGGAGGTCGTGCCCCTGCCGCGACTGCTGCGGCTGGGCGAGGCGTATTACAGCATCGATGTTAGCCCGGACGGTTCGTTGCTGCGGCTCGAGCCCGTGCAGCCCGAGACGGGGACGCTGGACGCGGATCTGGCCGGCGGCCGGATCACGCTCTGGTCGGACAGCGGCGGTCACGTCCTGAATGGGGCAGACCGCCCCTGGACGCTGCCCGTCGGTCAGTACCGCGCCATGGAGATCCTGCTGGAGCAGAGGGATGACGCCGGTGTGCGTTGGTCGCTCCAGTCGATGGGGAACACGGGCCGGCTCGGTGCGTTTACGCTGGAGAGCGGGGAGGTGCTGACCACATCGGTCGGCGAGCCGCTCCTTGGCACCGTCTCGGTCAGCAGCGGCACCCGGCAGGCTTCCCTGGGCTTCTCTTTGAGGGGGCAGGCAGGTGAGGAATATGCCGCCGGCGCGGAGAGGAACGGTCGCAGAATGCCGGCGCCGAACTTCCGCATCGTTGACGAATCGGACACAACGATCACCTCCGGCAAGTTCGAGTACGGCTGAGGCGGCACCTGCCGGTACTCGTGGCGAGTACCACAAGATCTGACTGGGAAGTTCCGCATTGAGGTTCAGCCGAACGTCGGTCCTTTCAACGTAACAAGCACCGAGAGACGATTCGTCCGGGACGAGTACGGTGTGATCACTCCGGACAGCATCTTCGGCGCGGCACTTCGTGGGGAGGTGGGCGCTGTCCGCACTGCTCTGCAGCAGGGCGAAGACCCCAACGCACAGGATCCCGAGGGTCACACGCTGCTGGCGTTGGCCGCCACGCGCGGTCACCGGCAGATGGCCGAGATCCTCCTGGAGAACGGTGCCGATACCGAGATACGCGACGTCTACGGTGCAACGCCGCTCTACCGTGCGGCGGAGAGCGGTCACTCCGAGATGGCCCGATTGCTGCTCAGTGCCGGGGCGGACGTGGAGGCCGTTGTTCCGACCTATGGCCGCACGGCGCTCTGGATGGCGGCCGTGCGAGGACACGTCGCGATGGTCGAGTTGCTGCTGGAGCACGGCGCCGACCCGAGCACGTCCGATTCGGGCGGTAACAGCGCCCTGGAGATGGCCAGACGGTACGGTCATCAGCAGGTGGTAACCGTTCTGCAGAAACACGCCGACAGGCAGTAGAACTGGGCAGGGGCGCATGCCCGCGCCACTGTGGCTGGCGCGTCGGTCGGTCCTTTGACACCGTTCGGGCACGGTTCTATACTCCGGGCTTTGGCGTCCTTCCGGATGCCGACGCATCAGCGTCACTGCGACCTTTCCCGGAGCATCGCCATGGGCGGCCACAACCGACCGAATGTCCTTGTCGTACTCACCGACCAGCAACGCTTCGACACCATCTCGGCGCATCTGACGTCCTTTGATACCGAAACGCCGGGGATGAACGCCCTCTACCGGCGCGGAGTGTTCTTCGAGAACTGCTACACGACGGCGCCTATCTGTGGCCCGGCGCGGGCGACGCTGCTCACCGGTCTCACGCCGACGCAGGCCGGCATGCCTGGCAA
Organism: uncultured candidatus Brocadiaceae bacterium; assembly: GCA_964655775.1. Classification (GTDB taxonomy): domain Bacteria; phylum Planctomycetota; class Brocadiia; order SM23-32; family SM23-32; genus CAZZNQ01. The sequence continues at coordinate 17,187 of CAZZNQ010000058.1, read as the reverse complement.
CCTGGGAGGGCCTTCCAGCCCGCTTAACTACAACATCACCACCGTGGCCCACCGGATGCACCAGGCCGGTTACACGACGGTCTACCATGGCAAGAGCCACGTTGGCAGCGAGCTGGACCACTACGGGTTCGATGTCGCCTTTGAGAACACCGAGGACTTCAGCACCCGTCTGGAGGCCAGCCGCTATTGGCGCAACCGCGACTGGGTCTGGCAGAAGGAGCCGTTCTTCCACGTCGTCTCGTTCATCAACCCGCACGACATCTACTTCCTGGACCCGGACGGTGTGGCCGAGCCCCGGCTGCCCCGATGGCCCAACCAGGACGATACGCTGGAGGGCAAGCCCGCCTGCCAGAAGGCGCGCCACGACCCCGGGCGTTGGACGGACGAGCGCTGGGAGTACTATCGCCGCTTCTACGGGGAGTGCGTTGCCGAGGTGGACGAGCACGTGGGGTTGCTGATACGCGAACTGATCCGGGGTGGATTCGGGCCGAACACCTGGATCGTTTTTGCCGCCGACCACGGCGACATGTCGGGCGAACACGGTATACCGTTCAAGGGCCCGTTTATGTACGAAGGCGTGACCCACGTGCCGCTGATGATCTGCCCCCCGTGGACGCGCATGGCCGGCGCCTACAAGACCGACTACCCGGAGGGCGACTTCGAGCCGTTCACCTCACCCGTTCTCTGCAGCCACGTCGACATCGTCCCGACAGTCCTCGATATCGCGGGCGTCGGGGCGGACCCGAACCTGCCCGGCCGCAGCCTGCTGCCCGTTGTGAAGGGCGAACCGTTCGAGGAGCATGATGCAGTCTACGCCGAATGGGCCACCGGCACGCCGATACGGATGATCCGGACGCACGACTGGAAGTACAATGTCTACAAGGACGTGGGCGAAGAACTCTACGATATGCGCAACGACCCTTACGAACTGAAGAGCCTAGCCGGCGACGCGGCGTACGCCAAAGTTCAGACGGATCTGGACCGGCGCCTTCGCAGCTACCTGCAGCAAACAGGGGACTCGTTCTTCGACTGACGGGCGAGTGTTTGACGGCACGCCTCCACTGGTGCCATGCGACCATGGGACAGGAAAGCGTCCACCGGCCTCCCAATCGTGTTCCCTTCACCCGGGGCCAGGCCGAACTCCTCCTCGGGCATTGGCTGGGCAGTCCGGTTCGCTGCTTAGGGGTCGAGGAACTGCGCGGCGGGATCTGCAGTACGGTGTACAGGCTCCGTTTCAACCGACCGCCCGGGGCGGCGGTTGTGAAGCTACAGGGCGACGTCGAAGACGATCCGTTGCCGCGAGAGCGCGCGAGACTGGACTATCTGCGTTCACAGACCGAGCTGCCGGTCCCGGAGGTCTATGCTCAGGACGACAGCCGGACCATGATCCCGCATTCGTTCCTCCTGCTGCAGGCTCTGCCGGGGATCCCACTGAGCGCCGCGCGCTTGGAGCCGGGCGATGCTGCCCCCATGGAGAGGGAACTCGCCGGGGCACTGCTGCAGCTGCACTCGCATCGGAACCCGACCTTCGGCGATTACGGTCACCAAGAGGGAGCCGGCAGGTGGAGCGCCGTGTTCGTGCCGCGGCTTCGGGAACTGAGGTGGGACGTGAGAGAGATGCTGTCCGCGCAAGCCCTCGGTGACCTGGACGCGGCCCTGGCCCTGGCGGAGCCGGCGCTAAGTGCTCAAGGCGCGGCGGCGCTGGTCCACGGTGACGTATGGGCCGGAAACATCGTGGTTCGTCAAGAGGCCGACGGATGGCACCTCAGCGGCCTGCTGGACCCCGTGGCCCTGCAATACGCAGACGTGGAGATGGAACTCGCTTACCTGCAGGTGTTCCGCACGGTGGGGGAGGTCTTCTTCGAGACGTACACCGCGTCTCGACCTTTCCGTTCCGGCTATGAATTCCGCAAGCTCTTCTACTGGCTTCACACCTGCATGCTGCACCTGTGGCTGGGGTTCGGCGAGGCGTACGGCGATCGGGCGGTCCGAGTCACCACGGAGATACTTCAGCGGGCCCCGCAAGCCCTGTGAGCGGGCGTGCGAAGGCCACGGTTCTCGGTTGCGTGTGCACGGGCGTATACTGATACTAATGGTCGCAGTGTGCGATCTGTGCCATCCGACACAACGGAGACGGTGAATGAGCCAAGGAAACATACTGTATTTCGACTCACCCGGCCCCGGCAACACCGAAGCAGTGGCAAAGGCAGTGGCCGAGCGGCAGGCCGCACTGGGGATCGAGCACATCGTCGTGGCTTCCAACTCCGGGAAGACGGCGCTGGCGCTCCGGGCGGCACTGCAAGAGAGCGGCGCGACGATCGTCTGCGCTGGCGAGCACACGGGGTATCGGGGAGGAGACGAACAGGACCTGACCGACGAGATGCGAAGAGATCTGGAAGCGAAGGGCATCCAGGTGCTCATCACTTCCCATGCCCTCAGCGGAGTGGGGCGGTCCATCACGAAGAAGTTCGGCGGCGTCAGCCACGTGGAGATCATCGCCCACACGCTGCGCCAGTTCGGCGGGCATGGCATCAAGGTGGCGGTCGAAGTGGCGGTGATGGCGGCAGATTCCGGCCTGATCCCGACGGACCGGGAGGTGATCGCCGTCGGCGGCACGGGGCGGGGCGCTGATGCCGCCGTGGTGCTTAAGGCCGCGCACATGAACAACTTCTTTGATCTGGAGATCCGGGAGATCATCGCGAAACCGCGCCAACTGAAACCCGACTGACCGAGATGCTGGATTGCGGCGGGGCGATGATGAGAAGACACCGATCCGAAGGGTGACTGGAGGCGAGATGCCTGTCTATGAAGACGCCGCGTACGGCGGTGAGAGTGCCACGATAGAGAATGCGAGGCTGCGTGCGGAGTTCCATATGCGGCCAACGGGGTGGGGATGGGCCGAAGTCTTCTCCGCTTCGGGACGGCTCATGGCCGTTCTGGATCATCTGGGTGAAGTGAAGATCCCCGGCCTGGACGTGCCTCTGCGGATGGAGGCGGCGGAGTGCCGACGGGACGAGGACGGAGGCGGCCGGCGCCTTGTCTTTCCCGTCAGGCTCACCACGCTGAACGACATGGTGGCGGGGACCGAGTTCAAACGGTTCATCCGATCGCCGCTGAACGAGACGGCGATGGAGGGAACCGTCGCCGTCGAGCTGGACGAGGAAGAGCCCGTCCTGCGGCTGGAGTTTCGGTTCCGGCTCTTGACCGACCTCGCGGTCAGCTATGTGCGCGGGCCGTGGCTGAAGGTTGGTGCGAACAGCTTCGGCGCCGCCAAGGCCGACGCGATTTTACCCGGGCTGGAGTGGCTGCGCGGCGATGAATGGTCCAGCGGAACGGACTGGTTCCAGCATCCCTGGGCACTGCGCGTAGCCCCACATCCCTTCAAGGTCTCCGTCCCCGTGATGGCCGTCAGCCACGGCGGCGAAGGCGTCGGCCTGAGTTGGGATCCCTCGGCACCGGTGTTCTCGCACCAGCGCCATGCCCAAACCGTGTTCGCCTCTCCAAACTTCGTGGACCGGCGTAACAACCACCTGATGGGCCTGATGCTGCCTCTCTTGGAGCGAGGTCAGCCCGAGAACGCGCTTGAGGCCGATCCGCCGCTGTGGTTACGAATCAATGACACAGTTGCGTTCAGTGCGGAGATATCGCTGGTTGAGGGCGACAGCCTGAGCGTTGTCGTGGACTGGGTCCGCCGCCACGGGATGCCACAGCCGGGCGATCCCCGTTATCCTCTGCCGGAGGCACTCGAACGAATCGCCCGGGCCTACAATACGAACCTGTGGTACGAAGGCAAGGGATGGGGCGGGGCGCGCCTGACGGGCATCATGCGCGAGCCGCAGCCGGTCGAGCCGCGCTTCTTGGGACGCTATGTCCGGCGCGATCCGGATGGCGACACCGCGCGGCAGCTCGCGGAAAAGCTGGACTGGGTGCGCGCTCAGCCGCGCAATCGCCGGCCGAAAGAGAGCCAGGAAGATGCGCTCGCGCGTGGCAAGAAGATGGTGGCGGAGCAGCGCGCGGATGGATCGTTCGCCTTTGATCCGTACGGCAAGCACAGCCGGCCCAATCACATGGGTGTGGCCGCCGGCACGTGCAAGCCGCTCGGTGTAGCTGGAGACACGGCACTGGACCTGTGCATGGAGCCAGCCCGCGAGCTATTGCTTCTGGCCCGGCAGACCGGCGCCCGGGCATTTGCAGACGCCGCCTGCCGCGCGCTCGACTACTGCATGCCGATGCAGCGTCCCGAGGGCGGCGATTGGTGGGAGACGCCCCTGCACAGCCCGAACCTGCTGGCTGCCGGCAATGCGGCGATAGCCTACTATCTGGGCTACCAGGACACGGATGACCGGCGCTACCTGGAGAGGGCCGTGCACTGGATTCGCTCGTTGCTGCCGTTCACGCACCTGTGGGAGCCGTCCGAGGTGGCACAGATCTACAACACCAAGCCTTGTTTCACCGCCACCTGCTGGTGGCTGTCCAACTGGGTGACCAACCACGTCCAATGGGAAGTCCTGCGTACGTTCGCGGACTCGCATCGGCTCGGCATCGACTGGGCGGAGGTCGACCCGGAGATCGGCTGGCACACGTATGAGAAGGGCGTAACGGTGGCGGCGTTGCGGTGGATGATCGACCATGCCGACGAGCGGTCGATGGAGAAGATATCGTTTCTGTTCGTGCCGTTGGAGGAGTTCTGCACAGGCGCCATGGACGGCATGTACCATGACTCCCATGACTGCACGAACGGCACCTACCGGGGCGGGCCGATCATGCCGGACATCATCGCCGTCAATCTGCTCAATCTGCTCGAGCGGGAGGGCGCGGAGGGCGCCGGATAGGGGCAGTGGCCCGGCCGTACGGACTATAGTGGGTCGCCCGGATGCCAGATTTCGACTCCTGCGGGCGTGTCACCGCGCAACAAAGCAGCGAAGCAGTCCAGGGCGCGTCGGGCGTCCCCGAGCGGGTAGTAGAAGGCGGACCAGTTCTCGCTGTCCTCGCCGTCGTGGTTGGGGATGACGTACTCGAAGTCGGCCGCCATCTTCATCTCGTCGTAGGCGCTCTGCGCCCGTGTCTCGATGTCACGCAGATCGGGGAGCGACAGCCGGCCTTTCTGGCTGTGGGTGCGGCGTAGGAGCTTGCGTCGCATCACATCGGCCACGAGGTCGGGCACGGAGACGTTGCTGTCCGGCGACTTGAGGAAAGCAATCTCCTCGCGGCTCAACGGCGAGAGGAACACGCTCAGGAGATCGGAGTCGCCGGCCTTTGCTGCCTCCACCAGGGCCCGCCCAACAAACGGATTGCCTTCGTAGAAGGCATCGCCCGAACGCAACATCTCTTCGAGCTCGCCGAGGTCGACTGCCTGCAGGTCGGCGCGGACCTCCATGACGACAAAGCCCTTGCGGTCACGGAGTCCCGCTATCTCCTCGCGGGAACGGAAGTGGTAGTCCACGCCGTCCCGCTCGGCCGGCCGTGGACTGCGACTGTTGTAGAGGACCACCGTCTGCAGCGGCTCGATCATCTCGGGGTGGAGCTTCTGGAGCGCGGTCAGGAGTGGGCTCTTTCCGGCGCATGATGGTCCGGACAGAATGACCAGGCGTCCCATCGTACCCCCTTTCGGCCACGGGCCTTAGCAGGTGAGATGAAAGAAACCGGCTTTGCGGCCGCCGGCCTCGTTGTAACGATCGGCGGCCTCGGGAGTGGGCATGATCTCGAAAGCGATGCCGCGTTCCGCCAGGAGTGCCTCGCCGTCGTCGCTCAGCGAAAGCGCGCCGCCCTGTCCTGATCCGATGATGAGGCGCTCCGGCTTTGCCTTGCAGACGTACTCCAGTTCCGCCGCTCCGAGAACGTGCGAGCTGCCGTACGTCTCCTTTGCCAGCGACTTCTTTCGCTTCTTGACCTTGCGATTGGCACGCACGTAGACGTCCCTGGTGTACATCTCGCGGCCGACCACGATGCGGCCGAATTCCGGTCGACGGACGAGCGGATATCCCGCGCCGTCGGTGGCCGGAGCGACGGACAGATCATGCCCGAGCGTATCGAGTGCCAGTGCAACGGCGCCCAGCACGACGGCGTCGTCGCCCAGTGTGGACTCAACCACTCGGCCTCCTTCACGGGCCGCCGAGAGGGAATCCGCCTCCATGACCGCCTGAACGACGGGCATGACGAACTTGCCGCAGGCCTCCATCACGCCGCCACCCAGCACAATCACCTCGGGGTCCATCAAGTGCTTGACCGTGAGGCACGCGTGAGCGACCACTTCGGACGCCCGCCGCATTACCTCCGTTACCAACGGATCCTCGGCTTTCAGGGACTTCTTGAGCGCCTTGCTCCGGATCGACGTGAGGTCGCCGTCCAGCAGTTCGGTCAGGATCGTCTCCGTCCCGGATTCGACGGCCGCGCGCAGTTGCCCTTCCAGCGCCGCCCGTCCCGCCAGGGCCTCTAAGCAGCCCCGGTTGCCGCATCCGCAGAGGGCGCCGTCCATCTCCATCACGATGTGGCCGATCTCGCCGGCCGCGTTCCGCGCACCACGGACCAAGTGCCCGTTGCGCACGATGCCTCCGCCAATTCCCGTGCCCCAGAAAATGCCCACCGCGCTGTCGGCTCCCGCCGCTGCCCCGAGCCATTTCTCGCCGAGAGTGCCCAGGTTCACGTCGTTATCCAGCATCACGGGCAGCCCGAACCGTTCGCCCAGAGGCCCCGCAGCGGGGGTATGGGACAGGTTCATGTTGGGGGTGAAGATCACGACTCCGGATTCCGGATCAACCAGACCAGGCACCCCCAGGCCGATGGCTTCGCACGCGTCCGCCTGCACCCCCGCCGAGTCGAGCAACTGCTCCACCGTCTCCGCGATGGCCCGAAGGGCGACCTCGCCGTCACCCTCCTTTGGTGTGCGGCGCTTCGCCCGCTCGAGGAATACGCCCTCCCGGTCCACAAGCGCGGTGGTTATGTTCGTACCGCCGACGTCGACGCCAACGTACAGCTCAGCAGTCGATCGAGTCATTGGTGTGTCCTCTTCAGTGTTCGGAGCAGATGCTCCGGCAGGCGACCTTTGGGACTCAGCACGTCTGCGGTCATTGTAGCACGGGGACCGACCAAACCCAACGCCTTCGCGTGGCGCTCGGCCGCGTGGATCTCTTCGGCAGCGGTATTGGCGATGACGTCAGGATTGCCTCGAGGGCCATGGCCCGCTATAATCGCGCGACCCACGATACGGGGCCGGTGCAAAGGAGAGGACGGGCCATGACCGACTATCAGGACATGCGAATCGCCCCCGGAAGGAAGGTGCGGTTGGCCGATCACGATCCTGCGAACACCCACGGGCTCAAGAGCAAGTCCGACGGGCGGAAGGCGTTGCGCAAGAACGTATCCCGGCTGGCCGACTTGCAGTATCTTCTCTACGCGGAGAACCGGCACGCTCTGCTTGTCGTCCTGCAGGCGATGGACGCCGGCGGCAAGGACGGCACGATAAGGCACGTGATGTCCGGCGTGAACCCCCAGGGCTGTCGTGTCACGAGCTTCAAGGTTCCCTCGGCGGAGGAGGCGGACCACGACTATCTGTGGCGCATCCACAAGGCGGTGCCGCCACGAGGCGAGATCGGCATATTCAATCGCTCGCACTACGAGGACGTACTGACCGTGCGCGTGCACGAAACGGTGCCGCCCGAGGTCTGGTCGGGGAGATTCGAGCAGATTAACGCGTTCGAGAAGATCCTTGCCGAGAACCAGGTGGCGATCATCAAGTTCTTCCTCCACGTGAGCAAGGAAGAGCAGCATCGAAGACTGATGAAGCGGCTGAAGGACCCGAAGAGAATGTGGAAGGCGAATCCGGCCGACTTCGCGGAGCGCGAGCTCTGGGACCGGTACGTGGAGGCATATGAAGACGTCCTGTCGCGGTGCAGCACCGACTTCGCCCCATGGTACGTCATTCCGGCGGACAAAAAGTGGTTCCGAAACCTGGCCGTCTCCGCTATAATCATTGAGATGCTTGAGTCATTGGACATGAAGCTGCCCGACCATGTGCTGGACATGGAGTCGTTTCCGGACTTGTGATGTCGCCGGGCGTCGATGGCTTGAGATACATGTCGTTGGAGGGTAGTGCACTTCCGCGGGCGGGGGGTCGCGGGCTGCGCGTGCCAGAGAGCTGTACACATAGGCGACCAGCCGCGAGCGGGCCGGTCGTTTCCGCCGACCACTACAGGACAGGCCCATGGTCTCAACCGAGTATTCCCCCCAGACCTCACCCGAGCCGGCCAGGACGGTCGCCGTAATCGACATCGGTTCTAACTCGCTCCGGATGGTGATCGCTGACGTGGCCCCGGACGGCCGGACCGAGGTGCTGGAGCGTGCGCGCAGACCGGTCCATCTCGGGCACGACACTTTCGTCGCAGGGAAGCTCAGCCATGACACGATGCACGCCGCTCTCAACATCCTGCGCGACTACCGGCGCATTCTGGATACCTATGGCGTCAAGACCGTCCGAGCTGTAGCCACCTCGGCGGTTAGGGAGGCGTCCAACAGAGACGCCTTCGTCGATCGGTTGTCGCGAGCTGTCGGGCTGGACGTGGAAGTAATAGACCCTTCCGAGCAGAGCCGCCTCATGGTGTCTGCGGTTCGCGAGGAGGTGAAGGACGCAATCGATCTGGGCCGTCAGACGGCCATGATCGCCGAGGTTGGCGGCGGCAGCACGCTCGTCTCGCTGCTGGACGGTGGCCGGATCGCCGACTCGCGCAGCTACAACCTGGGCTCGGTGCGGATGCAGGAACTGCTCTCGACCACTCAGGAACCACCCCAGCGTGCGGCCGAGTTGCTCCGTCGCCACATAGGCAACGCCGTGAGCCTTGCGGCAAGAGGCCTTAGTTTAGACCGTGCACAGACCTTCATAGCGGTCGGTGGGGACGCCCGTTTCGCAGCCGAACAGGTCGGGCAGTCGAGCCCGGAGGACACTCTCTCCCGAGTCGAACGCGAAGACCTGGCGCAGGTCATCCGCCGCTGTGCGCCCGCTGAAGTTGAGCAGCTCAGCCGGCGCTACGGAATCGCATATGCCGATGCGGAGACACTCGTCCCGGCTCTGCTGGTCTACCAGTCGCTTCTGGAAGCTACCGGTGCGGATGCCATGCTTGTCTCTAACGTCTCGATGCGCGACGGCCTGCTGCTGGACCTGCCGCATTTCCTTTCCGGTGAGGACGATCCAGTCGTGCGCGAGAACGTGATCGCCTCGGCACGCAACCTGGCGGAGCGGTACCAGAGCGATATGGCCCACGCGGACCAGGTGGCCTGCCTGTCACTGCGTCTTTTCGACGAGCTGCAGAAGGATCACGGTCTCTCGCAGCGGCACCGACTGCTGCTGCACGTGGCGGCGCTGCTTCACGACACAGGCAGCTTCGTGAGCGGCCGCGCGCATCACAAGCACAGTTTTTATCTCATTTCCAACTCAGAACTGTTTGGCCTGCAGGGCCGGGACGCGGAAATAGTGGCACACACGGCCCGCTACCACCGCCGCAGCATGCCGAAGTCCTCGCACGCAGAATACATGGCGCTGCCGCGAGAAACTCGCATGGTGGTCAATAAACTGGCCGCGTTGCTGCGACTGGCCGACGCCTTGGACCGCGGCCATAGCGGCCAGGTGGACGATTTCAAAGTGGAACGCAGGGACACAGAGTTCGTTATCTACGCAAGGAATGCCGGCGACCTGGCTTTGGAGCGGCGGGCGATCGCCGCCAAGAGCGACCTGTTCGAAGAGGTTTTCGGCATGCACGTGCGTCTCGAGTCGGAGCAGATCTCCCAGGTCCGCTGAAGGCACGCACCCTGAATGGAAAGGGCACATGGATTCCTCGAACACCGTCGAGCTTGACTCCCCCGAGCTACTCATAAATCGAGAGCTGAGCTGGCTGGAGTTCAATGATCGCGTCCTTCAGGAGGGCCGGTCGGACAGCGTTCCTCTGATGGAACGTCTGAAGTTCCTGGCCATCGTCTGCTCTAACTTGGACGAGTTCTTCATGATCCGTGTGGCGGGGCTGAAGCAGCAGGTCGATGCCGGTATCACCAAGAAGGACCCAAGCGGCCTTACCCCCGGCGAGCAGCTCGCCGCCATCAGTGCACGCGCGCACAGGATGATGGACGAGCATGCCGACGCCGTCAGGGATGTCTTCAGCGCGCTCGCCAGGCACGGGCTGCGATTGCTGTCCGTGGAGCAGGCCAACCCGGAGCAGCAGCGATTCCTGGAATCGTACTTCCGGGACGAAGTCCTCCCGGTTCTCACGCCTCTTGCGGTCGAGGAACTGGAGCCGTTCCCGGTGCTGCCGCCCCTGGGCCTCAACCTGGCCCTTGTCCTCACTCCTGCGCCGCCGGCCGGCCGCGAGTCAAAGATCGCCCTCGTTCCGGTTCCCGGCAATCTCCCCCGTTTCATAGCCGTGCCGTCGGAGTCGGATCTGAGACTGGTACCCCTCGAGCAGGTCATGGCGCGGAACATCGGTCAGCTTTTCCCTGATTATAGGATCGCGGTCCAGGCGGTGTGTCGCCTGACGCGGGACGCGGACGTGGCCATCACCGAGGACGAGGCCGGCGACCTCCTGGAAACGGTCGAGCGTGCCGTGCTGGACCGACGCCGTCGTTCCGTCGTGCGCCTGGAGATATCCACCGGTGCGGATTCGGACCTTCGGGAATGGCTGATGGGCTGGTGCGACGTGGACGAGGCGGACGTATATGAAACCGACGGGCTGGTGGACGGAACGGCACTTATGAGCGTTGCCACACGGAAGGGCTTCGACGAGCTGCGCAACCCACCGTGGCCGGCGCAGAGGCCGGCGGACCTTGTAGGACGCGATGATATTTGGCAGGCGCTGCAGGAACGCGACATCCTGCTGTTCCATCCCTACGAGTCCTTTGAGCCGGTGGTGACGTTGGTGAGCGAAGCCGCCGACGACCCCAGCGTGCTGGCCATCAAGCAGACGCTCTACCGCACCAGCGGCGACAGCCCTATTGTAGCCGCCCTCGCACGCGCGGCCGAGAACGGCAAACAGGTGACCGTGCTTGTGGAACTGAAAGCCCGCTTCGACGAGGCGCAGAACGTGAACTGGGCGCGCCGACTGGAGGACGCCGGCTGCCACGTCATTTACGGCATCGCCGGGCTCAAAACCCACGCCAAATTGCTACTGGTCGTTCGGCGTGAGGCGCACGGAATCCGCCGATACGTGCACCTGTCCACCGGTAACTACAATGACAGGACCGCGCGGCTGTATGCCGACATCGGCCTGATGACCACCGACACGGATTTCGCTCTCGACGCAGCGGCGTTCGCCAACCTCCTCACGGGCTACTCGCAGCAGGTCGGCTGGCTTAAGTTCGCCATCTCGCCCACCGGACTGCGGCGTCGGTTCATTGAGTTGATCGAGCGCGAGGCGGATGCTGCGACACTCGACCATCCGGGTCTTATCATGGCGAAGGTGAACTCCCTGCAGGACAAGGGCATCTGCAGGGCCCTCTACAGGGCAGCCCGGTCCGGCGTGCGCATCCTGCTCAATGTCCGGGGCATCTGCTGTCTGCGCCCGGGCATCGAAGACGTTTCCGACAACGTCCGCGTGGTCAGCATCATAGACCGCTATCTGGAGCATGCCCGCGTGTTCTACTTCCAGAACGGTGGCTATGAAGAGGTCTACCTCTCCAGCGCGGACTGGATGGGGCGCAACCTGGATCGGCGGCTTGAGATCATGTTCCCCGTGCTCGATCAGCGTCTCGTCAAGCGCATCATGAGCATGATGCGCACCTTCTTCGCCGACAATGTCAAAGCCTGGGAATTGGAGCCGGATGGCACCTATCGGCGGGTGCGCGGCACCGGTCCAGAGATAAGAGCGCAGCAGCGACTGTATGAGACGGCGGTCGAAGCCGCTTCGGCGCAACACGATGCGGCTGTGCGTTTCCGGCCTCTCACTAATCCCCAGTTGCCGCGGAGGTGATCCGCAGCCAACGCGATGATGCAGGTCAACGGTCACCAGAGGGATGCTCTCAAGTTCTGGGTGCCCGCGGGCTCCCATTGCCCCCCGGTTCGCGAGGTGCTCGAAGCGGGGGGCGGGAGTGCACGGTTCGTCTCTACCGGACGGCATCGCGAGACCTATCTGGATACGTCCGAGCGATGGCTCTACAAGGCCGGCGCCGTGCTCCGGATACGCGAAGACGCCGACGGAATCCGTTCCTGCCTGGTTCCCATCGAACCGGACGCCGATCACGGTCGGACGATCTGTGAGCCGCTCGTGTCTCGCCCGGATTCCTTTCCGTGCGATCCGCCGGGGCAGAGCATCGCGGACCTGTTGCGGCCGTTGCTCGGGGAGCGGCAGGTCAGCGCGTGGCTTGAGGTGGAGGTGGAGTCCCTTGTGTGGGCATTTTCGACGGACGGGGGAGACGGCTTCGAGTTGCACGTGCGGCTCCGTCGCCTGCCGGAGGCGAGCCCGGGCGAAGGACTCACCGAGGTGACCTTCTGCGGAATGGCCGAGGAATCCGATGCCGAAGCAGCCCGGAAGATTGCAGAGCGGCTGGGCCTCCGGCCCGCCGAGAACGCATTCCCGGCTCGCGCGCTGGAGAGATGGAACCTGGACGTGCCGTCGCTTGTGGAAGGGCCCGAACTGACCATCGCTCGCGACGATCGGTTCGTCGACGCTACCTACAAGGTGCTCCGGCGACAGTTCGGGCGGGTGCTGTGGAATGAACCGGGCACGCGCCTTGGATGGGATCCCGAAAAGCTGCACGACATGCGTGTGGCCACGCGCCGCATGCGGGCCGCGCTTCGTGTCTTCCGGGGCGCTCTGTCGGCCCGGCGGCACGACGCCCTCAAGCGGGACCTAAAGTGGGTCGGTGGCGCGTTGGGCGGCGTGCGCGACCTGGATGTCTACCTCAAGCACCTGGACGAGGAGACCGCCGAGCACGGGCTGGCGGAGTCGCCGGCGATGGCGCGCTATGTCGAGGCCATGAAGGCCGAGCGTGAGCGCGCCCGCCGAGCAATGCTGCGTGTGCTCGACACGCAGCGCTATGCCTCCTTTGTTGAGAGGCTCCAACGATTTCTCGAGGCCGGCCCTCCCGCGCGCTCCGCAGCGCCGGTGGCGAACAACCCGGCCGTCGTCGAGGCAGCGGGCGTAATCCGCCACAATCTCGCGCGCGTATTGAAGAAGGGACGATCGCTTGGCCCGGGAGCTGCGGACAGGGACCTCCACAAGCTGCGCATTCGATGCAAGCGGCTGCGCTACGCGTGCGAGTTCTTCGAGGATGTATTCGGCCGGGAGGCACACGATTTTGCGAAGCGCGTCGTCGAGCTCCAGGATGTCCTCGGCGCCCATCAGGACAGCGTCGTCGCTCGGGAGATGCTGCACGACTTTGCTGACGGGGTCTCGGAGACTCGCAGAGGTGACCGCGAGTTGCTCCTCGTGGTGGGACGGCTCATGGCCTACCACGAGGGTCACCGGCGCGAGACGCGTGCCCGCTTCGGCAAGATATGGAAGCGTTTCGACCGCAAGAAGGTTCGCCGGCCACTGAAGGCCCGGCTGGCGGAGGCGGGGGAGCCTCCCTGCACATGAAGGTTGCCTTCATCAGTGACGTGCATGCCAACCTGCCGGCGCTGGAAGCCGTGCTAAAGCATGCGCGCGCGGAGGGGGCGGAGGTCTTGTGGAATGGCGGCGATTTCGTGGGCTACGGCCCCTTCCCGGACGAGAGCGTCAGATTGCTGCGTGAGGTGTGCGCCGCATCCGTTATCGGCAACTACGACTTGAAGGTGCTCAAGTTCCCCCGCAAGGACGCCAGGTGGCGCCGCACCAAGGAGCACCGGAAGTGGCTGGCGTTCAAGTGGGCCTTCGAGCATCTGTCGGAGGAGAGCATCGAGTATCTTCGCTCGTTGCCCCGGCGCCTCACTATCCCCGTGGGCAACGCGCAGATCCTGTTGACGCACGGCAGCCCCGACAGCGTCAGCGAATACCTTGACGACCGCACGCCTGAAGAGCGTCTGCACGAGATCGCGTGCGAGACCGATGTCGACGTTGTGCTTAGCGGACACGCGCATCGGGCGTCGGAACGACGCGTGGGAGGGATCTTGTTCGTGAACGCCGGACCGGTCGGCCGTGCGGACGACGGCGACCCGAGGGCTTGCTATGCGATCTTGGAGTTCTCGGCTAAAAACGTGAGCGTTGCCCATCACCGCGTCCGGTACGACGTCCAGCGCGCGGTAGATGCCATCCGCGACCGCGGTCTGCCGGTGGAATTCGCCCGGATGCTCATCGAAGGCCGCGACCTCGGTGCCGTTGAGGACGAATAGAGATGCTGATTGTGTGGTCCCAGCGGAGGATTAGTCTCAGTACTCGGTGATGGGCGTGAAGCCGATGGCACGGATGATCTCATGGCCCGTGCGGGTCGCCCAGAACGACACGAACCGGTGTACCTTCCCTCCGAAACGCGGATGGCCGTCGGTCACCATGAAGACCTGCCTGGAGAGGGGATACCGCGCCGACCGGACATTCTCGGCCGTGCACGCGATGCCGTCAACCGTGAGCGGCTTGACGGCATCGTCGAGGAATCCCATCCCGATGTACCCGATGCCGGAGGGCTGGCTGCTGACGGCAAAGCGTACGGACCCACACGAGTTGATGTAATGTGTCTGCTCTGGCGTGTCCGCTCCGGCCATGACGGTTGCTTCGAAAGTCTCATAGGTACCGCTGTTCGTGTCCCGCGAGATGGGGACTATATCTTGATCCTCGCCTCCCACTTTCTTCCAGTTCGTGATCCTACCCGCGAAGATGTCTCTAACCTGTTCCAACGAGAGACCGTTGACGGGGTTGCCCGGATGCACAATGATCGCTACATCGTCCAGGGAGATGGCGTGCGGGACAGGATAGACATTCCTGTCGAGTGCAGCGTGGATCTCCCTGCCGGTCGGCAATCGGCTCATTAGCGCGATCTGGCACTGCCCCTCGATGAGGGCTTTCATTCCGTTGCCGCTGCCGGACTCGGTTAGTGCCATTCTCAGGTCGGGGTCTCGCCTTTCCAGTGCCTCGATAAAGGCTCTGGCGATAGGGCCGACCTTCGTCGACCCGTCGATCCTGAGTTCGTCCCGCTCCGGCGGTTCCTTGCCGAGGTCTGGGCTCCGGGTGAACTGAAGCTCGCGGATCATGTCTGCACCTATTCTGATCGGGCCGAACAGAGCCTCCAACTCCACAGACTTCACGTCCAGTGTACCGTGCAGGAGAGTCTTGTCGTGCAGAACGGCGATTGCGTGCCGGTCCGCTTGGTCGATGATGATCTTACCGATGGTTCCGGACGGCAGCGCAACAGTCCCCATGTCGGTCTTGATCGGGATGGAGCCAACGCTCAGTCGCCCGTGAATGATCGAGCCGTCCACCAGGCTGACTGCCACACGGTGCTGACTGAGGTGCGAAGTGCCAGATGTGGCACCGACGGCAACGCATAACACAGCCAACAGTGACAGAGACAAGGCAATGGTCTTCATGGTCTGCTCCCAGATGCTCAATGCCTTCCGCTTCGCCCCTAGCGGTCATGCACTGGAGCCGCGCCTACGTGCTGGCTCGCAGGATATCGGCTAGCGAGTGCAGAAGTTCGTCAACACTGCGGACGCCGGTGGGTGGACGAGGTCGTCCTCGTGGATGGTGCAGTTGGGGATTCGCCACGGTCGTTCCCCTGCCGTAGGTACTGATTCTCATGTGGCATGTTGCATAGGGGAATGGGCACGCCGGTTGGTCGGCGTCGGTCTACTGCCCCGGGGGGACCTCAGCAGAGGAGCCGGCAGTTGCGCTCTCCTTTGCCTTCTCCTTCACCTCCACCAGCTTCAGCTTACCGAGAGTCGGGAAAGAGAACAACCGGTTTTCCCTGTCGAAGGCGACTTCTATCGTCGGCGTTCCCGTGTGGGCCGAGAGCATCCGGATCCAGCAGACGCCGTCCTTATCCGGCTCACTGCGCACGAGGCGGCAGCCCTCCTTGAAGTTGACCAGCTCGGGTGCGGCGATGTCGTCGGGAAATTCCACGAAAACGACGTCATCAAGCACACCCGTCGTTGGCAGCAGTTGGGGTGCGAGCACGGGAACGGCTGCCTGGAAGATCAGGGCGCCCTCCGGTTTCGGAACGTCGTCCCAGGAATACTCCGTCGGAGGCGTTATCTCCTTGCCGGTTCTCGGGTCCAAATGCCCGGTGCAAGAGGCGGTCACTGTCTTTTCCCCGAACTCCACAACTCCCGTCATGCAGGTCTTGCCCTCGACCATCGTCTCGGCAGTGGCCTTAAGCGGCTCAACCGCTGGGTCCGTTCGGTAGACCATCGAGGAGCTCAAAGTCACCCGCTTGCCACGGTATGCCAATGAAAGCGTCTCGAAGATCTCGATTCGGGCGACCTCTTCCCGGCGAATAGCCTTGACGGCGTAGCGCCCCAGACCCTTTAGTTCGTCCGTTGGTGAGACGATCTTGAACTCTCTCTCGCATATGATCTCCGCACTCGGCTCGGTCTCCTCGGCGGCCCCCAGTGTATGCGGTGCGAAGGCGCCAAGCAGAACCGCGAGGATCAGCAGAGATCGCACCCTCATCGGCGGGTTCCATCCCTGTCGGGATCCCCCAGACACCTTCGCGAAGTCCCGATTTCGTCTTGTCTCTGCCAGTGCATGCATCCAGGCGGAAGCTGGCATGGCATTCACTACCGCGCGGAGGCCGTCGACCTCCCTTGCCGCGGGCGCTCCCTTCACCGGTTCCCCGTGTACCTTCCCCATGTTCCGGCGGTCCCCACTAGTTACAGAATTCGCGACGGAAGTCCACCCAGAGGCATAATCGCTAAGCGCTTCTCTGACGTCAATTGCGTGGTGGGCCCAGCAGGGCTCGAACCTGCAACGCGCGGATTATGAGTCCGCTGGGCAGTCTACATAGGCAGTGCATGAGCAGTATGTTGTGACAATCCTGGGAAGCGTGGTACTTTCTGACGTACTTGTTTTCTGTCCATACGGTGCCGACCAGGGACGCAGATCGGCGCTGTTCCGGGGGCTTTGTGGTGGCCGATAGTGCTTGCCATCCGCATAGCATTCGGGTACAATCCGGCTATTGGGGCGGTAGGCAACGCGAGCCGACGCCCGGACAGACCCGCCGGGTCCGCCCCCATCCTCTCCTCTGGGTCCGCCATGGAGGGTCAAAATGGCCAGCCAAACGACGCACGCCCTCGACGTTCCTGCC
>CAZZNQ010000057.1:0-27063 GCA_964655775.1 uncultured candidatus Brocadiaceae bacterium | reverse complement strand
TGCTCCTCGGCAAGCGCCAGCGCCTCCGTCTCGGATTCCACCCAATCGATGCTCTGCTGCGGAGAAGCCGTGCCCGACACGGTCCGAACTCCCAACCCGAAGAACACGACCGCCGCCGCAACCAGGAACAGAACGCCCACGGCCTTGCGCGCTCGCTGCCACTTCCCCGCATCCGCCGGAAGCGTGTCGAAGGCACCCACAAACACGCCCGTGACCACCAGGAAGCCGATAACCACGAGGCGGAACACAGCTTCGGACATAACGCCGCTGTGCCCGAGGAAGTAGAGCGCCGCACCGAGGAGCGCGATGCCGAACGCATGCTTGACCGCGATCATCCAGTTGCCCGCCTTGGGAAGGGACTTCGCCGCTCCCGCGAACGTGCCCAGCACCACCAGCGGGGTGCCCATCCCCCAGGCCAGCGCGAAGAACATGGCGAACCCTACGAACAGGTTGCCCGTCTTGGTGACGTAACTGAGCGTGCCGAGGATAACCGGCGCGACGCAGGCTGTAGCGGCGATGCCGGAGAGGGCACCAATCAGAAAGATGCCCGCCAGGCCCCATCGCCCCCGCAGCTTCGCCTGCAGCCGTCCAAGGCGCTGCGACACGAGGTCGATGTTATATAGGTCGAACATGCCGCCCGCCAGCAGCACGAAGATGGCGGCCAGAAGCAGGTACACCGCCGGATGCTGGAGCACCGTGCCGAACACCTTCCCGGTGGCCGCGGCGACCGTGCCGATGGCCGCGTAGCTCACCGATATGCCGAACACGTAGAGCGCCGAACGCAGAAGGCCGTCCAGCTTGCCACCGGAGGTAGCGCCCACAAGACTCATGGTGACGGGGATGAGCGGATAGATGCAGGGCGTGAGCGTGAGACCCAGCCCGGCGACGAACGCCAGCAGGATTGCGAGGACCGTGCCCTCCTCCTCCGGCGGCTCCTCATCCGTGGGTGCCTGCTCCTCCGCTGCCGGCACAGCCGGGGTCTCGGCGCGCTCCGGCATCTCGATGACCACGCCAGGCCCTTCCGACACCGCCAGGTCCACGCGCACTGGATCGCTGCCGAGGCTGCAGAGGTCCGGCCCGCAGCCGGTGTACGTAACCGTGAGCGGCAATGTGTACTCGCCGGGCGGCTGACCCTCCGCAATGTCGATGAGCACGCTGAACTCGAAGGTTCCGTCCAGGTACTTCACCTCGCCGCCGATGTTCTCGTCGAACTTGACCTTCGGCGTCGGCAGGAACAGTTCGGAAACGCTCGCGTCCAGGGGGCCGTCGTCGACGCGCACCTTCAGGCTCTCGGCCCAGACGTAGTGGTCGGGCGCACACTCCACCCGGATTGCCGCGACCGTCGGGAATCCCGGCGCCTGCTCGGGATAGCGCAGGTTCCCCTCGATGCGGAACGGAGGCTCGGGCGTGGGCTGGAACGCCGACATATCCGGCAGGCCGGCGGCTCGCAACGGCGCGACAACGGCCCCCCATGCGACCAAGAGAACGACGATCACTCTGCGCATCTGCTCTTCCTCTTCGCGAAACTCCATGTTACCACACCTGGAGTTCGCCCACTATCTCTTCCACCAGATCCTTGACCGTAACGATTCCCAGCGCGTTCCCGTCCGCATCGGTGACCACGGCAAACTGCTGACGCTCCTGACGCAACTTGCGGAGGGCGTCGGCAACCGAGGTCGTTCGCCGCAGGTGCGGCACCTCGCGCACAAACGGCCCCACCCCCTGCGAAGCCCCGCCCGCCAGCGCAACGTCGATCAGGTTGACGATCCCCACCACGTTTTCGGGCTCGTCGCGCCAGATGGGTATGCGAGAGTAACGGTGGTCGGTCAGCACCTGCAGCAGGTCATCGCCCGATGCCGCATGCTCGATCATCACGGCCCGCTCCAGCGGCGTCATCGCGGTTGCCACGTCCACCGTGCGCAGACGCAGGATGTTCTCCGCCAGCGTGCTCTGGAACGACGAGAGCACCCCCTGCGCCGCCCCCTCGCGCAGGTAGAAGCGGAAGGCGTCCGGATTCACGGTCGAACGCCTCTCGGTGCTGCGACGGCGAAGCGCCTTGCCCGGCAGCCCGCTGATCCACCTGAGGAGCAGCGTGAGCGGGTAGAAGACCACCTCCGAGACCCGCAGCGGCCAGACCGTGCGGTACATGAGGTGCTCGGCGTGATGCTGGAACAGCGACTTGGGGCCGATCTCGGAGAAGATGAGCAGAATTGGCGGCATGAGTAGGCTGCTGTAGACATCCGCCCGCATCCCCGCCCACTCCGTGCGCCGCAGCAGGTCAGTGAGCAACACCGTCGACAGATACACGCCGATGTTCGTGCCGACCAGCACAGTGCTGATGGCCAGTTGCGGCTTCTGTACCAGCCGGTGGAGCGCCCTTGCGCTGGTTCTGCCGGCGTCCGCCCACAATCGCAGCCGCAGGCGGTTGATGCAGTAGAAGCCCGTTTCGTTTCCGCTGTGGAAACCCGCGAGGGCGACGCTCGCCGCTATGAGCACGTAGTCAAGCATCATCGCCCTCTTCGGTCGGCTCTGCCTCATCATGGACTCGCACCAGCAGGCTCTTCGCGGTCCTGCCGTCGGTCGATTCCACCTCGAACTCCAGCCGCCCGTCGCGCAGGCGGTCGCCCGCCCGGGGCACCCTTCCCAGCAAGGTCATCACCAGCCCGCCCACGGTGTCCACGCCCATCTCGGGAAACTCGACGCCGGTCATGTCCTCCCACTCGCGAAGGCTGAACTGCCCGTGCACACGATAGCGACCGTCCTCCAGTTCCAGTATGGGTGGCACCTCCTCGGTGTCGTATTCGTCGCCTATCTCGCCGACCACCTCTTCCAGAAGGTCCTCCACCGTTATCAGGCCCGCCACCGCGCCGTACTCGTCAACCACGAACGCCGTCTTCGTTCGTTCCTGCTGGCACTGTCGCAAAGCGCCCTCCACGGTTGTGGTCTCCGGCAGGAACGGGATCGGCCGCACCGCATCGCGAATGTCTTCGGACACCTTTCGCAGCATCACGTCCTTGATGTGCACCAGCCCCAGCATGTTGTCCATCGTGCCGTCGTAGACCGGAATGGCCGTCAGCTTCTCCTGCTCGAACAGTTCCAGCAGCGCCCCCGACGGCCTCCGCAGGTCGTGGCAGACCATTTCCGTGCGCGGCACCATCAGCTCGCGGATCCGCACCTCACCCAGCCAGATCACCTCGGTCAGCATCTGTCCGGCGCCGTGGTCGACGATTCCCTCGCGCGTGCCGAGCCGCACCAGCATCTCCAGTTCCTCCGGCATCATCCGCCGGCCGCCCCCAGGACCGATCACTCGCAGAAGCGCATCGGTAACACGCTCAAGCGGGTATATGATGGGCAGAAGCACCTTCTGCAGGGCCCAAAGCGGCCACGCGGCAATGCGGCCGACCGTGCCGTAGAATGAAACGGCGGTGTTCTTGGGCACCACCTCCCCGCCGATGATGACGGCCACCAGCGATGTGAGGCCAAGCGCCACCACGCCGGTCTGGCCGACCTGTGGCTCCAGGCTTGTCCAGAGAAGGAAGGAGACGCTGTAGAACACCACGTTCACCACCATGTTGCCGAACAGCACGGTGATCAGCAGCCGCTTGGGTCGGCTACGGAGGTGGGCGACAAGCTGGTCCGTAGGGCTGCCGTCGCGCATCCGCCGAAGCTCGTGCGGCTGAAAGCAGAAAAGGGCCGTCTCCGATCCGCTGAAGAACGCCGAGAGGCAGAAGGTGACAAGCAGGATGGGAAGCCGAATGGCTAAATGTGGTATTTCCGCCAGCAAACCGACAATGTCCCGGAAAATGGGCACAGGGAAGCCGTATGCGCGTCGCCCTCAATGGAATCCAACATAAGGAATGGTGCTCGTCAAGTCAAGCTATTGCGGTGTCTCAGTGCAGGCCGTTGACGCGCGTGATAGGGTACTGGGGTCTAGACACGCGCTTCCACAAGCCCCTTTCTGCAAGCTCGCCGCAGGACCAGCAATGACCTCCGCCTCACGCCGCTACTGGCGATTCTTCTGGCCATTGGGGTTCATGGCCATCGCCGTCTTCTCCGGGCGACTCGTCCAGAACTACGTGCTGCTCCAGTACGAGGAGGGCGTGCGCGAGCTGGCCGTGTACGCATTGGCCATGGCCTTCTTCGGCCCGTTCCGGGGAGTCATGGCTTTCGCACCCCAGATGGCCAACGTGCTCGTGCGGGGTCCCCGGTCTTTCCGGGCCACGCTGCGCTTTGTGATGAGCCTTGCGGTGCTGTGCACGGCGCTACTCGCCGTCGTGGCGTGGACGCCGCTGGGCGGCCGCATCATGCCGATAATCTACAATATGCCTTCGCGTGACATCGACCTCATCCTCGTCTATCTGCGTTATTTCACGCCCCTGATACTGCTGACCGGCGCCTGTTTTTATTTCGAGGGCCTGCTTGTCCAGGCGCACCGCACGGGCATCGTCTCCGCCTTGCGGATTGGCAGCCTGTTGCTTGCAGTCTGTGTCTTGGCCGTCGGACTGTACGGCGGCTGGTCGCCGGTTTTCACGCTCAGCCTGTCACTGATACTGCCGGTGGCGGTTCACACGGTGGTCGGAGGGCTGATGCTACTGAAGTACCGGGTGCGCCACAGCGGCGAGGAGGACCGCCGACTTACCCAAAGGGAAGTGGCCCGCTTCTACCTCCCCATGGTCGCCACAACGATCATGTTCACGCTCACGCGACCCATCATCTTCGCGTTCCTCACCGTCTCGGCTCAGCGTTCGGGAGGGGCTGTCTCCGCGGAGGCGATGGTCGCCGGCGTGAGCCTCGCCTTCAACGTCAACATGCTCTTCCAGTCCACCGTGAACCAGTTCCGCAACCTATCGGTGACCTTCGGCACGGAGAACCTGCCGGCCCTGCGGCGGTTCATGGTCCGCATCACGGCTGGGGTTTTTCTGCTCATGGCACTGGTGGTTCTGACACCCGTGGCGCGCCTCTTCCTTCGCCACCTGCAGGGCGCAGAGGGTGCGCCGCTGGCGATGGCCTGCCAGTCGCTATACGTGCTGCTGCTGGTGCCGATCGTAATCGGATGGCGCAACTACCACCATGGGCTGGCCATGGTGCGCAAACGCACGGCCGCGATGGCGGCCGGGGCGATGTCCCGAAACCTGTCCATACTGCCTCTGGGCGCCGCGCTGCTGGCACTCGGCTGGTACAATCACATCGCCGCGGCGGCGATGCTGGTGGTCGGCTTCGCCTCCGAGGCCACAACCGTGGTCCTCTTCCGCAAGTTCGCGCCGCGCCGCCCTTAAGCGCCGGGCGACATCGGCGTGGCACGCGTACTGCGGTGAGAAGTTCCGTAGCAGAATGAAGGTCCGGGATCGGATTCTCTGCAGACCGAACCGGCGATGCGCGGGCGAGGGGAGTGCTGCTATGGGCAGACAGCTGTACTTTTCCATCAAACATCGGGCTGGAACGTCGCTCGTGATCGCGACCAAGCCCTATGTCGCCTTGCCTATGCTGAACACCGCGGCGACGGTAGCTTACCTGGGCGACGGGCTGTTCGGCCCGGCACCCCATGTGTGGCTCTCGTTCGTCCTCTCGCTACTCGCCAGCATCTCCGCGTACTACCTGCTCGTCAGATTGGCTCCTTCACGCAAGGCACTCGCACTGCTGGTCGTCGGCGTCGTCTCACTGCTTCTCATCTTGCTGCACGTAGTGCAGTTCGGCTACTATTCTGTCTTCCGCGACCTTATATCGGCCACAACGCTGGACTACATCCGGCAGAATCCGGTCGGCGGTCTGGCGCATTTCCGCGAGAACTTCAGCTTGCTGCACGCCTTGGTCCTGCTTCTCGGCTGGGTCTGCTGCAGCGCCTACCTATTCCACGGGGTGTCCACCACAGAACACAAGCGGCCCACACCGGCGAAGCTGGCGCTCTGCCTTGCACCATGGATCCTCCTGCCCATAGTTGGGCGCTGGCCTTACCTCGGCCTCGACCAGTACGCCTTAGCCACCCTTGCCCGTTCCGTGCGAGGCACTGGTAGAACCAGCGTCTCCTTCGTGCCTCGTCGCACGCAGTTGCCCGCGCTTACGCCGCGCGTCCGCGCCAACATCCTGTTCATACGCCTGGAAGCCATCTACAGGGACGCCCACCAAATCTACCGCCCCGACCTGCCCACTGCGCCGTACTGGTCGCGCTACGCGGCTCAGCACCCCGATGAGATCTTCGTCGCGTCTCGACATTTCGCCAATTCCTCTGCCACGGATGTCGCCGTGATGCTGCTGTTCACCGGCGCCGCAGCAGACCAGAGCATAGACGTACACCGTAGCACACCTTTACTTTGGGATTATGCGAAGGCCGCTGGCAACTCAACCTCCGCCTTCTTGCCCTACGATCTGGCTTGGGGCGATTTCGCCACCCGCTTCCAGAGCCTGCCTGGTCGGATTAATCTAGACACCTGTCTCCACCGCGGAAACGCCGGTCTGCCCGCTGCCTATGACAACAGCATTAACGACAGCGACGTGGTGGCAGCGGCCATCGCTCACCAGAGACAGCGCCAATGGCGCGGCCCGTTCTTCCAGCTTGTCAGCCTCAAACTCCCGCATTTTCTCGGTCAGGGCGTCGCCATCAACGACTATGAGCGCCTTACGGCCGGCATCGAATGCAATGAGCGCCTCCACAACTACTACGAAGCTATCTACCGGGACGACGCTCTTATGGGGAAGCTCCACGAAGCCATGCCGCCCGAGGTGCGGGCTCGGACCGTCGTGGTGGCCGTCTCGGACCACGGAAACGACGTTTACGGCCGCGGTGCGCGGCTCGAGAACTATCACGAAGAGATCGCGCTGGTCCCCTGCTGGTTCGTCATCCCAAAAGCAGTCCAGAGCCAACTGCCGCCCGGCAGCATCGAGGCGCTCAGGAACAACCTGCATGGGCTCGCCACCAGCAATGAGGACATCGTCCCCACGCTGCTGGACCTCCTGGGCGTAGCGGATGAGCCTGCCGTCGCGCGAAGCCTGCAGGTCCTTCCAGGCCGCTCCCTGCTTCGCCCGCAGGAACCCACGGAACTCATCCTGATGCTGAACACAAACGACATGCGCCGGTGGGACCGCGAAGGCTTTGCTTTGACGCTCGAAAACGGGAAGAAGCGCTTCGTCTTCGATTGTGGGGAATGCATGTTCTTTGATCTGGAGGCGGACCCTCGGGAGCAGGTCAACCTCTACGCGACGGACTCATTCGCGCCCTACAGAAACCGCATAGTCACAGCTGTGCAGGCCCGCCCCCACCTGCGGCGAATCGTAAGTAAATATGGCGTGGAACTCTAAGCGCCCCGCCCGTAACCCATCAGGGATACACCGGCCTTATTCTCGCCGCCGCAGATCCGGCTGATGCGCGGCGGGCGTCCGCCACTTTCCCATTGCCTCGCGGATCATCTCGGTTGCCCGTTTCTCGGCGGCCTCGCCGGTCAGCGTCTCGGACGGCGCGCCGTCCTCGTACCGCACAACCTGCTGCACGTGCCCCGCCTCCCAATCGACCGTAACCTGCAGCCGACCCTCAGGATCCCAATACGCCTCGAGACCGTCGCGCCTGCCGTCGCCATCGCGGTGCGAGAGCCGCATCGGGAGGCCACTCTCGTAGAGCGTCAGCGACGTGCCCACTTCCTTTCCCATCGAGTAGTTCCTCCAGCCCGACGGTTCGCCGCTCTCATCCCAGTACCGGAACTCCCCGTGCGGCACGCCCTGCGAGTAGGCGCCTTCGACCACAAGCACGCCCCCCGGGGCGTAGGCGCGGTAGACGCCGTCCAGCATGGACTTGCCGTCCGCCTCCCCCCGCTCCGCGTACACGTCGTAACCAAGCGAGAGACAGACCTCCGTCCAGGGATCGAGGATTGAAGCGGAAAGCACCGGCTGCAACTTCGGCTGCCCGGACTCCCCCGCCGTCTCCGACGGCACCGCGGCGGTGCCGCAGCCCAGCATACCCATCAACAAAGACAGCATCAACCCCAACGCCGGCGTGGCAGAGACCGGCAAGCGAGACCCATCGTCAGTGTTCATCGGGCAGTTCGCGCCTCCATGTCTCCATACTGGCTCGATACATCCGGTTGGCCCATCAGCCGCACATCCCCTCAGGTCGCTGCAGTAGAGTCTGGTACTTCAGACCGATCAATGACGCAAGCGGCGGTTTCCCCAGCAGCACGGCCGGCGAAGCATTGATGCGGTTCCGGTTCGCTTCCCAGACCTCAATGTCTGCGTACAGAAACCACCTGCTCGTGTGCGGGCCGTCAGTCACCGTCCTGGTAACGATGAAGTCGCCGCCGCGCGACGATATCGCATCCTGGGATATCATCGAGTCTACCGCCGTGGATCCGGAGAACGCCAGTCCGGCGTCCATTTTTAGGTCATCCCAGTTCACGGTCAGTTCGGGCGATTCAGACTCAATGGTCCGGATGCACTGTGCCTGCCCGCCGGTGACCGCATACCGCCCCAGATGCGGCTCCGGTTCGGATTCCTCGCCGACGTACTTCATGTAGAAGCGAAACGTGTAGGATCGCGCATCCCCTTCGCTCTGCGTTTCCAACGAGATGGCACCTTTCTTCCAGTCGCAATGGGCCGTCAGCCCGGCAGCCGGGATCAATTCCAGTTCGGGCAGCACCACGGGCCCGCCATCGCGCGGCACAAAGGCGAGCTGCTGAGGGCGCGACAACCTTGACCTCGCGAAGTACCAATCGTCACCCCCTTCGAGGAAAACGTTGAGTCCCGTCACTTCGTAGCTGCCCCAGACCGCAGGAGCGCAGAAAGTCTTCTCCTTTCCATCGTAGTTGAACACAATCCTCTGCGTCCCAAACGGCGGCATCCAAGGTCCTCTCGACCGAACATCCAACTGGATCTGAATCGCCCGCGGGTCCGCGTCAGGCGGCGCCAGGACGGGAATCTCAAACATGCTCTCGGCGTTCTGCGGGGCCCGGCCCCCAAGCCGCCGGACCTGTCTCGTCTGACCAGTGATGCGATTCGCAGAATCCAGATCGCCTCCCAAATCGGACCCGGACGCGTCCTTGACCGTCCTCGAAGGCACGACCTCTTCGAACTCCATTGCTCCCCCCGGGTTCAGCGAGTTTGAGGAAGGCCTGTACTCCGCCTCGAAATCCTTGAGCGATGGAACAGAATCGGCGGTCTGTGAGTCCAGTATCGGTGGAACAGAATCAACCATGTGTTCCACGTGCTCCGGGGCCGCGGTCAGGGGTACAAGCCGCCTCAGGGCAGACCTGTTGATAAGCCCCCGCCGCGCGTCCCACGCTTCCGCTTGGCCATACAGGAAGAACCGATGCTCCGTGGACGCAGGCCCGGCGGCCGCGCGAATGCGCTTCAGGTAGCGATTCGCCAGGAATTCGATGTCCGCCAGGTCGATGGTGGTCTCGGGGGAGCCGGCATTCACTGTCAGGATGCACTGCAGGTTCTCCTCATTGCGGGCCCGCTGCGCGGCAATCTCTTTCGGCGCATCGCCGGGAGATGGTGTCACCCAGAGGTAAAGCTTGAACACGTACAGTGACGCCGCCTCCTCCACGGTTGCTTCGAGGTGCAAGCGCGAACCGTCAGCCGACTTCGTCGCCGTCATGCCCAGGGGCGGCACCAGGACGATCTCAGGCCCGTCAACGGCCGGCGGACTCGACGGATCACGCGACCAGGGGACGGTGAGGAGATAGCCGTGCTTCAGCTTCGAGCGCAGGAAGAAACGGGGCGTACCTTCGTCCGCGCGCACCTCCACCGAGTTGACGACATAGTTCCCGGGCGGAACCTGCGTCAAGGCATAGCCGTCCCTAACGAGGGCGCGCGGAAGCCCCGACTGGCGCCGCAACAGATCGCGCTCGTCCTCCGAAGGTGTGAAATCAACTGCAATGGCGTCAGATGCAAAGCCCTGTGGAGCCACCAAGCGAAAGCAGACCTGTCTTAGCGCGCCGTGCGCCGCCCTAGCCACCTCACGGACCTGCACGCCCCGATCAACGGCCTTTCCACCAAGGGCCTCAACGGCACTGCACTCGCTTGCATCCAGGGGGAGCATCCCAACTGCGACGAGTAATAGCCCGATGCTCACTGCAATGGTCCTTGGCATGTCTGCTCCTCAATCCTCTTCCCAACCTATTAGACGCGAAAGCCGGCGTGTTTCCTGGCCGAAAAACCGAAAAAACTCGAAGAAGCAGCGGAATGCATCCAGCCCGACCCCATTATCTGCTGCAGATGCCCAAGGTCAAGACAAACATCGAGCACCCATGACGGTCCACAAGGGGACATGGGGGTCCACAACGGACACACAATCCGGAAAGACGCGTAGAATGGCTATTGCTGCCCTCCGGCAGGAATAGCGAAGCAGTAGCCCCGCCAAGCGGGGCTACTGCAGGCCCCAACTTGTGCGGCACCTCAGCGGTGGCCCCTCATCTGCGGGACTGCTTCAGGCCCAACCCGCGCGGCGGCTTGTCAGAAGACGCGTGGGCGGTCGTCCCGTAGGCTCTGGTGCCGTGCGCCAGCGCCGACCCGATTCGGGAGATTGGGCGCGGGCACAAACGACAAGGCGGTGGCAAGCGCCCGTCGCTTCGCGACAGGCCGCATGTGTTGGAGCAGGCGCGCAAGAAGAACGACGGCGGCGGCCGTAAGCCCGCGAAGCGGGCGACCCCAGCCGGAACGCTCTAAAGACTATATAGGAGGCTACGGAATGGTGGCTACGGTCGAGAAATCCAGATCGGCCAATGCAGGATGCCCGGGCGTCGCCGGTGCAGGCGCTGTCCGGACCCTCGGCAACGGCTCGTCCGCCGGTGTCCGCATATCGTCGCTATCCGACCGCGATCCGGCCGCCGCTGTCCGCTGTATGTCCGCCGGCGGGACACACTTTGTCCGGACGGCGTCCGCTGTGTGTCCGCAGGACGGCCGGTTGGCAGCGTTGCGCACCAACGAGATTCGCGATCGCATCTGCTCCGTGCTCAGTCATCGACACAGCGGCGCGCCCGCGGAAACCGGGCATCAGTCGCACAACCTCTTTGATCCGCCAGCACCAGACGTGAAACACCCCTCCGCTGCAAAACGAACCCATTTCGTCAGAACCCATTGCTCAACAGCTATTCGTGACAATCGTCCTCAGAGAAGGAAGGCGTCAATGAACGTCCGGGCCGCCGGAGCGCGCGGCCGGTGCAATGCGGCGTCGATTGTGCTATACTCCCGGACAGACCGAAGCCGACGCCCGACCGCAGCCGGGAGACAGCATGGCGCCAGAGACCACAGCCGATTCGCCGCTGGAGCGGGAGGTGCGCTACCTGAAGGGCGTGGGCCCGAAGCGCGCCGAGGTGCTGGCGGGCATCGGCATCCATACGGTACGCGACCTATTGTGGCACCTGCCCAGGGGCTACGAGGATCGTCGCAAGAGCGTGCCGGTGAAGGTGTTGCGCGAGGGCGACACGGCCGTGGTGCGGGGGACGATCGTGGTCGCCGAGTTCCGTCGCACGCGGCGGCGCTACCGGGGGATGGTGGACGTGCTGATCGAGGACGACGCCGGCGACGAGCTGTCGCTGGTGTGGTTCAACGCATCGCCGAAGTGGCTGAAATCGTTCCCCGAGGGCAAACGCATAACGGTGTATGGGACGGTGCGCTACTACGGACGCGTGCAGATGGTGTCGCCCGATTACGAGATCGGCGAGCGCGACCCCGCGGAGTCGCGGTTCGGGTCGATACTGCCGGTGTATCCGGCCGCGGAAGGGCTGACGCAGAAGCTGCTGCGGGGGCTGGTGGGGCAGGCTCTGGAGGCGGGCGCCGACCACGTGGAGGAGGTGTTCCCGAGGGCGTTCCTGAAAGAGGAAGGCATGCCCTACGTGGCGACTGCGCTGCGTCACGTGCACTTCCCTCCCGACGCGGAACATCGCGATGCGGCGCGACGCCGGCTGGGTTACGAGGAGCTGTTCGTGTTCCAGACGGCGCTGGCGATGCGGCGGGAGACGGTGCAGAGGGCGCCGGGGATAGCGTTCAAGGTCGGACCGAACGTGGACCGGCGGATACGGCGTCTGTTCCCGTTTGAGTTCACGGCGGCGCAGGAGCGCGTGATCGGCGAGGTGCGGGAGGACATGCTGCGGGCGTCGCCGATGAACCGGCTGCTGCAGGGCGACGTGGGCTGCGGGAAGACGGTGGTGGCGGTGTACGCGATGCTGGCGGCGCTGGCCGAGAGCAGCAAGGGATACCAGGCGGCGCTGATGGCGCCGACGGGCATCCTGGCGGAGCAGCATTACCTGACGCTGCGCTCGCTGCTGGAACGGGCGCGCGTGCGGACGTGTCTGCTGGCGGGAGGGCTCTCGGCCGCGGAGCGATCTTCGCGGCTGGAGGACCTGGCGAAGGGCAGGATCGACCTCGTGGTGGGCACCCACGCGCTGATCCAGGAGGACGTGCGATTCCGGAATCTGGCGCAGGTGGTGGTGGACGAACAGCACCGTTTCGGCGTGCGGCAGCGATGGGCGCTTCGCGAGAAGGGCCCGCTGCCGGACGTGCTGATCATGACCGCAACGCCGATCCCGCGCACACTGGCGATGGCGTACCTCGCGGATATGGACGTGAGCACCATCGACGAGATGCCGCCGGGCCGCAAGCCGGTTCAGACGGAACTATACCTCCCGGACCGGTGGCCCGACGCGTTCGAAGCGGCACGGGGCGAGCTCGAGCGCGGGCACCGCGTGTTCGTCGTGTACCCGCTGGTCGAAGAGAACGCCAATCTGGACCTGACCAGTGCGAAGGAGGGCTTCCGCGAGCTGAGCGAACGTGTGTTCCCCGAGTTCGACTGCTGTCTGCTGCACGGGCAGATGCCCTCGTCCGAGAAGCAGGAGGCGATGGACGGTTTCCGGGAGGGCCGCTACCGGGTGATGGCTGCAACGACCGTGGTGGAGGTAGGCATCGACATACCGGAAGCGACGGTGATGATCGTCCAGCACGCGGAGCGGCTGGGGCTGGCGCAGTTGCATCAGTTGCGCGGTCGCATCGCGCGGAGCACGCGTCCGGCGCGGTGCTTCCTGCTCGCGGAGGAGACGACCGAGCAGGCGGCTCAACGGCTGAACGTGCTGGCGCAGACCATGGACGGTTTCCGCATCGCCGAGGAGGACCTGCGCCTGCGGGGGCCGGGGCAGCTATTCGGCCTGCAGCAGAGCGGCATGCCGGAATTCCGCTGCTACGACTTCTCGGATCCGGGACTGCTCAAGGAGGCGCATGACGCCGCCGCGGCGCTGGTTAAGGCCGATCCGAAGCTCGAACGACCCGAGCACGCGGTGCTGCGGGAGCGTGTGGAGCGGGAATACGGAGACCGCGCGGCACTGGTGGACGTCGGCTGAAATGGAGGGCCGTCACTCGATAGCTTCGGGCACGGATCGCAGCGCTTGTTCGCGCATCAGCTCGGCCTGCTGCAGAAGCTCTTCGACCGCCTGCGCGTCATAGCTTCCGGGCACAATCTCGGCGCTGTCCAGCTCAATGACAGGCAACTCGTGAATGTCCCGCAGCACGCCGGGATAGAGCACCTCGGCGAAGAAATCGATCGGGAAGGTCTCGTACCAGGGGGCCACCACCTTGGTCTCGAACTCTTTCTCCTGGTAGAGCGTGCGCTCACCTTCGCCGCGGATGGGGCCGATACGCACACGCCGCCAGCCGTAGTGCGCGAAACTGTAGTCGACGGGCGTGTTGCCGACGTAGACCTCGTCGATCCAGACCGGCGCGTCGACGGGGTCGGAGCGGATAAGCATGCGGCGCTCGACGCAGCCGGTGCAGGCAAGCAGCAGCGCCGACAACAGAAGCGTCAATCGTGGTCTCATGCCAGGGCGTCCTCTTCTTTGCCGATCTCAACTATCTCGGCCTGGAGCGCATCGAGATCCAGCAGTGCGACGGTGCGACGACCGGTGAGCCAACCTGCCGTCTCGCCGGGATTGATGACCAGCTCATCGCCCCGGGTGATACCATCCTGGTGGGTGTGACCGTGGACCACCACCTCTGCCCCGGCGCGCAAATCGGCGCTGATGATCTCCGGGTCGTGCACCATTAGCAGAGCACGCCCAGACAGATGGAAGCGATGCGGGGGCTCGTGGATGTCAGGGCAGACCTTGCGAAGGCCGACGCGTTCCCCGTCATTGTTGCCGAACACGCCGACGAACCGGATGCCGGTCGCCGCCAACGGCTTCAGCGCGAACGGCGACACGAAATCGCCCGCGTGCAGTATTGCCTCGACGCCCCGCTCCACGAACAGGGCCGCCGCGTCGCGTATAGCGGGGATATTGTCATGGCTGTCCGACATCACACCGATCAGCATATCGGTTCTCCACCACTGGGTGGTGCGTGCGTCACCGAGGTTCGAGGCAGTAGAGCTTATCGCCGGCCAATGCGACGACAGTGCGCCCCTGCCGGTCCGTCTTCAGGATGCTCACCTCGTCATCGCATTCGTAGCACCAGCGCAGCCGCAGGTCGCGCCCGTATCCCGTCCAGACGCTGACAACGTTGCCCGTGGCATGAACCACGCTGGGGTCACCACGCGACGGCTTGCGAAGCCGCGACATGCCTTCCGGCGGCTGGAAGTCCCACACCAGGTTCTCCAACGGATCGATCACGACGCAAGCACCGCTCTCGCCATATACTGCCAGAGTCACCCCAAACACTTCAAGGTCCGCGATGCGGCTGAACAGATGCTCCGACCACAGTGGCCGTCCCTCGCCGTCCAGAACCACCAGATGCCCGTCGGCCCTGCCGAACACGCTGTATCCGTCCGCCAGCGCCAGGGGCTCCCGTCTATCGGACCCCGAGAACCGGAACTTGCGAATGAGGCGCCCGGCGGCGTTAAAGAAGCGATTGCGCCCCTCAACGTCGGTAACCAGGATCATCTTGCCGAGAGGGCTGACAAAAAGAGACAGGGGCTCGGGGTCGATCCGCTTCTGCCATACTGCCTTTCCACCGCCGTTGAACGCGCGCAAGGTGTCTGTGTCGTCAATCGTGCAGCACAGCCGCGCATCCGCCGAGCAGTCGAACAGCTTGACGAATCTCTCGCCCAACGGTGCCATCGAGATCGTCCCGGCCGCGGGATCGAGCAGAACAAGATCCCTCACTCCCACGGCCGCAAACGCACGCTCCGGCAGCGGCGGCAAGATGCAAGCAGGCTCGGAAGTGCGCGCCGTCACCACTTTATCACCCGTTCGATCCAACACCATCACCTGCCCGCCGCCAAGCAGCAGGGCCGTGTACTGACCGTCAAGCCGCAGGGCCAGCCCCGACGGCTCCGAGGGAGCACTATCGCCCGGCAACTTCTTCTTCCAAAGCAACCGCACGCGCTCTGAAGGAGGTTCGACCACGCTCGTGACGGTGTTGTCGATGATGTTCTCTACTTCCATGTACTCGGTATCGCGCTCCTGCGGCTCGACATCCGCGGAGGGCGCTGACTGCGGGGCAGTTGTCCTTACCGGCACGGACTCGTCGGCCCGGAGCCGATATGCACGCACCATCAGCGGGTCCTCGGCGACGACGACGAACCGACCTCCCAGTCCCATCCCCCACGCCGTCAGATCGCCCCCAAAATCGTGTTCCCAGGTGATGTTGCCGTCTGCCGTGAACTGGACCAGCCTACCCCCCGCCGTCTCTGCAAGCAGTGCCGCGCCGTCGGGCGACATGCTAAGCCGAACCACCGGCTCCTCGAACTCGACTGAGCCCTTCTCCCGGCCGTCCAGTGCAAACATGACCACGCCGCCATCTCCTGCCGGGGCAGCGACCAGATCCGCTATCCCGCTGGCGCATACGTTCCCGATGGACCCCGCCAGATCCTGCTCCCAGGCCGCCACGGCATGATCGTCAACCAGCGCCAGCCGGCCTTTCTCATCGCGCACCAAGAACCAGGGCTCCTCGTCCTCCTCCACACAGGCCACCGCCGTCATCGACTTTCCCGTGGTCGCGACGCGCGTCTCGTGTGTCTGCGGATTGTGCACGTAAAGGCGTCCGCCAAGAGTCACCGCCGCAAGGCTTTCCCCGGTCGACTCGACGTCAAAATCCGAAACATCTCCGTCCAATTCCACCCGCCATTCGAACTGCCCCTGGGCACTGAAGGCGTAGATCACCTCGCCCGCCAACGCGCTGAAGTAGTGGCCTCGCCTGTCACCCCGGACGACACGCACGGGATACGTGCTGTTGAACGTTCCGCTTGCGTTACCCGCCCCGTCGATGACGCACATCGTCCTGGCCGCGGTGGCCACAAGAGACGTGTCCGCAGCGCCAGCCACTGCGATGTGCAGTACGGGGTCTTCGCTTTCGTACTCCCACACCAACGTCTGCTGAAGAGGCATAGATCCCTTCATTCTCGTCCCCTAGCGCTCCGGGGCCTCTATACCCAGTATCCTGGCTGCCGTACCTCCCATCACGTCTTCCTGCTGCCGAGCGTCCGCCGGTGCGGCCCGGAGCACCTGCCGGTATTCGCTCTCCACTCGGGCTATTTCTTCGTGGCGGACGCCGCTCCCGAACACCAACTGGCGGCTCAACCCGCCTTCCAGATCCTCTTCCCACAACTGTCCGCCGCCCTCCCGAAGCATCATCCCCACGTTCTCCGGCCCCATCCTGGTCAGCATTCCTCCGGACAGGTCGAAGAAGACGTTGGGGTTCCGTCGCATGGTCTCGAGGGCCTCTTCGCACCAGGGGCTGCCCAGCCCCACGCCGATCAGGTGCAGCCCCGTGAAGCAACGCGCGACGGTGTCCAGACATACCGGCCGCATGTTGGCGCAGCGAACCCGGAGTGCTTTGTCCAACGGGGTGCGCGGCAAGAAGCCGGTGTAGAACATAACGGGCAGCTCCAGGGCCTCGGCCGCTTCGTAGAGCGGGTAGAAACTGTCATCGTCATACGGATGAGGCGGCGCCCAAGCCAGGAGTCCCCGAAAGCCAGCGCGTTTCAGGCGTTCCAAGGTGCCCGGTCGGTCTTCAGCGAGGTCAATGTGTGCGAAAGGCACAAGCATCTCCGGATAGCGGTCGGCCAACCGTCGCACTTCGGCGTTAGCGGCCAACCCGTAGCGTTCCTCGCCCCCCATGATGCACAGATGATCGAACCCCAGGCTGCGGGCCGTTTCCACGAGCGCCTCTCCATAGCCCGGTTCGTCGTACACGTTGGTATGCAGATCTATGAACATCTGGTGGCTCCCTGGTTGGATTCCGGATGTCAGTTCTCGAACGCGCCAATACTCTAACAGAAAGCCCGGCCCGAACGCACACGTTTTGGCCAGCCGGATCGCGCCTCGTTGCGCTTGTCCCCCGTATCCGTTTACAGTCTTGTCGGATTGTGTTCGCGAACCACTGCTGCTGCACGGGAGACGGCCATGAGCGACAGCCTGCTCCTGGGAATAGACGTGGGCACCACGGGCTGCCGGGCGTGCCTGATCGAGTCGACCGGAGACACCATCGCGCAGGCAGCGGTCGGACATCCGACATCGCGCGATGGGCCCGGCCGAGCAGAACAGAACCCCGAGGACTGGTGGCGGGCATGTTGCCATGCCATCCGAAGCATAGCAGCAAGGCACAAGCTTGACCGAGTGCGAGCGGTGGCCGTCTGCGGGCAGAGCACGCCGCTGTTGCCGGTGGCGCGCAACGGGCGTCCTCTGCGAGACGCCGTGATATGGCAGGACACCCGGGCCGCACCGGAAGCCGCAGAGGTCGAGGAGCAGTTCGGCCGTGACACGGTAAGGCAAGCTACCGGCACACCCGCCGCACCGTTTCTACTCTGGCCCAAGATTCTGTGGTTCATGAGGAGCCAGCCGAAGCTATACCAGCGCGCCCACGCCTTCCTGTCCACCCCGGGTTACATCACGCTTCGCCTTTCGGAACGGATGACACTCAGCCGCGCCGACGTGATGGGATATCCCCTACTGCTGGAGACGCTGGAACCGTGGTCGGCGTTCTGCTCTCGGTATGGTTTTGATTCGAGCCTACTGCCGGCCGTGGCGACGCCGGACGCGGCGATTGGAAACGTCACCGAAGCAGCGGCGACGGAGACGCTGCTGCCGAGCGACGCAGTTGTGGTTGCAGGCGGCATGGACACGGCCTGTGCGGCATTGGGCGCGGGCGTCGTCGCAGAGGGGCTGGCGTTCGAGGTCACCGGCACGTCCGGCGGAATAGGCACCGCCTCGCGTTCCCCGTCCGAGCTGTTGTCACTCGGCGAAGCGCATCACGTGGTGCCCGGACTCTATCTGAACCACGCACCGATGTCCGCAGCAGGGACTTCGCTGGAATGGATCGTGCATCGCTTGCTCGAAGACCAGCAGGAGGGGGCCTTCGAACGGGCAACGGAACTTGTCGGCGCGCTGCCACCCGGTCCGACGGGCATGCTCTTCCTGCCCTACCTCACCGGCGAGCGATCACCGGTGTGGGACCCCGAAGCGCGGGGAGTGCTCCTCGGGTTCTCCAGCCGGACCAATAGAGCCGAGGTCGTGAAGGCAGTCATGGAGGGTGTCGCATTCGGGCTGCGCCAGAACCTGGAGACAATGCGCGCGGGCGGCTTCCGGATCGATTGCCTGCGGAGCTGCGGCGGCGGGAGTCAGAACGCTTTGTGGTGCCAGATCAAGGCGGATGTGACGGGCGTCACCTGGATGGTCCCACCGTCGTACAGGAGCGCGGCGTACGGGGCGGCGCTGCTGGCGGGAATCGCATCGGGCGAGATGGACCTGGCCGACATCTCGCGCCGCTTCGAGCACGAGGGTTACCGCCGCTACGAGCCGAGACAACGTTTGACTGAAGCTTACCTGCCACACTACGAGCGGTACCGCGACCTGTACCCGGCCGTAAAGGAGCTCTTCCGGCGACGGGCTAACCCCCATCGCTGAATGAAAAAGGGAGGGCGCAACGCGCCCTCCCGGGTTCTCCGTAATCGTGAAGCCGTACGACTACTTCTCGTCCTTGGGTTCCTCATCTGCGGACTCGTCGGACTCCTCCTGGGCCTCTTCGGCCGGCTCCTGAGGCTGCTCCTCGGCCTCCGGTTCCTCCTCCTGCTCCTCGGCTTCGGGCTCGGATTCGGCTTTCCCTTCGTCCTCCTCATCCGTCTCCGCCGCTTCCTCGACCTCGGCCGTCGGCTCGGCCTCAGCGGGCGGGACTTCCTCGGTCGCGCCTGGGAGCGGCTCCTCCATGATGCCCTCATCCTCGATCTCTTCCTCGTAGATCTCGTCGATGTCCACGTTGTCGACGTGCTTTCGCATCAAGAGGAAGATGATGGTGTAGGCACAGAAGAAGTAGGCGATCATGTAGGCCAGCGGGATGGCGCGCAGAACTCCGATGAAGACCATCAGGATCGAACTGCAAACGCGGACAAAGCCCGTGCCCGCAGGACCTATGATGATTCCGACGGGCGTCACGTCGTAAGTCAGCCAGGGCGTCCCCGAAACGAAGCCGAGCTGCACGCTCTGGTAGATCAGGTAGATAAGCAGTTCGACGACGCCCCGCGCGAACACAAAGGAGATCATGCCGATCAGGAGGGCAATGACCATGTAGCAGACGAGCCGCCCGAATCCCCACAGGATGTAGCTGAAGGAACTGCTCCAGCCCTCGAAGGCGTCCTTGCCGCCGACGCTGATAGCCGGCATCATCATGCCGAAACCAAGCACTCCGAACACGACGAAGAACACCATGACCATGCCGGTGAGCATGAGCAGCGGGAAGCCGGGGAAGATCAGCAGCAGGCGACCAACATAGGGGATGGATGCAACCAGTCCGCCAACCAGGTTCAGCAGCGTGAATGCCACTATCGCCGCGAGTGGCAGCAGGGGCGCAAAGAAGTACGAGAGCCGTTTCTCGCGTACCATCTTCTGCGCTTCTGCCAGCGTGGGCAGGTCGCCGCGCGCATAACGCAGGGCCGCCAGCCGTGATATCACACCGCCGGCGCCGCTAAACACCCAGAGCATGCCGGCGTAGAACAGCAGCGACAGGATGAAGTGGACGATGTGGCCGCCGGCGAAAGGGTTGAGCAGCGGAAAGAAGCCGGCGGCAACGGCAAGGCCCTGCCCGGCCATGAGCCCCTGCATCATCGCTCGCGGCGTTGTGTCGACCATCGCCGGAACCATGTCCGCGCCCGCACACCAGCGGTACAGCAACGCAGCCAGGATCATCACGACCACCGAGAGAACCGTGGCCAAGAGACCCATACAGATCATCTTCGTGTCGATCGCCAGCGCGTACGCGGACAGCACATCCCGCCAGTCTCCGGTGCGTTTCCTCATCGCCTCTTTCTCCCGGCCATCGAGCTTACCAGTTGCAAACAATGCCCCTCTGGAGACGCCACTTTATACGGCCTACGGGCGGATTGTCAACCGCAAAAAAACGCGCGCGCCGCACTACTCTGCGTCCCCGCGCTCCGAAGCGGCGTCGCCCTCTTCACCGTCGCTGATGCGATGCTCGCCCTCAAACCACTTCCCGAGGTCCACCAGCTTGCATCGTTCGCTGCAGAACGGGAAGAACGGCGCGTCGTCCTTCTGTTTCCGTGAAACGGGCTCCCCGCAGGTAGGACAGCTGACCACCAGCGCGCCTTTGCCCATTCTCCACCTCCGGCACCCGTGCGATCAGTCGTCCGAGCCGCCGCCGGAATCCGTCGAATCGCTGCTCTCACCGTCGGAGCCTGGACTGGGTGCTCGCGAACTGCTGGAGTAATCGGTCGCGTAGAACCCGGACCCCTTGAATATGATGCCGGCCCCGGCGCTTATCAGCCGCTCGAGTTTGTGCTTGCTGCACTTGGGGCACTTCCTCAACGGATCATCGTTAATGCCCTGGAAGGCCTCCAGCATGTGTCCGCAACTGCTGCATTTGTAGTCGTAAGTCGGCATGCTTCGTAGTCACTCTCTGTGCTTGCCGAAGAGGTGTCTGTTCCGGTAACGCTGCCGGTCTCGGCGGCGCCCGCCCTATCAGCCACTGCCATCCTCGGAGGGAGAAGCCGGCGCCACCGCCACCACCACCTGGCTGGGGCGAAGCACGATATCGCCGAGAACGAATCCCTTCTTGAGTTCCTTGATCACCGTGTTCGGGGGCGCGTCCGCCTGCTCGAACTGCGCGGTCGCCTCGTGATAGCGGGGGTCGAACTCCTGCCCTTCGGCGTCGACGGGTTCGATTCCCAGCTTCGCAAGCGCGCTGTAAAAGCTCCTGTCCACCAGCTCCAGTCCCTGTACTATCGCCTCGCATCCCTCCACGGAACGCGCCGACTCCAGCGCCCGGGCGAGGTCGTCCGCCACGGGCAGGATCGCCTCTCCGAGGGACCGAAGGATATCGACTCGAGCCATGTCGCGCAAGCGATCGATGCGTTTCTGGAGGTTCTGGTAGTCCGCGACAGAGCGCTGGAGGCGGCGCAGGTACTCGTCACGCTCCCTGGCCAGCGTCTTCAGTTCCTCGAACTGGACATATGGCAGCGTCACCCGCTCCCCTTCGCCCTGCTCGGCGGCCTCGGGCCCCCCGGACTCCTCCTGCTCCGGGCCCGGGTCATTGCCCGCCGGCTGTTCCGGATTGTCGTTCATCTCGTCTTTGGCGTGCTCGGGCATGCTCTTAGCTCTCGTCTTCTTTGCCGTAGATATACTCTTTGATCTTGTCCAGGAAGCTGCGCCGCTGTTCGGATACGTGGACGTGCTCGATCTCTGCGAGCTCACGCAGAACTTCCTCCTGGCGCGGCGTGAGCTTCCGGGGGGTTTCCACCACCACGCGGACCACCATGTCGCCCCGGTCGTGCCGACTCAGATGCGGCATACCCAGACCCGGCAGCCGGAAGAGCTCCCCGCTTTGGGTTCCGGCGGGAATCTCCAGGTCCGCAGCGTCGCCTTCAAGCTTCGGCACCTGAATCTCTCCACCCAGAACAGCCATGGAATAGGCGATGGGCACTTCGCAGAGCAACTCGGCCCCCTTGCGTTCGAACACCGGATGCCTGGCGACGAATACGTCGCAGTAGAGATCGCCCCGCACCCCCCCGGGCGCCGGCTCGCCCTGGCCGCGCACCCGCAGTCGTGTGCCGGACTCGACACCTGCCGGAATATGGACGGTGACCTCGACTTCCTTCCTCTCGCGCCCCACCCCCTCGCAGACCGGGCACGGGTCGACGATGGTCTTGCCTTCGCCGTGGCACCGCGGGCAGCTCACGCGCATGCGGAAGAAGCCCTGCCGGGTTTCCACCTGGCCGTAACCGCGACATTGCGAACACGTGCGAAAGCCGTCGGGAGCGGCTCCAGTACCGTCGCATTCCGGACACAGTTCGTCCCGCGTAAGAACAATGGATCGCTCCACGCCCGTGAGAACTTCGGCAAGGTCCAGTTCGACTCCTACTCGCAGGTTGCGGCCCTTCGCCGACTGACCGCGCCCCCGTCCGGAGAAAAAGTCGCCGAATATGCTGCCGCCGCCGAAGACGTCACTGAAAACGCTGAATATGTCATCGAACGAGCTGAAATCGTGGAGCCTCGACCGGTCGAGACCGGCCTCACCGAAACGATCGTACCGCTGCCGCAACTCCGGATCGCGCAGCACATCGTAAGCCGCCGCGGCCTCTTTGAACTTCTCCGCGGCATCGGGATCGTCCGGGTTACGGTCAGGGTGGTATTTCAGCGCTAGCTTGCGATAGGCCTTCTTGATCTCGCCGTCGGTGGCCTCCCGCGACACGCCGAGAATCTCGTAGTAGTCCTGGCCCGCCATCGGCAATTTGCGCCCGTTCTCCTCTTGGTTCTGGCTATCGCCCCGGCGCGGAAACAGACCCGAGGGTCGCCGCCCGGCGACCCTCGGGTTCCGCTGTGCGATCTTTCACGCCGAACCGTCGGCCGGCATGGGGGCGCCGATAGCCCGCTCCTGGTCCACCCTCAAACGTGAGGAGCGTCAGGAAGCAGGCCGCCGCCGCTATCTCACGGTTCCTTCGGGGACTTCGGCGTCTTCTTCTTCGTCCCCTATCTCGGTGACCATGGTCTCCGTGGTGAGCATCAGACCGGCGATGCTGGCGGCGTTCTCCAGCGCCGTCCTGGTGACCTTGGTCGGATCCAGGATGCCGGCTTCCATCATGTCGACGTACTCGCCGGTGTTGGCGTTGAAGCCGACGCCGTCCTCGCGGTCAAGCACCTCCGCGACCACCACGGCCCCGTTCAGGCCCGTGTTCGCGGCGATCGTGCTCAACGGCGCCTCAAGGGCCTTGGCGATGATGTCGGCGCCGATCTTCTCGTCGCCGCGCAGCCTCTCCCGCCGCTTCATCACGTTGCTCTTGCAGCGCACGGTGGTGCAGCCGCCGCCGGGGATCACGCCTTCGGCAACCGCTGCTCGAGTGGCGTGCAGCGCATCCTCGACGCGGGCCTTCTTCTCGGTCATCTCGGCTTCGGTAGCCGCGCCCACGCGGATAACGGCCACGCCGCCGCTCAGGCGCGCAAGGCGCTCCTGGAGCTTCTCGCGGTCGTAGTCGCTGGTGGTCTCCTCGATCTGCCGACGGATCTGGTCGATACGGGCCTTAACGTCCGCCGTCTTGCCCGCTCCACCGATCACGGTCGTGTCGTCCTTGGTGATGACGATTCTGGACGCCTGCCCCAGGTCGCTCAACTGGAGGTTCTCCAGCTTCACGCCCAGGTCCTCGCTGATGAAGCGTCCGCCCGTCAGCACGGCCAGGTCGCCCAGCATCGCCTTGCGACGGTCGCCGAACCCGGGTGCCTTCACGGCGCAGCACGGCAGAGCGCCACGCAGCTTGTTGACCACCAAGGCCGCCAGCGCCTCTCCCTCAACGTCTTCCGCCACCAGCAGTAGCGGCTTGCCGCTTCCGGCCACCTTCTCCAGCAGCGGGATCATGTCGCGCAGATTGCTGATCTTGGTCTGGTAGATGAGGATGTAGGCGTCTTCGAGCACGGTCTCCATGCTCTCGGCATCGGTCACGAAGTACGGCGAGAGGTAGCCCTTGTCGAACTGCATACCTTCGACGAAGTCGAGCTGCGTCTCCAGCGTGTTGCCGTCCTCGACGGTAATCACGCCGTCCTTGCCGACCTTCTCGACGGCATCGGCAAGCAGGTCGCCTATCTCGCGGTCGTTGTTGGCGCTGATGGTAGCCACCTGGGCGATGGACTCCCTGTCGCCGACCTCGGTGCTCCTGGCCCGAAGCTCGTCGACCACGGCCGCTACGGCATCGTCCAGACCTCGCTTGACGGCCATGGGGTTGGCGCCGGCCGCCACGGCCTTCAGTCCCTCGCGGTAGATCAACTCGGCCAGCACGGTGGCCGTCGTGGTCCCGTCCCCGGCGTCGTCGCTGGTCTTGGAGGCGACTTCATTCACCAACTTGGCGCCCATGTTTTCGAACTTGTCCTCAAGCTCGATCTCCTTCGCAACGGTCACGCCGTCCTTGGTGACCTTTGGGCCGCCGTAGCTCTTCTGGAGTATGACGGTTCTGCCGGTGGGGCCCATTGTGACCCGGACGGCGTCCGCCAGTTTCTGCACGCCCTTCAGTATCTTGCTGCGTGCTTCCTCGCCGTATCTCAGTTGTTTTGCAGCCATCGGTTTCCTCCGGGAAAGCAAGTCCGTGCGGCGCTATTCGGCCGCGCAGGTTGGGTATTCCTGAATCAGTCTTCCAGGACGGCCAGCAGGTCGCTCTCGCGCATGACGAGCAGGTCTTTGCCGCCCACCTCGACCTCGGTGCCGCTGTACTTGGCGAAGAGGACGGTGTCGCCCTTCTTCACGTTCATGGCAGACCGCTCGCCGCTCTCAAGGACCTTGCCTGGCCCGGTCGCCACTATCTTGCCCTGCTGCGGCTTCTCCTTGGCCGTCTCGGGCAGGAAAATGCCACCTACGGTCTTCTCCCCCTCTTCAAGGGGTTCCACCACCACACGGTCATTCAGCGGCTTTATCTCGGCCATCCTCGTAAGACCTCCGCAATAGACTGTTTGCTGTTATTCTCAGTGTGATTACGTTGTTGCTGCATCCGGCGCGGGCGCGACTGGGCCGCGCCCGCGCCGCTTAGCATGTCGGTTTACATCATGCCGGGCATTCCGCCGCCCATTCCGCCCATTCCGCCCATGCCTCCCATGCCGCCCATACCGCCCATGCCTTCCATACCGGCACCGGCCATATCGGGCGCCTCTTCCTTCTCCTCGCGGATGAGGCACTCGGTGCTCAGCACTATTCCGGCGACACTCACGGCATTCTGGAGGGCAATGCGGATGACCTTGGTCGGGTCGATGACGCCCGCTTCAAGCATGTCGCAGTATTCCTCGGACTCTGCGTTGAAGCCGAACGAGTAATCGTCGTTGGCGGCCAACTTATGCGCCGCAACGGCCCCTTCCACGCCGGCGTTGGAGGCTATGGTCATCAGAGGCACGGACAGCGCGGCGCGCACAACGGCCGCACCGACCGCCTCGTCGCCATCCAGGTCCAGCGCGTCGACAGCGCCGGCGGCCCTGTGCAGGGCCACGCCGCCGCCAGGCAGAATGCCTTCCTCGACCGCAGCGTGGGTCGCGTTGAGAGCGTCTTCCACCCTGGCCTTCTTCTCCTTCATCTCGGTCTCGGTGGTGGCTCCCACGTTGATCTGCGCGACGCCTTTGCCCAGCTTCGCGAGTCGCTCCTGAAGCTTCTCGCGATCGTAATCGCTGGTGGTGGACTCGATCTCGCGCTCAATCTGCTGCACGCGGCCATGGATGTCGGCCTCGGAACCGGCACCCTCGACTATCGTGGTCGTGTTCTTGGTGACCGTGATCTTCTTGGCGACGCCCAGATCGCTGAGCTGGACGTTCTCCAGCTCCACGCCCAGATCCTCGAAGATCGGTCGGGCGCCGGTGAGTATCGCGATGTCTTCCATCATCGCTTTGCGCCTGTCGCCGTAGCCGGGCGCCTTCACGGCGCAGCAGGTCAGCACGCCGCGCAGCTTGTTGACGACCAGCGTGGCCAACGCATCGGACTCGACGTCTTCGCTGATGATCAGCAGCGGCTTCTTCGCTCCGGCCACTTTCTCCAGCAGCGGAGCGACCGCGCGGGCATTGGAGAGTTTCTTCTCGAAGACCAGCACGTAGCAGTTCTCCAGCACGCACTCCATACTGTCCTCGTCGGTGATGAACTGCGGGGACAGATAGCCTCGGTCGAACTGCATGCCCTCGACGACTTCCAGTTCGGTCTCGGTGGTACGGCCCTCTTCGATGGTGATCACGCCCCGACGGCCGACTTTGTCCATGGCCCGGGCGATCATGCGGCCGATCTCTCGGTCGTTGTTGGCGGCGATCGTGGCCACAGCAGCGATGTCCTCGTCCTTCTCCACCGACTTGCTGTGCTTCTTCAGTTCCGCCACCACGGCGTCGGCCGCCTTCTGCATGCCCCGCCTCAGCGCCATGGAGTCGCAGCCGGCCACAACGCGCTTCATGCCTTCGCGGCAGAGCGCCTCACCCAGCACGGTAGCCGTGGTGGTGCCGTCACCTGCGTCGTCATTGGTCTTGGAGGCCGCCTGCTTCAGGAGCTGCGCGCCGAGATTCTCGTACTGATCGCTGAGCTCTATATCTTCGGCCACGGTGACGCCGTCCTTAGTGACCTTCGGGCTTCCCCAGCCCTTGTCGAGAACGGCGTTTCGTCCCTTGGGCCCCAGCGTCTGCTTGACGGCCCGTGCAAGCTTGCCCACTCCGTTCAACAGCTTCTCTTGTGCTTCCTGTCCGAACGCCAGTTCCTTTGCGGCCATTCCCGCAATCCTCCTGCGAAACACATGTCAGAATAAGGCTAGATGACAAACGAGGTATGCTTGGCATTCACTGGTGCAAAGACTGTGCCGACCGACCCCCAGCACCGGAAGGGGAAAGGCGTCGGATAGGCGAGAGCGGCCCATGAAGGCCTTAAAAGCCATTATCGGCGTTGGAGGGCGATTGCGCAACTGAATCGAGGCCAACAACGCCGGTGCCATTCCGACAGCGACCGGGGGCGGGAACCATTCCGGCTGTCAATGTGGCAGACGGGCCTTCGGGTCCACACAGGCCGAGACGAAGCAGGTGAGAGCAGCCGGGGAAGGAGTGCCACACCGGGCTGCACGGCACTTGGCCCCGGAGCGGGCACTGCCACGGGCAGAAAAAAGTGGTAGCGGAGGAGGGATTTGAACCCCCGACCCGAGGCTTATGAATCCCCTGCTCTACC
>CAZZNQ010000056.1:0-27307 GCA_964655775.1 uncultured candidatus Brocadiaceae bacterium | reverse complement strand
CGCGCCTGGCGCATCATGGTGCTATAGAAGGTCAAGTTATGGATGCTCAGCAGGACGGGGCCGAGCATTTCGCCGGTGCGGAACAGGTGGTGGACGTACGCACGCGAGTATAACGTGCAGCAGGCGCAGGCGCAACCCGCCTGGACCGGCCGCGGGTCCGT
Organism: uncultured candidatus Brocadiaceae bacterium; assembly: GCA_964655775.1. Lineage (GTDB taxonomy): Bacteria > Planctomycetota > Brocadiia > SM23-32 > SM23-32 > CAZZNQ01. The sequence continues at coordinate 27,146 of CAZZNQ010000056.1, read as the reverse complement.
CGAGAACCGGCTGTTGCGTATACGCAGACGCCCGCACGGCGTGAAGGCAGTGGCATTGCGGCCCATGCGTGTCGGCGCCACACAGTCAAACATGTCTATCCCCTGGCCCACGGCGCTGAGCACATCCGGCGGAAAGCCGACGCCCATGAGGTACCGGGGGCGGTCCGGCGGCAGCAGGGGAACCGTGACGGCTACCGCGCGGCGGTGGAGTTCCGGTCCCTCGCCGACGCTGACGCCGCCGACCGCGTAGCCGTCGAAGCCGATCTCGACCGTGCGCTCGGCGCTGAGGCGGCGGAGGTCATCGAACGTGCTGCCCTGCACTATGCCGAACAGGACCTGGTCGGGGCGGTCGTGGCATCGCTTGCAGGCCTCGCTCCACAGCAGCGTGCGCTCCACGGCCGTGACGGCATCCTCGCGGCTGCACGGATACGGCGGGCACTGGTCCAGCACCATGGCGACGTCCGCGCCGAGAAGCTGCTGGATGCGCATGCACTCCGCCGGGCCGAGGAATATCTCGGCGCCGTCCAGCGGACTGCGGAACAGCACGCCGCGGTCGGTGATCTCGCGGTGCTCGGCGAGGGAGAACACCTGGTAGCCGCCGCTGTCCGTGAGGATCGGCCGGTCCCACGACATGAAGCGATGGAGGCCGCCCATCGCCGACACCACGTCCGCGCCGGGACGCAGCGCCAGGTGGTAGGCGTTGGCGAGCAGCATCTGCGCCCCGCAGTCGGCGATCTGCTGCGGGATCAGCCCGCGGACGCTGGCGCGGCTGCCCACCGGCATGAACACGGGCGTGTGCACTTCGCATCCGCGCAGAATCAGCCGGCCGACCCGCGCGTCGGTCTGCCCGTCGGTATGGACTACGCCGAACTCCATGTGCGCCCTTTCAATTCCAACCAGCCTGTTACAGATGTTTCATTGCTCGGCAACTGAGACGCCCGATCCGCTTTTCGGACCGGCCTCTTTTCGGACTGCGGTGGCTTGCCACCGCTTTGCCGTCAGCGAAGCTTGCTTCGCCCGCATGCCTCGGGTGGATCATCTGGCGCATCGGCCGGTGGCAAGCGCCCGGCGGCAAGCCGCCGGAGGGGAAAGCGGCGCCAAGGCGCCGCACTCCGAGAACCTGCTCACGCGGCGTTGCTCCGCATGGCGCCTCCGACCCTCTGTCTTCCTGATGCTACGTCAAAAAGTGTATAGACGACACGCGTTGATTTTCTTAGAGTGTGTATGGAAAGAGGGGTTTCGGTGTTGTTAGCCTTCAGGCATGGCACGAGAGCCCTATCCTACAGACCTGACGGATGCGGAATGGAAGGTTCTGGAGCCGTTGCTGCCAGCTGCCAGCGGACTGGGCCGCCCCCGAGAAGTGGATCTTCGGGAGGTGCTCAACGCACTGCTGTACATGGTTCGCAACGCATGCGCATGGCGCTGCCTGCCGCACGACTTCCCGCCCTGGCCCACGGTGCAGTACTACTTCCGCAAGTGGTCCAACAGCGGCGACTGGGAACGCATCCACGGCCGGCTGCGCGAACAGGAACGTCGCCGGCAGGGACGCGAGCCGACTCCCAGTGCAGCCAGCATCGACAGCCAATCGGCCAGGACCACGGAAAAAGGGGGCCGCGGGGATACGATGCAGGGAAGAAGGTGAACGGCCGCAAGCGTCACATCTTGGTCGACACACAGGGGTTAGTTCTGAAGGCCATTGTGCATCCCGCGAGCGTCCAGGACCGGGACGGTGGGCGGCAACTGATTGGGGCACTGCAGCTGGAGCACTGGCCTCGACTGAAGAAGCTGTGGGCAGACGCGGGGTACCGAGGCAGCTTCGAGGACTGGGTGTCTGAACGGACAGGCTGGAACGTGGAGATCGTGAACAAACGTCCAAGCGGTGGCTTTCAGGTTCTGCCCCGTCGCTGGGTGGTGGAGCGTACATTCGCATGGTTGGGTAAATTCCGGCGCCTGAGCAAGGACTACGAAGCACTTCCCCGCAACGAAGAAGCCTGGATATACCTGGGCATGAGCAACTTGATGCTGGCCCGTCTGGGCGCCGAGGCGCTACAGCCGGCAGCCTAATCTTTTTCATACACACTCTTAGAGGATGAGCATTGCGTCGCCGTAGCTGTAGAACCGGTAGCCCTCGCGCACCGCCTCCTCGTACGCAGCCAGTATCGTCTCCCGGCCGGCGAACGCAGCCACCAGCATCAGCAGTGTGCTGCGCGGAAGGTGAAAGTTGGTGATCAGTGCGCCGACCGCGCGGAATCGGTACGGCGGGTAGATAAAGAGGTCCGCCCAGCCCTCGCACTGCCGCCACTTCCCTTCCCGGGCCACGTGTTCCAGCACGCGACAGCTCGTGGTGCCGGTCGCCACGATCCGCATGTCCTCGGCGAGAGCCTCCCGGACGGCGTCGGCCGTGTCGGCCGGCAGGCGGAAGTACTCCGCCTCCAACTCATGGTCCTCGATGTTCTCTTTGCGCACGGGCCGGAACGTGCCCGGCCCCACCAGCAGGGACAGCATCGCCGTCTCCACCCCGGCCGCGCTCACTTCGTCCAGCAGGTCCTCCGTGAAGTGCAGCCCGGCCGTCGGAGCCGCCACCGCGCCCGGTTCGGCGGCGTACACGGTCTGATAGCGGTCGCGGTCCAGATCCGGCATGTTTTCAGGCATGCCGCGGCGCCTGCGCGACCGCGTGATGTAGGGCGGCAGCGGCATCGCCCCCTCGGCGAGGGCGGCCTTCTCCGCCTCTTCATCTCCAAGGTCCACGTCCCAGGCGCCGTCCTCGTGCCTGGCTTCGAGCGTGATCGGCAGTTCCCGCCGGCCCACCCGGATGACTTCACCGGGGCGCGGACGACCGCCGGCGCGCAGCATCGCCTCCCAGCGAGCACCCTCTCCGTCCAGCCGACGCACGAGCAGCAACTCGACCGCGCCTCCGGTCTCCCGCTTGCCGTGCAGACGGGCGGGAAGCACGCGCGCGTTGTTCATCACAAGCAGGTCGCCCCGGCGCAGCAGGCGGGGCAGGTCGCGGAAGCGGCGGTGAGCTATGTCGCCCGAACCGCGGTGCAGCACCATCAGGCGCGATTCATCCCGCCTCTCGGACGGCGTGACGGCGATGCGGTCCTCAGGCAGGTTGTAATCGAACAGGTCCAGTCTCATGCAGTCGCACCGACGCCCGTGAGAGGCAGGCGGCCCCGTCGGACCGCAAGGTTCACGCGCAATATGCCACAAAGGGCGCCGCGCGGCAAGGTTCGGGCAAGCCGATGGGGCACCACAAAAGCCCAAACGCTTGCAATTGGCCTGCCCGTCAATTACATTCCCAGTGGAGCCGTTGCGGCGGCGTATCCGGCAGATTCGAGGAGCACACCATGGAAGGAACGGCCTCGAAAGTGCGCGTCGGTCACTGGCCGGAGCGCCCGCCGTTCCGCATTCCCCTGCCCACCGGCGGCGAGCTCGACCTGGAGTCGCGTCCCGTGGTGATGGGGATCCTGAACGTGACCCCCGACTCCTTCAGCGACGGCGGCGAGTACTTCGATACGGAGGCGGCCGTCGAGCGCGCCCTTGCCATCTGCGCCGAAGGGGTGGACATCATCGACGTGGGCGGCGAGAGCACGCGGCCCGGCAGCGAGCCGGTGGACGCCGACGAAGAGATCCGCCGGGTGATACCCGTCATTCGCGCCGTCGCCGACGAAACGGACCTGCCGATCAGCATCGACACGCAGAAGGCGGCCGTCGCCGCCGAGGCGCTCGCGGCCGGGGCGCAGATTGTCAACGACGTCAGCGCGCTGAGAACCGATCCGCGCATGGCCGCCGTAGCGGCCGAGGCAGGCGCGCCCACCGTGCTGATGCACATGCAGGGCCGGCCGAAAACGATGCAGTCCAACCCGCGCTATGACGAAGTGGTGACCGACATCATCGCGTGGCTGGAGGAGCGCGTCGAGGCCGCCTGCGCGGCGGGGATCGCCCGAGAACGCGTAATCGTGGACCCCGGCTTCGGGTTCGGCAAGACGCTCCAGCACAACCTGGAACTGCTGCGCAGGTTGAGCGAGTTCCACCGCCTCGGGCATCCGGTGCTGGTGGGCACCTCGCGCAAATCGATGCTGGGCACGATACTCGGCTCGCCGACGGAAGACCGGCTGGCGGGCACACTGGCGACGGTCTGCGCCGCCGTGCTGTCCGGCTGCCACATACTGCGGGTGCACGACGTGGCGGAGACGGTGCGCGCCGTCAAGGTCTGCGAGGCGATCCGCCGGGGGGAGGGCTATGTCCGTTGATCGCTGAGCTGGCCAGAATCACCGAGTGGATATCCGTCCGCTACCCCATTCTTATCAAGGGCGCGCTGGAGGTGTGCATCATCTTCGTGTGCGTCTACGCCTTCCTGCGCATCATGGAGGGCACGCGCGGGGCCGGCATCCTGAAGGGGCTGGCCGTGCTGACCGGCATTCTGGCCACGGTCGCCATCTTCGTCACGCAGCAGTTCAAGCTGGAAACGCTGAGCTGGGTGGGGCGAAACCTGGGCCCCATCGTGCTGATACCGCTGTTCGTGCTGTTCCAGCCCGAGATACGCCGCGCGCTGATGCGATTGGGTCAGAACCCGCTGTTCCGGATGTTCTTTCGTCCGCACGCCAGCGTGACGGATGAACTGGTGAAGGCAACCTTCAGCCTCTCACGGGACAAGGTGGGCGGGCTGATCGCCATCGAGCGCGAGGTGGGGCTGCGGGGCTATCTGGAGGGCGGCGTGCGCCTGGACGCAGCGGTCTCGGCGGAGCTCATCAAGACCCTCTTCTGGCCCGGCACGCCGCTGCACGACGGCGCCATAGTGATACGCCAGCAGCGCATAGCGGCCGCCGCCTGCTTATTCCCGCTGACGGACAACCCGCAGTTCTCCACCGAGCTGGGCACCCGCCACCGGGCGGGAGTGGGCATAACCGAGGAGTCAGACGCCGCCGCCATCATCGTCAGCGAGCAGACCGGGCGAGTCTCGCTGGCCGTTGGCGGCACGCTGCAACGCGATATCGACGAGCGCTCGCTCCGCCGGGCGCTGGAGGAATTGTCGGCGGAAACCGCCGAGGAGTAACGGAGTCGCCGCATGTTCAGAAAATGGATGGGCGCCATCTTCGGGCACGCGAGGATCAAGTTCTTCGCGCTGCTGATCTCGTTGGGCATCTGGATCTACGCCCACAGCCGGGTCACGCAGCAGATAGGCATCATGGTGCCCGTGACGGTGACGCCGCCCGCCAACCAGGTTCTGCTTTTCCAGAGCGCGCGGAATGCGCGCATCACTCTGGCCGGGCCGAACTGGCTGATGACCAAGCTGGAGAGCGGACCGGCCGGCCGCAACCTGCGACTCAGCCACAAGCTCGTCGAGGACGAGTTGGCGGACGGCTGGGCGGACCTGACCATCGGCGCCGGCTGGCTCCAAAGCACGCTGCCGAACGCCGAGGCCGTGCAGGTCGATTTTCAATCGGTCGAGCCGGAGAAGGTGCGCGTATTCGTGAGTCCCGAGGAGGAGGTCGCGCTGCCGGTGCGCGTGCGGACGTCCGGCGTTCCGGCGGCGGGATTCCAGCTCACCCAGGACCCGGTGGCGGCGCCGTCGGAAGTGACGGTGCGGGGGCCGGCGATAGCGCTGGCGGAGCTCGATGCGGTGGAAACCGACGTGATACCGATCTGGGGGCTGCGCTCAGACCATCGGCGGGAGCCCGCCCTGAAGAACGAGGTGGAGGTGACGCTGCCCAACGGCGAAGTGGTGCCGGTGCAACTCGAGCTGAGCGTGGCGACCGTCGTCGCAAACGTCTACGTGAGCGGCGAGAAGGAGGAGGAGCGCGCGTTCCCGAACGTGCCGGTGGAGGTCCGCCAGCCGGCCGACTTCCCCTATACGGTGCGGGTGCCCGCAGACGAGGACGAGGTGACCGTGGTTGTTCGGGCCGCGCCCCAGGAACTGGCCCGGCTGAAACCGGGGTCGGTGGCGGCGTTCGTGAACGTGCGTTCGCTGGCCACGCAGGAGATCGCCGTCGGCGACAGCGTGCCGTTCACCGAGCAGGTGGTCGGCGACCTGCCGTCGGGCATACGGGCCACGGTGGTGCGGGTCGAGCCGGCCAGCATCACGCTGACGCTGCGCAATCCTCCCCAGTCCGCCGAATGAGCCGGCGGGCGTCGCGATCCGAACACTCAGACCGAGGAAGCACGGTGGCCGAGAACGGCGAGAAGATCGCAGAGTTCCGGGAGGTCGCCCGGCCGGAGGACAAGCTTCCGCTGGTGTGCGACCTGACGGCGAGGCACTTCGAGCAGCGCCAGGCCGTGGCGATCCGCGCCGGCGGCCCGCAGGAAGCCGAGGAGCTGGACAGCCTGCTCTGGACGTGGCGGCAGAACTCGTTCGTGCCCCACGTGCGACTGGAGCAGGCGGAGCCCGAGTTCATGGAACCGGTGGTCATCTTTCAGGGGGGAGACCCGGGGCTCGACGCGGACGTGCTCATACTGGCCTCGGCCGACGAACCGCCGGACTGGCTCGGCCGGTTTGCTCACATCCACGACTTCGCTCTCGTCTACGACGAGGGGCTGCGCACGGCCGGCCGGGCGCGCTTCGTCGCCTACCGCGAGGCCGGCTACCAGATGCGATTCGCGAAGGCGGCTGATCGTTAGTCCGTCTCCAGGCAGCCCAGCAGCGTCAAGGTAGTCGCGTCCGTGATTCGCACCGTGCACAGCCGCCCGCTCAGGCTCTCGTCGCCCTCGAACGCTACGATGTCGTGCTGGCGCGTCCGCCCGCTGACCCTGGTCGCGTCCTGCTTGCTCACGCCGTCGACCAGCACCTCCACGCGCTGGCCGACCATGCCCGCCCGGCGCTCTGCGTCAACGGTCTGCTGCGCCCCCAAAAGCCGCTGCAGTCGCTCGCGCTTGACCTCGTCCGGCACGTCGTCGGCCCACTTCGCCGAGAGCGTGCCGGGGCGGAGCGAATACTTGAAGGCGAAGGACTGGTGGAAGCGCACCTCGCGTACGAGGCGAAGCGTATCGGCGAAATCGTCCTCCGTCTCGCCCGGGAAGCCAACCATGAAGTCGCTGGCCAGCGCCACGCCGGGAATGATCTCGCGGGCCCGGCCGGCCATCGCGCGGTATTCGGCGGACGTGTAGCCGCGCCGCATCCGCTTAAGGACGGCGTCCGAGCCGCTCTGGGCCGGCACGTGCAGGTGCTCGCAAACTTTCTCCAGCCCCGCCACCGCCCGGAGAATGCCCTCCGACATGTCGCGCGGGTGGCTGGTGACGAAACGTATCCTCTCGATGCCGTCGACCTCGCTGACCTTCGCAAGCAGGTCCGCCAGCCCGCAGTCGCCGGACAGGCTCTTCCCGTAGCTGTTCACGTTTTGTCCGAGCAGGATCACCTCGCGCACGCCGTCCCCAGCCAGCGCCGTCACTTCGTCCACGACGTCACTCGGCTCGCGGCTGGTCTCTCGACCACGAACGTAAGGCACGATGCAGTAGGAGCAGAAGTTGTCGCAGCCCCGCATGACGGCCACGTACGCGCTGTGACCGCTCTCGCGCAGACCGGGCAGGCGAGGGGCATCGGCGCATCCCTCCTCGGAGACGTCGACCACGGGGCCGCCGCCCGCGATGATTGTCTCGAGGTGCCCGGGAACGCGGGCGACCGCTCGGGTTCCGCAGACAAGATCCAGGAAACCGAAACGGGCGGTCAGTTCGTCCCCCATCCGTTGGGCCATGCAGCCTATCACGCCCAGCACAAATCCCTCCTCGCGCTCGGCGCGGCGCCGATAGGTGCCCAGGTGCGAGAGCACCTTCTGCTCGGCGTGGTCGCGCACGCTGCAGGTGTTGTAGAGCACCACGTCCGCGCGGTCGGGATCTTCGCTCACGGCGAACCCTCGCTGCACGAGCAGCCCGCGCAGAAGCTGGCCGTCCAGCTTGTTCATCTGGCAACCGAAGGTGACAATGCAGACGGTTTTCGACATCGGATCTCGTGGCTGAATGAGATGGGAGGGCACGGCCTATCGGGTCAGCGGCTCCCGCTGAGGGCCTTCTGCACCATCCGCTCGACGGTCTGGCGGCCCTTGCGCTGGTCGCGGGAAGTGCGCCCCTCCACGTTGAGGCGCAGCTCGCCCGCCTCCCCCGGCTGCCGCAGGTTGAACCAGTAGTCCCGGAGCCGCACCGTCAGGCCATCGATGTCGTCGGTATCGGCCTCCGCGAACTCCTCCCGGACGACCTCCAGCGCCCCTGCGGCCGCTTCCGGCGACGCTGCGGCGATCTCGATCTCCCCCGAGTGGCTGAGCTTCTCCAGCGGCGCGCAAAGATCGCTTACGCGTTTGTGCGCCTCCGATACACGGCTGCAGAACGTGAGCAACGCCATCGTCGGCGACGGTGAGCGGAAGAAATCGGCGAAGTAGTGCAGCCCCGTCAGGTCGGCGCCGTAGGCGGCCTCGGAGTTGCGGAAGCGCTCGCCGAACTCGATCGACGAAGTGGGAAGCGGCAGCGCCTCACCACCGGCAGAGCGCACCATCGCGCCCAGCGCGGCCGTGGAGCGCAGGTCGTAGGCAATGGCCGCCCCTTCGGTCCGCTCCAGCACCTCGGCGGCGATAACGCCCGCAGCAACGTCGTACCCCAGCAGCGCGCCCTTTTCGTCGAAGAAAGCGGCACGCTCGCCGGTGAAGTCGAACGCCACGCCGAACTCGGCGTCCGCGTCCTGAACGGCGCCGCGCATGGCGGCGGTCAACGAGTTGGACGGGAACCGCCGACCCAGGAACGGGCTGTGGCCGTCCTCTTCGAGGTGCATCGCCTTGACCTTTACGGGCGTATCCACAAACAGATGCTCCAACACCCGTCCGGCCGCCCCGTTCCCCGCGTCCGCAACCACGCTCATCGGTCGCAGCTTGCCCAGCGCTTTGCGGCAGTAGGCGACGTGGTCGCCGAGGGGACTGGCCGTATGCGTTTCGCCCGGCAGCCTGCTGCGGGCCGTCCGCATCCGCCGCGCTATCAGGCCCACTTTCTCCAGGCCCGTGCCGACTATCAGCGGCTGCCCGCTGCCCCTCCAGAGCCGCACGCCGTTCACGTCCGGCGCATAGTCGCCGCCGCTGACAAAGCCCGCACCGGTATACGACTCGGTTCCCAACATGTAGAGCAGGAGCTCGGGCGTGGCAGGCCCGATGTTCACGGTGTCCAGCCCGGCCCGGTTGACGCCCTCGGAGAAGATACGGGCGAAGCTGCGGGAGTTCTCGCGAAGGTCACAGGCGACCACGAGTCTCTGCCCGGTGGGCATCTCGGCCCGTAGAAGCTGGCCGGCGGCCAGGCCCACCTTCCGCAGCACATATTCGTTGACGTCTCCCGGCACGTGGCCGATCACGCCCGACGTGCGGAAAACGCCCTGCGGCACCTTCGGATCCGTGGTGGCGGCGCCGGCGAGCTCTGCGCTGCGGTGCTGGCAGAGAAGGCACTTCGGGTACTGGTTGCGCTGCCGGGTGCGGCAGATCGCGGGTGAGATGGGGTACTTCTCCCCCGGGCACGTGCGCTGCTGGTGATTGTGGCCTGCTGCCGGCATGGTCTCGCTTTCAGTCCGACGGGCGGAAGGTCCCCGGCGCCTGCTGCGGTCCTTGCTCATCGTTGCGTTCGCCGGACCATGGAAGTAGGATAAGCCAACCGGGTCCAATCCGTCAAACAACCGCTGTCACACCACACGGCCGCGCATCGCGGGTATCGACACAAGCGCCCATCGGGAAAGGCATCGCTGCTGAGATGGCCGAGGACGTCCTCTACACCATCCGCGGACTTACCAAGAGCTACCAGATGGGCGACGTGACCGTGCACGCCCTGCGCGGCGTGGACCTGGACGTGTACGAGTCGGAAATGGTGGTGCTGCTCGGGCCCAGCGGGAGCGGCAAGAGCACGCTGCTGAACATGATAGGCGGCATGGACACCCCCACCGACGGCACGGTGAAGCTGCGCGAGACGGACCTGGCCGGCATGAGCGAGAGGCAACTTACCGCCTACCGCCGCGACCACGTCGGCTTCATCTTCCAGTTCTTCAACCTGATCCCCTCGCTCACCGCCCGCGAGAACGTGGAGGTGGCCGCCCAGATCTGCTCCGATCCCCTGCCCGCCGAAGAGGCCCTGGAGATGGTGGGTCTGCTGGACCGCGCCGACCACTTTCCCAGCCAGCTCAGCGGCGGCGAGCAGCAGCGCGTGGCCATCGCTCGCGCCGTCTGCAAGAACCCCGAGGTGATACTGGGCGACGAGCCGACCGGCGCGCTCGATTACGAGACCGGCAAGGTGGTGCTGCAGGTCCTGAGCGACGTGCACCGCACCAGCGGCAAGACCGTCGCGCTGGTGACCCACAACGTGGCCATCGGCGACATGGCCGACCGCGTGATCCATCTGCGCAGCGGCTCCATCCAGGAAATCGAGACAAACGAGTCGCCCACCTCGCCCGAGGAGCTTCAGTGGTGAGCGACATGCTGCTCAGAAAGCTCCGGCGCGACATCCGCGAGTCGCTCGGCCGGTTCCTGGCGGTCAGCGCGGTCTGCGTCTGCGCGGTCACCGTGTTCGTGGGGCTGCAGACCGCCTACTTCAGCCTTCTGCTCTCGCGCGAGGAATACTACGCCGCCGAGAACTTCGCCGACTTCTTCGTGAACCTGGAGAAGGCGCCGGAGTCCACCCTATCGGACGTGGCCGCCGTACCGGGCGTGTGGCGCGTGCGTGGCCGCATCGAGAAGGACGTGCCTCTGGACGTGCCCGGAAACGACGGAGCCGTCACCGGCCGCATCATCTCGATGCCCGACGAACGCGACGGACTCATCAACGACGTTCACATCATCGCCGGTTCCTACTTCCCGGGCGCCGCCGCCGAAGAGGTCATCGTCAACGAACGCTTCTGCGAGGCCAACGGCCTGCGCGTGGGCGACACCTTCGCGGCGACCATCAACGAGCGCGAAGAAACGCTCCGCATCGTCGCCCGCGCCTACAGCCCGGAGTTCGTCTACCCGCTGCGCAATCCCCAGCAGCTCGCCCCGGATAACGCCAACTTCGCCGTTATCTTCGCCCGCGAGTCGTTCGTTGAAGACGCCTTCAACATGACGAACGCCTATAACAACCTGGTGGGGCTGCTGAGGCCGGGCGCGAACGTGGACGACGTGCTGGACAAGATCGAGGAGCGGCTTGACCCCTACGGCGTCTACCATAAGTTCCCGCGCAAAGATCAGATATCCAACGCCTACCTGCGGGAAGAGATGAAGGGGCTGAAGAACTCGGCCTACACCGTGCCGATCGTGTTCCTGCTGGTCGCGGCGGTCGTCATCCACATCCTTGTGCGGCGGATGACGGACCTGCAGCGCACGCAGATCGGCCTGCTATGCGCCCTGGGCTACTCCAAGTGGCGCATCGCCCGGCACTATATGACCTACGCCGGGGCGGTGGGTGCTTTAGGCGCCGTGGTGGGGACGGGCCTGGGCTACTGGCTGGCCTCCTCCATGGCCGGAGTCTACAACGAGTTCTACCGGTTCCCGTCGCTCACGGTCCGATTCGAGGCGTCGGTTGTGGTCGTCGCGTTCTCGCTGAGCGTGGGTATGTGCGTGGCCGGTGCCGTGCGAAGCGCCTTCCGGGTGCTGCGGCTTCAGCCGGCACTGGCGCTCCGGCCGCGTGCGCCAGGAACGGGACGGCCGGTGCATCGGGGCGTCCTGGACGCCCTCTGGGATCACGTGCCGCTGGCGTGGCGAATGACCGTCCGCAACACCATGCGGGCGAAGGGACGCACGCTGTTCACCGCCATGGGTGTCGCGTTCAGCACCGTCATTCTCATGCTGGGCATGGCCATGCCGGATTTCTTCGATTTCATCGTGGATTACCAGTTCGGCAAGGTCGACCGTGCGGACTTCCACGTGGACTTCGTAACGGAACGTCCCTCGGCCTCGGTGCTGGAGGTCGCCAAGCTCGGTGGCGTTCAGCGGGCCGAGCCGGTGTTCCAGTTCGGAGCCGAGATGTGGAACGGCTGGCGCAGCAAGAACGTGCTGGTCATGGGCCTGGACCCCGACACCAGCCTCTATCGAGTATACGCGGCGGACGGCGAACGCGTTCGTCTTCCCGAAAGCGGCCTGGTGATACCGCAGCGGCTGGCCGACACGCTCAAGATCGGCGTGGGTGAACGACTGCTGATGGATCCCTACCTGAAAGACAAGGACGAGGTCCCCGTGCGCGTCAGCATGGTGACCAAGCAGTATCTGGGCCTGAACGTCTACGCCGACCGCGCCTACCTTCAGCGGACGATCGGCGAGGGGGCCACCGTGAACGGAACCCTGGTGAAGGCCGAACCCGGCGGCGTCCAGCGCGCGACCGAAGAACTGGACGACGTGCCGGCCGTGCTCGCCGTCTCCAACACGCGTGCCCTTCTCAGGGGATTCCAGGAGGAAGTGGCCGACCTGCAGCGCGTCAGTTCGCTGGTGCTCACGATCTTCGCGGCGGTGATCGCCTTCGCCGTCATCTACAACTCCTCGTCGGTGAGCATCGCCGAGCAGGAGCGAGACCTGGCCTGCCTGCGCGGGCTGGGCTACGACGGCCATCAGGTTGCGGCGGTGGCCACCAACGATATAATGCCCCTGGGGCTGATGGGCGCCCTGGCGGGGATGCCGTTGGGATACCTTACCTGGCACGGGCTGGCGATGGCCTTCGAAACGGATATCTACAGGCTTCCGGTGGCCGTCAAGCCCGAGACCTACGTGTTCTCCGGTCTGCTGGTGCTGGTGTTTCAGCTTGTATCCCGATGGGTGTGCCGGCGGCGCGTGTACCGGCTGGACATCCTGAGCACCCTGAAGAGCAGGGAGTAGACACGTGAAGAGATTCCTCCTCCGGCTGGCCTGGCCGCTGGGCATCGCGGCGTCCGTCGCGCTGCTGTGGCTGTGGTTCGCCTCCCGACCGGTGCAGGTTACCACCGCCACGGTATCGCGCGGACAGGTGGAGGAGTACGTGACCGAAGAAGCGGAAACCCAGCTCGACGTGCACCGCACCATAGCAGCCGAGCGAGCCGGCACCATCAACCGCATTGACCTGGAGGAGGGGGACAGCGTTTCGGCAGGCCAGGTGGTCGCCTCCATCGAGGACGCGGAGCTGGCGCTTACGCTCGGCCAACTGGACGCCCAGCTTGACGAGATCGCGGCGCGGCTGGCGGGGGCAGACGTGTCCCTGCCCAAACAGTCGGAGATCGACGCAGCGGCGAGCGAGCGCGACCGGGCGGAGGCGGAGGTCCAGTCGTACCAGGAGGCGCAGGACGCCACCGCCGCGGAGCTGGCCTATGCCGAACGCGAATACGACCGCGTGAAAGGGCTTTACGAGACCGGCAGCGCCACCGACCGCCAACTGGACCGGGCGAAGGCCGATCTGGACGTGGCCCGCGCCAGCTCCCAGGCCCTCCAGCACCGGGTGGACGCCGGACGGCTCGCCGTGAAGGTGGCCGGGCTGCGGGAGCAGGTGCTGCTCGAGTCCATGGACGACACCGCGCACCTCCACGACGTCTACGCCGCCCAGGCCGAGCGCGTGCGCAATCAGCGCGAGCTGCTGACGGCCGAAGCACAGGTCCGAAGTCCCGTGGACGGAATCGTGTTGACGAAACACGTCGACAGCCGGGTCTTCGTGCAGCCCGGGACGCCTCTGCTGGAGGTTGGCGATCCGGCGTCCATCGAGGTCAAGTCCGACATTCTCAGCGACGAGATAGGCCGCGTGGCCGTGGGGCAGAAGGCATACCTCGTCGGCAGCGCCGTGCGCATACCGGAGGCCACCGCCCGCGTGAAGAAGATCTACCCGTCCGGTTTCACGAAGATATCCTCCTTGGGCGTCCGCCAGCAGCGGGTGCGGGTGCTGCTGGATTTCGACAACTCGCGCCTGAACCTGGGACCCGGATACGAATTGGACGTGAAGATCGTGGTGGCCCGGGAGGACGACGCCCTGCTGGTGCCGGCTTCGGCCGTGTTCGCGGAGTCCAGGGGTTCGGCGGTGTTTGTCGTCCAGGAGGGGCGTGCCCGAGCGCGCTCCGTGGAGATCGGGCTGCGAGGTGAGGACGACTACCAGATCACCGATGGTCTGGAGCAAGGCGACGTGGTGATACTGCGTCCCCCGGCGGAACTGTCGCCGGGCGACCGGGTGGAATCGAACGGGAAAGAATCATCCTGATTCACGCCTTTTTCCGGGGTTTTCCGTGCATTCGGCTTGACGGACCGATACTGACCTGCGAGAATAATAGAACTGACTGGTCAGTACCGTTTCGGGGAATGCAATGTCCGATCGCGCGGGAAAGATACTAAGGACGGCCGAGAGGCTGTTTGCACGCGGCCGCTACCACGAGGTGACCCTGGACGACATCTGCCACAAGGCGGGCGTCGGCAAGGGGACGGTGTACAGGTACTTCGAGGACAAGGAGGACCTCTACTACCAGGTGATCCTCAAGGGGCTGGACGACTTGATCGAGGCGGTGCGGACCGTGGCGGAGACCACCCACAGCCCCGGCGAGGGCCTGCAGGAGGTCGCGCGCCGGGTGGTCGGCTTCTTCAAGGACCGAAAGTCGCTTTTCCGCCTGATGTGGACCGAGCAGTTCCGCGACTCTCCGCGACGCGGCCGCATGAGGCAGGAGCGTCACCAGAAGTATGACGAGCTGATCGCCGTGATGGCATGCATCATCCAGCAGGGCATAGACGGCGAGGTGTATTCGAACCATTTCCCGCCGGAGACGTCGGCCCGGATGCTGATGAGCATGCTGCGGGCCGGAGTAAGGAACCCGGAGGGAATGCCGGACGGCCGGGAATGGCCGGTGAGCATTGTAACGTTGTTAGAAAAAGGGATTTATAATCACGATGGACAAGCGTAGAAAACACCCCCCAACAGGTTGGCGCGGTGCCGCCGCGCTGGCCGTGATCGGCGTTGCGGCAGCTATGATGCTGTGGTGCACCGGCTGCTCCCGACGGCACTACAAGCTCTCCGCCGACCGCCAGGTCTACGGCATTATTCAGGCCAAGTCGCCGCGCATCGCGGGCATGCCGCAGGGCTTTACCATCGAGCAGCAGGCCCTTCACGTGCTGGAAGGTTGCCCGCGGATGGTGGCGCCCGAGCCGTTGAGCGAGGACGGCAGCGTCGACAGCGACCCGACCGCCACCGTGCTGTCCGCCATAGCGCCCCCCGGCACCGAACTGAGCATTGTGTCGCTGGCCAAAGCGCTCGAGATCGCCAGCCTCACCAGCCGCGATTACCAGACCCAGAAGGAGAGCGTGTTCCTCACCGCACTGTCGCTTACGCTTCAACGCTACGCCTTTGATCCGCAGTTTTTCGGCATCATCACCGGCAACTACGACAATATCGATACCGGCGACGAGAGGATAATCAGCGCCGACACATCCTTCGGGTTCGGTTGGCTGTTCAAGACCGGCACGCGGCTGTCGGTCAGCCTGGCTTCGAGTTTCGAGAAGTTCCTCAGCGGCGATCCGCGCGAAGCGGCGGCATCTCTGTTCCGCATCAACATAGCCCAGCCGCTGCTGCGCGGCGCGGGGCTCGCGGTGACCGAGCCGCTGACCCAGGCCGAACGCAACGTCATCTACGAATTGCGGGACTTCGTGCGCTTCCGCAGGCAGTTCTTCCTGAGCGTGCTCAGCGACTATTACGGCGTGCTGGAGGACCTGCAGTTCCTGGAAAACCAGCAGCGCAACTACCAGAGCCTGCTGCTCGCGCTTGAACGTGCCCAGGCCCTGAGCGAGGCTGGCCAGATGCCACCGTTCCAGGTGGACCAGACGGCCCAGGACGTGCTGGCCTCGCAGGACCGCGTGGAAACGCGACGGCAGACCTATCAGGCCAGCCTGGACAGGTTCAAGGTGCTGCTGGGCCTGCCGACGGAGGCCGCTATCACGCTCGATCCCCGGGAGCTCGAGGTGCTGGCCGAGGTGTCGGGACTGGACCTGACGATAGACCAGGAGGCCGCGATCCGGATCGCACTGGAGAACCGCCTGGACCTGAAGACGGCCGAAGACGCGGTAGCCGACGCGGTCCGCAGGGTGGAGGTCGCCGCGAACGATCTGCTGCCCGGCCTGGACCTGAGCGCGAGCATGAGCACGGACACCGAGGGCGACAACCAGCCTACCCGCTTCACCGCCGAAAGAACGGATTTCAACGTCGGGTTCGAGCTGGATCTGCCGCTGGACCGCCTGTCCGAACGCAACGATTTCCGCCGTCGGCTGATCGATCTTGAGCGCAACCGGCGCGACTGCAACGAGGCACGCGACCAGGTGGTGCTGCAGGTTCGCGACAGCTGGCGGCAGTTCGGCAGGGCCAAGAGAAGCTACGAGATCCAGCAGGAGAGTGCGCGTCTGGCCGAAAGGCGCGTCGAGAGCACCCAACTTCTGCTCGATGCGGGCCGGGCGAACGCCCGCGACATGCTGGAAGCCAGGCAGGACCTGGTGGACGCGCAGGACCAGACCATCCAGGCGCTAATCGATTACCGAATCGCCAGCCTGGAACTGGCCCGCGACATGGAGATTCTTGACGTAAACGAACTCGGACAACTACGGGAGAACTTCGAGCCTTATGAGTGATACAGCTCAACAGCACGCACACCCGATGCCGCATGCGGCCTCGGGCGGCACAAACCGGGCGAGTGGCCGTAAGATGGCGTTCGGCCTCGTCATAGGGATCTTCGCCGTCATTGCGGTTGTGTACGCCCTGATGGCCCGCGCGTCCTCGGACGAGGGCGCGGAGGCCGTGCCCACCGTCGCCGCGAAGCGCGGCCCGCTCACCGTCTCCATCACCGAAGGTGGCACACTGCACGCCATGGAGAAGCTCGAGATCAAGAGCGAGGTGGAGGGCAACAACCAGATACTCGAGATCGTGCCGGAAGGCACCGTCATCACCGAGGACGACGTGAACCTGGAAGACCCGACCAAGGGCAAGATGCTCGTGCGCCTGGATACCGCCGGAATGGAGGAGAAGAAGGCCAGCGGCGACATCAGCTACTACAACGCCGAGGCGTCCTACACCCAGGCGCAGAAGGCGTACGAGATCCAGGTCAAGGAGAATGAAAGCAACGAGACCCAGGCCCGGCTGACGGTCAAGTTCGCCGAGATGGACCTGCAGAAGTATCTGGGCGAAAAACTGGCAGCGGAGGTCCTGGAGAACGAAGGGGTCGACTTCCAGAAGCTGCGCCGCGACGCGATAGTGCAGGTCTCGCAGATCCTCGACCCGGAAGGCGACAACCCGGAGGACGTGCGCACCGCGCTGGGCGCGCTCCACATGGAAGTGCCCGCCTCCGAAGGCAACCCGCTGGGCGGCGAAGCGGCCCAGAGGCTGCGTGAGCTGGCTTCGGACCTGCAGCTCGCCAGGCAGCGCCTGGAGCAGGCCGAGGACACCCTGCAGTGGACGAAGGTGTTGGTGGAGGGCGAATACGTAAACAAAACCGAGCTGACGCGCGACGAGCTGGACCGCGCCGCCAAAAAGGTCCAGGTGGACGGCGCAGAGGAGGCCCTGCGCCTCTTCCTGCAGTACACGCTGCCCAAGGACGCCGAACAGCGCTACAGCGACCTGGCCGAGGCCAGAAGCCAGCTCGACCGCGTGCTGGCCCAGAACGCCAGCGAACTCGCGCAGGCCGAGGCGAATCGCCGTGCCAAGGAGGCGTCCTTCCAACTGGAGAAGAACCGGAAAGAGAAGCTGGAGAGGATGCTGGCCGGTTCCGTCATCTACGCCACCAAGCCGGGCCTGGTCGTGTACGCGGACACTTCCGGCGGCAGATGGAGCAGCGGCGACCCAATCCAGGAAGGCACCACGATCCGCGAGAACCAGACCATCCTGACCATCCCGAACCTGAACACCCTCGCTGCGCGCGTCAACGTGCACGAGACGGACATCGAGAAGGTGAAGGTCGGCCAGAAGGCGCGCATCACCGTCGAGGCACTGCAGGGCAGCAGCCTGACGGGCAAAGTGGAGCGAATCAGCCCCATGGCCAGTTCGGAGAACCGGTGGCTTAACCCGGACGTGATCGTTTACGAGACGGACATCGCGCTGGACCAGGCGATGCCCGGCCTGACGCCGGGCATGTCCGCCACGGCCGAGATCATCGTGGCAGAACTGAAGAACGTGGTCTACGTGCCCCTCTCCGCCGTGACCACTTACCGCGGGCAGCGCGTCTGCTGGGTGAAGCGGCCGGACGGCGAGCCCGAGCTGCGGGAGATCGAGGCGGGCTACTTCACCGAGAAGTTCGTAGAGGTCCGCGAGGGACTGCGCGAGGGCGAACTGGTGTATCTGGCTCCTCCGCGGGAACTGGAAGAAGAGCAGCCGGGAGAGGAAGCCACGGAAGAGCAGCCGGCCGAATCCCAGCAGCCTGGAGAACCGCAGGAGCCACGCATGCGTCCTGAAGGTCCCCGGCCTGGCGCCCCAGGGGGACAGGAGCAGGAGCCGCAGGCCAACGTGAACGCGGAAGCGATCCGCCGACAGATGGAGGCACTCCAAGGTCTCCCCGAAGAGGAAAGACGAGCCAAGATGCGCGAGATCATGGAGGGCATACCCAGGGACCAGCGCATGCAGTTGATGCAGCAGTTCGGAGGCGGCCGGCGGGGTGAGGGCGGGCCGGGCCGCAAAGGCCGACCCGGCGGCGCTCGAGGCGGCGAAGGTCAGCCCGAACGACAGCCGCAGTAACGGGAGGGCCTCCGATGCCGATCGCCGAATTCAAGAACATATGGAAAACGTACCTGATGGGCAGCACCTTGCTGCACGCCCTGAAGGAAGTCAACTTCGCCATACACGAAGGCGAGATGGTCTCCATTATGGGCCCGTCGGGGTCCGGCAAGTCCACGCTGCTCAACCTGCTGGGCTGCCTGGACACGCCCAGCCAGGGCGAATACCTGTTGGGCGGAAACGACGTGGCGCAGTACAATGACGATGAGCTGAGCGAGATACGATCCCGAGAGATCGGGTTCGTGTTTCAGTCCTACAACCTGATCGCCCAGCTCAACGTGGTGGAGAACATCGAGATCCCCCTCTACTACCAGGGCATGTCTGAGCGCGAAAGCTACGAGCGCGCGGCCGCTCTCGCCGAACGCGTCGGACTCGGCCAACGCATGACGCACGTGCCGACCGAACTGAGCGGCGGCGAGCGCCAGCGGGTGGGCATCGCCCGCGCCCTGGCCAGCAACCCGCTTATCGTTCTGGCCGACGAGCCGACCGGTAACCTGGACACCAAGACCGGCCGGCAGATCATGGATCTGCTGCACCAGGTCAACGAGGAAGGCGTCACGTTCGTGATCGTCACCCACGATCCCAACATCGGCAAAGAGACCAACCGAATACTCAGACTCACGGACGGCGTGCTCCGCGAGGAGTGACGCCGACCCGCAGGGAGAGAATCCGACCGATGATCGGTTTTCAACTGAAAAGAACGCTCAAGATCGGCCTGAAGAGCCTCTGGCTGCACAAGCTGCGCAGTGGGCTGACGGTTCTGGGCATTATGTTCGGCGTATGCTCCGTGGTGGCCATGCTGGCCATCGGAACCGGCGCCAGCGAAGAGGCGCAGGAGCAGATCCGCAAGCTCGGCAGCACGAACATCATCATCCAGAGCGTCAAGCCCCCCGAGGCCCAGAGCGCATCCGAATCTCGCAGCCGCATGCTGCAGTACGGGCTCACCTACAACGACGTGGACGTGATCACCGAGACCATTCCCCACGTGCAGCAGGCCGTCGCGTCGCGGAAGGTGCGCTCCAGCGTCTCCCATGGCAGCCGACGCATGGACACCGAGATAATCGGAACCAACCCGCACTATCCCCAGATCACCAATTCCTTCGTGCACAAGGGCCGTTTCCTCACCGAGATGGACATGCAGCAGAAAGCCGCCGTCTGCGTGCTGGGCAAGGGAGCGGCGGACACGCTCTTCCCCCTCGGCGACGCGTTGGGCGGCATAGTCCGCAGGCAGGAACTGCGTTTCAAAGTCGTCGGCATCATCCGTTCGTTGCCGCGCAACGGTATGGACGGAACCGAACTGCAGGGCGATCCGAATTCCGCAATCTACATTCCGTTCACCACGATGAACAGCGTGTTCGGGGCGAACACCATGTTCCGCAGCTCCGGCACGCGCAGCTTCGAGCGGATCGAAGTCCACGAACTTATCGTGCGCGTGGCGAACCTGGACCAGGTGCGCCCCGCCGAACGCGTAATCCGCCACGTGCTGGCCACCGCGCACGAGAAGGACGATTACCAGATAGTGGTGCCCCTGCACCTGCTGGTGCAGGCGCGGCGCACGAAGCGGCTGTTCAGCATCGTTCTGGGCTCGATCGCCGGCATCAGCCTGCTGGTGGGCGGCATCGGCATCATGAACATCACGCTGGCTACCGTCATGGAGCGAACCCGGGAGATCGGCATCCGGCGCGCCATGGGCGCCAAGCGCAAGCACATCGTCTTCCAGTTCCTCACCGAGACGCTGCTCCTGGCGCTGGTGGGCGGGCTGGTGGGCATCAGCCTGGGCGTGCTGGCCCCCTACCTCGTCGAGCGCTTCGCCAACATGCGCACAATCGTCACCGCATGGTCGCTGATGCTGGCCTTCGGCATCAGCGCGGCCGTCGGTATCCTGTTCGGCATCTATCCGGCCTACCGCGCGGCCCACATGGACCCGATCGAAGCGCTCCGGCACGAGTAAGCGCCGGCCAGCGCGGACACGTAGAGGCGGGGGGGTCGCTTGAAGCTCACCCCCGCCGTGCTGCAGAATCAAGCGCGATCCCCAGGCCGGCTTGCGCCGGCCATACCGAGGAAGCGCATGGTAAACCGCATCCGCCTGACTCTCTGCGCCGCCGCCCTCTTCCTGCTGCAGACCACGGTGCTTCCCCGCTTCAGCTACGGCCCCCTCCGACCGGACGTGCTCATGGTGCTGGTCGCCTACCTCGCGCTGGAAGCCGACCCGGCGGGTGCGCTGTGGGGAGCGTTTCTGCTGGGCCTTCTCCGTGACATGGGCTCGGGCATGCACCCGGGCGCCAGTGCGCTGGTATTCCTGCCGGCCACGGCGGCCGTGCTGCACCTGCGCGGCTTCTTCCTGCGAGACTCGTTTCTGACTGATTTCTCCCTCGCGGCCGCGTACGCCGTCTTTGTCGGCACGTTCACGGCCGTCGCAACGGCCGTCTTCGTGCGCTCCCCCGCACCCGCCCACCTCCTGCTCCGGGGCCTCGGTCAGGCGGCGTTCACCACGGCCGTCAGCCCGCTCCTTTTCTGGGCGTTCGCCCACGCGGGCATCGTGGACACCTCGTCCCGCATGTTCGCCCACGAGGGGTAGCGATCCGTCATTCGCCGTTGTCGGCCCCACGCCAGTGGCGGTAGAGGGCGTCGGCCAGCGTGTCCGATATGCCCGTGACGGCTTTCAGTTCCTCGCGGCTTGCGCGCTTGACCTTGTTGAGCCCGCCGAAGTGGTCCATCAGCCGTTGGGCGGTCCGGCGTCCTATGCCCTTCACCTCCGTCAGCGGCGACTCCATGGTGGACTTGCGTCGGAGCTTGCGGTGATAGCTGACGGCGAACCGGTGCGCCTCATCGCGGATGCGGGTGATCAGCCGGAACCCGTAGGAGTTCTCCGGCACAGTCACGGGGTCTGACTCGTCGGGCAGGAAGACCCTCTCCTCCTTCGTTTGGGTGCCCCCCGTGCTGCGAGCCTTCGCCAGGGCGGCGACGTCGGCACCCTCCACCCCCACCGCGGCCAGCGCCCGCAGCGCGGCCCCGAGCTGGCCTTTGCCGCCGTCCACCACTATCAGGTCCGGCAGCTTCGAGTCCGCCTCCGGATCGGCCAGCTTCGAATACCGGCGCCGCACCACTTCAGCCATCATGGCGAAGTCGTCCTGACCGGCCACCTCGCGGATGCGGTAGTGGCGGTAGGAGGCCTTGTCCGCCTCGCCGTCCCGAAACACCACCATCGACCCGACCGCCTCGCGACCCTGCGTGGTGGAGATGTCGAAGCACTCGACGTGGCGCGGGAGTTCCTCCAGCTCCAGTATCGACTGCAGGGACTCCATCTCCAGGCGTCGGCGCTCCTCCTCGGTGGACGCCGCCTGCTCGGCCTGGCGCGCGTTGCCGTTCGCCAGTTCGGTCAGACGCTTCTTGGCGCCCCGCTTAGGATTGATCACGCGCACCTTCCGCCCTTTCTTCTCGGACAGCCATGCCTCCAGCAGTTCCTTGTCCTGCGTCGGCACCGGCACGAGCACCTCGCGCGGCACGAATCGGTTCGATCGGTAGAACTGGTTCAGGAACGATCCGAAGATCGCCTCCACGCTATCCAGGTCCGACGGGAAGCGGTATGTGGCGACGTCGCGGACATTGCCGTCGCGCACGAACAAAGCGGCGACCGAAACGTTCCCCTCCATCTCGCAGATGCCGAACACGTCGCGGTCGACCTCGTCGTCGCTGGATGCCACGTGCTGCTTCTCCAGGGTCTGCTGCACGGCGCGGATGCGGTCCCGGAGCTTGGCCGCCCGCTCGTAGCGCAGTTTTGCGGCCGCATTCTCCATCTGTTCGCGCAGACGCGCCACCAGGTCGTCGCCTTTGCCGCGCAGTAGCATGGTCACCTGCTCCACAATCTGTCCGTACTCCTCTTCGGTGATGTTGCCGCAGCACGGCCCTGAGCACTTGTCCATCTCGCCGTATATGCACGGGCGCGTCCTGAGCGAGCACTCGCGCAGCGAGCAGCGCCGCAACGGGAAGACGTCCTGGATGGTGCGCAGGGCGCGGCGCGCGGACTTGGCACTGGCGTAGGGCCCGAAGTAATCGGCGTCGGTATCGTCCAGATTGCGTGTGATGGTCGGACGGGGCCAGGGCTCGGTGCGGTCGATCTTGATGCTGACGAAGCTCTTGTCGTCGCGGAAGTAAACGTTGTAGCGCGGGCGGAACTGCTTGATAAAGTTGTTCTCCAGCAGCAGCGCCTCCTTCTCGGACCGGGTCACCACGGCGTCCACGTCCGCCACTTCGTCGATCTTCTTGCAGATCAGCCGCCAGTCCTCGCCGCCCTCCTGGAAGTAGCTGCGAACGCGCGCGCGCAGATTCTTCGCCTTGCCGACGTAGATCACCTCGTTGCGCGCGCTCTTCATCAGGTACACGCCGGGCTTCCGCGGCAGTTCGTCTATCTTCCGGCGCAGTGTGGGGGTCTCGGGTGCCATCTGTGCGGTCGTCACAGTCGAATGAAACGATACTCCTGTATGCCATGGTAGACGAAACCGCCGCCCGTGTCGAGCAATCAGCGGGTGCAGTGGACATTGCTGTCCCACCATCGCACCCTTACAATGCAGGCAGGGAGACTTACGAGCCAATTGCCCCATCATGCGGGTACAGACAGCATGAAGCGCAAATGCGAGTGTGGACACGAGTTTGAGGTGGAGAGCGACGCAGCGGCCGCCAAGTGCCCCGAGTGCGGGCGGCTCCTGGACGGCCCGGCCGAGCAGGATTGGCTGGACGCCGTGGAGCTGGATGACCTGAGCGTCGAAGGCGACTCGAACCAGGAGACCGACGAGGCCGCCGAGGCGGCCGCCGACCTGGCGGAGCAGACGCCCTCCGGAGAACCCCGGCTGGAGCTGCAGTCCGACGAAAAGTCGGAGACTGAAGCGGAGCAGGAGTCCGGCGGGAGGGGGCTGGAGCTTCAGACCGCCGATACGGAGTCCGAGCCGCGCCGCCCGGTACCGCCCACGCAGCGTCGCCCCGCCGCTGCCCCGAGGGCTGACGAAGCAACAAGCCCTCCCCTTCGGCACCTGCCGGACGCCCTGCGCGTGCTCAAGGGGAAGCCCGAGGATGCGCTCCCATACGTCCGGGACGGCGTGGAAGCGCAGACCTTCATCGTCGAGACCGCCGCGGCATTTGTCGGCCTGGCCTTAATCGCGGGTTTCGCGCTGGGACATCTGAGAACCAGCGAGGGTCTGGGCATCGCCGCGGGCTTCGCGCAGTGGCTCACCATTCTCGTCGAGTATGCCGTGTCCGCCGTCGTCCTGACGCTGCTGTGCATTCTACTGAAACGCGAAGCCAAACCCCTGGGCGTCGCCGAGGGGCTGGCCGTCGTTCGCATCGGCGGGTTGGCGATAGTGATCCTCGCGGCCATCGTGCTCGGAGTGCCCGTTACGGTTCTGGGCGGCAACGTGCCCGGAGCGATCGCGTGGCCCGCCCGCAACCTCACCAAGCTCTACGCGGTAGTGGTGTTCGCGCCGCAGGCGGCTCTCGTGATGGGACTGCTGAAGCTGGGGTGTCTGCCCGGCCTGGCGGTGAGCGCCGTGCTGAGCTACGGCGGCTACGCGATGGCCGAGAAGCTGCTGGGCGTGTTCTGACAGTGCCACCCCTCTACTTCCCGCCCGGCATGCCGACCGAGTCCCGACGAACGTAGGCGTCCAGCGAGCGATGGTCGATGCGCCACTCCCTCACCAGTTTCACGGCATCGAATCGACCGGACTTAATCAGACGCCGCACGCGCTTCGGGCTGCACTTAAACTGGTGGGCCACCTGCTGAACCGTTAGCCACCGCTTCTCCGGGCAGCCGCATATCCTGCACGCCATGGTCACCCCTTTCGGCAACAGACGCCGTCAGTCGAAGTTGATCAGGTGCAGCCGGCGCGGATGATCGGCCATGCGTCCGAGACGCTCCTCGGCCGGATTCGCCGGTCCGCCCCCGTCAGGTGGCTCGCCGCACTGCCCCTCCCGCAGCCGCGCCAGTCGACACCGGAACCAGTCCGCCGCCGAACGCGGGAGTTCCTGAAACCCGCAGCACAGAGGACAATGCTCCACCGCGCCTATGTCCAGCCAGCCGCTTCCCTCGCACGCGGGACATTCCACCTCCTCCACGCCCAGCGAGTCCGCCAGCGGCTCCAGCATCGCCTTCAGGCGCAGTATGCGCAGGTCCTTCGGCAGAGCGCACGCAGCCTCACGCACCATCGCTGTCTCGTCGCGTTCGTGCTCGCCCTTCACCTGCCCGCTCCTCCCCTATCAGCGGACGCCTCCGACCGCACGCGGCAGAAGAAGGACTCCGGACGCTGTTCCAATGCAAGGCCGCAGCGCTCCAGTTCCTCCGGGGTGAGCGCCCCCCGCCGGACGGCCCGCTTTACGGCCGCCTTGTCGACCGACTCCGTGACGCGCACCATCCCGTCCCGCCCCGCCGCGCGGAGCCTTGCGCAGACGGTCGGTGCATCGTCCCGAACGCGCAGAACCGCACCGCTCTTCCGGAACCCGGCCTCTCCGAACCGTGTGCTGAGCGTCTTCCTGCCCCTCGGCAACACGCTGCCCCTGTGCCGGCGCAGCAGTCCCTCCAGCCGGCTGCGTAGATCATTTGCGCGTCCCTCAAGCCGCAGGACGCGTCTGCTGAAACGTTTCTGCACCGCCAGCGACTCGCGCGCCGCCTCGGCCTTCACGCCCGCCAGGTCCGCCTCGGCCTCGGCGATTCTCCGCAGCAGCACTGCTGCGTCCCGTGCCGGATCGTCGACCCCACCGGCCCGCCGTCCTGCGTCCGTTCCGGCTCCACTACAGGATTGTGCTTGCATTTGCCCACCGGCCTCCCTATTATCTATGCAGATGTATTGCCCATCATAACCGTCATCCGGTGTATTGCAAGCAGAAATACCCGTAACAAGTCCAGATCAATCCACATTGTATCCGTATATTGTAAATGGTATCCTATATAAGTATATGGCGGAGTGAGAGTTGGCCGAACGACCCCACGTCGGCGTAATCGGCCGACGTTTCTCGCGGAGGTCGGAGGATTCGGGCCGCAGGGATCGCCGCTTTACGCTGGGAGGGGAAAAACGATGCGGCAGAGAGAACCGGGACGAGGCGCGTCCGTCGGCGAGCGATTACGCGCCGTGCGCAAGGCGCTGGGCATGAACCAGACCGAGCTAGCCGGTGCCGTCGGCATCACGCAGAGCTCGGTCGCGGCGTACGAGTCCGACGAACGCAAGCCCCCGCTGCCCGTCCTGCTGGCGCTGGAGCACGTCCTCCGCGTCAACCACAAGTACGTGCTGGAAGGCGACGGTACCCCTATTGTGTCGGCGGGCAAGCCCGAGAAGCCCACCATCCTCGCCGACGACCGCGACCTGCAGAGGCTGGAACGCGCCGAGGGCGCGGAGCCATACTACCTGGTCCCCTACCTGCGCGACGCCGCCTCGGCCGGCACCGGCCTCATCATGGACGAGCAGGTCGCCGGCTACTGCGTCATCCATCGGCGAGTAGCCCCGAATCCCGAACGCCTGCGTTGCGTGCGCATCTCCGGCGACAGCATGGCGCCCACCCTGACCGACGGCAGCATAGTCGCCGTGGACGTCACACCCGTGCCCATCCACGTCCTGGAGGGCAAGATCGTCTGCTCGCGCACTGTCGAGGGCGGCGTCGTCATCAAGCGCCTGCGGGTGCGTGGCCGCTACGCGCTGCTCTTCAGCGACAACGAGGACCGCCACAGCTACCCCCCCATTGTGGTCGACCTGCGGGAGCTCGAAGAACCGATCGTCGGGCAGGTTGTCTGGGCATGGGTCGACCTGCGCTGACCGCTCGCTTGATGGCCGGGCGCGCGGGGCGTATGCTCGATGTTAGCGCGCACGACAACCCTCTCACCGGAGAGCCCATGTCCGACCGTCTGCCCCGGCCGTTGATAGTCGCCGCCGTTCTCGCTGCCCTCCTGTTCGCGGTCGGCCTCGGCTTCGCGGTCAGGAAGGTCGTCCGCCATAGGCGGGCCCGGACGGAGGAACCGATGCCGTCCTACCTGGTGGACGGCCTGCACGTGACCGGAAACCGCCCCCGGGAGCGGATCGCCGACGCCGAAGCCTACCGTCTGCGCATCTGGGGCCTCGTGGACAGGGAGACGACCCTCACGTTGGGCGAGATCAAGGGGATGCCGGCGGAGTCCCGCGATGCGCCGCTGAACTGCGTCGTCGGATGGGAGGACGAGGCCGAATGGCGCGGCGTGCCGATCGGCAACATCCTGAAGATCGCCGGCCCTACCAAGGGCGCAACCCACGTCCTTTTCCGCGACGACCGCGACTTCTCGTCCACCCTCGACATCGACTACGCCATGAGCGGGGAACCCATACTCGCCTACGAACTGAACGGCGCGGAGCTTCCCCGGGTTCACGGCTGGCCGGTGCGCGTCGTCGCACCGGAAAAGTGGGGCTATAAGTGGGTCAAATGGGTGACCGCCATCGAGCTGACCGACCGCGGCCACGAGGGAAGCTACAGATCGG
>CAZZNQ010000055.1:0-27345 GCA_964655775.1 uncultured candidatus Brocadiaceae bacterium | reverse complement strand
CCTGCGCCTCCACCTCCGACTGGATGTTCCAGATCAGGTGCTGCGGCTTGTCGCCCGGGAAAGTCGTGTCCAGCACCTCGATCTGGCCCTCCCTTTCCACCGGGCGGATCTCGACCGAGGTGGGGTCGATAAGGGTGCCGGCCCAGGAATACTGGATGCGGTTGACGCCCTTCTTCAGGGACAGGCTCCGCGTCTCCCGCACCAGCGTGATGTCCTCGGAGTTGTAGATGGTGAGCTGCACGCTCTCCCGCGGTGGCACCGTCGCGAGGTCAACGTTGCGAGCAAAGGTGGAAGAGACGAAAGCCGTCAGCACTAAAGCAACCAGGCACGTTATCCGTTCAGCGCGCATCATCTCGCACCCCCTTTCACCACTCGTTCCGGAGGAAGAGATGAACCTTGACCGTTCGGCCCTCGACCTTGGCGTCGCTCTTGGGTACGGCCGGCAACGGCACGTGGAACACGGCTGTCTGCGCGTCCTCCCGCTCCGTCTGGTCCCTGCCCAACGTGGTGCCCGCACGGACGATCTCCCATTCGGCGTCGTGGTTCTTGGAGCCGCACAGACTGTTACGCAGCTGGTTCATGTCCTCACGGATGTCCAGCGTCACCGGATCCGTCTTGAAGTTCTCGATCGAGTACTCGATCTCGACCTCCTGGTGGTACAGGTTCGCGTGGACGGAATGGCGCCTGTTGGACGTTATCTTGCGCTTCACCACCACGTCGCGGGCGAGACCGAGGTAGAGCTTCATCTCGTCGTCGATGGGAGTGAAGGCGCCCCAGTCCTCGCCGATGAAGGCCTCGCCGCCCCGGCCGTCCTTCTGGAAGATGCGCGCTTTGCCGGGCTGCAGGGGGAACAAGCCCATCGCGTGCTCCTTATCGTTTTCGAGCACGTAGCGCATCTCCACGTAGCGCTGCTCCGGTTCGTTCGGGACGTGCTGGCCGGTCCACCAATCGAAGGTGTAGGTCTTGCGGATCGGCACTTCCGTGAACTTCCACATGAGCAGTTCCTTCGCCTCGTTCATCCCTATCTCGCGGCGGAAATGCTCGCCGAACCCGGCCCAGATACCCGATGCCCCGAACTCCTCGCCGGAGAAGTTGTTGAGCAGGATGTAGTTCCGCAGCGTGAGTGTGGACTCGTCATGCTCGGCGACCGCCCGGTAGTTGAACGAGCGTCGGAGGTTGCCGATCAGGTAGCTGATCCGCACCCGCGCCGCGAACGGCTTCTCCGCGTAGACCTCCCAGAGAAGTGCGTTCTCGTTGGGCGGGTAGGCGACATTTACCACGCGGATCATCTCCACCTTGCCGTCCGGCCCTACCATCAGCGGATGGTCGCCTTCTTGCCTGTTGCGCTTCGGCATGTCCAGCACGCGGAACTGGATGGTTCCCTTGTCGATGGCCGTGTTGGACCAGGAGAAGTCGACGTGGTTGGTGCCCTGGAGCAGCGTGACTATCCGCTCCTCCTCCACCAGCGTGGCATTGGCATTGTCCAGTTGCAGTTCCACGCGCTCGCGCACCGGTAGTGTCACGAGCTTGATACGGGCCTGCGCCGCCGGGCTGCCCGCCAGCAGGGCGCCCAGAGCGCAAACAGCCAACATCGTTCCAATCCTCTTTCTGCGCAACATCCGAATCTCCTTCCCTGTTCTCACTTCAGCCTTATCCGTTCCTGTCGTGCGTTGCGTTCATGGTGCTTCACGTAGCCGTACTCCCAGCCGAACTCCTCTCCGGCGTCCACCTCGTAGGTGAACTCCACCGTCCGGTAGTCGTGCAGCTTTGCTCCCTCCGCGTCCAGCTCCACGTCCCCTTCTATCATGTGACGGAGCTCTACCTTGATCGGCTGCGAACGGTAGTTGCGCACCTCCTCACGCAGCCGAACGCTCTCGTCCCAACCCACCACACGCGGCGGCTGGTGGTCGAAGATGAAGCTGGAACGCTTCACCTCCATCGGCTTCCTCTCCCAGACGACCTCGTCGTCCGTCCCCACGTTCAGTTCGATGTCCTCCTTGATCGGCACGTAGGCCACCGTCTGCTCCCCCAGGAAGCTCAGGCCCCCACGGCCATTGTCCCGGAACGTCCTCACCACACCATTGGGCAACGGCGTGGTGCCCAGCTTGTGTTCCTCGTCGTTCTTGAGCATGAAGAACCGCACCGGCCGCTCGCCGTACTGATGCGGGCGCACCCGATAGAGCACGTCGAACTCCACCTGCCGCGCCTGGAAGCTCAGCATCCGCTTCGACCACTCGTTGGGGATCGTCTGAGAGCCCTCGACGGTGTAGATGAAATACTCCGACAGACCTTCCTTCACGATCTCGGCAGGACGGCCGGACACGGACGCAGGCCCGTCTGCGAAGGCCATGCGGAATGCTCCGCGCCGCAGCTGCTCGTCGACGGCAGCCACCTCGCCAATGGCGGTCAGCCCCTCCTCTCGTGATGGAAGTACCCCGCGCCGCGCCAGTTCCTTGATCTTCTCCACGAGGTTGATCGTGCCCACCACCAGCCGCACCTGCGCGTTCTCATACTCCTCCCCCGAGCGGTTGTAGACCTGCACGTAGCCGTCGAAGCTCATCTTCTCCTCCGACGGATCGGCTATCAGCACGTAGTCGGCCGACCAGTTCAGACCGCTGGTGAAATACGTCACCTGGAAACGCACCTGCGCCTCCACCTCCGACTGGATGTTCCAGATCAGGTGCTGCGGCTTGTCGCCGGGAAAGGTCGTGTCCAGCACCTCGATTGCATCCTCCTTCTCCAGGGGACGGATCTCGACCGAGGTCGGGTCGATCAGGGTGCCGGCCCAGGAGTACTGGATGCGGTTGACGCCCTTCTTCAGCGACAGGCTGCGCGTCTCCCGCACCAGCGTGATGTCCTCGGAGTTGTAGATCGTCAGTTGCACGCTCTCCCGCGGTGGCACCGTCGCAAGGTCCACGTTGCGAGCCAGCGCAGGTGCGACGATTACCGCGGCCAGGAGGGCGGCCGCCAACGCGCGTGTTCGTCTTGTCGCCATATCCGTTTCCTCTGTCGGCATAGGTCCGCTGCCCCCATTAGACACCCGGGCCGCGACAAAGTTCCATGGGGGAGTTGCTTTCGGTCAGCAAAAGGGCTTTGACAGGAACGATACAGACGCATAGAATGCGGGAGGCGAATAAGGGCGATGCCGACGGCCCCACGTCCGATATTGGGCGTCGGCCTCGCGCGGCCGGCGCCGGGGCAGTCGAAAGGGCCGCATGCGTGGACTTTTTGAAAGCGAGGGCCGAACCGGGGGCGTGGGCCGATTGCGAAACGAACCCGAGCTATCAGAAGGCCCTTTTGGGCCGATTCTTACAGAGATCGGCACGAGGCAGATGCCTGCCTTTGCCCGACCTCACGGCGGGGCGCACGCGATGAGCGTTGCCGTGCAGTTAACCGCGCGGCCGTTGGGCGCCGAAAGCAAGGACCCCGAGCACAGGCTGCATGCAAGAACGATGTGCATGGGCACTTGACGAAGATTGGCGGCGCATATATGTTGAAGCTGCCGCCGGGGCCGGCGGTCGATATCCTGTGATGCGCGCGGACGATTTGACCTGAGGATGCAAAGCCCATGGGTAGAAGAAGCGGCGTGTGGCGCCTTGCGACTTACATGATTCTGGGAACGGTTCTGGCCGCCGCGATCGCGGCCGGAGGGTGCGCGCGAAGCGACGATCCCCGGGACTACATGCATCTGCTGGGCAGCGAGAAGGAGGACGTGCAGCGGCGCGGCATCGAGGAGCTCGCCCGAATGCAGAAACGCGCCCTGCCGGCACTGACCGACGCGTTGGCCAACGACAACGTCAACATGCGCGTGGGTGCGCTGAAGGTGCTGGCCCGGATACGTCACAGCGAGTCGCTTGTGGTCGCCGGAACCAAGATAGACGATCCCGTGGAAACCGTGCAGATCGCGGCGATTACGGCCGTCTCGACACTGTCCCAGGTGTGGAAGGCACGGGCGGTGCAGCTTCTGACCCAGGCGATGGAACTGGACCAGCCGGCCTGCGTGAAGCTCGCATCGGAGGGGCTGAAGAACATGCGCTACGACGAAGCGACGGCCGTGCTGCAGCGCAAGTTCGAGTCCGGTGAGGGCATCCAGGCACTGTATGCGGGCAAACTGCTCTACCAGACCGAGCCGAGGCAGGAGATGTCGGACCTGCTGTTGAACAGTCTGACGGCTGACGATCCCACAATCCGCGAAGCAGCCGAGGCCAACCTGAAGGCCCTCAAGGACCTGGCCGTGCGACCGCTGGTCGACTGGATCGCCGCCGACCGCCCCGGCACTCCGCGAGCACGACAGGTGCTGGACGAGGTGCGCGCCGCGCTTATCACGGAGCTGGACGAGACTCTGGACAGCAAGCGAGCCGAGAAGATCCTGGCGGCGCTGGGTGTGATCGCCGACAACGAGAGCATCGACAAGCTGATGGCCGATTTCCAGGATCGCCGGCTGGAGACCGTGTGGCGCGTCGCCGCGGCGGAGGGGCTCGGAATCGCGGCGCAGTCACCGCGGTGCCCACGGGCGCGCCGGAGCGAGATCATCGAGGTATTGACCGAGACCATGCAGGACGAGGGCATGGACAACCGAGTCCGCATCGGTGCAGCCATCGCCCTGTGCAAGGTGCGGGAACGCGTTGGCGTGGAGTACCTGCTCGAAGAACTCGACCGTTTCCAGGAGACCGTGGCGGGCAGTGCCAAGATCAGCGAGGCAAAGCTGCGTGACCTGACGGCGCTGCGCATCCGCGCTCAGGAAGCGCTGACCGAATCGGGCGAATTCGTGGTCGACTTCCTGATGGCGCGCATAAGCCGGCCGCAGATGGTCGAGGGACCGGACGGCAGACGGATACCCAGGGAAGCCGGGCCGATCATCGTATGGGCCGCCGCAAAGACACTGGGCGAGTTGCGCGTCGAGAAGGCCGTTCCGGCGCTCGCGAAGTATCTCACCACCAAGGGCAGACCCGTCGAGGCACCCGCAGACATGGAGGAAGGTCTGGGGCAGATACGTCTGACGGATGAGGGCACCTTCACCGAGCCGATCGAGTTGGAGGACTGGCAGAATCCGTCCGACGAGCAGCTGCAGGCATGGCGCTGGCGCATTGAGGAGTTCAAGTATCCGGCTTACGTGCGCTGGACCGTCGCGCTCGCGTTCGGTCGCATCGGGGGCGAAGAAGCCGGCGCGGCGCTTCGCGAGGCGGAGGAGGCGGAACTGGATTTCATTGACCGCCTGCAGAGGAACCGGGACCAGAGCGGCTTCTACCGGCGCGCCCCCCTGGTAAACGACCTGATCGAAGAGCACCAGGAGGTGCTTTTCTACATACGCAAGGCGCTGGAGATGGGCTATCCGAGCGCTCAGCGCACGGGGTCGTAGCCACCCCTGCAGAACGGGTTGCAGCGCAGGATGCGCCAGAGGCCTTTGAGCGTGCCGACGACGAATCCCTTCTTCCGCACGGCCTCAATCATGTACTGACTGCAGCTCGGCGTGAATCGACACGAGGGCGGCAGAATCGGTGAAAGTGTCGCCTGGTAGGCGCGCACAAGCAAGACGACCCCGCCGACCAGCACGCGGTTGATGAGCCTGAGCAGATTCAACTCCCTGCATCCCGGCGGTTCAGGAATTCGATCAGCGATCCGAAGGCATCGGCGACGCCCGCCGCATCCGAACGATTGGCCGACCAGTCCACTGAGGCCACGATATCCCAACCCGTGTTCAGCCGGTGGCGCTCCAGTCGGAATGCCTCGCGGATCGCGCGCTTCCAGCGATTGCGCACCACGGCCCCGCCCACTTTGCGGCCCACAGAGAGCCCGAGGCGGCTGAGGTCCCGACCGTTGCGAACCGCCCGGAACCGCAACGGCGGCGCGGAGAAGCGCAGCCCCTGCTGGTAGACGCGCATGTAGTCCCGGCTGGTGAGAAGCCGGGCGCTGCGCGGGAACTGGAACCGCCCGGTCATTCGGCACGCTCGGACAGATTGCGCAGGTGCATCAGCCATTCGTCGACGTCGAAGATGGTGTCCAGATCGGTCCGCTCGGCCGGCCATCCATACCGGTAGGTGATCTCAGGCAACTCGACCATCAGACACGGCACGTCCCACCACTCGCCCCGCCGGAACTCCAGCACGCGATCCAGCGGAATGATGTGCTGCCCCTCCTTCTGCGCGGCGTCGTCCGGCATGATGTTCCACTCCGGCGTGTAAGTCAGCAACCGGTTGGTGAGCAAGAGCTCGCCGGTGCTGATCTCGAACCATTCGCAGGTGGGATGGGGGAAGTAGCGCACCCGGCTTCGGGCGATCTCCCTCTCCAGTTCAGGACCGCGTTCCACGTCGCCGAGTTCAATGGCGAATTCTTCGGGGTCCACCTCGATCTCACTGTCGACCTCGGGCACACGGGCCTGCGCGATCAGTTCGCGCAACTCGCGGAGCATCTCGCCCGGCGCTTCGCCACGAGCGCGAACCAACACGGCGTCGCCCTCCGCCTCGATCTCCAACGCCGCCGCAAGGCCGCCCCTCTTCAGCCGCAGATAGCGCTTCAGCGCCGCCGCCGCGCTGCCCGCTCTTGCCTGTTCGGGAGGCATCTGCAGGATGCGGAATCCAAGATCGCAAAGCCTGATCCTCAGTTCCTCGACGGACGCCATCACGGTTTCTCCATCAGCTTTGGGAAGCCGGCGGACGCGTGGTCTCTCACGCTGCCGTCCGCCCTGCGTTCCATTATCAGGCACTCTACGCCGGGAAGGGAATCAACGATCTCGATCCCACGCTCCACGCCCAGCACACTCAGCCCCGTGGCGAGACCGTCGGCGCTGATCGCATCCGGCGCGACCACGGTCACACTGGTCATGTTCTCCACCGGCCAACCGGTCCGGGGGTCGACGATGTGCGAGTACCGCTTGTCGCCGATCCGGAAGCCGCGCTCGTAATCGCCGCTGGTGGCCACCGCGCACGGAGGCAGCGTCAGAACGTGGTCCGCGGCTGCGCCTTTCACCTGCCGCACTCGGACCCGCCAGTCCCGACCGGGGGCCATTCGCCCGAACAGCCGCATGTCGCCGCCAATGTCCACGATGCCGGACTCCGCGCCCGAATGCTGAAGCATCTCGGCGGCAGAGTCTATCGCATAACCCTTGGCGATGCCACCGAGGTCCACCTCCATGCCGTCGCAATCCAGACGCGCTCTTGCACCCTTCACCGTCAGCTTTGAGAGCCCCACCATCGCCAGTGCCTTCTCGACCTCCTGCGGCTGCGGGACGCGCCCCAACTCCTGGGCGTGGCGCCACAGCGTTCGCAACGGCGCGTAAGTGACCTCGAATGCGCCATCGGTCAGCGCGTGCATCCGCTTCGCCTCCGCGATCACAGCCAGGGTATCCGGCGACAAGGGCACGAACTCGCGCCGCCCCGGCCCGTTGAGCGCGCTGACTTCGCTGCCGGGGCTGTACGTGCTCATCAGGGCTTCCAGGCCCCACACCCTCTGCGCGGCCGCCTCGCACATCCGCCTTGCGTCGTCTAAGCCGGCCGCCTGCACCTGAAGGCGCGCGTCCGTGCCCATCGCGCTGAACTGGGCCAGGAAAGACCCTTCCGCCTTCGGGTGCGGGTACACACGCACCGGAACGGCCGGCGAGTTGCGCCCTGAGCGACCCGCCACGAGCAGCAAGACCACCACCAGGCCCACCGTGGCCGCGGACAGGCCGGCCGCCCGGAAGCCTCGGCTCTTGTCGTGCTCTGCAGTCATATCTCGACGTCATTCCCAAACATGAATCGCGTCCGCCCTCGGGCGCCCCACAACATGTACGCCCCGGGAAAGCCGTTGCGTGCGATGAAGGTGATCGGGGAAGTCGAAGCTGGAAACATCGATTCGGCAACTGCGAAAACAAGGCGAAAAGGTCAGCGCTCGAGGCCGATAAGACCGTTTTCCCCGACGCCGAACAGTGGCGTACCGCCGGTCACTGCTGAGGCCGGCCGACGGCGTCCTCCTCGACTTCGGCGCCCATCTTGCGGAGGACGCCCACGTGTTCCGGACCGATGCTGACCGTGTAATGCATGGTATGCCCGGCAACAGACTCCTCCAGAACGCGCCCGTTCTCGTGAAGGTAGGCGTTGATCCGGCCCAGATTCGACTCCACGGCGACGTGCGCCCGGGTGTAGCGCTTCTGCGCCGCCGTGGCAACGCGCCGGCGCACCTCGTCCAGTCCCTGTCCGGTCACGGCGCTGGTGCAGATCACCTCGCCCACCGCATCCCTCAGGAGAGGCACCTCTGAAAGGTCCTCCACGGCATCAACCTTGTTGAGCAGATAGAGAGTGGGCTTTCCGAGACAGTCGATCTCCTCCAGCACCCTTCGCACCGCCGTGACCTCGCGCTCGCTGTTGGCGTTTGAGGCATCGATCACGTGCAGAAGGACGTCCGCCTGCACGGCCTCCTCGAGGGTCGCGTGGAATGACGCCGCCAACTGATGCGGGAACTTGCGGACGAATCCGACGGTATCGCTGAGCAGCGCCGTCAGCCCCTCGCCCAGATCCCAGCGGCGCGTGCGGGTGTCGAGGGTCTCAAAAAGACGGTCGCGGACCGGCACATCTGAGCCGGCCAGTGCATTCATCAGGCTGGACTTACCCGCGTTCGTGTAGCCCACCAGCGCGGCGGTCAGAAACTGATTCGCCCGCGCGTCCACCGTCGCCTCGCGGCGTCGTTCGATCTTCGCCAGGTTGTTCTGCAGATCGTGGATGCGCTTCTGCACGAGGCGCCTGTCCACCTCGAGCTGCTTCTCACCGGGCCCGCGCACTCCTATTCCGCCTCCGGCCGGCCCACCGAGCGTGCCGCCGGCGGTCCGGTCCAGATGTGTCCACATGCGCTTCAGCCGGGGGAATTCGTACTGCAACTGCGCCAGCTCCACCTGCAATCGCGCCTGCTTCGTCCGGGCGTGGGCGGCGAAGATATCGAGGATGACCTCGGTGCGGTCCACCACCTTTACCCCGAGATGCGACTCCAACACCTTGACCTGGTTGGGGCTGAGCTCGTCGTCGCAAACCACCACGTCCGCCTCGGCAGCATCGCAGCAGCGCTTGAGCTCGGCCAGCTTGCCCTTCCCCACGTAGTAGCGCGGATCCGGCTGAGTCCGCTTTTGCCGCAATCCCCCTATCACGCGCGCGCCGGCGTTGCGCGCCAAGGCTTCCAGTTCCTCGAAGGTCTCGTCGGCGTCGCTGCGATCCTCCACCGATACCACCTGGCAAAGCACAGCCCGCTCCGCTCGCAGAGCCAGATCCGCTCTTTTCAGATCCGCCATACTGTGATCGTGTTGCTCCTGACAATTCTTGTTTCGAACTCTCCTTACCTCTCCATCCGATTATACGCGATGGGGACCGCCCTCGCCATCCGGAAATCTCCCGCTTCGGCGCCCGCGAGACATCGCTTGGGGCGGATATGAACTTGCACGCGGACCATAGAAGGCGTACCATACTGGCTCGTAACCTGGAATCTACGTTCGCACGGACGCAGGCGCCGGTTGATCCGATCCTTCCGGGGGCGAGCCGACCGCGCCGTACATACGCTGTCCGGCCTTCCTTCCCAGGCATCCATCTTAGAACCGTGAGTCTCGCGCAATGAATCCGCCAGGCACAGCTTTCACCGCCGCACAGAAGAGAGATACGGCAAGACCCGAGCCGCCTACCGACGACCGGCGATGGAAGCTCGTCCAGGCGACGATGCGACGGCTCGGCTACCAGCGTCACGGGCTTATTGAGGTGCTGCACGCCGTCCAGGACGCGTTCGGCTACCTGGAGGAAAAAGCGCTGCGTTACGTTGCGGAGTCGCTGCGGCTGCCTCTCAGCGCCGTATACGGTGTGGCCACCTTCTACCACTTCTTCACGCTCAAGCCCAAGGGCGAACATACCTGCGTGATCTGCATGGGGACGGCCTGCTATATCAAGGGCGCAGCCGACATCCTGGCCGCCATCAAGGACGAATACGGAGTCGAGCCCGGCGAGACCACGGCGGACGGCAAGCTGTCCGTGTTGACGGCCCGGTGCCTCGGGACCTGTGGAATCGCACCGGCGGCGGTGCTTGACGGCGAAGTGACCGGCAACCTGGCACCCGAGGACGTTCTGGAGACGATCAGGGGGTGGATGAACCATGATGCCTGAGGAACTGGAACAGGTCGCGGCCGAAGAGCAGGAAGCCGAAAAGCATTACGCCCACACGATAAACGTTTGCGTCGCGGCGGGATGCCTGTCCTCTCACAGCGACCGCGTGCTTGAGGCCCTGGAGAAGGAGATCGAGGAGCGGGGCCTCGGTGAATCGTGTCGCGCCAGGGGCGTCGGCTGCATGGGACCGTGCGCGGCCGGGCCCGTGGTGAGCGTCGAACCGGACGGCATGCTGTACGGACGGGTGAAGCCCGAAGACGCTGCCGACATCGTCGCCGCCCTGGGCGGTGAACCGGTCGCAAGGCTGGAGGTGAAAGCCGAGAAGGAGGCCTTGGCCAAGCAGTTGAAGATCGTGCTGGAGAACGCCGGCGCCGTGGACCCCGAACGCATAGAGGAATACATTGCGGCCGGCGGCTATTCCGGCCTGACCCGGGCGCTGACCGAGATGGCACCCGTCGAAGTCGTCAACGAGATATCCGTGAGCGGGCTTCGGGGCCGGGGCGGGGCCGGATTCCCCACCGGGCTCAAGTGGAGCACGGTCGCCAAGGCTCCGGGGCGCCCGAAATACGTTGTCTGCAATGCCGACGAAGGTGACCCGGGCGCGTTCATGGACCGCAGCGTGCTCGAGAGCGATCCCCACCGGGTGGTGGAAGGGATGGCCATAGCCGGCTACGCCGTCGGAGCGGAGCGGGGATTCGTCTACGTTCGCGCCGAGTATCCCCTCGCCATTGAGCGCCTGCGCAAAGCCATCGCACGGGCGAAGCGGGCCGGGCTGCTGGGCGTCGGCATCGGGGGCACGGGATTCGACTTCAACCTGGAGATTCGCTTGGGCGCCGGAGCCTTCGTCTGCGGCGAGGAGACCGCTCTGATGGCCTCCATCGAGGGCCGGCGTGGGACTCCGCGGCCCCGTCCGCCGTTCCCGGCCAACTACGGCCTGTGGGGCTGCCCGACGCTGATCAACAATGTAGAGACCTTCGCCAACGTGCCCGCCATCCTGCGCAACGGCGGTCACTGGTTCGCCGGCATCGGCACGGAGAAGAGCAAGGGCACCAAGGTGTTCGCCCTTGCGGGACGCGTGGTGAACACCGGCCTCATCGAGGTCCCTATGGGCACCACCCTCCGCGAGATCATCTACGACATCGGCGGCGGCATACCCCAGGGCCGGGAACTGAAGGCCGTGCAGACCGGCGGCCCGTCCGGCGGCTGCATACCGGCCCGGTACCTGGACATGCCGGTGGACTATGAGTCGCTGCGGGAGGTCGGCTCCATCATGGGCTCCGGCGGCATGATCGTGATGGACAGCACCTCGTGCATGGTGGACGTGGCGAAGTACTTCATGGACTTCTGCCGCACCGAGTCCTGCGGCAAGTGCGTGCCCTGCCGGGTGGGCACCCCGCAGATGCACGCCCTGCTCACGAAGATCACCGACGGCTCCGCCGCCATGGAAGACCTGGAGATGCTGGAGGAACTGTGCGAGGTGGTGCAGGAGACCAGCCTGTGCGGACTGGGGCAGACCTCGCCCAACCCGGTGCTGAGCACGCTGCGCTATTTCCGCGACGAGTACATGGCGCACATCGAGGACAAGCACTGCCCCGCCGGAGTATGCAAGATGAACGCCGCCGTGGAGGCGAGAAAATGAGAGCACACGGAGCCGGCCCGAGTGGACCAGTCAGGGCGCCGCGCCACGTCAAGACGCTGAAGATAGACGGTGTGGACGTCAGCGGCACCGACGACCAGACCATCCTGGAGGTGGCCACGGAGAGCGGCATCCACATCCCCACGCTCTGCAGCCTTGAGGGCCTCGCGCCCATCGGGTCCTGCCGGGTCTGCGTGGTCGAGGTGAAGGGCAGCCGCAAGCTGATGCCCGCCTGCGTCACGCTCATCGAGGAAGGGATGGAGGTCACCACCAACTCCAAGCGCCTGCAGGACTACCGCCGCAAGATCGTCGAGTTGATATTCGTCGAACGCAACCATATCTGCTCGGTCTGTGTCTCGAACCGCCACTGCGAACTGCAGAGCCTGGCGATGGATCTGGGCATCGACCACATCCGCTGGCGCTACATGGATCCCGTCGTGGAGGTGGACGCAACGCATGACCGCTTCGGCGTGGACCACAATCGCTGCGTGCTCTGCCAGAGATGCGTGCGCGTCTGCGACGCGGTAGAGGGCGCCCACACCTGGGACCTGAACGGCCGCGGCATCGACACGCGCGTCATCACCGACCTGAACCAGCCGTGGGGCGATTCGGAGTCGTGCACCAACTGCGGCAAGTGCGTGCAGGTCTGCCCGACCGGTGCGCTGTTCGAAAAGGGCAAGGGCGTGGGCGAGATGGCGAAGGAACGCGACTTCCTTCCCTATCTGGCCACCATGCGGGAGGAGGAGAACAATGGCTAAGGCACGGCTCGGAACGATCTGGCTGGATGCCTGCTCCGGCTGCCACATGTCCACGCTCGACCTGGACGCGGCACTGGTGCCGCTGGCGGACAAGATCGAACTGCTCTACAGCCCGCTGGTGGACGCGAAGGAACTGGCGCCCGAGTTCGACGTCTTCCTGATCACCGGCGCGGTCAGCACCGACGAAGACGTGGAGATGGTCCGG
This sequence comes from uncultured candidatus Brocadiaceae bacterium, assembly GCA_964655775.1. Taxonomy (GTDB): domain Bacteria; phylum Planctomycetota; class Brocadiia; order SM23-32; family SM23-32; genus CAZZNQ01. Next base: position 14,637 of record CAZZNQ010000055.1, on the reverse strand, counting down.
GAGATCCGCGAGCGCACGAGGGTCGTCGTCTCGATGGGCGACTGCGCCGTAACGGGCAACGTGCCCTCCATGCGCAACCAGTTCGGGCGGGAAGCTGTGCTGGAGTTCGCCTACGTACAGGACGCCGACGCCCAGCCACAGATACCCCACGAGGATATCCCGCACCTTCTGCCGAAAGTGCATCCGGTGCACGAGATCATCCGGGTGGACGAGTACATCCAGGGCTGCCCTCCGGACGCCCAGCTCATCGGGTTCATACTCGGTGAACTTCTGGAGGGACGCATACCCGGTCGCGGAGTCCGCACGAAGTTCGGATAATGAGGAACCCAAGATGGCCAGGGAGATAGTCATAAGCCCCGTCAGCCGCATCGAGGGGCACGCCAAGATAACCCTTCACCTGGACGACCAGGGCGAGGTGACCGAGAGCCGTTTCCACGTGACGCAGTTCCGCGGTTTCGAGAAGTTCTGCCAGGGGCGGCCGTTCCATGAGATGCCATCCATCACCGCCCGCATCTGCGGCATCTGCCCCGTCAGCCACCTGATCGCGTCGTCCAAAGCGTGTGACGGGCTGCTTGCCGTGCGTATTCCGGAGACGGCGGTGAAGCTACGCCGCATCCTTAACCTGGCCCAGCTCGCCCAGTCCCACGCGCTGAGCTTCTTCCATCTGTCCTCGCCCGACCTGCTGCTGGGCATGGACGCCGATCCGGCGCAGCGGAACATCTTCGGGCTCATTAAAGAGCATCCCGAGCTGGCTCGGCAGGGAATCCGCCTGAGACAGTTCGGACAGGAGGTCATACAGCACCTGGCCGGCCGGAAGATACACCCCGCCTGGACGGTCGCCGGCGGAGTGAATCAGCCGCTTTCGGCCGAGGTTCGCGACACCATACTGAAGGACCTGCCCGAGGCGCTCGATATCGCCCGAAACACGCTTGAGGCCTACAAGGGCATGCTGGACGACCACCGGGACGCGATCGAATCCTTCGGCAACTTCCCCAGCCTTTTCGTGGGCCTCGTCAACGAAGACGGCGGCCTGGAGCATTACGACGGGAAGCTCCGAGTGGTGGATAGCACCGGCGAGCGTCTGGTGGACAAGATGGACCCGGCCGACTACCAGGACGTGATCGGCGAGGCCATCGAGCCCTGGACCTACCTGAAGTTCCCCTATTATCGGCCGGTCGGATATCCCGAAGGCATGTACCGCGTGGGGCCGCTGGCACGGCTCAACATCATCGACCAGTGCGGCACCCCCCTCGCGGACCAGGAGCTGGAAGGCTTCCGGCAGCTTGAGGGCGGCTCGGGACCGATCCTGAGCTCCTTCCACTACCACTACGCCCGCCTGATCGAGATTGTTTTCGCCCTGGAGCGCATCGAGCAACTTCTGAACGAGCCGGACATCCTCGACACGCACGTTCGCTCCGTCGCCGCACCCAACGCGCGTGAGGCCATCGGCGTGAGCGAGGCGCCGCGCGGAACCCTGATCCATCATTACAAGGCCGATGACGAGGGTCTGATGGAGTGGGCCAACCTTATCATCGCCACCGGACACAATAATCTGGCCATCAACGCCGGCGTCCTGCAGGTGGCACGGCGCTTCGTCAAAGGCGGCCAGCTCACCGAGGGCATGCTCAACCGCTGCGAGGCGCTGGTGCGGGCCTTCGATCCGTGCCTGAGCTGCTCGACGCACGCCATGGGTCAGATGCCGATGATGATCGACCTCTACGACGCCGAAGGGAAGCTGGCCGACTCGTTGAGGCGCGACTGATGGGCCGGGCGCTGGTCATCGGCTACGGAAACCGCCTCCGCAGTGACGATGGACTCGGACCGCGCGTGATCGAGCTCTTGGAGGAACGAGGCACCGGCGTCGACACGCTATCCGCGCACCAGCTCACCCCCGAGATGGCCGAGCCGGTCAGCCGCGCGGACACCGTCATCTTCGTCGACGCGCGCTGCGATTGCGAACCGGGCGCGCTCTCCTGCATCCGGGTCGAGCCCGGTGACCCGCGTTCCCCCGATCTTGGCCACAGGCTGGAGCCGGCGGCCGTCCTGGGCATGGCACGTGCGCTCTATGGTCGCTGCCCCGATGCCTACGCCCTCTCCATCGGCGCTGCGTCCTTCGCGTTCGACGAAGCGCTCAGCCCCGAAGTGGAAGCCCGTCTGCCGGACCTAGTCAAGAGACTTCTGGCCCTGCTCTCCGGCGACTGATGCCTCAGGCCTCCAGGGCCGCCATGGCCTCGGGCACGGTCTTCTTCGGGCTGATCTTGTACCAGGCCCGAGCCACCTTGCCCTTCTCGTCAACCAGGAACGAGGAGCGGATGATGCCCATGTACTTCTTCCCGTACATCGATTTCTCGGCCCATACTCCGTAGGCGTCCGCGACCTTGTGGTCCGGGTCCGAGAGCAGCGGGAATCCGAGGTCGTTTTTCTCATCGAACTTCTTCTGCTGTTCGGGTTCGTCGGGACTTATGCCAACGGCCGCAACGTCCAGATCGCCAAGCTCCGGCAGCGCGTCCCGCACGCTGCACGCCTGCGTTGTGCAGCCGGAGGTGCCGGCCTTCGGATAGAAGTACACGAGCACCTTCCCGCCCTTGTAGTCGCTGAGCTTGACCTTGTCGCCGTTCTGGTCCATCAGGTTGAACGCCGGAGCCTTGTCACCGGCTTCCAGTGTTGCCATCTCTTCCTCCTTGTGACGTGCCCGCCGCGGCGCTATGCGTGGTTGCGCAGCTTCAGCTCGTCGGGATGTGGGTTGAGGTACGTCTGCCGCATAAGGTAGGGCTCTTCGTATTTGCGCACGTAATGCTGCATCAGCACGACCGGCACCACCAGAGGCACCAGTTCCGAGCGATAGCTCTCTATGAGCTCCAGCATCTCCTGCTTCTCGTCGGCTGTGAGCAGCTTCTTGAAGTAGCCGAGCATATGCATCAGCACGTCCGCGTTCTTGCGCACCGTAGCCTTCAGCCGAAGGGCATCCAGCAGCTGGCCCTCGTACTCGCGCAGCAACTTTGGCAGCGGCACTTCCTTCCCCCGTGCGACCAACCGGCCCATCTGCGTCAGGTGCTTGCGGCTGTGCGCCATGATCTGAAACTTGTGTCGCGCGTGAAACTCGACCAATCCGCCAAGGCTGCTCTCCGCCTTCCGGAAGCTGCGGTAGCGTGCCAGGCAGAAGACCCTTTCGATGAAGTTTTCCCTCAGGCCAGGGTCGTGGAGGCGCCCATCGTCCTCCACCGGAAGCAGCGGGAAACGCTTCATGAACGCAGCGGCGAAGATACCCGAACCGATCTTGCTGGGCACGCCGTTGGCGTCGTACACCCGGACGCGCTCCATACCGGAGCTGGGCGAGCCGCTCTTGAATACGAAGCCGCTGAGGTCCTCGTCCTCGAGTTCGCTCAGCCTCCTGCTCGCCCATTCCGTCATCCTGTCCGTCATGTCCTCGCCCGTCCGCGAAGTGACCAGTCGCGGATCTTCCCGATCGCCCACCAGCCGCATCGCCTCGCGGGGCGTGGGCAGGCCGCACTCCACTTCCGGGCACACGGGCACCCAGTCCACGAACTGGCCCAGGGTGTCGGTGAGGAAATGATCCAGCTTGTGCCCTCCGTCATGCCGGACCCGCTCACCCAGCAGGCACGTGCTGATGCCAACGCGCGGTCTGGGGCTCTGTTCGCTCTCCAGTGCGCCGTCCTCTGTCATCTGCCGTCCTCTGTGTCGGAAACCAGGGAATCCACGCGTCGCAGGTAGCCGTCCATGTCGAACTTGCGTTCCAGCCCGTTCGCGTTCATGTAGCGCACGCTGCCGAAGATCTCGCGCTTCGTCCAGGGGCGGTCGTGCTTGCCGAAGCACCAGGCAACGCCGGCGTAGGAGTTCGGGTCACGCCCGTCCAGCTCATACTTGTTATTGAGACGCAAAGCCACGCGGAAAGCGTCCTGGGGACGGGATGTCCATTCGAGGATCTTCTTGCCCCAGTACATTCGCATGTAACCGTGCATCTTGCCGGTAGCGACCATCTCCCGCTGCGCGGCGTTCCAGTACTCGTCATGTGTCTCGGCCTTCTCGAGTTGCTCGGCCGTGTAAGTGTAGGGCCGGTCATCGGACACATGCTCTTCCAGCGTCTCCCGCGCCCAATCGGGAAGGCACGCGAACTCGTCGTATTCGGAGTTGTAGCGACAGAAGTTCATGCTCAGTTCGCGCCGCACGATCAGTTCTTCCAGGTAAGCGTCCACGTTTTTGCGGTCCGCACCGTTGGCGTCGCGCACCCTCAGGGCGATTTCCAGCGGCGACATCTGGCCGAAGTGCAGGTAGGCGCTCATGTGCGAGACGTAGTCATGCGCGGGATCGTTTCGCTCATCGGCGTAATGCTGCAGCTTCTCTGCGACGAATCGACCCAGGAGCTCCAGTGCGGCCGATGTCCCGCCGCAGAACCGCCCGGTACGCGGCACGTCGCGGTTGATGCGCATGCGCTCCAGAAGCGATTCGGTACGTCCCGGCAACTCCGTCGGCAAGTCCACCCCGAGAGAATCGCGTTCGAGGGGCGTCTCCTCCAGGGGCACCAGGAACCGCTCCAGCGCGCCGCGGATCTTGGGACGAAACGTTCTGGCGGCGTATTCCTCCTTGTCGGACGCCGTATCCACAGGTACCACCACGTCGCCCTCGACCTGGACTACAGGGCACGGCGCCTTCTGCCGGACACGCTCCCGCCATCGGCGCTGCACCCGCAGGTAGCCCCGATCGCAGACGAGAAGCGCCGCATCCGACGCCATATCGAGCGCCGCCTCCACCGGCGGCTGAAGCAGCACAGCCAGCCGGATGCCACGATCCGCAAGCGCCCGGGTCGTCTCCTGAAGCCCTTCCAACATAAACGCGTAGTGCCGCAGGCCGGCCTCCGGAAAGCGCTGTGTGACGCCGAAAACGACCACCAGCGGCAGACCGATTTCGTTGGCCCGCCGGACGGCGTACTCCAGCGCATGGTTGCATCGCGCCCGTTGCGACTGTTGCATCCAGTAGAGCACGTAACGGCCCTTGCTCGGGGCGCCCTCCGTCAATTCCTGGACGCGCTCGTCTTGGATCATGACTGGCACTTCGGGCAAGTGTAAGTGATTCTGCCGCCTTGCCGGGAGAACTCGATGCTGGTGCCGCAGCGCGGACACGGCCTGCCTGCGCGGCGGTAGACGCGTATCCAGTCGCGCTGGTGGTGGATGTCGTTCAGCCAGCGTTCGCACAGCTCCAGCGTCCAGTGTAGCAGATCCGCCCTTTGGCTGTTCGAGAGTTCACGCACGCGCGCGGCCGGCCGGATGTGAGAACGAAACAGAATCTCGTTCCGCAGGATGTTGCCGACGCCCGCAAGAACGGACTGATCGAGTATGGCTTCGCCGATCCGGCGGCCGGGTCGGGCGTCCAGTCGACGCCAGAACTCGTCGGCCGAGAAATCCTCGCGCAGCGGATCGGGGCCCAGGTTGCTCCAGCGCGGGTTCTCGGCTAGTTCATCTTCGGTCATGACCTGGACGATGGGCGCGGAGAAGGCCACTGCCTCATGGTCTTTGGTGCGGAGAACGACGCGCGCGAGGTCGGCCGGCTTGTCCCACTCGGCGCCCGAGCGGTAGATGCGCCAACTGCCCCACATCAGCAGGTGAACCAGCAGCAGGTTGCCGTCGGGGAAGTGTATGCGGAACTGCTTCCCGTGGGCCTCAACGCGATCGACACAGACACCGTCGAAAAGGGGTTCGAGCGGCTTGAGTCGACTTACACCGAACTGGACCCGGACCGGGTGCCCCTCCAGGGCCACTCCCAGTTGTTCCGCGTAATAGTGCACAACCGGTCCTTCGGCCATCTTCACGTCCTCCACCATCGGCCGCCGAGGTCCGAAGACCACTATCTTCCATGCGGCGACGCTCGTCAAGTCACCGACCTTGGAGTATCGAGCGGCGATGAGTAGAATACTGGGAGATGCGCACCCGGAGCATGGCGAGTACGCTCGCCATGTATGCTCTGCATTCCGGCCGAGAGTCGGGATAACATGAAGAATCATAGGCTCCGTCGCCGGCGGGACGATTCTGGTGGCCTACGCTATCGCGGGAGAGTCACGTGACCTACGCGTTCCTCGTGCTTCTGGCTGCCGCGCTGCCCGCCATGTTCGGCCTGACGCATGCCGAGCCGGGAGGGGAAGACATGGCCGCTTGGGCGCACCATGTGGTCCTTCACGTCGTGGAGCGGTCCGATGTGGATGCGCGGCGGTTTCCGGTCTCCTTCGAGCTGGACGCGGCGACCCTCGCAGCGGACGGCCGGATGCAGCCTGACGGCGCCGACCTGCGCATCACCGTTGGTGGCGAACAGGTCCCGCTACAGACGGAATCCCTGTCGGAGGGCCGGATGCTGGTCACTTTTCAGGTGGGCGTCGACGCCGGGAAAGCCCGCCATGACATCGTCCTCCACTACGGCAATCCCGAGGCATCGGCTCCGAAATACGATGGCTCCTGGGGTCGAATAGAACCCGGTAAGGACGGGTTCGAGAATGAACTACTGCACGTCTCTTACGGGCTGAAGACAGGAACCTTCGGCCAGACGTGGGGGTGCCAGGACGCGTTCGTGATTAAAGCACACCAGGAAGACCAGTTCGGAGGAGAGGCAATTCCCGAGAGCTGGGCGAAGTCGCGCAGTGACGTAACCTACTGGGAACCGGACACAGAAGTCGCCCCCACATTCGAGGTCGAGGTGGACGGGCCCATCTACAAGCGGGTGCGCTTTCACGCCGAGGAGAAGATGGTCGAGGGCAGACACCTGGTGACCGACCTCTCACAGCGCGTTACCTTCTACCGCGGGTGTCCGTTCATAAAGGAAGAGTTTGAGAACATCCGAGGTGCCGTGGTGGATACGGCCGTGCCCGGCGGCATGAGAAAGCGAGCCGACGGTGAGCGCAATTTCGGCTATGTGGCCTTCAACTTCGACCCATCGTCCATAACGTGGGAAGGCATAGGCGAAGACAAGGAAACACGCGGCGGCTTCACGGCCGACAAAGAGCGAGCCGAGACAGACCCGCGCTATCGCTACATGCCCGATCACGTTTTCGCCGACCACTTGATCATAGGCGTCGTCAACCTGCACAACGGCCGCGGCATCGGCACCTGCGCCGCTCCCGTGCAGACGGCCTACTTCGTGGACTGGCGCGCAGAACGCGCCGGCTACAGCCTCTGGCCGGACAAGACGGGGCGGCTGACGCGCTACCTCTACTACGTCGAAGACGGACCCGAGGAAGTGATCGCCCGAGGGAAGCTGCTTGCCCAGCCGCCCAAGGTCAGCCTGATCGAGGCCGAGGTCTTCAGGGCGCCCAACGTCTGGCGCAAACTGGCCGGCGGACCCGACGACTGGGGAGAGATAAGGACGGGTGCGGACGGTGCAGGACAATGGGGCGTTGTTCTGGAGAACGACCTGATCCGCGTGCACTACGGATGCGGCATCACCAACAATCAGCTCCAGACCTACATCCGCGGATTCGTCGTGAAGTCCCTGGGAGAGAGCCAGGGCCACTGGCTGGACTCGGCCGCCCATCGGACCTCGCTGCGCGACGTGCAGTTGGTGCGGGACGACGCCGAGGCTAAGACCGTTCGCCTGACCTGGAGCACCGTGCGATTCGACGGGCCGGCCGTATCCGAGGTGTCCATCTTCCCCGGCAGCCGGGTAGTCCGAATCGACTACCTCCAGGCGGGCTTTCCCCATATCTGCGACCTGGGTACGCCCGGTGGCTCGCGGGAAGGCGGGCAATACGCGATATACGGTGCCGAAGAGTGGCAGAAGGCGCGGCAGGCGATGGACGAACCCGAACTACGCAACCATGCGAACGAACACCACCGGTTGACCGACGACCTCCATCCCATCTACCCCTTCCCTCTCCGAGACAAGCCGTGGGGTCCCAGCCCGATGGATTACCACGGATGGTACATCCTGGGCGTATATGATGGCGACGGCGGCCGGGGATTCGCCCGCGTGGTGCCCGCCGACGTGATGACCTACATCAAGCTTCTGTGGGGCAAGGGTCTGGAGTTCTTTCCCCACTGGCGCAGCGAATGGAGGCCCTACACTTCATACCTGTTCGCCGTTACCGGTGGCAGGGAGGACGTAATCCGAACCGGTATGCGGATCGTGGACGACTGGCCGCACCCGGCGCTCCCCTAAACATGTGCAGGAGACCCGAGTGGGACAGCAGACCGAGTGGATCGTGCAGGCGGCCGATCATAGAAGGTTGGTGACGGTGACCGCGGCCGGATACGAGCGACGCGACCGACCCGTGGAGGTCACGCTCGATAGGGCAAACCGTTCAGTCGTGGACGTGGTGGAACTGGACTCCGAAGGACGAGCGAAGGACACCGAAGTCCCCTTCCAGTCGGACGGCGACGCGCTCACGGTGATGCTGACGGGTGTGACTCCGCCGCATGACGTCCGCACGTTCCACGTCTATGTCGGGCAAGGCCCACAGCGGTCTACTTCCCCGCAGGTGCGGCTGACGGAGAGCGTCGAGCACGAGGGACAGGACAGCTTCCGCATCGAGACTCCTTCCGCCACGTACTACTACCACAAGTCGGGCGCCGGCTTCGCCAGTATGGAGGACCGCGACGGGCTCGATTGGATCGGCTACCACCCCGGCGGTGAGTCGGCTGGCGAGTACCGCGGTATCCCCAATCTCGTGCATCCGGAGGGCCACTTCCATCCCGGCGGCACGCACTGCACCAGTCGGGTAATCGCAGCCGGGCCGCTGAAAGTGACAATCTTCTCGGAATCCGAAGACGGCGAGTGGGCTTGTCGGTGGGACGTGTACCCCGCTTACGCCAAGATGGCGGTCCTGCGGGCGGGCCACCCCTACTGGTTCCTCTACGAAGGGACGCCGGGCGGGTGTCTGGACGAAAAGGGCGACTTCGTCGTCCGCAGCACGGGCGTGCGGACACCGGCCTCCGAATCCTGGGAGGGCGCAATCCCTGAGCCGGAGTGGGCCTTCTTCGGCGCCGGCAACGCGTCCCGTGTGCTGTATCTGGCCCACCATGAGGCGGACGACCTCATGGACTCGTACTGGCCGATGCGTGGGGAGATGACCGTCTTCGGGTTCGGCCGGCTCGGGCTTGAGAAGTTCATGGTGCGCACGCCGGCCAGGTTCACGGTGGGCTTTTGCGAGCAGACCGATTTCGAGGCCGTCGAGGGAACCGTGAACTCGGCGTTTCGAGAGATAGGTGTGACGGTCGGGCGACCGGAACGCCGCCCCAATTGCGGAGGGCAAGTCTGACTATGGCAAACGAACCGACGAATCCGGCACCGCGCCGGCGGGGCTTCAACCTGTTGGAGATGTTCTCCCACACGAGCGACGGCAACTGGCGGGAGGAAGACTTCGCCTGGATCGCCGAGTGGGGATTCGACTTCGTGAGGCTGCCCATGTGCTACCGCCTCTGGGCTGATCCGGCCGACGTGCTGGTCCTGCACGAGGCCGCGCTGGAGAAGGTGGACCGCGGAGTGGAGTTGGGCAGGCGGAACGGGCTGCACGTGTCGCTCAACTTCCATCGGGCGCCCGGCTACTGCATCAACCGCGGCAAGCTGGAGGAACCGTTCAGCCTCTGGAAAGACCGCGAGGCCCAGGACGCTTTCTGCTTCCACTGGCAGGCATTCGCCCGACGCTATCACGGCATACCCGGAGACGAGTTGAGCTTCGACCTCGTAAACGAGCCACCCGGCGTGCGCGAGGAAGTGATGACGCGCGCCGACCACGAACGCGTGATCCGGGCGGCGGTCGACGTTATCCGGCAGATCGACGCCGAACGACCGATAGTCATCGACGGTCTGTTCGCGGGCAACGAGCCTTGCCCCGAGCTGAGCGACTTGAACGTGACCCAGAGCTGCCGCGCATACCTGCCGATGACCGTCAGCCATTATAAAGCCCACTGGGTGCCGTCCGAGGACTGGCCCGAGCCGCGCTGGCCCGGTGTCGACCACCTAGGAGAACCGTGCGACCGGTCGACACTGGAACAGCATTACGGCCGGTGGGCTGCCCTGTTTACAGACGGCGTCGGCGTGCACTGCGGAGAAGGCGGCTGCTTTAACCGAACACCGCGCGACGTGTTCCTGCGATGGTTCCGCGACGTGCTGGAGATCCTGACCGAACGCGGCATCGGCTACGCACTGTGGAACTTCCGCGGCTCGTTCGGCGTGCTGGACTCGGGCCGCCAAGACGTGGACTACGAGGACTTCCGGGGTCATGCGCTCGACCGCGAGCTTCTGAATCTGCTCCAGGAGTTCTGAATCCTCACCAGGAGTATCGGCTGGTGGAAACGCCCGAGATAGAGTTCTGGTACGGTGACGTCCAGTCGTTCGGATCGGCGGGCAATCCCCAGCGCTGGGTGAACGTGCTCGGGACAGTGCACGGGCCGGTGCGGTCGCTCTGCTGCTCGCTCAACGGCGGCGAGCCGAGGCCGCTGTCCCTCGGGCCGGACGGCCTGCGGCTCCAGGCCGCCGGGGACTTCAACGCGGAGTTTCCCGTCCGCGATCTGCGCGAAGGGGCGAACACGGTCGAGCTGACGGCAACCGCCGAGGACGGCCGCGAGGTGGCGAGGGAGATGATCGTGGAATACACGCCGGACCGGCGTTGGCCCCTGCCGTGCCGGCTGGGTCCCGATGGTAAGGCGCCGCTCATGGACGGCGTGCAGATCGTGGACGGGAGATGGGAACTCGACGACGGCGGCATCCGCCCGGCGCACCCGCACTACGACCGCCTTGTGGCCGTAGGCGACCGAGAATGGACCGACTACCGCCTGCGCGTCACGGCGACCGTCCACGGCTTCTCCGAACGCGAGAGCGGGCTGACCGGCGGCTTCGGGCTGCTCTTCCGCTGGACGGGCCACTACCCCGACGAGCACCAGCCGCACCGCGAATGGCGGCCCAGCGGCGCCATCGGCTGGTACCGGGCAAGATGGGAAGAGCGCCCGCCCCGTGTGCGTTCGCTCAACATCTCCGACGGCGTCGTCAGGGACATCGCCGTGGCCGAGACGAATCCCATTGAGTTGACCACCGCCCGTCCTCACGTATTCGAGTTCGGCGTGCGCTCCCGGCCGGGGCGGACTTCGAAGTACCGTTATCGCGTCTGGCCGGACGGCGAGCCCGACCGCCCGCTCTGCGACCTGACAGCCGAGGGACGCGAGGGCGAGTCGCCCCGTGGTTCGGCGCTGATTATCGCGCTATACTGCGACGTAACCATCCACGACATCGAAGCCGATCCGCTATAGCAGCAAAGAGGAGATCGCCCACCGTGTCCGAATCCATCTTCCGGATGCCCGTAAGGTACTATCAGACTGCCCGGCTCTACGGACCGGGAATGCCGCCGTCCGGGACGGAGGGCTTCCACGAGCACATGCTGGAGAAACCGGCCGGCCAGGTGGGCCTGGTGCTGGTGCACTGCTGGAATCTGGGCGAGCCGGGCGGCCCTTACCCGGTGCCGGCCGATGCCGAGCCGACGGGCGAGGCCGCGGATTGGGTTCTCGAAGCGCGCGACATCATGCGAGACAAGATCGCCCCGGCGCTGGAAGCCGCCCGAGAGGCCGGTGTTGCGGTCTTTCACCTGGCACAGCATACCTATGCCGCACGTTACGCGAGCTTCCGCGAGATTGGCGACGACCCCGACCTGGAGCCGCGGATCAACCAACTGCCGTTCGAGCGCTGCGTGCGGCCCAGGTCCATCCCAGAGCAATGGCAACACGAATACGGGGAGGAGTTCCCCGGCCCGGTCTGGCTTACGCATAAGGACCAGTTCGATATCGCGCGGCCGGTCCGCCCCCTCGACTCGGAGCTTGTTGTGCTGGACGGGTGGCAGCTCAACGGCCTGTGCCGACGCCGGGACATCGACACCCTCTTCTACGTCGGCTTCATGGCGGACTTGTGCCTGGTCAACGTTCCGGGGGCGATTCGCGAGATGTCCTCCAAGTTCGGCTACCGTTGTGTGGTGCTTCGGGACTGCACGACGGCGTACGAGTTCGCCGACACGCGCGAGCACGGGTGCATGGCGCGGGCGGCCATCCGCCTCATTGAGACCGGCCTGGGCTACTCGGCCGTTTCCGACGACTTCATAGCCGCCTGCTGCCAGGCACGTTGAACGGAGGAGGGCCATGTCCTCCCATACCGTGATACGTAAGGGGACCGTCCTGACTCCCACTGAGGTGATACGGGACGGGGTGATCGTGATTCGCGGCGCAACAATCGAGGCCGTCGGGCGGCGCGGCGAAGTGGACGAGCCGCCGGGGGCAGACATCCTTGATGCCGGCGGGCATTACATCGTTCCCGGGTTGATCGATATCCACGTGCACGGAAGCCACGGTTCCGACGTGCTCGACGCGACTCCTGCTGCCCTGGAGACCATGAGCCGGTTCTTTGTCACCAGGGGCGTCACCGCTTTTGTAGCGACCATGATCACGGCCCCGACGGAGGACCTGCTTGCCGGCCTCGATAACGCGCGCGCGGTCATCCGAGACGGCTTGAGTGGTGCGCAGCTACTGGGCGTTCACCAAGAGGGCCCGTTCCTGAACCCGGCCGAGAAGGGCGCCCACCCCCCGGAACTGCTGGTATGTCCCGCACCGGAAAGCTACAGACCATTCCTCGAGTACGCGGACGTACTGACCACCATGACGCTGGCCCCGGAACTCAACGGAGCGATGGACCTGATCCACGAGTTGCACAAGGCGGGCGTAGTCGCGGCCTGCGGGCATTCCGTCGCCATATACCGGGAGTTCGCGCCGGCCATCGAAGCCGGTATGAGCCACGCCGTGCACTGCTTCTGCAACATGGGAACTCTACGCCGCGACAACTTGAAACGGGTAGCCGGCGTGGTGGAGACCGTGCTCTACGAGGATCGGCTAACCACGGAGCTTATTGGTGACGGCTGGCACATCGGTGACGTGCTGATGCGCCTGGCCGTTAAGACCAAAGGCGTCGACCGCGTTTGCCTTGTAACCGACGCCATGACCGCCGCCGGCATGCCGCCTGGTCGCTACTTTGTCGGAGGCGTGGAGGCCGTGGTCGAGGACGGGATCGCGCGCCTACCCGATAACAGCGCCTACGCCAGCAGCGTGACCACCCTGGACGTCTGCGTGCGCAATGCCATGGAACGCATGGGACTGAGCCTGCAGGACGCCGTGCGGATGGCAACCCTGACGCCGGCCACGATAATCGGAGCGGACGGCCGGAAAGGTAGTCTGGCGCCCGGCAAGGACGCGGATGTCACGGTAATGGACGGGGCCGCGCGCGTCCGCTGGACAATGGCGCGAGGAAAACTCGTCTACGGTGCCGGTCAAGAGGGAGAGAGTTGAGACGCCAAGTAGACGTACATTACGGCGAGCGAAAACTGAGGTTCACCGTCGAAGAAACGCGGCTGGCCTTTGAACTCGCTCCTGCCGATGTCGCCCCTGTCGCAAGCGTCGAGGAGGCGGTGGTAAGCGCCCTGCGGGCACCAATCGGGACCTCCCCTCTGCGCGAGGTGATACCGGCCGGGGCACAGGTCGTTATCCTCGGCGATGACCAGACACGCCTGACTCCCACCGATAGAATCGTGCCCGCTCTGCTGGACGAGATCAACTCAGCCGGAGTGCCCGACCAGAACGTCACCGTTGTCGTGGCCACCGGCACCCACCGGGAGCTCACTGAGGCAGAGATGGCCGCGAAATACGGGCACGCCGTCACAGATCGCGTACGCGTGGTGAACCACGACTGCCTGGACAGCGGGAATCTCGTGCACTTCGGCGTGACACAGCGGGGCACGGATATATGGGTGAACCGACAGGCAGTTGAGGCGGACCTGCGCATTGGGGTGGGCAACATCGTGCCCCACCATCCGACCGGCTGGAGCGGAGGGGCAAAGATCCTCCTCCCCGGCGTGGCCGGCCGGCATACGACCGGCCAGATGCACCTGCTTGGGGCCAGCGAGCAGCAACTCGGCAAAGTGGAAACTCCGTGCCGCGACGAGATGGAAGACTTTGCCGGCGCCGTAGGGCTGGACTTCATCATCAACACAGTTCTGAATCGCAACGGCCAAGTCTGCCACGTGGTGGCGGGCCACTTCGTGGATGCCCACCGGGAGGGCGTACAGCGCGCACAGCAGGTGCTGGGCATCCCCTTCGGACGCCGAGCAGGTCTTGTCCTGGCCAGCGCGTACCCCATAGACTTCGACCTATTCCAGGCCGACAAGGGCCTGTTCTCGGCGGCCATCGGGGCGCGTCCGGGCGGCGAGATCCTCCTGCTCTCACCGTGCCGTGACGGCGTAAGCCCCACCCATCCCGAAGCCGTGGGCCTGGCCGCGCTCAGCGACGAGGAACTCTGGCGCCTGACTGAGAAACCCGGAGCTTTCGACCCGCTGAGCATCGCCGAGGCGCTCTATTTCAACACGATCAAGAGCCGGTTTCGTGCCACGCTCGTCACGGAAGGCATACCACGCACCGTCGTGGAGGAGATGGGATTCGGCTGTTTGGAGCCGGACCGTGTCCCCGAGTACGTGGAAGCCCGGCTGGAGCAGGAGAGCGAGCTGGACCTGGGGATCCTGCACCACTGCGTGGACGTGCTACCAATCTACTGCCCGAGCGAAGGAGAAGCTATGAAGTGAGCCGACCTCGCAACCGGGAGTAAGATACGGGCTGC
>CAZZNQ010000054.1:0-27964 GCA_964655775.1 uncultured candidatus Brocadiaceae bacterium | reverse complement strand
CGACTGGCCGACGTCGCCCAGAACGTTATCATCAACGAGCTGGATTGCGGCACAGTCAACGGCGTCACCAAGGGCCCCGTCATGCGCGGCGACCACATCGCGGTGCCCCTGCGCGACATCATCGTCGGACGCGTGGCCCGCGACAACATCGTCGACCTGGTCAACGACGAAGTGATCGTTCGCGAGAACGAACTGATCACCGAAGACATCGCCCGCCGCATCGAGGAACTGGACGAGCGGATGAAGATCCGCGTTCGGTCGCCTCTCACGTGCGAGACACGCCGCGGCGTGTGCGCCACGTGCTACGGCATGGACCTGGCCCGGAAGTCACTGGCAGAGCGAGGCCTAACGGCGGGCATCATCGCCGCTCAGTCCATCGGCGAGCCCGGCACCCAGTTGACTATGAAGACGTTCCACATCGGCGGCGTCGCCATTAGCGGCAGCGAGGACACGGACATCTTCGGCAAGCGCGCCGGAACCGTCCGATTCGAAGACCTGGTTGTGGTCACCGACCCGGAAGGAAACCGTGTCTCGATCAGCCGTCACGGCGAACTAGTGATTGCGGACGAGAAAGGCCGCGAACTCGAACGACACAATGTGCCGCTGGGCGCGGAAGTTCTCGTCGACGAAGGGGCCACCGTTGCCCCGAACGAGAAGCTGGTGCAGTGGGACAGCCACTTCACCCCCATTCTCGCCGAGGTGGACGGCAAGGTCCGCTACGAGGACATGGTTGAGGGCAAGACCCTCAAGATCGAGAAGGATACCCACGGCACCAGCCGTAAGGTGATCATGGAGCACAAGGGCGACATGCACCCGCAGATCCTGATCGAGGGGCCGTCCGGCAACATCCTCAGCCTGTATCCCCTGCCGGAGAAAGCTATCGTCGAGGTCGAGAACGGCCAGCAGATCACGGCCGGCGTGCGCTTGGCCCGAACCCTGCGCGAGGTGCAGCGCACCCAGGACATCACCGGTGGCCTGCCGCGCGTGACCGAGCTGTTTGAGGCCCGCGTGCCCAAGGACCCGGCCGTCATGAGCGAGATCGACGGAGTGGTCACCGAAATCGAGCGTCGGCGCGGGCGCACCGTCATCCGCGTCGAGGACCCGGAGACCGGCTACAGCTCCGAGCACACCGTGCCGGCCGGCAAGCACCTCAGGGTTAACCGTGGCGACCGCGTCACCGCCGGCCAGCCCCTGGTGGACGGTCCGCTGGTGCTCGAGGACATCCTGCGCATCAGCGGCGAGGAGGCCCTGCACAACTACATGCTGCAGGAGATCCAGAACGTCTACCGCACGCAGGATGCAACCATAGACGACAAGCACTTCGAGATCATCATCTCGCAGATGACGCGCCGCGTGCGCGTGAAGGAGCCCGGCGACACCAAGCTGCTGCCGGACGAGATGGTTGACAAGTTCGCCTTCCGCGACATGAACGAAGAGGTGGTGGGCCAGGGCGGGGAACCCGCAACGGCTGAGCCGGTGATCGCCGGCATCACCAAGGCGGCACTCGCCAGCGACAGTTTCATCAGCGCGGCATCGTTCCAGAACACCACCCGCGTGCTGACGCGCGCGGCGTTGTCCGGGGCGGTCGATAAGCTGGAGGGGCTCAAGGAGAACGTTATCCTCGGGCACCTGATCCCCAGCGGGACGGGCTTTGAGCTGTTCTACACGTCCGATCTGGAGAAACTGGAGAAGGCCCCGGTGCTCCAGGAGCTTGAAGAACCGGCCCCCAGCAGTTAGAATATGATTCTTAGTCTCACGTAGGAATGGCAATCTCCAAGCACCCCATGAAAGGGGCATTCAGCAGCAATGCCGACGATTAACCAACTCGTCCGGAACGGACGGAAGAAACAGCGAAGCAAGAGCAAGAGGCCGGATCTGGAGGAATGCCCGCAGAAGCGAGGCGTCTGCCTCTACGTGACGACCCGCTCCCCGAAAAAGCCGAACTCCGCGCTGCGGAAGGTGGCCAGGGTGCGGCTAAGCAACGGACGCGAGGTCACGGCCTACATTCCCGGAGAGTCGCACAACCTGCAGGAGCACAACATCGTGCTGGTCAGGGGCGGCCGCGTGCGCGACCTGCCCGGCGTGCGCTACCACATCGTTCGCGGTACCCTGGACGCCATGGGCGTGCCGGACCGCCGGCGCAGCAGGTCCAAGTACGGTGTGAAGCGTCCGTCGTAACCCGACGACGCTCTCTCTTACGATGTCAACACAGGAAAAGGGCGCGAATGGCGTTCAACTACGAGTTCACAGACGAATATCTGCAACCTGACCCACGCTTCAAGAGCAAGCTGGTCTCCAAGTTCATAAACGGCCTGATGAACGGTGGCAAGAAGAGCGTGGCCCAGCGCGTGTTCTACAAGGCAATGGACGTGGTGGTCGAGCGCGTGGGTGCCGACGACCCGCTGGAGGTCTTTGAGACCGCGCTGTCCAACGTCGCGCCCATCATCGAGGTCCGCTCTCGGCGGATCGGCGGCATGACTTACCAGGTGCCGACCGAAGTCAAAGAGAAGCGGCGCATTGCGCTGGCTTTCCGCTGGATGCTCGAAGCATCACGGAACAAGAAGGGCCGGCCCATGTACCTGCGGCTGGCCGACGAAATCGCCGACGCTTACCGACGACAGGGAACGGCGTACGAGAGGCGCGAGAACACCCACAAGATGGCCGAGGCCAACAGGGCGTTCGCGCATTTCGCGCGCCGTCGCTGAAGAAGGCAACACCGAATGCAGGGCAGCTGTGCGGCCCCCTGCGGGCCGGTTCGGCTGCCCTTTCTTTTTGTGGTTGCGGTCCCGCATGCGATAGAGGTGCAAAGTGAACCTGCAGGATGTTAGAAACATCGGCGTAGCCGCCCACATCGACGCCGGCAAGACCACTGTAACCGAACGCATCCTCTACTACACCGGCCGCGTTCATCGCATGGGCAGTGTGGACGAAGGCACCGCGGCCATGGACTGGAAGCCCCAGGAGCAGGAGCGCGGCATCACCATCGTCTCGGCGGCCACCAGTTGCTTCTGGAAGAACAAGGAAGCCGGCAATGACTCGCCGCGCCGCGACCAGTACCAGATCAACATCATTGACACGCCCGGCCACGTCGACTTCACCGCCGAGGTGGAGCGTTGTATGCGCGTTCTGGACGGTGTGGTGGTCGTGTTCTGTGGCGTGGGAGGCGTGCAGGCACAGACGGAAACCGTCTGGCACCAGGCGGAGCGGTACAAGGTCCCGCGAATCTGCTTCGTGAACAAACTGGACCGGCTGGGCAGCAACTTTGGGCAGGTGGTCGAGGACATTCGCGAACGTCTGGGTGCCAACGCCTTGCCCGTGCAACTGCCATTAGGGCATCACGACGATTTCACGGGCGTGATCGACCTGATCCACCGGGAGGCCCTGATCTACGAGGAGGACACCCTCGGGGCGCGCTACACGGTTGCCCCCGTGCCCAAGGAGCACGCGGACGCGGTCGAGGAAGCACGCGGCCATCTGGTCGAGACGCTCTGCGAAGAGATCGAGTGGATGGCCGACAAGTTCCTGGTTGAGGAACCGATCACCGAAGCGGACATCGTTCGCGCACTGCGGCAGGGCTGCATCGAGGGCAAGTTCCATCCCACGCTCTGCGGTGCCGCCCTGCGGAATCGCGGGGTGCAGCCGTTGCTCGACGCGATCTGCGACTATCTACCGGCGCCGGACGACGTGCCGGCCATCAAGGGCACCGATCCCTCAGAGGACACGGCCGTTGAGCGACACGCGGACCCCGACGAGCCGTTCAGCGCCCTGGCGTTCAAGATACAGAGCGAACGTCACGGAGACCTGACATACGTGCGCGTCTACAGCGGCCTGCTCAAGGAGCGCTCCCGCGTGTTCAACGCGAACCAGGACAAGATGGAGCACGTCACCCACGTCTACCGCATGCACGCGAACGCTCGTGAGCAGGTCGCCGAGGCCGGCCCCGGGAGCATTGTCGCCGTCAACGGCTTGCGATACACCGTTACCGGCGACACCCTGTGCGACCGCAAGAAGCCGGTTGTCTACGAGAGGATGCACTTCCCCGAGACGGTCATATCCATGGCCATCGAGCCGAAAACCCAGGCCGAGAAACGCAAGCTGGACCAGGCGCTGGAGAAACTCGCGCGCGAGGATCCCACCTTTCGCCAGCACGTGGACCAGCAGACGGGCCAACTCGTGATCAGCGGCATGGGCGAACTGCATCTGGACATCATTCGTGACCGACTTCTGCGCGAGTTCAACGTCGACGCACGGGTCGGGCAGCCGCGCGTGTCTTACCGCGAGGGGCTGGTAGACGCCGTGACCATCGAGCAGACCTTCGAACGCATGGCCGAAGGCCGCGGCCAGTTCGCGCGTGTAACCATTCGCTTCGAGCCCACCGACTGCGGCTCTGACCTGCAGTTCGAGTGCCGGGTGCCCAAAGACAAGCTCGCTCCGCACTTTGCGCGGGCGGTGGAACGGACCCTCACCAGCAACGCGTCCGGCGCCCTCTACGGCTTCCCGCTCATCAATCTGAAATCCGTGCTGATCGATGCCGAAACGCACCCCGTCGACTCGACGGAGTTGGCCTTCGAGGCGGCGGCGTCCATGGCGGAGCGCAAGGCGCTGGAGCAAGGCGGATGCCAGCTGTATGAGCCCTACATGCGGTTGGAGGTGGTGACGCCGGAAGACAACATGGGCGACGTGATAAGCTATCTGAATAGCTGCCGCGGTGTCATCGACGAGGTCATCACCAGAGAGTCCTTGCGCGTCCTTCGGGCCGTTGCCCCCCTTTCGCAGCTGTTCGGATTCGCCACGCGCCTCCGCTCGCTCACGCAGGGACGCGGAACATACTCGATGGAGCCCCTGGAGTACCGCCCCGCGCCGGAGAACGCGCTTGACAGCTTCTGAGCCGCCCGCTAGGCTGTCCGCCCTACCGCACCCGAGTTCATTCGAGGACGAACCATGGCTCACGAGACATTCCGCGTGACGTTCCAGCCCGAGGGGCGAAGCGTCTTCGTCCTGGGCGGCACCAAGCTGGTGGAAGCCGCCGGTCAGGCCGGAATCATACTGAACCAGCCCTGCGGCGGCGAGGGAACGTGCGGGAAATGTCGCGTGGAGATCACCGACGACGCGCCCGAGCCAACGTCTACAGACCGACGCCACCTCAATGCCGGCCAGCTTCGCGACGGCCACAGGCTTGCCTGCCAACTGACCGTCGACCGCGACCTTGTGGTCACCATCCCGCAGGAAACGCGCTTCTTCGAGCAGATGGTGCTGACTGAAGGTGCGGAGGCCAAGTATCCGTTCGACCCGAATGTGCGCAAGGTGGCCGTCACGCTCGACGAGGCGTCGGTTGAGGACCAGCGGAGCGCGTGCGATCGCGTCAAGGACGCGCTGTGCGCCGCCGGCGCGGCCGACTGCGGCTCGGACATGGACGTCAGCCTCTCCCTCGTCCGCGCCCTGCCCTCCCTGCTGGCCGACGGCGACGGCAGCGTGACCGTAGTTCAGGAAGGCACGGAGATCCAGTGGATCGAGCGCGGAGACACGACGGGGCGCGTCTACGGGGTCGCCTTCGACGTTGGGACCACCACCATTGTCGCCACGCTGATGGACCTGTCCACAGGCCACTCGGCCGCGGTTGCCGCGCGCACTAATCCGCAGGTCCATTTCGGGGACGACGTCGTCACGCGCGTGACATACATCCAGAATCATGCCGACGGCCTGGAGCGGCTGCGCAAACGACTGATGGCCTGCCTGAACGAGATGGTTCTGGAGGTCTGCGGCGCGGCCGGAATTGAGCCCGAATCCGTGTACGAGGTCACTGCGGCCGGCAATACAACGATGAGCCACATCTTCATGGGCGTCGACCCCACCTCGATCGCCCAGGCTCCCTATGTCGCCGTGTTCCGCGAGCCGCTGGACGTCCGGGCAGCCGACGTCGGGCTGGAGATCAACCGCAACGCCAATCTGCACCTGCTGCCCAACATCGCGGGGTTCGTCGGCAGCGATACGGTAGCCGTCGTCCTGGCCTCCGGCATGCTGCGCAGCGAGACGGTGCAGCTTGCCATCGATATCGGCACGAACGGCGAGGTGGTTGTCGGCGATCACAGCCGGCTGGTGGCCTGCTCCTGCGCAGCCGGGCCGGCCTTCGAGGGCGCCAGAATCCGCTACGGAATGCGCGCATCCGAGGGGGCCATCAGCAAGGTCGTGGTCAACGACGGCATCGAGGTGAACGTCATCGGCGGCGGGCGCCCGAGCGGCATCTGCGGCAGCGGGCTGATCGACGCCGTCGCCCAACTGCTGGACGTGGGGCTCATCGACTCGACCGGCCGGATCCAGGATCCGACGGAATGCGAATGCCCGCCGACGTTGCGAGACTGCGTGGTGGAGTTCGACGGGCAGCCGGCCGTTGTGCTGGTCGGCGCGGCGGAGAGCAAGATACGCGAGCCGATTCTGCTCACCCAGCGCGATGTCCGCGAGGTGCAGCTCGCGAAAGCGGCAGTTCAGGCGGGCGTGCGCGTCGCCGCCGAGGAGTTCGGCACCACGCCGGAAGAGGTGAGCCACGTGCTGCTGGCCGGTGGATTCGGCAACTTTATTCGCCGGTCCCACGCGAAGCGCATAGGCCTGCTGCCGGCCGTGAACACGGATCGCATCGAGTTCATTGGAAACGCCGCCTCGACGGGTGCCAAAGCGGCGTTGGTATGCCGGTCATGCAGGGACGAGGCGGAACGGATAAGCCGAACCACGGACTACATCGAGCTCGCCACCCGCCCCGACTTCCAGACCTACTTCATGGAAGCAATGACGTTCTGAAGGCCCACGGCCCGAACGCCGCCGGGCGGCTCATACTCGCATGATGTCCTGGGTCTTCTTTTCCAGCAGCGTCGTCGTTTCGTCCTCGTACTGCTTGGTCAGCTCCTGAACGCCGTCCTTCGCCCGGTGGCAGTCGTCCTCGGTAATCAGGGATTCCTTCTCTTCCTTGTCCAACTGGCGGTTGGCGTCACGACGGATGTTCCGGATGGCGACCTTCGCCTCTTCGGCAAGCGTCTTGATGCGGGTCACAAGGTGCTCACGTCGCTCCTGGCTGAGCGGCGGAACGCTGAGCCTCACCACCTTCCCATCGCTCTGGGGGTTGATGCCGATTTCGGAGGTCTGGATGGCCTTCTCGATGTCCGCGACAGAGCCCGGATCGTAGGGCTTGATCACGATCATCTGCGGGTCGGGAACCGCGATCTGCGCGAGCTGACGCAACGGAGTGGGCGAGCCGTAGTAGTCGACGCGGACCGACTCGACCAGTCCGGCGCTGGCCGTGCCCGTGCGTATCCCGCGCAGATTCTCGTGGAAGACTTCCACCGCCTTTTCCATCCGGTCTTCTGCGTCGAGCAGGATATCGTCAACTGGCATCTGATTCTCTCCCAATGAGTGTTCCTATCGCTTCGCCGGCAGCGGCGCGCCGGATGTTGCCCCGCACGGCGTAGTTGAACACGCGCACGGGCAACGAGTGCTCAAGGCAGAAAGACACCGCGGTGAGATCCATCACGCCCAACTTCCGCTCCAGGACCTGGCCGTAGCTGAGCGCTGAGTATAGCTCCGCATCCTCCTCGAGCTCCGGATCGGCAGAGCATACTCCGTCCACCCGGGTGGCCTTCAGCAGCAGGTCCGCGCCGATCTCTTTCGCGCGCAGGGCGGCGGCCGTGTCGGTGGTGAAAAGCGGATTCCCCGTACCGCCGCCCAGGAGCACCACGGCCCCCCTCTCCAGGTCGGCGACAACGCGATCCAGATCGAAAATGTCGGCCGTCCGCGGTATCGGCAGGGCAGCGTAATGGGAGACGGTTAGGCCGATCTGTTCCAGATGATCGCGCAGCACCAGCGCGTTGATGACCGTGCCGAGCATACCGGCGTAGTCGGCGCGTATGCGCGCCGGCCCGGCGGGCCGAAAGGAACCGCCGCGCATGATGTTCCCCGCACCACACACGACGGCGATCTGGGAGCAGGACTCGCGGGCATCGGCGATCTCGCCGGCGACAAAGTCAAGAGCGGATTCGGCGAAGGGCGCCCCGCCTCTTTCGCCGAAGGCATTGCCGCTGAGTTTCAGCAGCACGCGTTGCGGCGGCTCTTGTTCCGTCATCGCAAAGGCTCCCGCAGGGGCGGATGCGCCTCGGTGCTCTCACCGATCAGTCGTTTTCGCCGAGCTCGAAGCGCACGAAACGTCTGACCTCGATGTTCTCGCCCAGCTTGGCGATCGTGTCGTTGATGATGTCCTGCACGGTCCGCGAGTCGTCCCGGATATAGGGCTGACGCACCAGGCAGGTTTGCTCGTAGTACTTCTCCAGCTTGCCCTCGACGATCCGGTCCTGGATCTGCTCCGGCTTGTCCGCGCACTGCTGCAGGTAGAGTGCCTTCTCGGCCTCCAGAACCTCGGCGGGGAGATCCTCGGGGGTGGGCACCAGCGGCCTCATCGCTGCCACCTGAAGGGCCAGCTCCTTGGCCAGTTCGGCGAACTCCTCATTGCGGGCGACGAAGTCGGTCTCGCACGCCAGCTCGACCAGTACGCCGATCCTCCCGTTGCCGTGGATGTAAGGGACGATTATGCCTTCGCCTGTCTCGCGGTCGCTCTTCTTCTGGGCGGCGGCCAACCCTCGCTCCCGCAGAATCATCCGTGCTCTCTCGTGATCGCCCCCGGCCTCGACCAGGGCCTTCTTGCAGTCCATCAGGCCCGCTCCGGTCTTTTCCCGAAGCTCCTTGACTTCCTGGGCGGTAATGGCCATCTGCTGCTCCTTCGCTGTGCTCACAGTCTGTAGTTCGGTGTTGGCGTGCGCGCGATGTCGCACGGTTTGATCGGGATCATCGCAGAGCGGCGGAAACGCCTACTCAACGGTCTCTTCCTGCGCGGGCTCGGCGTCCGCTTCCACGTCCTCGGTCTCCGGCGCGTCGTCGGCCGGCTCGGCCTCTTCCTCTTCCTGGGCCTCCGGTTCGGAGGTTAGCGCTTCTTCAGCGGTTTCCGCCTCCGCGGCCGGTTCGGCGGCCTCCGGTGGATGCACGGGAGCGGACTCTTCCTCGCGCTCCTCTACCTGCGGCGGGGCCTCGGGGACGATGCCTCGGCTCGCCAGACCCGCCTTTGCGCCGGCCGCCATCAGCCTGACGAATATCTCGATCGCACCGATGGAGTCGTCGTTGCCCGGCACCACCACGTCCAGTTCGTCCGGATCCCCGTCGGTGTCCGTCAGCGCAATGATGGGGATGTCGAGTTTGATGGCTTCCCTGACGGCCAGATGCTCGCGCGCGGGGTCAACGATGACGAGCAGCCCGGGCAGGCCGTTCATGCCGCGCACGCCGCCCAGGTTGCGCAGGATCTTGCGCTTCTCGCGACGGAAGGAGGAAACCATCTTCTTGTTGTACAGGCCGATCTCGCCGGTCTGCTCGAGGCTCTCCAGCTCACGCAGTCGCTCGAGTCGACTCCGGATAGTGGTGTAATTGGTCAGGAGACCGCCGGGCCACCTCTCCGCCACGTACGGCATGCCCACCCGCTGGGCCTCCTCGGCAACGATGCCCTTGGCCTGCTTCTTGGTGCCGACGAACAGCACATCCTGGGCTTTGGCGGCGACGGCTTCGGTGAGTTTGCGGCCCGTGATAAGGCCCCGAAGGGTCTCACGCAGGTCGATTATGTGGATGAGATTCCGGCGCTTGAAGATGTACGGCGCCATCTTGGGGTTCCACCGGCTGGTCTGATGTCCGAAGTGAAACCCCGCTTTGATCAGATCGCGTATGCTTACGTTCGCCAAGTTCAACTCCTCAATGTAGTCATATGCCGTTTCCGGAAAACGTGGTCGGCCGGGCCCGGGCGGGCAGTGCGCCGGCATATTCGGTACGCATTCTGCGCCGCGGAGGGACCGATCATGAAAGACGAAGGCGAGCACCGTCTTACGTGCGCAACAAGTTGAATATACTGAATCGGCGGCGGATTGTCAACTCAACACACCACCCCCTACAGGCTGAGCGCCCGGCCCAGCCCGCTGCACGCCGGGTTTCTCCTGTGGAGCGGTCCTTCCCTGCCCGGCAGCTCAGTGCACTTTGGCTCCGGGCTGGAGGTCCTTGTCGAGCGTCAGCAACGACACCACGTTGCCTTCCTGCCCCGCCAGAAGCATCCCCTGGCTTTCCACTCCGCGCAGACGCGCCGGCTCCAGGTTGGCGACGACGACCACCGTCTTTCCCACAAGCTCGTCTCGCCCATAGTACTCCTTCAGCCCGGCGACCATCGTGCGCGGCTGGTCCTCCCCGAGGTCCACTCGCAGTATCATGAGCTTGTCGGCGTTCGGATGATCCTCGACCGCCACCACTTTGCCCACCCTCAGGTCCATTTTCTGGAAATCATTCAGCGTGATCATGTGCGTTTTCCTTCCCACTCGTCTTGCGGTCTACGCCAACACGCTCTCGGCCGCCTTGCGAACCACGCTTGCAGGAACGTCGGTCTCCTCCGTCCATTCGCCCACGTCCGTGAGCAGAACGAAGCGGTTGCGGCCGGAAACGAACTTCTTATCGTGCTGCATTATGTCAAGCACGTCATCGACGTGCAGTCCCTCGTAGTGCACCGGCAGTTCGGCCCGCTCCAGCAGGACCTCCAGTCGCTCCGGAACTTCGGAATCGCAGATACCCGTGTCCACCGACATGCTCACCGCCGCCATCATGCCCAGTGAGACGCACTCCCCGTGGCTCAGGCTGCCCCCGCACGCCGTCTCTATCGCGTGGCCGAGCGTATGCCCGAAGTTCAGGCAGATGCGCACGCCCGAGCGATCGAGTTCGTCGCGGGCGACCACGTCGGCCTTGAGCTGGACGCAAGCCGTGACGACCTTCATCAGCGTCCCCTCGTCCAGGTCCATCAGGTCGTCCATCGACTCCTCCAGGTAATGGAAGAGATCGGCATCCAGGGCCACGCCGTACTTGATGACCTCGCCCATCCCGGCCCGGATCTCGCGCAGGGGCAATGTGCTGAAGGTCTCCAGGTCCAAGCAGACCAGCCTTGGCTGGTAGAACGCGCCCACCAGGTTCTTGCCCTCGGGCAGGTTCACGGCCGTCTTGCCGCCCACGCTGCTGTCCACGGCGGCCAGCAGCGTCGTCGGTACCTGGACGTAGGGCACACCCCGCCGGAAGCACGCCGCCGCGAAGCCACCCAGGTCACCCACCACTCCCCCGCCGAGCGTCAGCACGACGGGCTCGATGCTGGGATCCGGAGCGAAACCGGCCAACCAGCTCACGGCGTCGCAGAACATCTCCAGGCTCTTGTTGCATTCGCCGTCGGGCACGTCAAACCGCGCCACGTTCTCCGCTCCTGCGTCCGCCAGCGCATCGTGCACGGTCTCGTAGTAGTACCCGCCCACAATCGGGCTTGTGATGACGGCTACGTTGGCGCGCCCCAGGTCGCGATCGCGCAGCATCTCCGGCAGGTCGCTCAACAAGTCGAAATAGACGACCACGTCGTACGACCGGTCGCCAAGCTGGACACGGACTGTTTCCATGCGGTATCTCCCTGGGCGATATGTTAGGGCATCCTGCGCCGGGTTGCACGGTCCGGCAAGAGAACTCAGCCCTTTACCGTGCGTCCGCGGCTTCGGCCCCGGGCTCGCCTGAAAGCCCGGCATGCTCCACGCCGTGCATCAGCAGGTCAGCACCGGCCTTCAGGAGCAGAAAGAAGACGGTGCCGCCCACCCCTTTCGCCAGGAAGACGCCGAGGACGATGGTCAGGTGCATGGGCAGGATCCGGCCGTACGGCAGGAGCATGATCATACCCAGGTTCGGGCAGCCTTCGGCGTCGCGCCTCCAGTTGTAGACCAGGGAGAAGGCATGGTTCGCCGCAAAGGCGGCCAGGCAGGTGAGCACAAGCGGGAGTTGCTCCCGGGGCAGTTCGGTCTGCGCCGCGAGGAAAACGAGATAGCCAGCGTGGAAGAAACCGTAATGGAAGAGGAAGAAGAAGGCAGCCTGCCTGCGCGTCTGGGGCGTCGGGTCCACGGGGCGGTCGTTGACGCGCACCCCCTCCGTGCTGAACCTGCGCAGCCGCAGTATGCGAGCGAAGTTGGACAAACCGATGATTACACTCTGGCCCCAGTAGATCCAGATGACCTCCCGAAGCGCCCAACCCTCGACCACTGCCAGCACGATGACGAAAAGGTTCGACCCCAGCAGGCTGATGGTGGACCAATCCGCGCGGAGCCAGTGGCGCCAGGAGACCGGCTGCGGCCCGCTTTGGTCCATGAACTTGTCCCCCATGCTAGCCCAGCCTTCGGAACTGCTTGTCCAGTTCAGTGCGGCTCAGGGTCACAGTAGTCGGGCGTCCGTGCGGGCAGGTGTCCGTGGTGCCGTCCGCCGCACGCCTCTCCAGCAGCCAGCGCAGTTGATCGGCGCTGAGCCGCTGGCCGGCCTTCACCGCGCCGCGGCACGCCATCACCTTCAGGACGTTCTCCACCCGGTCCTCCAGCGCTTTGGCCCCACCGTCTTCCGCCAGGGCGTCCAGCAGGTCGCGCAGAAAGGCTTCGGCCTGGAAATGGCGCAGCACCGACGGGTACGAGCGCACGATGACCGTGCTGTCGCCAAACGACTCGATCTGCATTCCGAATCGGGCCAGTTCCTCCTGCAGCGACATCACGGTGTAGAACTCCTGCTTCGGAAGCTCCACCAGCTCGGGCACCAGCAGTTGCTGTGAGTCGACCGATCCCTCGTCTACCCGGCGGCGGACCTCGTTGTAGATCAAACGCTCGTGCAACGCGTGTTGGTCGACGATGGTGACGGCATCGCCCTCCTCCAGCACGATGTAGGTGTCCAGCACCTGCATGCAGCCCCCGAGCGGCTGCCGACCGCGAACGTGCGCGGCTGCGGGCGCCGCCTCGGTGCCCTCCATGGGTGGCCGCCACTCCGGGCGTGCGGACGGCGGCCCGGTCCCGAGCGCTGCTCCGCCTGCGCTGCCGCGGGGACGCGTGCCCGCTTCGGCGCGATTGGAGCGGGCGAAGAAGTCGGCGATCGCCTTGCGCACGGACTCCCGTTCCTCGCTCTGCGGGCTGCCACCTTCTGCAAGCACCGCCTGCGGCGTGATCTTGGCATCGCGCAGACCCTCCCGCAGGGAGGCGAGCACCTCCTGATGAACCTGCCCGGTGTGGCGGAACTTGATCTCCAGCTTAGCAGGATGCACGTTCACATCCACGTCGCCGGGGTCGACGCTGATGAAGAGGAAGCAGACGGGTTTGCGCGCGGAAATCATCAGCTTGCTGTAGGCTTCGGAGATCGCGTGCAGGAGCACGCTGTCGCGCACAAAACGCCGGTTCACGTAGGTATATTGCATCCGCGTGTTACGCCGGTCGACGGTCGGCGGCAGCAGGTAACCGTGCAGCTCGATCTCGTCGCCGATCCACGACACCGGCACCATGTTCTCGGCGACCTTTCCGCCGAAGAAGTCGCCGATGCGCTGACCGGGGTCGTCGGCCTGGGGCAGATTGAAGACGCTGCGGCCGTTGTGCCCGAGCTCGAAGTGGATCTCCGGGTTGACCAGCGCAAGGCGGGTGACCGCCTCGCTGATATGGGCCATCTCCGTGGCGGTCGTTTTCAGGAACTTCTTGCGGACAGGCACGTTGTAGAAGAGGCGCCGCACCTCGACGGTGGTGCCGACGGGGCCGCCGCAGGCCTTGACCGGCCCGATCTCGCCGGCCCTCATCTCCACCTCGTGCGCGCTGTCGGAATCGGGCGTCCTCGAGACGATGCGAACGTCCGAGACCGAACCGACACTGGCCAGCGCCTCCCCGCGGAATCCCATAGTGCGGACGCGGAAGAGGTCGTCTTCGTTCTCCAGCTTGCTGGTCGCGTGGCCGGCGAAGGCCAGCTCCAGGTCGTCGGCGTCCATGCCGCAGCCATTGTCGGCAACGCGGATCAGCGCCGCCCCGCCGTCCTCCAGCTCGATGCTGATGTGATCGGCGCCGGCGTCGATGGAGTTCTCGACCAGTTCCTTCACGACCGAGGCGGGCCGCTCGATCACCTCGCCGGCGGCTATCTTGTTGGCGACGGTTGCCGGGAGGATGCGGATGCTCATGTTGTCCTCCGCTGCCGTCCCCTATTCCGGCTTTAGTTCCGGCGGACTCAGCCTGGGGCGCACGGCCTCGTCAGGCAGCGCGGTCTTGAGGACCCTTGCCTGCGTGCGCGTGGGCAGCCCGTGCAGGGCGATGAATCCGAGCGCGGCGTCATGGTCAAACTGGTCGCCCTCGTCGTAGGTGGCCAGTGCCTTGCTGTAGAGCGAGTATTCGCTGGCGAGACCGACCTTGACCGCATGCCCTTTGAACAACTTCATGCGCGCCTTGCCCGTCACAACCTGCTGGCTGCTCGCCACATAGGCCGCAAGGTCGTGATGGAACTTGCTGAACCAGAGCCCGTCGTAGATGAGGTCTGCGTACTGGCGGCTGACGCTCTCCTTGAACCGCGCGGCGGGCCGCGTCATCACCATGCTCTCCAGGGCCGCGTGCGCCTCTTGCAAGAGCACGGCGGCGGGCGCCTCGTAGATCTCCCGGCTCTTGATGCCGACGACGCGATTCTCCACCAGGTCGATGCGGCCGATTCCGTGCTTGCCGGCCAGCGCGTTGAGCTTCTCAATGAGTGCAGCCCCGCCCATCTCTTCGCCGTTCACCGAGACGGGCACGCCCTTCTCGAAGCCGATCTCGACGTACTCGGGCTCGTCGGGCGCGTCTTTCGGGTTCCCGGTCATCTCGTAGGCATCCTCGGGCGGCTCGACCCAGGGGTCCTCCAGGATGCCGCACTCGACACTGCGGCCCCAGATGTTCTCGTCCGTCGAGTAGCGCTTCTGCTTGGTCACGTCGATGACGATGCCCTTCTCGGCCGCGTAGTCGATCTCCTGCTCGCGCGTCATCCCCCACTCGCGCGCCGGGGCGATGATGC
This sequence comes from uncultured candidatus Brocadiaceae bacterium, assembly GCA_964655775.1. Classification (GTDB taxonomy): domain Bacteria; phylum Planctomycetota; class Brocadiia; order SM23-32; family SM23-32; genus CAZZNQ01. Next base: position 13,060 of record CAZZNQ010000054.1, on the reverse strand, counting down.
GCATCTGCGGGTCCAGCGTCTTGATGCCCACGTCGAACCGCACCTGGTCGTTGCCCTTGCCGGTGCAGCCGTGCCCAACTGCTACGGCACCGTGCTGATGGGCGGTGTCCACAAGCAGCTTCGCGATCAGCGGCCGGCCCAGGGCGGTGGCCAGCGGATAGGCGTTCTCGTACAGGGCGCCGGCCTGCAGGGCGGGCCAGAGAAAGTAGTCGATGAACACGTCGGTCGCGTCCACCACCAGCGCCTTCACCGCGCCGACGTCCAGGGCGCGCCGGCGGATCCTCTCCAGGTCCTCGTGGGTGCCCATGTCGATGGTCAGCGTTATCACGTCCAGGTCGTACGTCTCCTGGATCCAGGTGACCGCCACCGACGTATCGAGGCCGCCGGAGTATGCGAGGACCACGGTTTCTTTGTCTGCCACGTCAACTCTCCTCCACAGTCTGCGCGCGGGATAGGTTCGGAAAGAGGGACGGCGCGCCGCCGGCGAAGTTCCATGCACGCAAGCCTGCGCCACCATGCCGGTTGCGACGCCCATCCGCCACAAAGTAACACAGCCCGCCCGGCGAGTCAAAAGACGTCCCGGTGCGTTCGCTTGCACTCCGACGCCCTGCGCTTACACTGGGTGGCGCTGACATTGACCACTCCACTCAGCGAGGCGGGTCCGCCATGAAGAAGACGACCGACGTGCGAATCGTGTCCATATCCACGGAGATGACCCGTTACGGTGCCCGAGAGCCGCTGAAGTTCGGCGCCGTCGTCGTCCCGGACGGGGAATATTGCCTCGTCACCGTCGAGGTCGAAAACCGCGCCGGGAAGAGGGCGCTCGGGCGCGGCGGCATCTGGATGATGGACTTCTGGGCTTTCCCCGATCCGCGCGCCGAGCATACTGTGCGCGAAAAGGCTATGTGCGACTTCGCAACCCGCTACTGCGAGAAGGCACAGGACTATCAGGATTACGCCCATCCCATAGACACCGTGGTCGCGCTGGAAGAGAGCTGGCCGGCACTGGCGGACGCCGTCAGCCGCGAACACGACCTGCCCTGCACGCTGCCGCGGCTCGCCCAGCTCGTCTGCGCCAGCCCGCTCGACGCCGCCCTGCACGACGCCTACGGCAACGTGAACGCCGTCAGCAGCTACGACGCCTACGGGCCGGAGTTCGTCAACCACGACCTCAGCGAGTACCTGGGCGAGGAGTTCGCCGGCCGACACGTTTCCGATTACGTCAGGCCAGAGTACCCGGGGTCCATCCCCGTGTTCCACCTCGTGGGCGGCCTGGACACGTTGCTCCGGCAGAACGTGAAAGCCGACGCGCCCAGGGACGGCCTGCCGAACTCGCTGGACGGCTGGATCGAGCGGGACGGCCTGACCTGCCTGAAGGTGAAGCTCTGCGGCACGGACCTGGAGTGGGACCTGGAGCGCACCCACGAGGTCTACCGCATCGCGCGCGAAGTGCACGCCCACCTCGGCATCACCGAACTGCACATGAGCGCCGACACCAACGAACAGTGCGAGAGCCCCGATTACATCGTCGAGTACCTGAAACGGCTTCGGGAGCTCGAACCCGGGGCTCTCGACGCGATCCTCTACGTCGAGCAGCCGACCTCGCGCGATCTGCGCGCCGACCGGCACGACATGAGCGGCATCGCGGCGCTGAAGCCCGTAATCATCGACGAAAGCCTGGACTCGCTGGAGGACTTCCGGCTGGCGATGGAGCTGAACTGGTCCGGCATCGCGCTGAAGGCGTGCAAGGGGCAGACGTGGTCGCTGCTGTTCGCAGCGCTGGCCGAGGAGAAGGGCATCCCCTATACGGTCCAGGACCTGACCAACCCCGACATCGCCCTTCTGCAATCGGCCGGACTGGCCGGGCGCCTGCATCCGATGATGGGCGTGGAGGCGAACTCCCCTCAGTATTTCCCCAGCGCGAACGAGCGCATTGCCGACATCCACCCGGGCATGGCCAGGCGCCGCAACGGCCGCCTCTCGCTGGAATCGCTCTCCGGCCCCGGCCTGGGATACCGTTGGGACGAAATGCAGACCGAATGTTAGCGCGCCGCACTTGGCAGCGTGCCCGGAACCGGGACGAGGTTGAGATTGGAAACCCAGTGCGCGCAGCAGGCTGAAGGACCACGAATCTGGAGGGAAGAAGGATGCCGGACGAGCCGGTGCGGGGAAAACGCTTGCGCAAGGGGTGCCTGATAGCCGTGCTGGGGGCCGTCCTGCTCCCGGGTCTGCTCATAGGTGGGCTGTTCATTCGGGAAGCGGCCCTGAAAAGACGGATCGAGGGGCGGCTGGCGGAAATCCGCGAGCGCGGGGAACCGGTGACGTGGGAGGATGTGCAGGAACGCAGGCGCCCGTTCCTGCCGCCGGAGAACGAATCTGCCTATGTCCTGTTGCCGGCATTGGATCTGATCAAGACTAACGAGACCGGGCGCAAGACTTCATGCATACGGTCACTGCAGGAAACCGGCGGTGCCGCCGCTCTTACCTCGGAACCGACTCAAGAGATTGCAGGTCGGCACATCGAGGATTGCTCCACCATCTTTGCCGCGATAGGGGATGCAAGCCGGCTAGGCTACGGCCAGTACCTCTTGCGAGCCAGGGCGACGCCGCATGACATCCATTTGGATTACCTGCAATCCCTGCGGGAAGGCGCACGCCTCTGCGCACTGCGCACGGTCCAACTATCGAACACGGCGGATGGCGGGAGCGCGGCGCGCAGCGTGCAAGACGGCCTACGCCTGACGGCTCCCTTGTGCGAAACATGGCATCTCATGGACCTGCTGGTTGCTATTGCGATGGACGCCATCTCAGTCGAGTCGCTTCAGACCGCAATGGACAGATCCGAGTTGCCCGCGCGTAGTTCAGTTCAGCTGCGCGGCGGACTACTCAAAGCGGCACGGACCCTCAGCCTGAGAAAGGGGCTTCTTGGCGAGCGCGCCTCGGCTGCATGGTTGTGGGAACACCATCCGGAGGAAGTCCTCGAGCCGGTTCATTGGCGGAACTCAGAGCATCCTCGCCTGCACAGAGCCCTCTACGGCCTAATACCGGAGTTGCGGCAGGCCGACCGACTGGCCTATCTGGACATGATGGAGCGTCTCCTCGAAGTCGTGGACGCTCCTGTCTCGCAGGTGTGGAGCAGATTGCAGGGGGCCGCTGCGGAAACGCAGATATGGAATACTAGTCCCGAATGGCAGTACCCCTACACGACGGGCATCTGGCCCGGCATGCGCAACGCGATGGAGGCCGTTCTGCGTGTTCGCACATTGCTACGCTCCGCCCGTTGCGCACTGGCGGTGGACCAGTATCGGATGGAGAAGGGCCGATGGCCGGACGGCCTGGGAGATCTGGTCCCGGAATACCTGGAATCGGTGCCGCTGGACCCGTTCACGGGCGACCCTCTGCTCTACCGCGCAACCGACGAGGGCGTGGTCGTCTACAGCGTCGGGCCCGACGGCTTCGACGATGCCGGGCTGTCCCAAGACGAGGTGCCCGGCGCCTACAGCGATGACTCGGACACGACGTGGGACATCCGTTTTCGCTTGATCAAACCGAAGTTGCGCGGCGCGCAACAGGCCACACTGCGCGAGGAACTTTCGGAATCTTGGCTCGGTTGGGACGAGCTGGTGACCATTGGCTTCGACCAAGACATACTCCGCGACGCCGGCCTTACCGACGAGGATATCGAGGCCCTCCAAGCCGGACGCCCGATCCCGGCTTCGCCCTCGCATTGAAAAGCACGAAATGAGGTCGTACGATCTAGACTTTCCGGGTCCATTGCACGCCGAAGATCATCCTATGAGGAAGGGCGTCCCCATGCATGGTTGGATCACCGTTGTTGTGACGTGCGCTGTCCTCCTGGCCGTGGCCACTCCGGTCGGCGCCATGGAATACTACGTGTCCGTCACGGGAAGCGATACCCGCGACGGCCTCAGTCCCGACACGGCGTTTCACTCCATAGGCAAGGCGGCCTCGCTGGCGGGTCCGGGTGACACCGTGAACATCGCTCCCGGCACCTATGCCGAACGCGTAGCCGTGGCCAACAGCGGCACGCCGGAGGAGCCGATCGTGTTCCGGGGCCGAGGGGACGGAGAGGTGGTCATCACCTCCCCCGGACCGGCCACCGGTTCATGGATAGAAGGCTATTCGTTCCGCCTGGAAGGCCGCGAGCACGTCGTCATCGAAGGCATGACGTTCCGCGACTGCCACGCCTGGATCGTGCTGTGGGAGAGCGACAACTGCACGGTGCGGGACTGCGTCTTCGAGGGGGCGGAGAGCTACAACTGCCTGCGCATCAACAACAGCAGCTTCAACCGCATCCTGAACTGCGATTTCCGTAAAGCCACCACGCGCACCGGTTTCCGCGAGGAGTCGCCCTGGATTCCTGTGCCCGGCGCAGACTACATCGAGATATTCCGAGGGAGTCACAACAATCTGGTCGAAGACTGCACATTCGGCCCCATCAACCACACGGCGGTGTCCATCTCCGCCGTTGAGGGCGACTACTCCCCCAGCCGCAACATCACGCGCAACTGCACCTTCACCGATCCCTACTGGAAGTGCTTCTGGCTGCACAAAGGCGCGCACAACCTGGTGGAGAACTGCTTCTGCCGCGGGGAGTCGGCCCTCTTCGTGCAGCTCGAAGGCGGCACAAGCATCATCCGGCGAAACATCTTCGCCCATTACCGCGACAGCACGAACGCCAACCCCGAGGAAACGCTGCGCGGCGTGATACGCATGCAGTACGACGACGCACGGCACAACCGCATCTACAACAACCTGTTCTACGATAACGAGCGGACAATCACCAACAACTCGTTCCGCTGGACCGTCTTCGACAACATCTTCAAGAACAACATCTTCTTTGACAACGAACAGACCATCTTTCTCGGCTTCCCCGACTACCGGACCCGCAACCGCAACTACTTCGTGCACAACCTGATACGGGGAACGGAGGCCGGCCAGAAGGTGGTGAAGCTGGACCGGGACACCTACACACTGACCGAAGCGCAGTCGGAGCTGCCGGAGCTGTTCCGCGGCAACCTCGAAGGGAATCCGCAGTTCCGGGAGGCGGCCGAGGACGACTACCGACTGCAGAAGAGCTCACCGTGCATTGACGCCGGTGCGGTGCTTACGCGCACCACCGACGCGGCCCGCGGACGCGACGTCGCCGTCGAGGACGCCCTCTACTTCTGCGACGGCTTCGGGATGATCGCCGGCGACATGGTGGTCGTCGGCGACAACGCCCCCGCGCGGCTGGCCCAGATCGATTACAAGAACAACGTGCTGCACCTGGACCGGGAGATCGTGTGGGAAGTGGGCGATCCCGTAAGCCTGCCGTTCTCGGGCGATGCGCCGGACATCGGACCGTATGAGGCCGGCTTTCACGGATCCCCCATCGGTCGACCCGACAAGCCTTGATCGGTCCAAGGCTCTGAGACCATGATCGCATCGAACGCAATCCGCCGCGCGTGTGCCCTGCTTGTGCTGCTCGCGGCAGGCTCTTTGGGAGCAAAAGCAATGCAGACCCAACCGGTAGTTGAGCCCGCGCGGCTCATCACAGTGGGACCGAAGGACGCCGACGTGGTCGGCACGGACAATCGCGCCATCCAGATCGCCCTGGACGCAATGGCCAGCCGGGGCGGCGGCACCGTGAAGGTGCTTCCCGGCGAGTATGTGCTCCTCGATTCCATTCACCTCCGCTCGGGCGTGCGCCTTGTGGGCGACCGGGAGGGCACCATCCTCCGGCGCGCACCGATGGTCCGTAGCGGTCTTGCCGTGGACGCCGACATCGGGCAGAAGCAAATCACGCCGGTGGACGCCTCCGACTTCCGAGCGGGGATGGGCGTGATGCTGCGCGGCCGGCGCGGAGGACCCGGTCCCAGGCCGCCCCTGACCATCACGCGCATCAAGGACGGAGTTCTCTATACCAACAACTACAACTTCGCCAACTACACCGCGGGCGGCGACAGCCTGCTCGTGAACTACTTCGCCATGATCCGCGGATACGAGGTCGAAGACGCCGTGGTGGACGGTTTCACCGTCGATGCCTCCGCGGACGACCTGACCGGCATCGAAAGCGTCCGCATCGGCGGGGTGATGCTGACTTTGTGCAAGCGCTGCACCGTGCGCAACGTGACCGTGAGCGGCGCCCTGGGGGACGGCATTCTGGCCGAACCCAGCGAACACATCACCGTGGAGAACTGCGAGTCGTTCGACAACACGCACCACGGCGTGCATTTCGGCAGCCACAGCCCCTGGGCACAGTGCATCGGCTGCGATCTGCACGACAACGGATCGGACGGCCTCTACCTGTGCTGGGGCGTGCGGGAAGGCATATTCCGGGACAACGAGATCCATCACAACGGCTACAGCCTGCACCGCAACGGCATCTCGATAGGCCACAAGGACACGGACAACCTGATCGAGGGCAACCACGTCTACGAGAACTCCAAGCACGGGATCTGTTTCCGCACGAAGACGGAGGCAAACGGCGCCCATGGCAACGTCCTGCGTGGGAATGTGATCGAGAACAACGGCCGGCCTTGGGACGAAGTCCCCCAGCATTTCCACGACGAGAAACGCGCCGAACTCCTTTACGCCGGCGTGTTCGTGAACGGTATCACGCGCGACCTGCTGCTGGAGCGCAACGTGATACGCGAGACGCGTAAGGGAGATCGGCGCCGCCAGGTGAATGCGGTGTACCTCGGCCCGGGCGTCTCGGGCGTGACCATGACGGGAAACGTCATGGAGGGGCACCCGCAGGACGCCGTGGTCGACGATTCCGGAGCGAGCGACAACGTTCTTGAATAGGAGCGTGGCTCGCGGCCTACTCGCTCTCGTACTGGACCAATGACACTATGCGCCGGTCCTTCAGGCGGCTGCGGCCGTTCAGGAAGCTCAACTCCACCATGAAGGCGCACGCCACAATCACGCCGCCCAGGCCCTCCACCAGCTCGCAGCAAGCATTGACGGTGCCGCCCGTGGCGAGCAGGTCGTCCAGCACCAGCACCTTGTCGCCCGGTTCAATGGCGTCGCGATGCATGCAGAGCGTGTCGCTGCCGTATTCCAGCTCGTAGGTCTGCTCCACCGTCCTGGCGGGAAGCTTGCCGGGCTTGCGGATGGGAATGAAACCGGCATCGAGCTTGTAGGCGAGGGCGCCTCCCAGGATGAAGCCCCGGGCCTCCGCCGCAACCACGTGATGGATCTCGTCGTCCTGGAAGGCGGCGACCAGTTCGTCCACCGCTTCGCGGAAGGCGGCGGGCTCCTTGAGGAGGGTGGTGATGTCGATGAAGTTGACGCCTTCGATGGGGAAATCCGGAATGGTTCGGATGTGATCCTTCAGTTCCATGCCCGACGGTCCTTTCCTGAAGAACAGCGGCGATCTGCCGTGCCTGCTGACACGCATACATACGTGATCGGCGCCATCACAATAGGAAACCCCCGCTCCCGGCGTCAATGGCCGGGGCGAGGGTTTCGTTCCTTCCGCACTTGAGCAGCGCCTGCCGGCTACCGCTCTTCGTCGGTGTCGGTGTCGGCGTCGTCCGCCGGCTCCTCTTCGGCAAGCTCCTCTGCCGCCGGGGCTTCGTCAACCGGCGCTTGCGCCTCCGGTTCGACTTCGGCCTCGGCCTCGGGCTGTTCGTCGGCAGGCTCCGCCTCCTCCTCAGCCGGCTCATCCGGTTCGGGTTCGGTCGGAGTCTCCTCCTCAACGGACGCCTCCGATTCGGGTTCGGCCGAAGCCTCCTCCTCAGCGGATGCCTCCGGTTCGGGTTGGTCCGGAGTCTCCTCCGCCTCCTCCTCGCTGGATACCACACTGGTGGGGATGTTCAGCGAAGACTCGGCCTTGCCGCCGGATGCCTGGTCCGCGGGCTCCTCCGCTTCGCGGTCGAGTTGGGGGGCCTCCTCAAGCGCGCTCTCCACGAGCTCGTCCGGATTCTCGGCCTCTTCGATCTCGTCGCTGCGGATGACGATGCGCGGTCCTTCTTCCTCTTCCTCGGCCGGCATGTCGGACTTCAGGCTGAGTCCGATCTTGCGGCCGTCGGAATCCACCCGGATCACGCGCACGTCCACCACGTCGCCGACGTCCACGATCTCCTCGGGCGAGGGAATCTTCTGCTCGCTCAGTTCGCTGATGTGCAGCAGTCCCTCAAGCCCGTCTTCCAGCTCGACGAAGGCGCCGAAGCTGGTGAGCTTGGTGATGACGCCGCGCACCAGGTCGCCGGAGCGGTACCGGGCCGGGATCTCGTCCTGCCACGGGTCCTTCTCAAGCTGCTTCAGACCCAATGCGACGCGCCGCTTCTGGGGATCCACCTCCAGGACCATCGTCTTGACGGTGTCGCCCTTCTGCAGAATCTCGCTGGGATGCGAGACCTTGCGCGTCCAGGACATGTCGCTGATGTGCAGCAGCCCGTCGATGCCTTCCTCGATCTCGATGAAGGCCCCGTAGTTGGTCAAGTTGCGCACGCGACCGACCACCTCGGTCCCCGCCGGGTAGTTCTGCTCGACCAGTTCCCAGGGGTTCTGCTCGGTTTGCTTCATCCCCAAACTGATCTCTTCCTTCTCCTTGTTGATGCCCAGCACCACAACGTCCACGATGTCGCCGATGGCCACCACTTCGCTCGGGTGATTGATGCGGCGCGTCCAGGACATCTCGCTGATGTGCACCAGGCCCTCGACGCCCTCTTCGAGCTTGACGAAAGCGCCGTAGTTGACGAGGTTGACGACCTCGCCGCTGACCTCGGAACCGACGGGGTACTTCTCCCCGATGTTCTCCCACGGGCTCGGCGTCTTCTGCTTCAAGCCCAGGGCTACGCGCTCGCGCTCGACGTTCACGTCCAGCACCATCACCTCGATCAGGTCGTCTATGGCGACCATCTCGCTGGGGTGACTGATGCGGCCCCAGCTCATGTCGGTGATGTGAAGCAGGCCGTCGATACCGCCCAGGTCCACGAACGCGCCGAAGTCCAGGATGTTCTTGACCTTGCCCGGCCGTATCTGCCCGGCTTCGAGCCTTTCGAACATGCGGCCCTTCATGCGGTCACGCTGGCCTTCGATGAGTTGTCGGCGCGACACTACGATATTGCGGCGGTCCTGATCGATTTTCAGGATCTTGCAGGTCAGCCGCTGCCCGATGTAGTCGGCTATCTCGCCGGGACGGCGCGTGTCCACCTGGCTGGCCGGCAGGAACACCGGCACGCCGATGTCCACCAGCAGGCCGCCCTTGATCTTGCGCATCACGGTGCCGGTGACCACGTCGCCCTCTTCGTACCGGGTGACGACGCGCTCCCAGTTGCGGATGCGGTCCGCTTTGCGCTTCGAGAGCCGCACGAGGCCGGAATCGTCCTCCACGGCCTCCAGAAGCACTTCGACGGGGTCGCCCACGCGGACCTCCTCACCGTGCTCCCATTCGTGGCGGGCCACTTCGCCCTCGCTCTTGTAGCCGATGTCCACCATAACGTCGTCACCGTAGACGCCGACCACGCGGCCTTCCAGTATCGTGTTAACTGTGAATTCCTTGACGGATTCGTCAAGGTTCTTCTCCAGTTCCTCGCCGCTCAAGCCGTGCAGCGACTGCTGGAGTTCCTTCTCGATTTCATCGGTGCTGATGCCGAAATCGGCCAGCACATCCCTTTTTGCCATCTTGCTTACCTTAGAGTCAGTGAAGAAAAGTATGCCCGTTCCTGTGTCACGGGCGGCGCCTTAACGCGGCAGCCTGCAGGCCGACCCTGCGCCGCCCTCCTTCTTGCCTCCATTCCTATCGTGAACGGCCCTCCGACGGGCCAGGTCCGCGCCCGCCCCTTCAGCCGTCAATGATCCGTCGCAGTCTCTTCTGCATGCGTACGACCTCGCCGCGGACGCGGTTAGTCAGTGATTCCGCGCTGTCACCGGCCCCGTCTATCAGCTCGCCGAACGCCACCGCTATCCGCGCCGGACGCGGCAGCGCGCGCGTGCGCGGCCATGCCTCGAACGCGCCCTCGACGCACACCGGCATCACCGGTACACCCACTCGCAACGCAACGGCAGCCGCACCGGTCTTGAACTCCGCTAACGAACCGTCGCGCGTCCGGGTGCCTTCCGGGAACATCAGCAGCTTCCCGCCGCCTCGGAGCACCTTCAGCATGGTGAGCAACGCCCGTGTGTCGGCGCTTTCCCGCACCACAGGATGCGCGTTCAGGTTGTCGATCATCCAGCCGAACGCCGGCACTTCAAAGAGCGTCTTCCGGGCCAGGAAGTGAATCGGCTCCCGGAAGACCATGCCCACCAGAACCGGGTCCAGAAAGCTCTGGTGGTTCGATGCAAGTAGCATCCCGCCCGAGATCTGCTCCGGGTCCGGGACGCGGAAGTGCCTGACTCCCGTCAGGCACGCGATACCAAAGCCGGCCATCCGCTTGCAGGCGGTGTAAAAGCGAATCTGTGCCGGCGATCCCTCACGCAAGTGTCGGCCCCGGATTCCGTCCTGCGCCGTCCGAACGGCGCTCGATCTCCACGAGCATACGTTCGACGACTTCGTCGACCGACAGGTCCGTGCTGTCCACCACTATCATGTCTTCGCGTTTGCGCAACGCACCCATCGGCCTCGCGCTGTCCTTGGCATCCCGTGTGGCGATCTGCCGCCGGACCGAGTCCAGGGAGGCAGTGCGTTCGCTCGGCGACAGGTCCTGAAGGCGCCGGCGGGCACGTTCCTCGACGCTCGCATCCAGGTAGAACTTCACGTCCGCATCGGGGAAGACATCGGTCCCCTGGTCGCGTCCTTCGGTGACCAGATCATGACGCCGCCCGAACTCGCGCTGCTGCTCGATCAGGGCCCGCCGCACACCTGGCTCGTCCGCCAGGTGGAATATGTTCTCTGTAACACGCGTGCTGCGTATCTCCTGCGTAACGTCGCGCCCGTCGCATAGCACCTTCATGGCGCCGTCACGCGGCCTCAGGTCCAGTCGCGTTCGATGCACCATCCGTCGGAGCGCTTCTGCATCGTCCAGGTCCACGCCGTCCCGCAAGGCCTTCCAGGTCATGGCGCGGTACATCGCGCCGGAGTCCAGGTACCGGAATCCCAGCCGGCGGGCGAGTTCCCTTGCCACGGTGCTCTTGCCTGCGCCTGCGGGACCGTCTACGGTAATAATCAAGACCTTCCCCCCCGCCGTGAAACCGAGCCCGTCGGCTCAAGGCTGCGCCATGGAAGGGATCGGGTCCGCAGGCTTGGCAAGCGCGAATACACCAGATGAATATACCACAGAGGGGCCTCTTCCGCAACCTTACCGGCCGTGGGTACTGTCAAGTGTTCTGTGCAAGAGCGGTGGGCGCGGCAGCACGCGACCTGAGGTGCGCAGCAGCGGCCCTGGCGGAAATGCAGACGAGGTCGGTCAGCCAAGCGGGCTCCCCAAGTGGGACGATGCGCCCTATCGTGCGTCGAGATACCCCTTGCGGGATGCCCCGTGTCGTTTAGAATGGCTGCATGGGGGCACGTGGACGCATGCCTTCGGGTGAAGGCCGACGGTCGCAGATGGAGGATGTCGCCGTGCGGTGGTTTCGAGGGCGAAAAGCGATGCTCATAGTCGGCGCCGCGATCCCGTGCAGCATCCTGTTCTGGCTCGTGGTCCGACCTGTGCTGACGTTCTATGTGGGCGGCTCGCAGAACACGACTGGGGGGGAACACCACGGATGGCTCGCTAGGTTGGAGAAGCAGGGCCCCCTGGGCCGGCACCTCGCACGTGATTACGCTTTCAAGCATGCCAGGAGCCAACCGGGAGTCGGTATGTTCTACCTCCTGTACAACCGCGACCTGTTCGTAGGTATGAGCCGGGCCGACATTCGCAAGGAACTTGGGACCCCAGATGAGGTGCGGGACGCCGCGGACATATGGCGCATTGGACGGAGGGCGGCACTACGGCGTCTGAGATGGGACAAGGACTACTCATGGAGTTCGGCAGAGCATGACTGGCACTGGGTGGTCCTCGCAGCCGAATACGAGGACGGCGCGGTGGCCAAAATCGGCAATCCGATCCGTCAGGTCAAGTATCTTGAGAAGATCCAGCGGTCACCCTATCAAACCCGGCTGAAGGTCGACGTACGCCTCGAGGACGTGGAATCGCCTCCGCCTGACTGGCTACAGGCCAAGCGGGAGGCAACCCAAGAAAGCGGAAAGTAGACAGGATACCGCAGGAGAAGCGCCCGATGTCGGACACGGACAGACCGGTGAGAGCGGCGTTCGTTGCCGTCCTCCACTTCCCCATCTCTCCCGCTCAACTGCACGCCAAAGCGCGGGACGCGGGACGGAGGCTGGTCGGGGCGGCCGGATTCGAACCGGCGACCTCGTGCTCCCAAGGCACGCGCGCTAGCCAGGCTGCGCTACGCCCCGACCCCCACAACGCGCAGGCGATTATAGCACGAGCCGTCCCGGCGGCAAAGCGTCCCGGCAACGCGAGTGACGCGCCCTCAGGCAAGGCCACGCGGGATTTGCAGCCGGCCCGAACATGGCATATAATCCGAGGCTCGCGAAGTGATCCCCCAACTCTTGCGTTGGCCGACCATGCGCACCGAACAGACCGAAGAGCACCATGTTTCCGAACACGAACTCCTGGAGCGCCTCTGGGAGAGAACCCGGGGCTACATCAAGCGCTACGGACTGCACGTGCTGCTGGGCGTGGGCGTTGTGCTGCTGGTGACCGCACTGCTGAACATCCGAGCGGCGCACAGGACAAGCGCCGAGGCGATCGGCTGGCGGACGCTGGCCGCCGCACCGGACACCTCGTACCTGCTGTTCAACAGCCCGGAGATCGAGGCCCAGTTGCGCGCCCAGATGACGCGGATCCAGGACGTGCTCCAGGACCAACCCAGGTCCGACGCCACCCCGTGGCTGAAGCTTAAGCTGGCGGACATCCAGGCGTTCATCGAGGACCCGGAAGCCGCGGAAGCGACCTACCGCGAAGTGGCCGAGAGCAAGGCTTCGCCGGAAGCGGCTCGGCTGGCGAGAATGGGACGGGCCGTCGCGCTGGAGGAGCTCCGGCGGTACGCCGACGCTGCGAAGCTCTACGCTGAGGCAGCGAAGGAGGACGCGCGACGCCTG
>CAZZNQ010000053.1:0-28638 GCA_964655775.1 uncultured candidatus Brocadiaceae bacterium | reverse complement strand
GGCTGTCGGAGAACGCCGAACCGAACCGGCGCGTGCTGACGCACGAGTATCGGATGGTGCACTACTTCACGCGGCTGCCGGTTGTCGACTTCCCGCGCCGGTGGCGGCAGCCCACGGCCGACGATGTTGTGACGTTCGTGAGCAACTGGGAGGTCGACTACGTAATACTGGATCGGGACGAGGAGGAAGCCGCCCTGCTCATCGAGGAAGCGGCGGAGCTTCATCCCGGAGTGTTCGAAGATGTGGCCTCGTACGGCGAACTAACGATTCTGCGCGTCAGACCGGGGGAGGGCGAGAAGTGACAAAGCGACCCGCGCGGAAGCTTGTGGTGATGATGCCCGCGCTGAACGAAGCGAAGACCATCGGCAACGTCATAGACGGCATCCCGCGCGAGATTGCGGGGGTGTCCGAGGTGGGGGTTGTGGTGGTCGATGACGGCTCGACCGACGGCACTGGCGACATCGCCCGGCAGCGGGGCGCTATAGTGGTCCGCCATCCGCAGCGGATGGGCCTGGGGCAGTCGTTTGCCGACGCGCTGGACCGATCCCTGCGCGAGGGGGCGGACATCATCGTCAACATCGACGCGGACGGCCAGTTCGACCCCGCGCAGATACCGGAGCTGGTGGGTCCCATACTGCGCGACGAAGCGGACTTCGTGACTGCCAGCCGCTTCGCCCGCAAAGACCTGATCCCGAAGATGCCGTGGATCAAGAGGTGGGGCAACCGCCAGATGTGCCGTCTGGTGAACCTGGCCACGGGCACCACGCAGCTCTCGGACGTATCCTGCGGGTTCCGGGCGTTCAGCCGCCCGGCCGCGTTGCACTTGAACCTGGTCGGTGCTTTCACGTACACGCACGAGAGCATCATCGACCTGGCCGGCAAGGGTTACCGGGTCGCGGAGGTGCCGCTGAAGGTGCGCGGCGTGCGCGAGCACGGCGAGAGCCGAATGGCCAGGAATCCCTTCCTGTACGGCGTACGCGCCTTCATGATCGTGCTGCGCGCGATGTGCTACACCCGGCCGCTGGCGTTCTTCGGCGGCACGGCGGCGGTGCTGTTCGGCCTGGGCATGCTCCAGGGCCTGTTCGTCTTCGGCCACTGGCTCAACACGGGCCGCACGGCGCCCTACCGGTCGGTGCTGATCGGCAGCTCGCTGTTCCTCATCCTTGCCTTCTTGACGGGCATCCTGGCCCTTCTATCGGACATGCTAGGCCGCCTGGGCAACGTGGCCGAGGAGCTGTACCTGCAGATGAAGCGGGAGCGCTACGCAGCCCCCACCGGAGGGGACAACACGGCGGATGAAGGGGAGGCCGGAGAGAGCCCTTCTGCTTGACAGTCCGCGCCCGAGTTCCTACAGTGGCTGCTTCCGTCGGTGCGAGCCGCACCAATGATCCCGGAGGGGCACAGACAGCCATGACAGACGAGATAATGCCGATCGGCGTCTTCACATCCGCCGGCGCCGGACTGGGCGCGGGCCTGGAGAAGGTCCTCGAACTCGGCGTGCACACCGTTCAGCTCCATGCGCCGCCGGCCGAAGGCAGAACGCGCGAGAACGCCGTTCGTATCCGCGAGCGCTTCGCCGACGCCGAGGTGGAGATCACGCTCGTATTCTGCGGATTCCCGGGCGAGAGCTACGCGAGCATCCCCGTTGTACGGGATACAGTCGGGTTGGTGCCGCCCGCACAGAGGGCGGAGCGCGTGCAGCAGGCAAGGGAGATCGCGGAAGTCGCCTCCTGGCTGGGCGCGCCGGGCATCGGCATCCACGTCGGCTTCATACCCGAGGACTGGGACTCAGACGACTTCGCCGACGTGGTCGCGGTGTTGGGCGATCTGGCCGATTTCTGCGCCGACCACGACCTCTGCGTGAACCTGGAAACTGGTCAGGAGACCGCCGACACCTTGCTGCACGTGCTGCAGACCGTGGACCGCGAGAACCTCGGCGTGAACTTCGATCCCGCCAACATGATCCTCTACGGCAGCGGCGAGCCGATCGAGGCGCTCTACAAGGTGGGCAAGTACGTGCGGAGCTGCCACTGCAAGGACGCCGTCTGGAGCTCCGAACCGGGCAGCGAATGGGGCGAAGAGGTGCCGCTCGGACACGGCGACGTGGACATCGAGAGGTTCGTGGCGGTTTTGAACGAGTTCGGCTACACCGGCCCGCTGACCATCGAACGTGAAGTCTCCGGCGACCGGCAGATCGAGGACATCAAGGCCGGCATCCAACTGCTGAGAGACATCAAAGGTCGACTGGATATCGGCTGACCTGGCTACTTCTGGATAGAGCACATGGCAGAACAGCTTACGTCGCAGAGCGAAGATTACGCCCGCTGGTACAACGAGATAGTGCAGCAGGCGGAGCTGGCGGACTATGCGCCCGTGCGCGGCTGCATGGTGATACGCCCCTACGGCTACGCGCTGTGGGAGAACATACAGGGCGCGCTGGACCGGCGATTCAAGGAGACGGGGCACCAGAACGCCTACTTCCCGATCTTCATACCGCACAGCTTCCTGGAGAAGGAAGCCGAGCACGTAGAGGGCTTCAGCCCCGAGCTGGCGGTGGTTACCCACGCCGGCGGCAGCGAGCTGGAGGAGCCGCTCGTGGTGCGGCCCACCAGCGAGACCGTCATAGGCCACATGTGGGCGAAGTGGATCCAGAGCTACCGCGACCTGCCCGTGCTGATGAACCAGTGGGCGAACGTGGTGCGCTGGGAGATGCGGCCGAGGCTGTTCCTGCGCACGGCCGAGTTCCTCTGGCAGGAGGGCCATACCGCCCACCAGACCCGCGAGGAGGCCGAGGAAGAGGTCTTTCGCATGCTGGACATCTACGCCGAGTTCGCCGAGAAGGTGGCCGCCGTCCCAGTCATCAGGGGCCGCAAGAGCCGCACGGAAAAGTTCGCCGGGGCCGTCAACAGCTACAGCATCGAAGCCATGACGGGCGACGGGCGCGCGCTCCAGTCGGCGACCTCACACGACCTGGGCCAGAACTTCGCCCGCGCCTTCGACATCACCTACCAGGACCCCGACGGCGGCGTGCAGCTTTGCTGGACCACGAGCTGGGGACTGAGCACGCGTTTTATCGGCGCCATCGTCATGGTGCACGGCGACGACAGCGGGCTTGTCCTCCCGCCCCGACTGGCTCCCTACCAGGCCGTCATCGTGCCGATCTGGCGCGGCGACGACGAGAAGGGACCGGTGCTGGAGGCGGCCGAGAAGGTCCGCGACATGCTGGACGGCGTGCGCGTGGAGCTGGACGATCGCGACAACCTGACGCCGGGTTTCAAGTTCAACGACTGGGAGCTTCGCGGCGTGCCGTTGCGAATCGAGATCGGGCCGCGCGACGTGGCCGGGCGCAAAGTGGTGCTCGCCCGCCGGCACATGCCCGGACGCGCCGGCAAGACCGACGCCTCCTGGGGCGATCTGGCGGCGACGGTGCCGCAGGTGCTGGACGAGATCCAGCAGGCGCTCTACGACCGCGCTGCCCAGTTCCGCGAGGAGAAAACGGCTACCGTCTCCACTTACGACGAGCTATGCGAGGCCGTCGGCACCGGATTCGCCCATGCATGGTGGTGCGGCAACGACGACTGCGAGGCGCGCGTCAAGGACGACACCAAGGCAACCACGCGCAACATCCCGTTCGACCAACCGGGTGGATCGGGCAAATGCATCGTGTGCGGCGCGGACGCGACGGAGCAGGTCGTCTTCGCCCGAGCCTACTGAGCGGCCGGGGGATTCCACAGAAAGGCGAAGTAGGCGCCGAAGGCCATCAGCAGCACCGCGCACACCAGGACTATGGCCTTGTATGATCTCTGGGACAGGAAGCGCCGGCCGCGGTGCACCGACTCGGAGACGGCCCAGAACCACGCCAGGTCCGCCAGGATATGGCCCGTGTAGAACACCGCGTAACCCGGAAGGCCGTGGGGGCGGGCATTGACGATGAACGTGAGGCCGATGGTCGCCCACCAGATGGGGAAGTAGGGGTTGCTCAGCGAGGTGAGAGCACCCGAGCCCACCACCTTCAGCGCGGGGATGCCGGCCTTCTTCTCTCCTTCGGCTCGTGCGCCCGGCAGGCTCACCCGCGGCAGATCGCGGATCATCAGTCCGCCCATCACGATGAGCACTATGCCGCCGGCGAGCCCCACCTTGGCAGCGAAGTCCGGCGAGGAGAGCAGTCCGCCCAAGCCCAGGATGATGGCGACCATGAGCGGTATCTCCACCACCGCGTGGCCGGCCACCACGAGCGGTCCCGCCCAGCGGCCGTGCGCGGCGCTGCCGTGCACGGTGGCGAACAGAACCGGCCCCGGCGCCAACGCACCCGAAAGGGCGGTGACGAACGCGATCCCGAACAGGGCCGACAATCCCATAGGCGTAGGCTCCACAGCGCTGCAGTTGAGAGCTTCGAGTCTACAGCCTGGTGGGTGCGTCGACAACGGGACGCTGCGTGTGTGCTGGAAATCGAATCCCGCGCGGCTATAATCCGTGCTGGCACATCGGCTGTGTTCTGGAGCGCCGTGCCGTCGCTAGGATATCCGGGAGTATGCCATGGACGAGACTGCAAGAAGCTTAGTGTCGCTGAACGGCGAGTGGGATCTGGCCTTTGACCCTCACAACGTGGGTAAGGAAGAGGGCTGGCAGAACCGGTTCCCCAAGTCCGTGAGTATGGACGTGCCGGGGGTGTGGGAGCAGATTCGTCCCGGCTACGACGGCGTCGGCTGGTACCGGCGCGAGTTCGAGGCGCCGGAGGAGTGGCAGGGCAAGACGGTCCGGCTGCGGTTCATGGCATCCATGTACTACAGCGAATGCTGGCTGAACGGCAACCATCTGGGCGACCACGAGGGCGGATACACGCCGTTTGAGTTCGACATCTCCGGTAAAGTGCAGACGGGCTCCAATGAAGTCGTCGTGCGTGTTCTGAATCCTCCCATCGGCGAGGAGCTGGAAGGCTTCCGCGCCGGGGCTCCGCTGAACCAGGGCGACCTGCCCATCGGGAAGGCGGGCTGGTACTTCAACTTCGGCGGGCTCTGGCAGGATGTGGACCTGATCGTAACGAACAAGGTCTTCGTGGAAGATGTTTTCGTGCACCCGCATCCGTGGAAGAAGAAAGCCGTGCTGAACGTGACCGTCCGCAATGGTCGCAGCAAGCGCGAATGCGAGCTGCACTGCGCCGTGACCCCCGCCGATGGTGATGGCGAGGTGGTCGAGAAGACCGTCACGGCGAAGCTAAAGAAGGGCGCGAACGAGATCGCCGTGACGATGGAGTTGGACGACGTGCACCTCTGGTCGCCGGACGACCCGTTCCTCTACCGGGCGACCGTGGAGACTGTGTCGGACGACGAGGTGCTGGACGCGAAGTCGGAGCGTTTCGGCATGCGCGAGTTCACCATCAAGCGCGGCCGCTACCACCTGAACGGCAAGCCGATCCAGCTCAAGGGGTTCCTGCATCAGGGCATGTACCCGCGCACGCTCAGCTTCCCGGAGACGCGCGAAGCCGCTGTTGAGGAACTGAAGCTGCTGAAGGACAACGGCTACAACTTCCTGCGTCTGCACCTGAAGCCTGCGCCGTGGTGGTACCTTGACCTGACGGACGAGATGGGCATCCTGGTGGAAGGCGAGCCCCCCGCCGGCTGGAACTGCAAGTCGCCCGATTTCGAGAGGCGTCTGCGGACCGAGGTGGAGGGATTCTTCCTTCGTGATCGCAATCACGCCAGCGTCGTGTTCTGGTGTCTGCTGAACGAACCGCACCATTTCCGCGGCTACACCATGGACGAGCTGCGCGGCATCACTCAGCGCATCGGCAAGATGGCGCGTCGGCTGGACCCGACTCGCATGCTCAGCGATCTCGCCGGCGGGCCGTCGACTGCGCCCGGGGAGAAGGGCATGACGCGCGTGCTGCTGCCTTACGTGAACCGGACGGCCAAATCGATGGATCTTCACGCCTACTGCGGTGTTCCGCTGCACGAGTCCAGCATCGCGCGTTACCGCACCATGGGCAAGGCCGGTGTGGCGCAGTACATATGCGAGTACGGTGCGCCGCTAGTCGCGCCCGACTTCGAGGAGGTCCTGAGCCGCTACACGCCCGAGGAACGCAAACTGGGGCTGGAGGACTACGCCCTGCACCGTGACTTCTACGAGTCGCTGAAGGAGCAGTTCGCAAAGGCGGACCTGGAGCCTACCTTCGGCGATGTGAAGAAGATGCTGGCCGCGGCCAACCGGGTGCGCGCCGACGAGATGCGCCTGGTGACGGCCGGCATGCGGGCGAACACCAAGCTGAGCGGCTTCGCGTTCTGCCAGCTCTCGGACGCCAGCGGCGAGCTGTTCGGCGCGACCGACGTGTGGCGGAAGCCGAAGGAGACGTTCCGCGCGATAACTTCGGTCATGGGCACGCCGCTCCTGATGCCGGAGATCACTCCGCGCGTTTCCTTCCCAGGCGACGCACTCGACCTTCTGGTGAACCTGGTGAACGAGGACGTGCTTGGGCCGACCTATAACTACAAGATCGAGCTTGGCAAGCCGCGTGGCAAGGCGGTGGAGACGCTGACGGGTAAGGTGAAGGCGACCGGCGAAGCGCAGACCGTGCTGAAAACCACGCTAAAGCCGGACCTCAAGCCGGGAAAGTACCGGCTTCGGGCCACGCTGACGAAGGGCGGCAAGACCGTCAGCGATCAGAGCGTCAGCCTGACCGTGCTGGCCGAACCCAGGTTCAAAGTGGACCTGGTTGCGGGTTGGGACAAGCGCGGCACCGTCGAGGCGTTCCTCGACCAGGCCGGCGTCGAGATGGAGGTCTTCAGCAACAGCTACCGCAACAAGAACGTGCCGATCGTGGTCGACATGCGCGACGGCGGATGCGGCCGCAACCTGCGCGGCGAGGTGTTCGGCCAGCTCAAGAAGTTCGTCCAGCTCGGCGGATGTGCGTTGTTCCTGCAGGGCGAGGCGCTGCAGTTCTACGAGCTTCTGTTCCCGACCATCATCCGGTCGCAACCCATCATGCGGACGATCGGCTACGTGAAGAAGCACCCGATCTTCCGGGGCCTGCCGTCGGACTGCGTGGTCGGCTACGAGTACGCCGACGTCTTCGTGGACCTGGACGACAAGGGCAAGGACGTGCTCGCGGCGGGAGGCGAGGTGATCGCCGGCGGACTGAGCCAGAACATGTGGACGCGTCCGGCCCGCTACTTCTGGGGCGCCAACCTCTACACCGTCCCGGTCGGACGCGGGCAGGTGGTGGTGTGCAACATGAAGGTGCTGGACCGCCTGGAGGATCGCCGGATCGCGCAGGTCATTCTGGCCAACATGATCAACTACGCGGCGGACGTCATCCAGCCCGGAGGCGAGGAGAAGCTCCTCACGCGGTGCATCGACCCGCTGAAGGAAGGCGACTACTGAGTACGGTCGCAACGAACCTGACAGCGCTCGCCGTCAGTCGTTCGCGACGGCGAGCGTGATCTCCGGAACATCCAGCGCCCGGGCGACGTCCATCGCCAACACTACCTTCTCGTAGGGACATTCCCGGTCGCCCCGGATGATGAGGGTCTGGACAGGATTCTCCGCAAGCAGGCCGCTGACGTGTTCCCAGAGCTGATCCTCGGCAACGTACGCCTCGCCGACGGAGAAGCGGCCCTCCTTCGAGATGCCGACGATCAGCGAATCCTCCGGGGTGCGCACCTGCGCGTGGGCGGCCTTGGGCAGATCGATCTCGAACAGGTTGGTCTCCTCGACGAAAACCGCCGTCACCACAAAGAAGAGCAGCAGCAGGAAGACGCAGTCGATCAGCGGTGTCAGGTCTGCGCGGTCGTCGGTGAGGTCGATCTCCTCGGTCAGGCGCCTCATGTCTCCACCTCCTGCGGCTCGGGCTCGGACTGCGGGGCAGACTTCGCCATCGCGTGGCTGTAGCGGTAGTTCACGCGGCTGATGGCCTCCTCCACCTGCTCCGCGAGCGCGCCGATGCGGCCGACGAAGTAGCGGTTGCTGAGAATAGCCGGGATGGCCACTATCAGGCCGCCCGCCGTGGTGAACAGCGCCAGCCCGATGCCGCCGGCCAGTTCGCTCTTGTCGGCGCCGCCGGTGGCCGCGATCTGGCCGAAGGTGATGATCATGCCCAGGACGGTTCCGAGAAGGCCGAGAAGCGGGCTGATAACGCCGATGGTGGCGATGGCGCCCAGCCGATGGCGCAACGGCTTGAAGGCCAGGGCGGTGGCATTCGTCAAAGCCTCCGCCAGGCCCAGGCCCCCGAGCGTGAACTCGTGGATCCCCTGCGCCCACGCCTGTCCGACCACGGTCTCGCTTCTCTCCGCCATCTCTTGGGCTTCTTCCATCTGCAGGCGGCCGACAAGCTCTTCCACGCGCTCGAACATCCACGGATCGACGATGCGGGCGGGCTTCAGGGCCCTTCGGCGGTCCAGGATCAGCGCGAGCAGCACGACGGAGCATATCCACAGCGGCACCATGCCCCATCCGAATATCTGGCCGAGCCACTCCCGCTTTCCCACGCCGCCTTCGGCGGCCTCCGACTCCTTCGATGCGAAAGCCGATTCAGCCGCAGGCCCCACGTTGACCATCCGCGGAGCAGCACCCGGGTTCGGCTGGGCCCTCGGCGCCGGCCTCGGAGCCGCTGCGCCAATCAGCAAGAGGCACAGGAGGGCGGCGGCAACTGCCTTTATAGGTCTGTTCATCAAGAACTCCTCGGGTCTCTATTGAGAGGCAAATCGGAGAACGGGGAAACCGACCGGCAGGTCCGCCGTCACGCGCCTGTTCTTTTCCCCGTATTCGGCCCGCGCGTCGACGTAGATCACCTGCAGCGTGTCCCCGCCGCGCATGTTAACGGTGTTCCCTCGCGGGCCCATGAAGTACGGCTGGGTGTTGACCGATCCGCGGAACACGCCGGTGTTGTGGCCCGTTTCGCTGAGGACGAGGAACAGGCTCACGGGCGTATCCCTCACCACGAGTTCCGCGGCAACCTGGTCGGTCCGTAGCGTGTTCAGATTCATGTCGGCGTCGGTTATCTCCACGCCCAGCGGGCGCCCCGGCACGATTCCGTCCGCGTCTTCGCCGGGCGATGCCTCGGGCAGGAAGAACCGGATCTCCGCGTCCGATCCGAGCAGCAGGACGTCGCCCCAGGTGTCCGGACGGCGCCACGTCTGCAGTTGCTGCGACGCCGACCATTGCGTGCCGGCGCTGTACTTCTGGTTCACGGAGAAGTTGAGAGCCACATAACGGCCGGGCAGCAGCAGGGGTTTAACCAGCGCCTTACGGCTCAGGAAGCACTCAACCGAGTAGCCGTAACCGGGGATGATCCTGGCGGCCGAGTCGCCCTTCCGGCCGCTCAGGTCCGGGTAATCCATGGCCATGCCCATGCCGCGCAGGCCGCGGCCCATCTCCCAGACGGTCACGTCCGTGCTGCCTCGGCAGCCGAACGGCGTGAAACAGAACTTTTGGGCGTCGATATTGCCGTACGCCTCTGGCAGGCGGGAGTTTGCCATGTCCACCATCATCTCCAGGCAGTCGCCGCTCCAGGGGTGCTCCTCGCAGGGCTGTATGCCGTCCTCGTCGCGCAGCGTGTAGCCGACGTAGAGGCCGTCCGGCGACCAGCGCACATAGACCTGAGGTCCGTCCTCGATCTTCTCCAGGCTGTCGCCGCGGTACTGCATGGTGAGCGGGTGGCGCAGCTCGCCCCAGTCGCTCAGGTCGCCGTCGATCACCACTGGCTGTTCCATCATCGCCGCCGCGCCGAATGCTGTGAACGGGAAGTCCGGCACAGGAACGGCCCGCTCCTGCTCCGGGTCCTCATCGGGGCCCGCCATCGCGTTCACGTAGATCGCCGCAGGGCCGTCGTCCGCCACGCCGTCCGCCACGGATCCCTCGCCCTCCACGGTGCCCGCTTCGGCGTAGTAGTTGTCCGGGTTCATGCGGTATCGCAGCTTCTTGACGAACTCCTCGTATGCTTCGCGATTGAACCGGGACAGCTCCTGCCGGTGCCGCACGGCCCAGGGAATGCCGTCGCTTCCGCCCGCGCCTCCCAGGCCGGTTCCCAAACCCGGGCCGGGCATGGCCAGTCCGGGCATCGCGTCCAGCTCTCGTCCGGCCTCGATGTTCTCGGCCACCTGGTCCAGCTTGGACTGAAGCTGCGACATCCGTGACAGGGTGGCGACGTCGGGGCCCTCGCGGAGGACGTATCGCACCTCGACGCGGTTGCCGGCGTCCTCGATGGTCCGGGCGAGTCGTTCGTCCATAACCTTGCCGGCGGCTTCCTCGACGCGCGATACGGCCGCCTCGGCGGCCTCCTCACCGAGACGGTCGTTCAGATCCAGTTCCGCCAACGCCCTCGGCTGGATGGCCTCCGCTTCCTCGGCGAGGCCGGCGTCCAGCTTGCGTAGCGCCTCCACGGATTTCCGCAGCGCACCCTCGGCCTCGGCCATCTGCTCCTTCGCCTCGTCGACCAGCTCACGCTCGACGTTGCCCGCCGCGTCGAACGCCCTCCGCTCTGCCGTGTTGCTCTCCAGGGATCGAATTGCGTCGTAGGCGGGGCGGTCGTGTACGATGGTTGCGCTGCGCACAGTCCTCAGCGCTCGGGCGCCATTTTTCTTGACGGCCTCGATCCTGCCCGCCAGCGCTCGCTGCCGGGCGGCATCTTTCTCGGCTGACTCCTTTATCACTTCGTCCCGCAACGTCTCCTGATCGACAATGAGGGAGTCCATCTTCTCGAGCAGCGCCCGCACCGCCTCCCGGGCGTCTTCCAGGCTCGCCCGCTCGCGGAACTGGTAGCGCTCCCGCGTTCGCGTCAGTCCAAGGTCCGACTCGGGCTCGTTCTCCTCCAACTCCTGGGCAAGCGCCTTGCGCATGTCGGCCTGCAGGAAGTCGCGGAACTCCTCGCTGTAGAGCCGACGCGTTTCCAGTTCCGGCTTGAGCACCTCCATGATGCGGTCGGCCGCCTTCGGGATGGCCTTGTCCGCGACCTCCTTGCGGACTCGCTCGCGGAGTTCGTCGTCTATCGAATCGAGCGCCTGTGCGACGACCAGCCGCTGGATCTCGTCGGGGGTGCGCTCGCGCGATATGCGGTAGATCTGGTCCGAGAACTCCCGCAGGGCGGCTGCGCGGGCGGAGAGTCGGTCGGCGGTCCCGGCAGCCGTCTCAGCGGCCGCCTTCGTCGCCGTCTCGAGTGATTCGCGCGGCTCGGGGCGTTCCTCGCCTTCGGCCGGCTTCTCGGCCTCAACCGCCGCCTCCAACTCGTTCAGGGCGCTCAGGGAATCGCCGACGGCCGCCATCAGCGCCTCGGCGTTGTCGTCTTCCAGCAGCGCAGAGGCGCTTTTCGCCGCTTCCGGACTGAGCCGCGCTGCGGTTGCGACCAGTTCGTCGATCCCGGCCAGGTTGGCGGGCGCCCGTTCGCGTACGTCATCCTGCGCTCGGCGAGCGCTCGACATCCGCCGCTTTCCCGCTTCGTCAGCGACGGTCTTCTGGCGACGGCCGATCCAGTCCAGGTTGCGGATCGCCTTGTCCAGTTCGGTCTTGACATCGCGGATCCGGTGGTACTTCTCATCGAACGACTGTCGGTCTGTCTCGCTCTGTATCCGCTGTCCGATCTCGTTCTTCAGGCGCTGGTCGATACTGTACTTGATGTCGGGCGCGACGCGGGTGCGGATGTAGTGCCGCACCTGGGAGACGAGAAGATCGCGTGTCAGGGCCGTGAGGTCCACGCGCATCCGGTCGAGCGTCTGCCCTCGGATGTCGTCCAGCAGCGAGTAGATCTCTTCGTCCAGTAGCTCGTCCAGTGCCAGTTCCTGATCGGCGGCGTCCACCTGCTGCTCGATGTGCTGCTCGGTCAGGTCGGAGAGTGCCTGCTCCTGTTCCAGGGGCACTTCGTCGGCTATGAGCGAGTCCATCTCCGCCTGGAGCTGTCCGGAGAGCAGGTCCTTGACGGTTGCCTCCCGCGCGCGGTGCGTCTCCGCCTCCATGCGCTGCTCCTCCGCCTGGACGGATTGGATGAACACCGCCTCCTGCCGGCGCACGCTCTCCACCTGGGAACCGATGAGCGACGCGATGGCGAGGAACACGCCGACGTGCACGCAGCCGGAGCAGAGCAGGTACGGCCAGAACCGATCGGAACGCCGGAGACGGAAATCCTGCAACGCCGTTTCCTCAGATGGTGATGGATGCGGGAACGAACTCGTTCCCAGGAGTTGGTTTCCCCGACATGTTACCGCAACCGCGCGACTCTTGTCATCCCGGGGCTCTGCTCCGGCCGACGGGCGGGCCGGGCGTTTGACCGGCCGTCGAGGGTGCTGCTAAACTCAGGCTCTCCTGGCCGAATGCTTCTGCGGGGATGCCACAGCCGGATGCAGCAGACCGTGACCATCATCGTCTTCGCCCTCGTGTACGGCTGGCTGGTGTTCAGCCGCTACCACCGTGCCAAGGCGATCTGGATCGGCATCGGCGCTCTGGTGGTGCTCCCGGTGCTGCTGGGCGGCTCGCCCGTCCTCGGATTCGGCGACCTGTTCGCGCTGAACGAGAAGGGCGGATGGGCGGCCATCAACTGGAACGTGATGGGCATCTTCGCCGGGACGCTGATCGTCGCCGAGGCGTTCATCTACAGCCGGGTGCCCGCCTACTGCGCGGACACGCTCATCCGCCGCAGCCCCAACGTGGGCTGGGCGATACTGGCCGTATGCATCTTCGCCAGCGCCATCAGCGCCGTGGCGGAGAACGTCGCCACGGTTCTCATAGTCGCCCCCATTGCACTGGCCCTGGCCCGCAAGCTGGAAGTCAGCGCGGCCCCGTTCATCATCGGCATCGCCATCTCCTCCAACCTCCAGGGCACGGCGACGCTCATCGGCGACCCGCCCAGCATGATCCTCGCGGCCCACTACCAGCTCAACTTCAACGATTTCTTCTGGGTGCACGGGCGCCCCGGCATCTTTTTCGCGGTGCAGGTGGGCGGCGTGGCCAGCTTTTTTGTGCTCTGGCTCATGTTCCGCCGCTACCGGGAGCCGGTCGGTTTTGTGGAGACGGAACGCCCCCGCAGTTGGGTGCCGACCATCACGCTCTGCCTGATGATCCTGGGCCTGGCGTGCGCGTCCTGGGTGGACGCGGAGTTCCTGTGGTTCGGCGCGACGGTCTGCATGGCCGCCGCCGCTGCGGTATGGGCATGGCTTTACGGCAGGGACCGCGAGGACGCTATAACGGTCCTGCGCAGCTACGACTGGAGCACCACCTTCTTCCTGGCGGGCGTGTTCATGATGGTGCACGCCCTGCACAAGACCGGTTCGATCGAGATGGCCGCCCAGTGGGCGGCGGCGATGACGGGCGACAGTCTGCTTGGCGCGTTCGTGCTGGTGGTCCTGTTCAGCGTGGTGGTGAGCGCGTTCGTTGACAACGTTCCCTATCTGGCGGCCATGCTGCCGCTGGTCGATTCGTTGGGCACCCGGATGGGAGTGCCGGCGGACAATATGCTGCTGCCGTTCGGCTTGTTGATCGGCGCCTGCTTGGGTGGGAACATCACCCCGATCGGTGCCTCGGCCAACATCGTCGCGTACGGAATGCTGAACAAGACGAAAGGCCAGCACTGCACGTTCCTGGAATTCGTCAAGATCGGGCTTCCGTTCACCATAGCGGCTGTGAGCACGGGTTCGCTCTTCCTGTGGGCCGTCTGGGCGTGGTTCTGACGTGGCGCCTTCGCTTTGAGCGGCCCGAAACCTTGCAGTATTATGGAATCTCCCCGTTCGTGCACGTAACGCTGTTCTGAGAGGAAACATAGAATGCCCCGAGCCGTACAGATCCGACGAGGAAACGTCGTTAAGCTGCGCGACGAGCTGTGGCGCGTCACCGAGATCCAGCAGACCTTCACCGGCAAGCGCGGCGCCTACTATCAGATGAAACTCCAGAATCTGGAAGACGGCCACGTGGAGATGGAGCGGTTCTCCGCGGACCAGGAGGTGGAGAAGGCATTCCTGGAAACGCGCAAGATGGAGTATCTCTACCCCGACGTCGGCGGCTACGTCTTCATGGACCCGAAGACCGGCCAGCAGGTGCATCTGTCAGAGGACCTGCTGGAGGAGGCGCTGCCGTACCTGGCATACAACGGCGAGGCCGACGTGCAGCTATACGAGGGTAGGCCCGTGGGGATCGAGATGCCGCCCAGCGTGGTGCTGGAGGTGACGGACACCCAGCCCGCCGTCCGCGGCGACACCGCCACCGGCGTGACCAAGCCGGCGGAGGTGGAAACGGGGCTGAAGGTCAAAGTGCCCGGGCACATCAAGAACGGGGACAAGATCCAGGTGGACACCCGTACGGGCGAGTTCCTCGGCCGGGCATAGCCGTCAAGCACACCCAGGAGGGGATGGGCGGCATGTGTAGTCGGTCCGACAAAGATGCGTTCGCTGACCCCTATCAGGCCCTTCTGCAGGAGTTCGACTGCCAGATCGGGGAGCGGCAGGAGTCCTACGGCCGCGCCGGCTCGAGCATCCGCGAAGAGATCGTCCGCTGCGTCTGGTTCGGCGGCCATTTCCCGTCGCGCGGCCTGAAAACGGACGACGGACGCCGCCTGGAGATCGTGTCTCCCGGCTGGTGGAACGTGGAAGGTGGGCCGGACTTCGCCCGAGCGGAGTTCCTCCTGGAGGGCCAGGGACGCGTCGTCGGCGACGTCGAGATCCACACCCGAGCGTCCGACTGGTACGCCCACGGGCATCATCTCCAGCCCGAGTACAACGAGGTCGCTCTGCATGTGGTGATGTGGGCGGACCGTGACGAGACGGCGGTGCGGACCGCGGCCGGCTCGCAGATACCGCAGTTTACCCTGAGCACGGCCGTAGAGGAGGACATCGAGGATCTGGTCGACGTGATCGAGCCGGAGGCCGATACTGCCGGCCCGGCCTGGCCGGTGCCGGACGGTCGCTACTGCGCCAGGGCCTACGAGGACGGGTTGATCGACCCGGAATGGATGGGCCGGCTGCTGGATGCCGCCGGCGATCACCGATTGATCCGGCGGGCCGACGAGGCCGCCGATCTGCTACGCAACCATCCGCCGGACCAGATCCTGTACGAGCGCATCGCCGAAGCCCTGGGTTACAAGAACAACCGCGTGCCGTTCCTGCAGCTCGCCGGCATGCTGCCCCTCTCCGCCCTGCGCCGGGCCGTGCCGCCCCAAGCCGATGTTGCGGAGCGGCTCGTGCTCCTGGACGCGGCGCTGTTCTCGACGGCCGGGCTGCTGGACGGCGCGTCGTCGGCCGACGTGGACGGCGATACCGTCGCCTACCTGGAGCGGCTGGCCGAAGCGCGCGAGCGACTGGCGGAGGCACTGACCCGAACCAAACTGGCCGCCGATCAGTGGCGGCTTTCGGGCTCAAGGCCGGCCAACAACCCCGCGCGTCGGATGGCCGCCCTCTCGGCCCTTTGCGCGCAGTATCTACATACCGGCCTGTTCCGGCACTTCCTGCGCGTGGCGCAAACGACGCGTCCGAAGCCGCACCGAAGCCACGGTGTGGCCGTCCGGTCCGCCCTGGTCAACTGCTTCCGGGAGCTGGCGCATCCCTACTGGTCCCGGCGGTATACGTTGGGTGGGAAGGTGCTGGCCGCCCCGAGGGCGCTGGTGGGGGCCGGGAGGGCGACCAGCATGCTGGTGGACGTGCTGCTTCCCCTCATGCTCGCCCACGCTCGACTGGAGGGGGACGGGGGTCTGCAGGACGTCCTTCGCGCGGTGTGGAACGGGCTGCCGCGGCGACAGGAGAACAGCGTGACCAGGCGGATGAAGCTGGTGATGTTCCCGAATGCGGAGGAGAGTGATCGGGTGGTCAATTCCGCCCGCCGCCAGCAGGGGCTGCATCAACTGCACCGCGACTTCTGCCGCACGGACGTGGAGTGCCAGCGCTGCGTCGTTTACCTGGCGCACAAGGCCGGCCGGCAAATGTCGCCCGTGTAGGGCCGGTCAGTCCTCACAGAAGCCCACCGGATGATCCGGGCCTACCTGCGCAGATAGAACGCGCCGATACACTGCCAGGGTGCGCTCCGCAAGCACGTCCGTGCTGAAATAGGCGCGCACGCGGCGCGCGGCGGCTTGCGCAAGGCGGCGGGCCTCATCGTGGTTCTGCGCCAGCCGGATGATGCCCTCGGCCAGCAAGCGGGGGCTGCGGATGGGCACCAGCACGCCCGTCTCATCCGGGACGACCACCTCGCGCACGCCTCCGGCGTCCGTGGCCACCATAGGACAGCCCGCTGCGGCCACGTCGGTCAGCGTGCTGCACATCCCCTCCTCCGAGCTGCTCAGCGCGAACACGTCGAACATCTTCAGCAGCTGCGGCACGTCCCATCGGAATCCGGTCATCACCACCCGGTCCGACATGTGCAGGCTTTCGGCTTTGTCCTCGATGGCCGGTCTCAGGGGCCCGCTGCCGACGATCACGACCCAGGTGTGCGGGATTCGGTCGCAAACGATGCGGCAGGCCTCCAGCAGGTTGCGGTGGTCCTTGTGGCCGACCAGTGCGGCAACGTTGCCCACCACGAAGGCGTCCTCCGGGATCCCCAGGTCAGATCGCGGCAGGGGGTCGCGGACACGGGCGAACCGCTCGAAATCCGTTGCGCTGTGGACGGGGAAGACGCGCCACTCCGGCACGCCGGCCTCCAGCAGCGTCTCCTTCACGCGGTTGCTTATGGCGATGTACGCGTCAACGCCGACCATGTATTTGAGCCGCCCGACCCCGAACGCCGCCTTGCCGACCGGGAACTCGATGCGCCTGTGCGCGACCACTCGGGCGCCCGCCCTCCAGGCGTGAGCGGCAAGTTGTGCCAGCGCCTGGGCATGGGCCGTGTGCGAATGAAGGATGTTGAATCCGTTTGCGCGGGCCGTGCGGGCGATGCGCAGTGCGGCGGACAGGTCGAACTCGCCCCTCATCGGCACTTCGAACACGCGCAGGCCCTCCCGGCGGGCCTTCTGCACTGCAGGCGTGCCCGGACGCAGAGCCAGCGCGGTCCGGATGCCCCTCTCCTGCAGGCCACAGGCGAGATGCACCATCTGCTGCTCGCCCCCGCGCCAGCCGCGCTGCTCGTCAATGTGCAGAACGGCGGGAACCGGGAAATCCGGAACGGCAGCGGAGCCTTTGCGGGAAGGAGCGCACATAGCGTTGCGTTCTCAATGCCTGATGTGGCTGACGCCGGTAAGTGCCATCGTGATCCGCACGCGTTCGGCAGCGCGGAGGACGGCGTCGTCCCCCGGACCACCGCCCGGCTGGACGATTGCGGAGATGCCCGCCTTGGCGGCTTCATCGACCACGGCCGGACTCATGAGGGCGGCGTCGACGGCAAGGACGGCCCCGCGCGCCTCGGCGCCGGCATCCGCGATGGCGCCGTGCACGGCAGCCAGGTCGCCCGTGCGACCGGTCATCACGCCCCGAAGCACGCCGTCGCGCGCAACAGCGGCGGCCAGGGAGCGGGCATGTTTCGCGCAGAGCCACGTCAGTCTCATGTCGGCCAGTCGGTCAGCCGTCGGTTTCTCACCCGCCGCAATGCGCAGATCCTCTTCTTCGAAACCTGGGGCGTCCGAGTTCTGCACCAGTCCGCCGCCGCGCATGGGAATCCCCGTTCGCCGAAGGTCTTCGTTCGGTCCCCGTTCGACGACGCCGGTGCGGAACACAAGCGCTTCACCACACGAAGCCACAAAGTCCAGGGCTTCGGGTCCGATCTCCGCTGCGCCCACCACGGACAGCCATCCGTCACGAATCGCCTCTTCAAGCGAGCGAGCTCGCTCGACACTGAGCCGATCATTGAGGAACAGCGCGCAGCCCCGCGCGTCCGGGTCGCGTCCGGTGACCAGTCCGTACATGCCTGCGTCTGCATTCGGGTGGACAGTGGCCGCGCAAGGCACAGCGTGCCCAAAGACCGCTGCCGCTCCCTTTCCGAGATCCCGGCACAGTTCCACAGCCAGTTCAAGGTCGAGCATCTGGTTCAGGTCCGGATCAGGACCGGCCAACTGATCCGCCGCCGCGGCACAGCTCTCCCGCAGGTTCTCGGGCACGTAGAGCGCGGCGGCCTGGTGGGGATTCTCCCCGTGGCGCAGGTCGCGCTTTTTCACGTACTCGATTGTGATCCGCTCCGGTGTGCGGGATGACGCGCCCTCTATGCCGCTCAGGTAGCGGGCGATCGCCGTATCATAGTGGGCCGTGTGTCGGAAGGCGCTTACAGCCAGCTCAAACCGCGTCTCCGGGCTGAGACGGCCGTCGTTGCGTTCCATCTCCTCGGCGACGCGGTCGTAGGTCTCGGGATTGGTCACAACGGCCACGTCGGTGTAGTTCTTGGCCGCGGCGCGTATCAGGGAAGCGCCGCCGATGTCGATCTCGTTCACTGCGTCCACGGGCTGCATCGCGGCCTGGGTGACTATCTCGACGAAGGGGTACAGGTTCACGACGACCATGTCTATCGGCTCTATGCCATGCTCCTCCATCTGGCGCTGGTGCTCGACCTCTCCGCGCCTGGCGAGCAGTCCGCCCAGCACCCTGGGGTGCAGCGTCTTCACACGGCCGCCCAGTATCTCGGGGAACCCGGTGTATTCGGCGACCTCCATGGCGGACACTCCGCTCTCCTTCAGCAATCTGGCGGTGCCTCCGGTCGAGATGATGGACACACCCAGGTCCGCAAGTCGCCTTCCGAACTCGGGCAGTCCGGTCTTGTCCGAGACGCTGATCAAGGTGGTCATGATCCTGGTCATCGGCTTACTCCGTCATCCATGTGCTGGTATCGGCGCGGGATCCAACATAGGGGTTGTTGCGGCGTTCGAACCCGACGGTTGAGGGCGGGCCGTGTCCGCACCACAAGACGGTGTCGTCCGGCAGATCGAAAACCTTGTCCCGGATGGATGCGAGCAGGTCATCCGGATCGCCGCCGGGGAAGTCCACTCGCCCCACGCCGCCGCGGAATATCAGGTCCCCGCAGAACATCTGCGGAGGGCCCTCGGATTCGGCCAGCAGACAGATGCCGCCGGGCGTGTGCCCCGGCGTCTCCCGCACCACCAGGGCGGATTCTCCGAACTGCAGCACGTCTCCTTCCGCGAGAAGGCGATCGGGGGCGGGGCCCTTCAGCGCCGTGCCCAGCAGGAAAGCGAGATTGTGCGTGGGCCGGGCCAGTCCGTCGGCGTCCTTCGCGGAGATGCATAGGGCCGCGTCGGGGAATGCGCGCTTCAGCTCGGCGTTCGCGCCGACGTGGTCCGCATGGCAGTGCGTATCCACGATGAACGCCGGCTGTATGCCTTCCTTTCGGCACCGGCCTACTATGCGGTCACCCTCGTCGCCGGGGTCGATCACCACACCAGCCGGCGAACCGTCGTCGCTGACGAGGTACGCGTTCGAGGCCAGCGCTCCGACTTCCATGCGGATCACTTCCACAGCGGTCTCGCAGTCCCTATGCCGGACTCAGTTCGCCGTCTCCGGCGGTCCGTAGAACTCGTTTACGATGCGTTCGGCGTCGCACGGCCTGCTTTCTCCCTCGGGCGCGGTAGGCATTCCCAGCACCTGCATCTCGCGAAGCGGGTCCTCCTCGGGATCGCTGGCGTGTGCGCGGTTTTTCAGGATGTTCTGTCCGTAGACGGCGCGCAGCTCCTTCTGCCGCTTACGGATGACGCTGAGGGCGTTGGGGCCGGAGTAGAGCAACGCCATGCAGTTGGTCTCCTCGCCCTGGTGCAGCGCACGGCCGGTTGTCGGGTCGTGTCCGGTCATGTAGCGTATCAGTTCGTTGAACTCGGCCTGTGCGTTCAGGTCCTTCAGGTCCTCGGCGATCTCCTCGAACACGGACGAGGGCGGCTGCAGGTTGCCGCCGCGCTTGCGCAGTTCCTGATAGATGCGCATGGCCACCTCGGGCTTCACCTCTCCCGGCCCGCTGCCCACACGGAAGAGCCGTTCCACCTTCTCGGCTACGGAGAGGGCATTGGACAGGTCGAACGCTTTGGCGGGATCGGCTCCCAGGTGTTGCACGGCCTCCTTGGCCAGCACGCGGGCCGTGCGCACCATGTCGCGAGCCCGGTCGGTCACCATCCCTTTGAGTTGCTCGCGGAACTGGGCGACTTTCAGCGCGTAGAACTCCTGGGCGTCGGCCACGTCCAGTTCCATCACCTTCATGGCCGTGATGAACAGGCCGGTGCGCGCGAAAAAGTCGATCAGGTTGCCCGGCAGGGGATTGCGGTTGCGGAAGCTCTCGGGCTTCAGGATCACCAGCGACGTCTCAGTGTCGGGATCGTCCAGTCCCTCCACGGCATGATCCACCAGGCCGCCGTCGCTGTAAGCATACTTGCGGAACAGCTTCAGATGCACTTCGTTCATATCCGGGGTTGCTGCAGTGAGAACGGCGGGCTCGAAGAAGTCGTTGGCGACCTGCGGCGCCTCCACTCGCACAAGTTCCTCGTACTTCTTCAGCAGCTTCTTGCCGCCTTCCAGGGCGGGGCTTTCCCCCATCTGGCCCAAGTCCTCCCGGAAGAAATCCCCGTACGTGCCGCGCACGCTGTCTCCCTGAACGTCCTGGGTCAGGTGTCCGACCGCCTGCGCGATCTCGCGCTGAGCGTCCGGTCCCCGGAAGACAAACAGGGTCAGCCGGTTCGAGACGCCTCGCACGTTCGGCCTGCTGAAGTTGCGGATAATGTACTCGATGAGCATGCGCTGGTAGTGCAACGATATCTGCTTCTCCTCGGGATCGTAGATGGAGTCGCAGTAGTCCTCGATGAATCCGCTGTCGGGTTCGGGGGCATACATCCGGGCGGCCACGAGTTTCACGTTGGCCCAGAGCAGACGGGCCAGGATCCCGCCCGTTCGGCTCTTGTGGAGGCTGTACGGCGTTATCAATGCGTAAGCGATCTGCTCTTCCTGTTGCTGGCTGGTCATACTCGGTCGGCACCTGTCGAAGAATGGGAACCGGCGCGGGCCGCTCCCCCCGCGTACGCCTGGGCGAACGCTGCATTCCATTGTGCGGCCACTGAGGCACTATACCAGACCGCCGTCGATTGCCGCAAGCTCTCTGTGCCGTCACGATGACGTGGCAGAAGGTTGCTCCCGGTAGGCGCCCTGCTCGGGTTTACAAGGGTGGGGCTGTCTGCTACAATGCACCGGCTTCGACTTGGGAATCGCCGATAGCGCCCACGTGCAAAGTAACAGGGCATGATCATGCCCGTTTGATATCTCAGCGGGTTGACTGACTCGTTGTCGCTTTCCAGATTGAGGAGGCGGGTTCGATGCGCAGAACGATGACCGTAGCAGGTGTTGTGGCCGCACTGACGTTGGTTGGCCAGGTAGCACTGGCGATCTCAGCCACTGATGTTGTGGAAAAGGCGAAGCAGGAGCGCGCCAAGGTTGACGACTACCGCAGCACCGTTGTGACGACCAGCCAGCGCTTTGACCCTACATTGGGCGAGGATCCGATGGAGCGCACCACTGTGCGCACAACGTGGGTCTTCGATGGCAGGAAGTACCGTCAGGACCAGACCTACGAGAAGCGGATCAGCTTCTACGGCGGCAAGAAGATCGACGAGAGAGTGCTCAAGAGCAGTGACGACATCGTGGCTTACGACGGCACGACCACCTGGATGTACGATCGGCAGTCCCAGGGCGCCATGTACCGTAAGGGCTCACTGCTTCCCTCAGCCAGACAACCGCGAGCCAACCACATCTCGCTCGCCGAGGCGCTGGATGTGGGCACCGTGTCGGAGATCGCCGGCACCAAGGACGCCAAGGCCGAGGAGACGAAGAATGCCGACGGCGCCGCTGTAATCGTCGTCGAGGCACCGGTCAAGCGCAGAAACCGCCTGGAACGCGACTTCGAGATGGTTAAGATTGAGGTCCTCCCCGAGATGGGCTACCTCATCCAGAAGGCGGAGTTCTTCGATGCCGACGGCAACCGTCTCTCGCTCTACACTGCGGAGAACGTTGAGCGCGACGAATCGGGCGTGTACCTGACCCGTTCCGCGAAGCGCACCTACTTCGCGCCATACCAGGGAGAAATGTACCCCTTCCGCAGAGAGACGGCGGTGCTGGAGGAGTTCGTGGCCGATCCCGACGTAGCCGAGGGCACGTTCAAGGACATCTATCCCGAGGGTGTGACGCCCGTCGAGCTGACACTATAGGGCTGGTTCTGCAGTTGCTGATGTTGACGTCTCAACGGGCGGCAGGCCCCCCGATGTATGACTGAGCAAGAGATAAAAGCAGTTCTGGGCACCGAGGACCTGCTGCCCGCCCAGTGGTCGCACTGGCGTCGGCTCTGCAGCGCCGCGTGCACTCTGTTCGAAAGCTACGGGTACGGGCAGATTCGTACTCCGGTGTTCGAAGACACCAGGTTGTTCGTAAAGGGCACCGGCGACACCACCGACATCGTCGAGAAACAGATGTATTCCATCCCGGCCGGCGAAGGCGAGAGCCTGACGCTCCGCCCCGAAGGCACCCCGCCCGTCATCCGCAGCTATCTCGAGAACAGCCTCCACAAGCAGCAGACGTTCCAGAAGTTCTACTACATCGGCCCGATGTTCCGCCGCGAGCGCCCGCAGAAGGGGCGCCTGCGCCAGTTCCACCAGATCGGCGTCGAAGTGATCGGCAGCGACAGCCCGCTTGCGGATGCCGAGACCATCGTGCTGGCCATGGATCTGTTCCGCGAGGCGGGGCTAAGCGACATCAGGCTCCACATCAACTCCATCGGGTGCGCCGATTGCCGCGACGATCTGCGCCGGAGCATGCGGAACGCCCTGCAACCGCACCTGGACTCGCTCTGCGAGGACTGCATCCGACGCATGGACAGGAACGTGTTCCGGGTGCTCGACTGCAACAACCCGCGCTGTCGGGAGGTGACGGCGCTCCTGCCTCCGCTGACGGACGCTCTGTGCGATGCCTGCTCGGACCATCACGCGCGGCTGAAGGCGGCGCTGGATGCCGTCGGGGTGGCATACTTCGAGGACCAGCACCTCGTGCGCGGGCTGGACTACTACACGAGGACCGTTTTCGAGATAAAGCACTCCGGCATCGGAGCCCGAGACGCCGTCGGCGGCGGCGGAAGATACGACGACCTGGTGGCCCTGCTGGGCGGGCCCGACATCCCGTGCGTTGGATTCGCCCTCGGCGTGGAGCCTACGCTCCTGGCGATGGAGAGCGAACTGGGCGAGCCCGAGGATAGCTCGCCGCAGACCGACGTTTACGTGATCTGCTTCGACGATGAGGCGCGGGCGGCGTGCTTCGAACTGGCGACCGAACTGCGCCGGGCGGGCATCGCGGCCGATACGGATTACGAAGGCCGCAGCGGCAAGTCGCAACTGCGGGTGGCCAACCGGCTGGGAGCCGCCCTTTGCCTGCTGATGGGCGGCAACGAGCTTGAGGCCGGGACGGTAACGCTTAAGGATATGGAGGGCGGCAGCCAGTGGTCCGCGGGCCGCGACGATTTCGTGGCCGAGGTGCAGCAGTTCCTGAGTCAGAACCGCTAGACTGCAGGTCTGGGGATCCCGGGAGAATGGATAGTGACTCCGTACACGCTCTGATTACCAGGCTGCGCAGCTTCCGCACGCGCAGCGCGGCTGCAGATGAGCTTGTTGCGGCCGGCGAGGACGCCGTTGAGCCGTTGCTGCAAGCACTGGATAGCGAAGAGGATGCGGCACGGTGGACGATGATCAACTGTCTGGGGCAGATCGGCGACCGTCGGGCCGTGCCGGCGCTGGCTGCCTACCTGGAAGACAACGAGTACCAGACCGTGGCCCATGATGCACTGGTCGGCATCGCGCGCCGCGACCTGGGCTTCATCGAACGGGACTGGCTCGCCTGGCACAGATCCGAGGACGCCGACGCGGTCTTGGACGAGGCGGCGCCTCAGGAGGAATTGCCCGACGACGAGTTGCTCGACAGGGCGCTAGCGGGCCTCTCCGCAGATGTCGACCGACAGAGCGGAGGCCACAGTGTCGTCCGGCTGGAGGTGGCGGGCGGTCGCAGGCAGCAGGTCTCGGTCGTTTTCGGCGGAAGGGACCACGAGGGCTCGGAGATCGTTGTGATATACTCGCTGTGCGGCGAAGCGCATCCGGACCGGTACGAGGTCGCCCTGCGCGAGAACGTGCGGATGCCTTACGGGGCCGTCGGCCTGCGCGAGGTCGATGGCCTGCCGTACTTCGTGATGTTCAATACTATACTGCGCCGGGCGCTCAGCCCGCTGGAACTGCGCAAGAGCGTTACGGCCATCGCCGAGCGGTCCGTGCGTGTGAATGAGCGCCTGTAACCGTCGGCATCCGCCGAACGGGACTCAACTGCAACCGACGGGACGGTGCGTCCCGTTCATGATCCTAATGGCAAGCGCGAAGATCGCAGAGGTCAACATGCTGAAACGAACGCTGATGTGCGGGCAGCCGCGTGCGGAACACCTGGGCCAGGAGATCGTCCTCAGCGGGTGGGTGGGCAACCGGCGCGACCACGGCGGGGTGATCTTCGTGGACCTGCGGGACCGATCCGGGATCGTGCAGGTGGTGTTCCGCCCCGAGGCGGATGCCGAACTCCACCAGCGCGCCGGACAGTTGCGCAATGAGTACTGCATCAGCGTGCGCGGCCGCGTGGAAAGGCGGCCGCCCGAGATGGAGAACCCGGATCTGGCGACCGGCGAGATAGAGATGCTCGCGCAGGAACTGGAAGTGCATGCGGCGAGCGAGACCCCGCCGTTCGAGGTGCAGAAGGAGGCGGAGGTCTCAACCGAGGTGCGTCTGCGCTATCGCTACCTGGACATGCGCCGCGCGGAGATGCAGCGCAACCTGTACAGCCGCCACCGGATGATGCAGACGGCGCGCCGCTATCTGGACGAGAAGGGGTTCGTCGAGGTGGAGACACCGTTCCTCACGCAGAGCACGCCCGAGGGAGCGCGCGACTACCTTGTGCCCAGCCGTGTGAACCCCGGCCGTTTCTACGCGCTGCCGCAGAGCCCGCAATTGTTCAAGCAACTGCTTATGATCGGCGGCGTCGACCGCTACTTCCAAATCGTCAAGTGCTTCCGCGATGAGGACCTGCGCGCGAACCGGCAGCCGGAGTTCACGCAGATCGACCTGGAGATGTCGTTCGTGGACCAGGACGACGTCATGGCGCTGACCGAGGGGCTCATGGTGCGCCTCTTCAAGGAGATACTGGACCGCGATCTGACCGCGCCGCTGCCCCGCATGCAGTATGCCGATGCGTTCGCGCGCTACGGAACGGATGCGCCCGACCTGCGGTTCGGCCTGGAG
This sequence comes from uncultured candidatus Brocadiaceae bacterium, assembly GCA_964655775.1. GTDB lineage: Bacteria > Planctomycetota > Brocadiia > SM23-32 > SM23-32 > CAZZNQ01. The sequence goes on along the minus strand of CAZZNQ010000053.1, from coordinate 3,461 downwards.
ATCGGCGACGTTTCCGACATTGCCGAGGATTGCGATTTCCGCGTCTTCAAGAGCGCGGTCCAATCCGGCGGGCAGGTACGCGGGATCGCAGTGCCGGACGGTGCCGACATGCCCCGGAGCCAGGTGGACGGTCTGGTCGAGTGGATAAAGCAGTTTGGCGCCGGCGGGCTCGCGTGGTTCAAGATGCGCGGCGGCCAGGCCGAGGGCGGCGTGGCCAAGTTCTTCTCCGAGGCCGAGATAGCGGCCGTCTGCCAGAGGCTCGGCGTCGCCGACGGCGGGCTGGCGCTGCTGGTAGCCGACCGCCGACAGGTGTGCAACCTGGCACTATCGCACCTGCGTCAGCGCGTGGCCCGCGACCGCGGCATGGTGCCCGACGACACCTACGCCCTGTGCTGGGTGATCGAAGCGCCGGCCTTCGAGCACGACGAAGTCAGTGGCCGGCTCACCTTCGCGCACCATCCGTTCACCGCCCCCATCGCCGAGGAGGCCGACCGACTGGAGAGCGACCCGACCTCCGTCCGGACGCGCAGCTACGACCTGGTGCTGAACGGCCAGGAGATCGCCGGAGGCAGCATCCGTATCTCGGATCCCGAGCTCCAGATGCAGATCCTGAAGATACTCGGCTACACCCAGGAAGAGGTGGAGGAGAGGTTCGGGTTCTTTATGCGGGCGCTTCATTACGGCGCGCCTCCGCACGGCGGCATCGCGTTCGGTTTCGACCGGACGGTCATGACCATGCTGGGCCTGGAGGACATCCGCGACACCATCGCCTTCCCGAAGACCCAGAAGGCCATCTGCCTGCTGTCCGGAGCGCCCTCCCCGGTCGTCGCAGACCAGCTCCAAGAGCTGGGCCTTTCCGTCGACGCCGAGACCGATTAAGCGCAACCGCGACAAGGGGAACCGGGAAGCGGTGGGAGGTTCACTTCCCGGTTCGCAACGGCAGGCGCCGTCCGCCCTCAGAGTTCGGGCGGCGGAGGCCCGAATCGGCCTTCTCCCGACCTCCCTCTGCGCGGGCCAAATCCGTCGCGCGGAGGACCCTCGGCGCGGTTGCGGTAGCCGCGGTCACCCGGCCGTTCCCCTGCCTGGCCCATGCGTCGCGCCATCTGCTGGAGTTGCTCGAAGTAGCGAGGCAGGATTTCCCTGATCCTCGCCGCCACTTCAGGGTTGCGCGAAGTGACGCTGACGGACACGCCGGCGTCACGCTCCCTTACCTCGACGTCAACGCCCTCCTGGCCCAGAATCTGCACCATCTGGCGCATGGCGCCGGCGCCGCCTTCTCGGTTGCCTTCGCCGCCCTGTTCGATCCATTCGGCGACGCCTTCCTGGAGTTGCTTCACCAGCTCAGCATCGCCGGTTGTGAACCGCAGCACCACGCCGTTGTCCCGGTTGTGCGCCTCGAGTTCCAGGTCGCCGCGAATCAGGAGCGGCAGGATGCCGAAAGCGGGGCCGCGTCGCCCAGCACCTGGGCGACCGGCCCGTTCCGGTGGACCGAAACCCGCGCCCCGCCCGGCTCCTTCCGGCCTGTTCCCGCGCCCGGGACGGCCCTGGAAGTTGCGCTCCCCTCCGCGACCGCCCATGCGCCCACGCGCCTGGTTCAGTCTCTCGACAACGGCGGCGGCCCGGCGCTGGAGTTGCTCGACCGCCTCGGCGCTCTCCGACGTCAGGATCACATCCACGCCGTTGTCCGTGTTCCTGGTCCGGGCCTCCACTGCGTCGGCCTGGATCAGACGGCTCAGTGGATTCGCGCCGCCGGGCTCCGGGCGAGCCATACCGGCGGGAGGCCCGTCTCCCCGTCGAATCCGGCGGCCTGCGCCCTGACCTTCCTGTGCCAGCGCAAGGCCGGCGATCAGGCTCAATCCCAGGACAACGGTCAACACTCGCTTCGTTTCGCTGATTATCATTGGTCAGTTTTCCTTTCGGACAAAGGGGTCAGTGCCGGTCAGGACTCCTCGTCGGCCCGTTCCCGGTCTCGGGCGGGCCGCTCTTCGTCGCGCGGACCGCCATCGCCGTCTCGCGCACGGCGGCGCGAACCACGGCCTTCAGGCGGGCGTCGGCCCTCGGGCTCGCCCTGCAGGCCGCGACGTCGGCCCAGACGTTCCCGGAGTCCCTGAGGCGCCCGGCGCTGCCGGCCCTCGGGTCGGCGGTCGTCTTGCGGACGGAAGCGTTCCATGCCTCGTCGGGGTTGCTCCTGCCCACGCGGTCCGCGGCCGAGACCAGGGCGCCGGGGGAGGCCGTATCCGCGACCACGACCGAGCTCGGGACCCCGTCTCAGCCCCTGACCGTACCCGCGGTCATAGTCGGACCCGGGCGCCCGGCGTCGCCCCCAACCGCGACCCTCGAACATGCGTCGCCGAATAGTGGGCGCGCGTCCTTCGAACCGGTCGACGGCCGGCCCTCGACGGAGCCCCTGCCCGTCCCTGAGCGAGAGACCCGGATTCCGCAAACGCGGCGCGGCAAAGCGGCCGGCTCCACGCCAACGTGGCGCTGTGTTCAGCCCGTGGCGGCGCTGCAGCGGCGCCGTGCGGTCGCGGCCAAGGCGGCCACGCCGGAAGTTTTGCCATTCACCGTCACGGCGACGTTCATTCCGGCCCCATCCGCGAGCGTCATCGCCGAGCCCGCGGCGGCGCTGCAGGCGTCTGCCGAGCATCCGTCTCTGACCGAGCCGACCGTCGCGCGGTCTTTCACGCTCGAAGCGGCCCTGGGGCCCTTCCCGGCTTTCAAGGCCGCGGCGCGGACGGTCGAATATGGGGCCGCGTCCGTGCTGTCTGGGCCGGTCCCTGCCAGTCCAGCGGCGGGGTTCCCAGCCCCGGGTTCCCCATCCGCGAGCGTCATCGCCGAGCCCGCGGCGGCGCTGTAGGCGTCTTCGGAGCATTCGTCGCTGATCGAGCCGCCCGCCGCTCAGTCGCCCGCGCTCGAGTCGGCCCCGGAGCGCTTCTCGGTCTTCAAGGCCGCGGCGCGGACGGTTGAGCATGGGTCCGCGTTCCGGCCGTCGGGCTCGGCTCCCATCGGCCCACGGGCCTGGTTCCCAGTCGCGGCCTGCCCAGCCGCGTCGCTGCATCCGGCCCATGCCAGGACGCCCACGCTCCGGGCGCCATTCCGGGCCGTCGCGTTCATCGGATTCCCGGGCCATGGCGAGGCCGCCGGCCATAGCCAAGCCCATAAGAACCGCGAGACCTGCACTCAGTCTTTTCGCTCTCATTGCTGTTCCTCCTGTTGTTCCATTGCGCGCGGGCGCCGCCCGGGCCGTCCGCCTTGCCTTTCCCTGAAGGGGCGTGCCGTCGGTGGTGCCGATTCCGGGCCTCGGCCCCGCGCCGGTCCACGTCTTCGCATACCGCCGCGTTCCGCGCGGTTGCGCATCATGCCGATCCAGACCCGCCTCTGCTCGGGATCGAGCACCTCACGAAGTTCACGCATCTGCTGCACTGTCAGCCGGTGGATCTCGGCCCGAGCCTCGTCAAGAC
>CAZZNQ010000052.1:0-28711 GCA_964655775.1 uncultured candidatus Brocadiaceae bacterium | reverse complement strand
ACAGTACACGCACTCGGGATTCCGTGTATCCGGAACCGGGCCGGAGTCAATCGGGCAGTCCCGCTGGCACAGGTTGCAGTCACGGCAGGTCTGTTTTTCAAACTTGAGAGAAAAAAGACTGAACCGGTTGAGAACCGCCAGCGCCGCGCGCAACGCTACGGGCAAGTGCGCGGTCGCTGGCAGAAGGAGCTGTATCATCAGGCCGCCTCCTCCGCTGCCAGGCGTTCGGTGATCAACTCCACGGTCCGTTCCAGCGCCATGGCGCGCGAACCTTTGAGCAGGACGGAATCGCCGGGTCGCATCAGGCCCATCAGCGGGCAGGCGGCGGCTTCTGCGGAGGGGCAATGCAGGCCGCCTTCCCGGCTTCCGCCCGCGCCCTCCCAGCCTTCCAGCAGGTTGTGTCCGAGCGGCCCGACCGCCAACAGCAGGTCGACACCGGCCTCCACCAGCATCGCGCCCGTCTCCCGATGGAGGCGTCCCTCGTGCTTGCCCAGTTCCAGCATGTCCGCGCAGACGACGATGCGCCGCCCCGAGCAGGGCTCCTGCATGAAACTGCGAACGGCCGTGCGCATAGCGGAGGGGTTGCTGTTGTAGCAGTCCAGAACGAACCGGACGCCGGCGATCTGCCGCACCTCGAACCGCATGGCGGGCATCTCCACTTCCCGCAGGGCTTCGGCGGTCTGTTCCGGCGTCACACCCAGTGCCTGCGCCGCGGCCACCGCCGCGACGGCGTTCAGCACGTTGTGCCGTCCGGCCACGTTCAGACGGAAGCTCTGTCCGTCGATCCGGAACTCCCACCCGGATTCAGCGGCCCGAACGTCGCACGCCCTGACCTGGGCGGATTCGCCTTCGCCGAAGGTGACGATCCGTCCGGGAAATCTGTCCGCCAGCGATGCGCAGCGGGCGTCGTCGGCGTTCAGCAGCAACACACCGTCCGTCGAGACGTAAGGGATGAGTTCGGCTTTGGCCTCGCGAACGCCTTCGACCCCGCCCAGACCGTCCAGGTGCGCGTGGCCGATGCCCGTTATGAGTCCCAGGTCGGGGCGGACGGCGCGGGCGAGTTCAGTGATCTCGCCCGGGTGGTTTGTGCCCAGCTCGGTCACCACGTAGCGGTCCTCCCGCACGGCGGCCAGCAGCGTGGACGCGACGCCGATCCGGTTGTTGAAGCTGGCGGGGGCCACGGTGCAGGTACCCCGAGCCCGCAGGATACCTCCCAGCATGTTCTTCACCGTGGATTTGCCGAAGCTGCCGGTGACGGCGGCGACGGTTGCCCGCAGGCGCGAGCGATGCCAGGATGCCAGCGCGAGCAGGGCGCGCGAGGTGTGGCGCACCTTCACGACGGTCACCCCCGGGGCGGGTCGCCACGCGTCCGGGTGTTTCTCGACGATCAAGAGCGAGGCGCCCTTCTCCTCTGCGTCGGCCAGATAGTCGTGGCCGTCGTGGTTGGCGCCGACCAGGGCGAAGAACCCGTGCCCGGGCCGCACTTTTCGGCTGTCCGTGGCAATGGCCGTGGCCGCGGCGGCGGGATTCCCGTGTACGATCTCCCCTTCGCATGCATCGGCGACCGCGCCCGCAACGAACCAGTGTTCGCGCGCGTAAGGGGTAAGGTGGTAACCGATGGTCTGTCGCGTTCCTTGCGCCACTTCGTCCTCAGGCTATCTTGCGTTGTCTCAGCGGCATGCTCTGCATGATTTCCCTGGCGACGGCCCGGTCGTCGAACGGAATCAACTGGTCACCCATCTTCTGGAATCGCTCGCACCCCCGCCCGCACAGCACCACCATCGAGTCGGGGGTGTGGGCAAGCGAGATGGCCAGTTCAATGGCCCGACGGCGGTCCGGTTCGGTGTGGTACTCGGTCAGCTCCGACTCGACTCCGGCGACCATCTGATCGATGATGTCCTCGGTCCGCTCGCTGCGGCTGTTGTCGGCTGTGAATACGGAGACATCCGCCCGGTCCGTTGCCGCGCGCGCCATGATGGGGCGCTTGGAGGTGTCCCGGTCGCCGCCGCAGCCGACCAGGCAGACCAGCTTGCCTTTGACCAGCGGACGGAGCGTTGTGAGAACTTTCTCCAGCGCGCCGGGCGTATGGGCGTAGTCAACGCAGACGGCGGGCAGATCGTCGCGGCCCGGCACCTGGACCCGTTCCAGTCGGCCCGGTACGCCTTCGAACTCGCCCATCGCCTCCTGGACCACCTCGACGTCGATGCCGAAAGCGAAGGCAAGCGTCGCAGCGGCCAAAATGTTCAGGCAGTTGTAGGTGCCGATCAGCGGGGTCTGCACCTCGTAAGTCTCGAAGGGGGTGCGCACGGACAGCAGCATGCCGTCCATGCCCATCCGCACGATCCGGCCGCGAACGTCCGCCAAGTAGCCGGTGCTGTAGGTGAGCACCTCGGCCTCCGTTGCGCGCCTGAACTGGTCGCAGAGGTCGAAGTCCGAGGGAAGAACGGCCACGGCGTCCCTGGGCAGCGCCTCGAAAAGCATGCGCTTGGCACGCGCGTACTCCTCCCGCGTGTGGTGGTAGTCCAGGTGGTCGTGCATGATGTTGGTGAGAACGGCGGCGTCGAAGCGGACGTCCGCCACGCGCTGGAGGACGAGGGAGTGGCTGCTCACCTCCATGCAGACGTCCGTCAGGCCGGCGTTGCGCATCAGGTTCAGCGCTTCGTGAAGCGGCACGGCTTCCGGCGTGGTCAGGTCGGTGTCGAACTGCAGATCACCCAGGGAGTAGCCGAGCGTGCCGATGGTGCCGGCGGGCCGGTCGGCCTGTTTCAGAATCGCGCGCAGAAGCTGGGTTGTGCTCGTCTTGCCGTCGGTACCCGTTATGCCGGTTACGTACAGGTCCCGCGAGGGGTGGCCGTAGAAGGCGTCCGCAAGCCTGCTGAGCGCCCTGCGTGCGTCGGGCACGCAGACGACGGGGCATGCCGGAGTCTCTTCGGGCATCCTCTCGCAGACTACGGCAACGGCGCCGCGCGCGGCGGCCTGGCCGATGTAGGCGTGCCCGTCGGCATGCTCGCCTTCCATCGCCACAAACAGCGCGCCAGGTCGCACGTTGCGCGAATCCTGCGCGAGCATGGACACGGCTGGATCGGCCCTGTTGACGGTGCGGTGCACGTCGAGGCCGCGAACGAGTTCGGAAAGGCTCCGCTCCAGGGCTATCGTCTTCGTGTTTTGTGTCACTGGCTCTCACCCGATGCCAGCCGCACCGGTTCCGGGGCGGGCGGCACCTCCATGTAGCTGAGTGTCCGGTGCACGATCCTGCGCACCGCTGGGGCGGCGACCACACCGCCGTAGTAACCGTTCTTGCTCGGCGCCTTCAGCGTCACCAGGACCACAATCCGGCAGTCCGGCGCGGGCGCCATGCCGATGAAACTCGAGACATACCGGCTGTCGCTGTATCCCTTGCCGTCCTCGCGAAGAAGCTGTCCCGTGCCCGTCTTGCCCGCAATGGGGTATTCGGGCAGCTTCGCGTTGCGGCCGGTGCCTTCCGTCACGACCAGCCGCAGCATGTCCAGCACCTGCGCGGCGGGCCCGGCGGCGATGGCCGTGCCCACCGGGATGGGTTCCCCGGCCGAGTACGCAACGGCGCCGTCGTGCGAACGCACAACGGACTGCACGATTCGTGGCTGCAGGAGCGCGCCGCCGTTCGCGAACGCTGCGAACGCGCGCGCCATCGCGAGCGGTGTGACGGCGATCTCCTGTCCGAACGAGACGCTGACCAGGCTGTAGTCGCTCCAGTTGCGCGCCGGCCGCAGTATGCCGCCGGCTTCGCCGGGCAGCGCTATGCCCGTGGCGGACCCGAAACCGAACCGGCTTACGCCCCGGTAGAAGGCATCGACACCGAGCATAAGGCCGATCTGGGCGACTCCGATGTTGCTCGAATGAGCCAGCACGTTGCTAACCGGCAGGATGCCGTACTCGTGGGCGTCGTGGAGGCGGCGATTGCCCAAGCGCCACTCCCCGTTGTGGCAGTCGAACTCCGTCTCCGGCTCGACCAGCCCTTCGTCCAGGGCCAGGCCGACCGTCACGGGCTTGAACACGGAGCCCATCTCGTAGGCGTCGCATATGGCGATGTTGCGCTGGTTCGCGACGGGGCGGGCGGTGGGGTCCTGTGGGTCGAAACTCGGCCACGAAGCCATCGCAAGAACGGAGCCGTCCGACGGGTCAAGCACCAGGGCGACCGCGCTTTCCGGTTCGTGCGTTTCAACGGCCGTTGCAAGCTCCTCCTCTACGATGTTCTGGATGTAGGCGTCCAGGGCGAGGCTGACGTCAAAACCGTGGAACGGGGCGACCTCGAGCCGGTCCAGATCGGAGCGGATGATGCGGCGGCCACCGTCGCACCGGACCTTCTCCATGCCCGGCTTGCCCCGAAGCAGGGCATCCATGGCCCGCTCGGTGCCGGCAAGTCCGCGCCCGTCGATGTCCGTGAAACCGATGACGTGGGCGGCGACCCGGCCCTGCGGATACACGCGCTTGCTCTCCTGGCGCATGTGAACCCCGTCCAGGTCCAGTGCGCGGACGCGGGCGGCCTCCTCCTCGGTGACCTGCCGCTTGATCCAGGCGAAACTGGAATCCCTCAGGAGTCTGCGCCGAACGGTGTTGATCGGCACTTCCAGGGCATGGGAGAGCAGGGCGGCGGTTGCCTCGGCGTCGCCGATCGACTGCGGATCGGCGAAGACGCTCCACGCGCGCACCGACGAGGCCAGCAGCCTGCCCTTGCGGTCGTATATCTTGCCCCTTTGGGCGGAAAGCTTGCGGTCGACGATCTGCTGCTGGGCGGCCAGCCGCGAGTAGAATCGGGCGTCATGAATCTGCAGGTAGGCAAGCCGCGCGACCAGACCCAGCATGGCCAGGGCTATGGCACCCAGCGAAACCGCCGCGCGTACGCGCAACGCGAGCCGAGGTCCCGGCGCGGAACGCGTTCCCATGCTCCGGTTGTTCAGTGCTGTGTCTGCCATGTCTGCCTGTGTTCACGTGGCGGTCAGTCCCGCCGGACTCAGAATCCGGACGCGGCTGCAATCGGCACTCCGGCGCCTGTGTCCGCTGCGGCAAGATCGGCGGCTACGCCCTCCAGACCGGGGTCCGCCTCCTCCGCACTGGCGAGCACCACCGTCGGTTCCTGCAGATCCAGCCCGAGCCAGGCCACCAGGTGGCCGATGCGCCGAGGCCCCTTCAGCTTGCTGAGCTGAGCCTGATGGACCTGCTCGTCGGCCCTCTCCTCGGCGATCTGCGACTGCAGTTCGGCCAGGTCGTATCCGACGCGCAGCCGGATGGAGCTCTGGTATACGAGCGTCAACGCAAGCGCGGTGGCCAGCGCCAGTATGTAGACCATTTTGCCGGGTGCCATCTCTGACCTCACAATTTCTGGATAGCGCGCAGTTGCGCACTTCTTACCCTCGGGTTCTCTTCGATCTGCTGTTCCGTCGGCTTCACGGGCGACCGGGTGAGTTCCTCGACGAGTCCGAGCCTCGCCTGGGCGCGCCATGCGTTCTTGACCCGGCGTGCCTCCAGGCTGTGGTACGTGAGGATCGCCGCGCGGCCCATCGGTTTCAGCAAGTAGGGGATCTGGGTGAGCAGCGAATCCAGCTCTTCCATTTCCCGGTTCACGTAGATTCGCAGGGCCATCATGACCCGCGTGGCGGGATGGATGCGCCAGGTTCTGCCGCGGCGAGTGCGCCGGGCCGCCACGCGCTTCACCAGGTCCGCCAGCTCGGCCGGCGTGTCGATACTGCTCTCGGTCCGCTGCCGGACGATCTCCGAGGCGATGCGGCGGCTGTACCGCTCCTCGCCGTAGTCGTGGAATATGCCGGCCAGCGTCTCCTCGTCGGCGTGGTTGACGACTTCCCACGCGGACGGGCTGACTGTGGTGTCGTAGCGCATGTCCAGCCGGGCGTCCGACTCGAAGCCAAAGCCGGCCTCGGGTCTGTCGAGCTGGTGGCTGCCTACTCCCAGGTCCGCCAGGGCCACGTCCGCGGCGGACACGCCGAGGTCGTCGAGAATCCGTTTTGCCTCGCTGAACCGGGCGCAGTGGAGTTCGAGGCGACATTCGGCCTCAGCGGTCAGCCTGTCCCGAGCGACGTCAACGGCTCGTCTGTCGGCGTCGATGCCGATCAGGGCCCCCTGCGTTCCGACGGCCCGGGCCAGTTCCAGGGCATGTCCGCCGGTTCCCAGCGTGAGGTCCAGCGCCAGGTCCCCCGGGCCGGGCGCCAGCAACTCCATGACCTGGGGCACCATGGCGGGGAGGTGAATCGGTTGACCAGGATGCGCCTGTTCCGTCTCGGAGTTGACCATAGCGCCAAGCTGTAGACTCAAAAGCAACATATGTAGCCCCAAAGGCGGGCGCTGGACGGCGTCAACTCTGCAGGTCGTTCTCCTGTGACATCCCCAGGTTGTGAGACGGGCTTCTGTATGCCGGGTTGAGCAGTTCGGGTGCGACCTGCTCGAAGGCGTCCAGATTCTCCCGCATGCTCTTCTCGACCAGTTCGCTGCGGCTCAGCGCCAGCCAATGATTCTGAGCAACAATTACGACTTGCTGAACGTCGTCCCCGATGTCGGCGTGCTCGCGCAGGCCGTCCGGGATGACGAATCGGTTCTGTTTGTCTGCCTCGACGAAGCGCATCCGGTAGTAGAAGTAATCCCGCGCCTGGCGGATCAGAGCCGGGTCCAGCCCGGGGGCGGGATTCTCGAAGCTCTCCACCGCCAGGTGGATGTTCGTGGCGGGGTAGAGGAAGATGCGCTTGCGGGTGCCGGGCACGAAGTAGAAGGACAACCGGTCGAAGGCGGCCCCGGGCACCGCACCACCGGACTCTGCCTGGACGCGGCCGAGTTCCCGGTGCAGGGCGGAGGTCAGGTTGTCGGGCACGCGGAACCGGCCGCGGCTATCCAGGCTGAGCGAGTCCTGGTAACCAAAGAGGCGGACCAGTTGTCGCTGGTCATTATTGCCTTTTGGTTGCTCTATCATGCCCATTTGTTTATCAAAGCCACCCAATCATGCCCACTGAACTTGCCTATGTTCTCCCTAAGTCCTTGTTAAACAATGCTTATAAGGCAAGTCTGCTTTTCTTATACCCTAGCGAGACGCTCAAAATACTAACGCCGTTCGCAATAGCTGTCAAGGATTTTTTCGGCCGGTTTTTCGGGAGTCTTGCCGCGCTCTGCGTCCCGTCCGGAGGGCAGGGGAGTGCCGACTCCCCGCATTTACTAAAGCAGGCACCCGTAGTGCATTCCGGGGGCCATATGTGGTAGTATCCACCTGTTGGTGTGGGTTTCTAGGGCGCCCTGAGAACCGACCAAGAACCGGCGCTTTTTTTCCGGGCTGCGCTTGCTTTCAAGGCCGGGCGGCGTCAGTGGGTTGCATTGCCCGCGGATGGCACACGCCCGCCCGGCGTTCCGCCGGCGGTTCCCCGGGGGGGCTGGCGCAGGTCTGAGGTGGCGACGGGGTGGGCCCGCGACTACAATGCGTTTCGAACGACGGGACCGTCGAGGTTTTTGGAGCGAAGCGCATGATCATCCTGGGTCTGGACTACGGCGAGCGGCGGATAGGGGCCTCCATCTCCGATGAACTGGAGATAGCCGCCCATCCTCTGCCGAACATCGATAGGGGCGACGCGCTGGAAGCCGTCGAGCGGCTGGTGCGGGAGCGCGGGGTCCGGAAGATCGTGCTCGGGATGCCCGTGCGGATGACGGGCGAGGAAGGCGCACAGGCGCGGAAGGTCAGGGGCTTCGACAAGCGGCTGCGCAGACGGATCGGGGACGTGCCGGTCGAGTTTGTGGATGAGCGGTTGACCACTGCGCAGGCGCACCAGGTGCTTTCCGAAATGGGCGCCCGTATGCGCCAGAGGCGCGATCACGTGGACGGGATTGCGGCGCAGATCATACTGGAACGTTTCCTGAGCCGGCGCCGCGCCGAGAGAGAGTCGGAAGGTTAGTCCGCTCGCGGGCGGTCAGGCCAGCATGAAGCAGCGCGCCGCCCCGAGGAGGCCGGCGTCGTTGGGCAGTTTGGAGAAGCATATACGCACGTTGCGCCTGGACGCTCCGAGCGTGCGCCGTCCCACCTCGTCCACCAGCGGATTCAGCAGCATGTCGCCGGCCGCCGTCACGCCCCCGCTGAACGCGACTACGCGCGGGTTCAGCAGATGTAGCAGATTCGAGACGCCCACGGCCAGGTAGCGGCCGGTCGCCTCGACGTTCTCGCGCGCAGCGGCATCCCCGGCGACGGCCGCCCGGTGGATTTCGCGTGCCGTTAGCTCATCGACCTCCGCCAGCGTCGTCTCTGCTCCAGCGGCGATGGATTCCTTCATGCGCCTGACCATGGCCGTGGCGCTGCCGTAGACTTCCAGGCAACCCCGGTTGCCGCAGCCGCACCGGGGGCCATCCGGGTTGATGCTCATGTGTCCGACCTCGCCGGCCACTCCGTCCGCCCCATGCCAGATGCGCCCGTCCAGAACGATGCCGCCTCCGATGCCGGTGCCCAGCGTTAGCAGCACCACGGCGGATGCGCCACGGCCGGCGCCCCGCCACTGTTCGGCCAGGGCGGCCACGTTGCCGTCGTTGTCCAGAACGCACGGCAGCCCGAGCTCGCCCCGGACCATCTCCCGCAGCGGGATGTCATGCCAGCCGGGGAGGTTGGGCGAGAACAGCACGACACCGGCCTCCAGGTCGATGGTGCCGGGGCTGCCGATGCCGATGCCCGCCAGGGACGCAAGCTCGACCCCCGCTCGGGATGCGCACCGGCGGACCGTTTCGCAGATGTTGCCCGCAACCGCTTCGGGGCCCAGTTCCGCGTGGGTGGGTGCGTTGCAGCGGGCGGCGACTTCTCCCTCCGGCGAGACAACTCCCGCCTTGATGTTGGTGCCTCCCAGGTCCACGCCCATCACGAGATCCGCCATCAATGCGCCGTCCCTTCTTATACCTTATTAATAGGCGCAAGCACGCGCGCCGCTCATCCGTGGCCCGTCCAGACCCGGCACGGGTTGAAAGCGGCGCTGTAAGATGCTACCTTTCCGCTTGTCCGGCCGATTCTAATCGTGCCCGCTCAGACCTGTCAAGAAAGGGCGGCGTTCGTGTCCACGCGCACCGAGAGCATGCCGAACACAGACGATACGAAGCATCTGGACCGCAGCAAGTGCTGGGTGCTGTCCGGACCCACGGCGTGCGGCAAGACGGCGACCGCCCTGGAGATCGCCCGCCTGGAGCCGGTGGAGATCGTATCGGTCGACTCGATGCAGGTCTACACGGGCATGGACATCGGGACGGCGAAGCCGAGCCTCGAGCAGCGCGCCCGCGTGCCCCACCACATGATCGACGTGCTGGATCCCGAGCAGAGCTGCAACGTGGGGTTTTTTTGCCGCATGGCGCTGGAGTGCATACGTGAGATCCGCGCCAGGGGCAGGCGGCCGCTGCTGGTTGGCGGAACGCCGCTGTACCTGAAGGGAATGATATGGGGGCTGATGGAAGCCCCCGGCTCCCATCCCGCCATCCGCAGGCGGCTGCGGGCGACGGCGCGGGAGCATGGAAGCGACGAACTGCACCGCCGGCTGGCGGAGGTGGATCCCGAAGCGGCGGAGCGGATTCATCCCAACGATGTACATCGCCTGGTCCGGGCCCTGGAGGTGCACGAAGTGACGGGCGAGCCGATCAGTGCTCGGCGGGACCAGTTCGAGGGCGAACCCGTGCTCGACCACTCGATGGTTTGCCTTGCCTGGCCGCGCGAGGTCCTTTACTCGCGAATAAACCACAGAGTGGACGAGATGCTGGAGCGAGGTCTGGTGGAGGAGGTGCGGCGGTTGCGGGATCGACTGGGCCCGCAGGCCGGCAAGGCCCTTGGATACAGGCAGATCACAGCCTTTCTGGACGGCAAGATGCCGCTGGCGGAAGCGGTCAGGCTGATCAAGCGCGACACGCGCCGCTACGCCAAGCACCAGACAACGTGGTTCCGCCACTTCCCGCAGGTGGAGTGGGTGGACGCGGCGGTGTTCGGGAGCGCCCGGGAGGTCGCGGGAAGGTGTCTGGAGCTTTTTATTTAGCCTTCTTGACACACCTTAGACCATCCGCTATGATACGCGCCGGTTTGGCAGAGGAGGCAGCTATCCCATGGCAGGGATGATATGGGCTTTAGACTTCGGTGATTGGAGCCTCAAGGTCACCCGCGGCAGCGTCGATAGGAAAACTGGCGCCATCACGGTAGACCTCTTCGACGAGATTGTATACGGCGAGCTGCCCTGCGGATACGAGGCCGGTCCCACGGAGAAACACCGTGAGGGCGTGATCGCGTTCCGCAGCAGGTACGAAATCGCAACCGGCGACTCGCTGTGCGTCTCCGTTCCCGGAAACGAAGTGTTCAGTCGCTTCATCAACCTCCCACCCGTCCTCGACAGCATCGACCAGATCATCAGGTACGAAGCTCGTCAGCAGATCCCGTTCGACATCGACGATGTCGTGTGGGACTATCAGCCGGTCAAGGACCCCGCCCAGATCGAGGAAGGCGAGGAGATCGAAGTCGGCCTGTTCGCGCTCAAGCAGGAGCGCGTTGCGGAGCTGATGGACCTGCTGGACCCCTGGCGCCGTAACCTCAAGGTGGTCCAGAACGCTCCACTCGCCGTGTACAACTTCCTTGAATACGAAGGCCGCGTCGACGAGCCGACCGTTGTCGTTGACGTGGGCTCGGCCACGACGGATGTGCTGGTGCTGAACCCGCCGCGGTTCTGGATACGCACCCTTCTGGTGGCGGGCGGCGACCTTACGAACGCGCTGATGGAGCAGTTCGGCGTGGGGCCGGAAGAGGCCGAGAAGATCAAGAGGCGCGCCGGACGCAGTGCGCACAGGGAGCAGATCCTGCGCGTGGTGCAGCCGGTGTTCCAGGACCTGACAAACGAGATCCAGCGGTCGCTGGGTTATTACAAGAGCCTCGTTCGCGAGATCAAGTTCGAGAAGGTGGTCTTGCTGGGCACCACAATGCGGATGGCCGGCCTGGACCAGATGCTCGCGCAGGGCTTGCAGTACAACGTGGAGGCCGTCAAGGACCTGAAGCGGATCCAGCTGAGCGGGTCCGTCGATCGGGATAAGTTCATGGCCGCCCTTCCGGGATCCTGTGCAGCGCTCGGTCTGTTGGTGCAGGGCGCCGCCCAGGAGCGGGTGCACATCAACATGGTGCCCGAGGAGGTCGCAGCGGCCGGCGCGGTTGCCGCCAAGAAGCCCTGGATACTTGCGGCGGCTGTGGGCGTTCTGCTGATGGCGATTCTGTTTGTGGTTGGCGAGAGGCTCTACGCCCAGGACCTGGCGCAGATGGGTTCCCGGGTGGAGCAGCAGAGCAGCATCCTGAACGAAGTGTCCAGACTCGAGAGCGCATACAGTTCGGCTGCGTCTCAGGTGGCCAGCGCGGAGCAGAGCCTGACCAGGCTGACAGAGGCCGCCGTTCCGCCGGGCATCTACAACAGACTGCTCTCGCTGCTGTCGAGTTCCCTGCCGGAAGACGTTTTCCTGACATCACTCTCGTTCCAGTGGGTGGAACCGGACCAGATAAGCGTCCTGGAAACGACGGGTTCGCTCGGGCGAAGTACTCGCGGGTTCCGGCCCGGCCCCGGTATGCCGGCGATGATGGACGACCCCCTTATGATGGATGCCATGGCAGATCCGATGGGGCCGCCTCCCGGGCTCATGGGTGGGCCTCAGGCCGCCGGCAGACGCCCCACCGGTGAGGACACTCAGATGCCTGCCAGCAGCATGAACTCCAAGCTGGTAATGCAGTTCCAGGGCGAATCGGCGCGGCTCAGGGATGCTCCCCAGTACATCAGGGAGCAGGTCATCGGCGCGCTGCAGAGAGCGGGTGTGGTGGTCAACGGCGAGCAGGTGACCTTCAGCGAGGTGAAGATGGTGGGCGATCCCGTCGAGGTCTGGAGGTCGGCCATCGATGGGTCGCTGGTGAACGTCAGCGACCGTACTGCCACCACGGATGAAGTCATGCCCTTCGTTGCATTCAACGGCTACGCCGTCGTCAGCATCGGCGAGGAGTCCGGTGGTGCTGGAGCACCACCCAGCCCCTGAGTGCGTCAACTCGTGAGGCCGTTCGCCCGAGAGGATGAGGGAGATACAGAATGGACTTCGTGAAACGTAACCTGTTCTGGTTCGCCGTGGGTGCGCTTGTGGTGGCCGGCGGCGCAGTGTTCGCCGTTTGGGGAGTCTCAGCGCGCAAGGCAAACGACGAGCAGGCTGCGTCCATAAAATCCGAGGCGAACGAGATCGCGCAGAATGCCGGGAAGCCCCAGTTGTACAACGAGCAATGGGCGGAGCAGCAGAGCCGGAAAGCCGAGGCGCTGGATGAGCAACTGCAGGACGTGAAGAGTATGTTCCAGCAGACCGATGCCTACATCGAGAAGAGGTTTGCCGACCCCATGAACCCTTCTCTGACCATTGCCGACGACAATCCGGGCATATGGAAGACTGCTTACAACGCGAAGGTTGCCGAACTGAGCGAGATGGTTAACGGGAACTTCGAGACGGTTACCGGCAGCCCCTTCATGCGGCAGGAATATGGCAACGCGTTTCCTAGCCCAGAAGAGGTGGCGCGAACCACCAAGCGGTTCTGGGTGCAGTACTATCTGATACACACGCTTGTTCGGCTGAACCAGCGCGGCACGCAGCCGATCGTGCCCGTGTTCGGCGGAATGCGGCTGGAGCAGCAACCGGAGAGACTGCTGCTTAATGCGCATGAGGACACGTTCAAGACCATCCCCTTTGAGATGGAACTGATGAGCGATTTTCAGAGCGTGCCCCTTATCCTGTCCAGTCTGCGCAACGCAGAGGAGATAAGCTGCTACATTACAAGCATAAGCCTGGACAGGGCTACAGCACCCCAAAGCCGGTCGACCCGCAGCCGGTATCAGGGCGTTTCGGGTCCCCCTTCCGGTATGGGGGCGGGCCCCGCCGGAGATCCTTCGCTGGGTTTCGACATGTCGATCGGCGGCGGCCCCCCCGGCACGATGAGCCGTGCTGGCAGGTCCGCCAGAAGCGCCAGAAGCCGGCTGGGGGTGCAGGCCGACGAGGAAGAAGTTCCCGCGCGACCTCTGGTTCGGATGGTCGTGAAAGGGTATGTGGCTGATTATGAGCCCCAAGAAGAGGAACCGGCCGGCCCGCCGGGAACTCCCAACTAGATAACGCGTCTACGCGCTGGCTGCCGAGTCAGACGAGGCAGGAGGTCAGAGAATGCCGGTAGAGAAGAGAGGCGTTCTTTTCCGATATTTCGACAAGGCAATTCTGGGTATCGTCGTCGTCGGCCTGCTTCTTACGCTCGCCTACGTGGTGACGCGGACGGGCTCGGCGAGTGAACAGGTCGATCTCTCCCAGGTGCAGGCGAACGTCGACCGGATCCAGCGTGCCTTGCAGGAGGCGCCGCCCGAGTTGACAGTGCCCAACTACGAAGGACAGGTCGCGCAGTTGTTCGGGGAGCAGGCCACACCCGCAACGGTGCGCCCGTATCTGATCAACATGCCGCATCCCGAAAGCTACGTCGAGTTTCGGGTCGGTCCGGATAAGGACTTCACTCTCGAGTTCAATGAGCCGCTCGCACGGGGCTCCGTAGAAGTCACCGGCGACGAGGCGCTCGCACGGGTGCTGGAACACCCCGTGGGGATCGATTACCGCAAGGTCAAGCTGCACAGTGCCAACCGCGAGGGTCAGGCAAGGGTCAGCGGCACCACCGCCTCCGGCAACGAACACATCTACCCCGTGGTGGTCGACGCCGCCGTCGGAAAGACGGCATATCCGCCCGTGGAATTGGCCGTGGGGGACCAGTTGGAGCAGATCATGCTAGAATGGCAGCCCGACCCCCGGATCGCCACAGACGAGGTGGACGTTGTGCAGTATCAGGTCTGGCGCCGAGACTGGAACGACCCCCTGGGTGAGTATAAGGAAGTGGGCGGCCTGAACATTGCCGGTGGAAGAAGCGTCGCCTACGGCGGCGGCGTGCCACGGGCCAGCGCGGGGCGCGACCGGCGCACAGACACGATGGGGCCTCCGGCGGGCATGATCGGCATGGACCCGTCCATGATGGACCCGAGCGTGATGTTCGACCCGTCTCTGGGCGGTGGCCCCCCCGGCGCGATGGGTGGCGGCCCTCCGGGCGGATTCGGCGGCACGCGGCCCCGAACCCGCCGTGGGACGGAGGAGACTGCCGTCGAGACGATGCAGTGGCAGGACTTCAACGTCGAGCCCGGAGCCCGCTACAGCTATAAGGTCCGCACTGTGGGTTCCAACACGTTCCCCGGCGAGGGAGAGTTCACGGAGCCGATCCGCGTGGAAGTGCATCCCAGTTTCGATATCAAGTTCACGAGCGTCGCACTCGATAGGGTGAACATCCAGGTGGCCAAGGGCAGCATTGACGCCAACGGCAACCTGGTGGCGCCCAGTTCCGCAGCCTTTTACGTGTCCCGCGGCGGCGAGATAGGTGGAGTCACCGAACCCACCGCGATGGGACAGGTTGAGAACTACCTTACCGATTACATGCTCCTTGACTATCACCGTGCCGTGCGTCGGCCGGAAGGCGGCGTATCTTCGCGAATCATATATGTCGACGAGGATGGTCGCCTGCGAGTGCGATGGCAGAATGAAACCGAGTCGCGCATCTGGGACTCTCTCGTTTCACGAACCGGCCGAGGCCGAAGGATGCGCTGAGCTCCTCCGGGCAGAATGCCGTCCCGGAGGCGACGCCTCTTGTATAGACGTTAAGCTTGGGCCTTCTCGTAATATACGATCTAGTGGCGAGGAAACATCATGCGTCAAAGCAAGAACCCCCTCCTGTCGTTCTCGGTGGCTCTGATGTTCGGTTCCGCCCTGTTGATGGGTTGCACCACAACGCCGGAGGCCGCAATGGACGCGCCGGAAGGGCAGATCGCGGAGGCCGTAGCGGAGGACGAGGCGGCTCCGGCCGATGCCGCAATGGCCGAGGAGACGCAGGAAGCCGAGGCGGCCGTTGCAGAGGAGCCCGAAGCCGAACCGGCCGAGGAAGCCGCCCAGGCAGACGAACAGATGCTGGAGGACAAGGCGCTTGCGGCATACGAACAGGGCCTTGCCGCCTACAAGAGCGACATGTACATGGAAGCCAGAGTGCATCTGCAGGAGGCCCAGGACACCGGCGTGAGCCTCGGGTGGTGGAAGAACCGCAAACTCCGCGGCATGCTGAAAAGGATCGATTCCACGCTGCAGGATCTGCGCGAGAACTACCAGGCAGGTGTGGCGGCCTACGAGCGCGGAGGATATGACGCGGCCGCCAAGAGCCTTCGCAAGGTGCAGAAGAGCGACGTGAGTCTCGGCGAGGAAGTCGAGATCCAGGTTGCCAACATGCTGGCCGCCATTGACCGGGAGCAGCAACAGATGGCCGCCCGGGCCATGGAGCCTGCGGAGGCCCCGGACTACGAGAGTCAGGCGCAGATGCTGCGGGAGCAGGCCGAGGTGTTTCTGGCTGCGCGTAAGGCCGTGGCCGCCAGGCAGGAAGAAGCACGCCGGGCGTTTGAGGAGGGGGATCTGGAAGCGGCGAAGAAGTATCTGGCTCAGGTCAGAGCGCTGGCCTCCGAGGCCGATGTGGCACAGTTGCCGGGAATGCAGGAGGCGGCTGCTGCTGCGGAGCGCCAGATCGCCGATGTGGAGGCCGCCATTGCCCGGCGAGAGGAGCAGGAGGCCGTTGGCAAGAAGGTGGATGCCGCTTTGGCCGAGGCCAAGGATATGGTCGATTCCCAGCCGCTGGAGGCCGAGGCGAAGGCGGTTCAGGCGCGCGAGATGGCTGTGGACGCGGGTATGGAACTGAGCGATGCGCAGGCCGCGCAGTACGCTGAGATCATGGCTGCGGTGGACCGGAAGTTCGGCGGCAATCTCGGGCTGGTCCGTGAGGAATACCGCGAACTGGTTACCTACGCAGACCGTTACCTGGAAGGCAATGAGCCGGCCAAGGCGGTCAAGGTTCTCGAACTGGTCGAACAGGCGCCCGAGGGTATGGTGTCCTCCGATCTCAAGAACGAGGCGGGCGGCAAGCTGGCCGGTGCACGGGCCGCCGCGCAGGTGCAGAAGACGACGTCCGAGCGGCTGGCGCAGTGGCTGGCCGGTGTCGGCAATCGGCTGGCCGAGGGACCGTCCGAGCAGGCGCTGAACGACGTGGCGATGGCGCTCCAGAATGCCCGGGAGGATGGGCTGGGAGACCGGCAGCTTCTGACCGTTCTGGAGAAAGCTGTCGGCGTGTTGGGTGACGATTTCCGGAAGGGTCTCGCCGGGAATGAGGCCCTCAGGCAGGCCGTGGACCAGGGGCTGGCGAAGGCGGATGTGCTGATCGCCTACTCCCATGCCGCCTATTACGTTGAGAACGACATGCCGGAGCTGGCAAAGCCCTACCTGCAGGCGCTGGCAGGTAGCTCAATGGCGGGTGCGGACACTGTGGACTGGGCCAAACAGCAGTTGGAAGCGGCTGCGTCCGGGGTGGTGGGGACGCCGCGCTCCAGGCAGGTCGAGTCCGCAACGAAGCGAGTCTACGAACTGAGCCGCGACCTGATGGAAGCGGCCCAGGAAGGCGACCTCGACAAGGCCGCATCCGTGGAGCAGCGACTGGCGGAGGCGGAGGCATCACTGTCCCTGGCCAAGGCTCAGGCGGCGCTGGACCGAGGCGCTTTCGGGCAGACCGCCCAGATGCTCGCCGCGCTTCCGGAGGAGGAGATGGAAGAGGCCGGTCTGATGGGTCGCTACAGCGACCTGGCGGAGGCGGTCGGCGGGTACCAGCAGGCACAGCAGGAACTGGAGGCGGCCCAGGCCGCACTGAGTGAGTATGATGTAGCGAAGGCGGCCGATATTCTGCGCGGCGTGGAGACGGGCGCTGCAGGCCGTGGCCTCCTCACCCCCTGGAAGGAAGCTCTTGTTGGCGTTGTGGCGGAGGCCCGAGAGGCGGAAGAGCCGATGCGCGTGCTGAGTGCGCAGAGGGATCAACTGCTCGCCGAGGCGAAGGCAATGCTCGACGTGGCGCGCGCCAGAGAGGGTGCATGGCAGGATTACTACGCTGGAGTCGAAGCGCTGCTGAATAAGGAGTTCGATGCAGCGGCGATGGCGATGAGCGGCGTGGTGGCGCGGGCGGACGCCGCGGAGGAATTCGAGGTGGCGGACGCGCAGGACGTCGTTGACTCGGTCGGTACAGGCGGCGCCGTTCAGATCAGGGCCGCGCAGAAGGTGCTGGATCGTGCCCAGGCCGCCTACGACGCCGGCAATTTCATGAGAGCCGGTATGAGGCTGGACGAGTTGCGGGAAATGGCCGGATATTCCGCGAGCCCTTCTTTGAAGTCCTCTGCGGACGAACTGCAGGCGAAGATCGAGGCCCGCGAAGCGGAAGCACAGGAGTTGTATTTCAAGGCAATCGCCGCTCACAAAGGCGGACAGCAGGACGAACTGAGGCGTCTCATGGCGCGATTGGCGGAGGAATACAGGAACACGCGCACATACCGGGACAACATGTAGTGATCGACCCGGATGCTTTTTTGGTTGACAAACACGGCGTTTTTATAGTTAATACTCAGGCGTTTCGGGCAATTCAGCGGATGGAACTGTGAGATTTTCCACAGCCGGGATATTCCTTAGATCGAGATTCAATTCCGGAGGCGAGGCATGCTAAGGAAGATGGGAGCGTTCACTTTGGGCCTGTTGTGTCTGATCGGCACTTCGTCTGTAGTGCTCGGTGCAGAGGATTCCGGGGCGCCGAATGCTCCCAGCATCACGGAGCTTCGAGAGGCGGCCGGTATGGGAGAAGCCACAGCCGACGTTGGCGCAACGCTCGATGAGGCCGAGAAGCGGCTCCAGGCCGGGCAGCCATACGTCGCAAACGAGCTCCTGGACCAGCTACTCACCGCCGACCTGACGAGCGCACAGGAGGTGCGCCTGGCAAGGCTCAAGAAACAGGCAGATCAGGCCATCGGCGAAGAGACCGCCGTGCTCAGCGGACAGGCGGATGGCGATGTTTCTTCGGAGCAGGCAACCGCCGCAGAGCGGGCCCTGGAGAAATACCGGCGGGCGAGCATGATCAGAACTCAGCTCAACAGGCAGAAGGCCGCCGAGCTGACCGCCACCGCCCACCAGCTTCTGTATTTTGAGAACAACCCCGAGCGCGCCGCCGAACTGGCTGCGCAGGCCCTTGCCCTGGACCCCACGAACCAGGGAGCGGCCGATATCAAGCTCGAGGCCGAGGCGCAGTTGAACCCCGAGGGGCCGTCCGCGCAGAAGAGAGCGGCTAGCGGACTTATCACGTTGCCGCAGGTCCGCCAGCAGGCGGCCGTCCAGTCTCTGCAGAACTCCATCGCCAAGGCGCGGGAGCTCTACGCGCAGGGCGACTACGAGGAATCGCTCAAGCAGTGGCGCCGGGCGCAGATGTACGTCGACGCCCTGAACGTTACTATGAACGTGGAGAACTGGCGGCAGGCGGTCGAAGCCGGGCTCTCGCGCACTCAGGACGCATACCTCGAGGCGGAGCGGGACCGCGCCCTCGCGAGCCAGCGTGAGGCGCAGCAGAAGGCCACGGAGCGCACCGACCGGATGCTCGAGGAAGAACGTAAGGAGCGCGCGCGATTGGTTGAGGACATCGATCGGCTTATCCGGGAGAAGAAGTTCGACGAGGCCAGCGACGTGCTGACCGAACTTCAACTTCTGGACAAGAGCGACAAGATTGTGCCCATCTATCGTGAGATCATCTCGAAGGCCGAGGACGACTTCTTGCAGGCCCGGCTCAATGCTGCCAGGGAGCACGGAGACCGACGCACCGATCAGTGGACGGCGGACAAGGAAGTGGTGCCGGACACTCTGTTCGAGTATCCGGATCCGGAGTTCTGGCGTGATGTGGTCATGCAGCGTGAGTATGTCGAGTACCCTTCGCAGGAGATCATCGAGGATGCGCCGGAAGAGGACCAGCTCGTCTACCAGCAGTTGGAGGAAGTCTACCCGTTCTCCTTCGATCAGACCCCGGTGGACCAGGTCGTGGACTTCCTGCAGCAGGTCACCGAGCCCAGCTACATTCTCTTCGAGGACGATATTCCGGCTACCGGTGCACCCGTCACGCTGGACGTGACGACAACGTTGCGGAAGGCGCTGGACCACATCTCCGACCTGACGGGGCTGTCCTGGAAGGTCGAGGACGGAGTGATCAAGATCGGTAGCGCCGACTCGCTGCGTTCCTATGATATGCGTGTTTACGATATCCGCGACCTGCTGATCAGCTTTGACGATCTGGCGGCAGGCGATTGGGAAGACAGAGAGGATACCGCCGGCGGCGGAGGAACCACGGGGGGCGGCGGCGATTTCGGCGGCGGCTTCCAGTTCGGACAGTTCGGCCAGGTCCGGCCGCAGTACGGCGGCGGCAGTGGCGATGACGACGACGAGGACGAGGGCTACGGGACGATGACGGACATGGCCGAGAACCTCGTGCTTCTCATCAAGCAGGCATGCCATCCGGATACCTGGCAGAGCGTTGCGTCGACCGGTCTCATCGATATCAGCGGCGACGACGACGACAGCGGCGGCGGCGGTGGTGACAATGAGCTGCCCGCCGAGTTCGGAACTACCGGCGCCTTCGGCGGGGGCCCGGGCGGCGCGGCGGGTGGTTTCGGCGCGCAGCCGGGCTTTGGCGGGGGATTCCCCGGCGAGCCGGGCTTCGGCCCGGCCGGTGGGCCGCAGGGAGGCACTACGACCCGCGCTGCCGGACCGCGAGGCACGGCCTTTTTGCGTGCGAACGATCCTGGATCGCTCATGATCGTGCAGACCCCCGAGGTGCACAGGTGCATCGAGGATCTGTTCCGGAAGCTGCGCGAGGCGATGCGGATCCAGGTGAAGGTGGACGTGCGGTTCCTTTCCGTTTCAACCGATTTCCTGCGGGAGGTCGGTTTCGAGTGGCAGAATTTCTCGCTGGATAACGATTTCTCGGGACCGTTTGGTGCACTCAGTGGCTTCGGGCTGGCCAGCCCGGCTTTCGGCGGGTTCAGCCCCTTCCAGACGCCCGGAGTTGACGGGGTGGTCTTCGTGCCGGATCCGGCCGATCCCACTACGGGAACATTCCAGGCAGTGGGTGCGCCGAGTCAGTTCCTCCTGTCGCATCCGTTTGGCTCTCCTGAGTTTGAGGTCGACGAGGAAACAGGAACCATTACGTTTACCAAGACGCCTCTGTTGGGCAACCCGGCCGTCGGCACGGGCATCCCGTTCTTCGGCAGCCAGGATACGGGTCTGAACCTGAACATGGGCTGGCAGAAGGATGACTTCTCGCTGAGCGGCTTCTTCCGCCTGGCCCAGGAGAGGAATGCGTTGCGGACGCTCAGCGCGCCGGAGATCATGCTCGCAAACGGCCAGCGCGGGTTCATAACCGTATCCACGCAGTCGGCGTACGTTACCACTTATTCCGTGGAAGAGGGCGTGCTGATCCCGGAGATCGGCACGGTCGCGGACGTTGCCGACCTGACTGTGAGGCCCATCGTCAGCGCGGATCGCAGGTACGTTTTCCTGGAGCTCTCACCGGTTATCCAGACCACCGACCTGACCACTCGGTTTGACTTCCGCACGTTTACGGGCGTCGCCGGAGGCGAAGTCGGAGGCGGTGCCGGCGCAGAGGTCGAGAACTTCATCGCCCTGCCGCGCGTGCTGACCGAGACGCTGGCGACGACAGTGGGCGTGCCCGACCGCGGTGTTGTCATCGTGGGCGGGCTTACCAGGGCCTCGCGTGAGAACCGCGAAGCCGGCGTGCCTATTCTGAACAAGATTCCGATCCTGAAACGGCTTTTCTCCGCCGAGGGGCGGCTGATCGATCGCGAGACGCTGTTCGTGATGGCCAAGCCGCACATCGTGATGTTCGGCACGGATGAGGCCGAGCAGGATCGGCGAATGCAGTAAAGGGAAAGAGGAGAGAGCATGAAAGACTGGAGAACCGTTGCGATAGTGCTGCTCTCTGTAATGGTAGGCATTCTGCTTGCCGGGGCGGGCGTCCTGCCCAGCGCGCAGGCTCAGATGATGGGCGGACGCAGCGGCAGTATCGTCTGCCTGGTGGGCGAGGAGTTGAATGGCTATGCTCCCATCATTCTGATGGACGAGCCGGACCAGACCATTCTGGTCTACGAATACTCCTACCGCGACAATGAGATCGAACTGACAAGCGCTCGCACTTACCGGTTCGACAAGCTCTTGACCGAGTTCAACATACAGGGCCCCAGCGTCGGCGACGTTCAGCGACGCGTCGGCGCGACCCGGTGAGGCTTCCTGGTTAGCTTAGCGTCTTGGCCGCCCTCGCACCCGCGGGGGCGGCTCTTTTTTCGCCGGCGTTTAGGCGGGATGACGGGGGCACGTGCCGCGGTGGAAACAGGCTGAGCCGTTACTGGGGCTTATTCGCGTGTGTAAGTAATACGGCCGCGGGGTGCTGGTAGCAGTTGGCAGGCGTGGCTTGACGCTACTCGCGTGTCGCGCCTATGATGGCATCCTGGAGTGTGTGAGGCCAGTAACTGAGAGGGGAGTCGATGGCCAGGCTGATGAGGGCGCTGCTTGTTGCTGTGATTCTGGTGGGGCTGGTCGCGGGGAGCGCGTTCGGGGCCAGCGCAGGCGCGGGGAGCCGGAAAACGTACGCTGTTTTCAAGATACGCGGATACATCGACGAGGTGGCGCCCCCGGTGTACATCCTGGAACCGGAGGAGGTGCTGCACCAGCTTCTGGACCGGTTGCACCAGGCCGTCGAGGACCCGTCCATTGACGGCGTCATTGTGCGGGTCGGCGACCTTCAGGCCGGATGGGCCAAGGTGCAGGAGATACGGGACGCGATTGCCGCGTGCGGCGATGCGGGCAAGGACACTGTGTGCTTCATCGAGGGGGCGGACAACCGGAGCTACTGCCTGGGAAGCGGGGCGCGGCGCATGGTGATGACGCCTGCCGGGCACCTGATGCTGACGGGCATGCGCGCGGAGGCGATGTTCCTGAAGGAGCTTCTGGACGCGATCGGCGTCGAGGCGGACCTGGCGCAGGCAGGCAAGTATAAGGGCGCTGCCGAACCCCTGACGCGATCGGGACCTACGGACGCGTTCCGGGAGTCGCTGCAGTCCCTGGTCGACAGCATGTATGGCCAGTTGCTGCGCACCATCGCGGAGTCCCGTGAAGTGCCCATAAGCCAGGCGGAGGTGCTTATTCGGCGCGCGCCGTATACGGCCCACAGAGCGTTGGAGATGGGGCTTGTCGACGACGTTCTGTTCTACGACGAACTGATCGCCGAGCTGGAGGAGGCGTCGGCCGGCGAACTTGTGCTCAAGAAGAACTACGGGACCGGAGATGCAGCTGCGGCTGCAAAGGCCGCCCAGATGAACCTGTTCAATCTACTTATGGGCGGCGGTCCCGACCGCCGGGAGATTGGTGGCGGAGCGGCGATAGCCGTTCTCTACGCCGTCGGGCCAATCATGTCGGCCGGGCAGGGGTTGGGCCTTGAGGAGCATACCGTTACCGTCGAGGCTTTCCTCAAGGCGATCCGCAGCGCCGTGGACGACTCCAACGTGAAGGCCATCGTCCTGCGCGTGGACAGCCCCGGCGGCAGCGCGCTGGCATGCGACACCATCTGGCGCGAGCTGAGACTCGCGGCCGAGCAGAAACCGTTGGTGGCTTCTTTCTCGGACACGGCGGCGTCGGGCGGCTACTACCTGGGCGTTGCGGCGCCCCGGATATTCGCGGAGCCGGGCACGCTTACCGGCTCCATCGGCGTGGTGGGCGGCAAGCTGGTGCTGGGAGAACTGCTGGACAAGATCGGCATCAACGTCGCCGTCGTCACCCGCGGTCGCGGTAGCGGCTTCATGTCGTCTCTGGAGCCCTATTCAGTGGAGGAGCGCAGGCAGCTTCAGGAGTTGATCGACGACACGTATGCCATCTTCCTCAAGCGTGTGTCCACGACGCGCACCGGCCTCTCTGAGCGCGATCTGGAGGCGGCCGCCCAGGGGAGGGTGTGGACCGGGGCTCAGGCCAGGGATAAGGGACTGGTCGACGATCTGGGCGGTCTCGCGGATGCAGTGGCGGCGGCTCGGGAGGCGGCGGGCATTCCCGCCGACCAGGAGGTGCGCATCATCCGCCTGCCGCGTTCGAAGAACATCGTTGAAGCGCTGATGTACGGCCCGGAGGGCGAAGCGATGCTCCAGTCGCAGTGGCCGAGGGCGCTTTCCTTGCCGGCGCTCAGGCACATGCGCGTCTACCTCACGGCGCTGGCGGCCCTGGGAACCGAGCCGGTGGCGTGCCTGCTGCCGGCTGCGGTTGTTATCCGGTGAGGGGCTCCTCTATCAACTGCCGGATCTTCTGCTTGCGGAAGTAATCGGCAAGGGGCTCCAGCAGTCGGTCGCAGTCGCCCATGAGGAACGACTCGATACCGAAGACGTCGATCCCGGCGCGGTGGTCGGTTATTCGGTCCTGCGGGAAGTTGTAGGTGCGGATTCGCTCGTTGCGGTCCCCCGTTCCCACCTGCGACTTGCGCATTGCGTCCCGCTTCTCGTGCTGCTCCTGCTCCTGCTTCTCGTAGAGCCTGGCCAGCAGGATCTTCATGGCCTTCTTGCGGTTGACCTGCTGAGATTTCTCGTCCTGACAGCGGACGGTGATGCCCGTCGGCTTGTGGACGATGCGCACGCAAGAGCTGGTCTTGTTGACGTGCTGCCCGCCCGGTCCGCTGGAGCGCATGTAGGAGATGTCCAGGTCGTTCGGGTCGATGTCGACCTCCACTTCCTCGACCTGGGGCAGGACGGCGACGGTGGCCAGGCTGGTATGGATTCGGCCCTGCGACTCGGTCTGCGGGACACGTTGAACCCGGTGCCCGCCGCTCTCGTGGCGCAGCTTTTTCCACACGCCCCGGCCGGCGACGGACAGGGTGACTTCCCGAAGGCCGCCCAGGTCGGTGGAGCTGCTGTCCATCAGCTCCGTCTTCCAGCCCTGTCGCTCGGCGTAGCGCTGGTACATGCCCAGCAGGTCGCGCGCGAAGAGGGCGGCCTCCTCGCCGCCGGTTCCGGCGCGGATCTCCACCAGCACGTTGCGTTCGCGTTCCTCGTCGGCGGCGGCCAGCAGGTCGGCCGCCTCTTCCAGGAGCCGCTGCTCGAGTTCCTCCGCCTCCTCCAGCTCGTCGCGAGCAAGCTCCGCCATCTCCTCGTCGTCGGCCTCCTCGCGCAGCATGCTCTCGGCGTCCGCATACCGCCGACGGGCGTCCCTCACCTGGTCGTACTTCTCGGACAGTGCGGCCAGCCTGCCGTGTTCGCGTGCCACCGCGGCGAGGCGCTGGTGATCGTTCACTACGTCGGGATCCGCCAGCATGGCGCCGAGTTCGGCATGGCGTTCGGCCACCTGCGCCAATTTGCTTACGAGCTTCTCTTTGAGTTCGTCACCGATCTCCATGCGGTGGGGCGTCTCCAGCGGGATGGAACGGGCGATCTGCGGCCGGCGCGCGTACAAGCAAAGTGGGCCCCGGCACAACGGACGGGACCCACTGAAGGCTCGATCTACTGGCCGGAATCCTTGCTGAGTTCGGCCTTGCGCTCCTCGATGTGCTTGCCCCAGCGCTTCTGGAACTTTTCGACGCGACCGGCGCTGTCCACCAGCTTCTGCTTGCCGGTGTAGAAGGGATGGCACTTGGAGCAGACTTCGACGCGGATGGTCGGTTCCGTGGCGCGCGTGACGAATGTTTCGCCGCAGCCGCAGACGACCTCGCACTTCACGTAATCAGGATGGACTTCCGTTTTCATGGTGGATTCCCGGGTAGGAACGTTCGGACGACAGCAATCTCAGTACTTTTATTCTACACCAGATCGCGCCGAATTCAAGCGCCGCAGCCCGCCGCTACACCGCGACGGTCCCCGCCGGCTCTGGTTCCGGAGCGGGATGGGTGGTGAAGAAGGCGACGATCGCTTCGATGGTCATCCAGACCGCCAGGACCTGCACGGCGCCGTTTATGGCGACCAGATGCCACTTCGAGTCCTGCAGGAACGATTCCTGGTTCAGGAACATGGCGTAGTTCGTCATCACCAGCATGAACACCAGCGGCACGGCCGTCACCAGCCAGCCCCAACGCATCCGGCCCTTCAGGTAGACGGTCACCAGGAGCAGGGCCAGCGCTGCCAGCAACTGGTTTACGGCGCCGAAAAGAGGCCACAGCGTGAGGGCGCCCCGGCCGTTGGCGCCGGTCATGAACGCGAGCGCTGCAGCGGTTGCCACGGCCACGGCGGTCGCCACGTAGCGGTTGGTCAGGGGCTTGATGCGGAAGTCGCCGCCCAGTTCACCCAGTACGTAGCGTTGGATGCGGGTGGCGGTGTCCAGCGTGGTCCCCGCAAAAGACGCCACGAACACGCCCATAATCACCTTGCCCAGCCACGTCGGCACCCCGAAGCTGGACATCATGTTGGCCGAACCCGTGACGAACGCCGCCAGCTTGGCCGTGAGACCGCTTGCCGCTCCCCAGGATCCGTAATGCGCCAGCCATGCCTCGCGCCCGGTGAGCAGTGCTCCGGTACCCGCTTCCGTGTAGGCCATCCCGATGCCGGCCGCGACCGCGACGATCACCAGGACGGCGAGGGCACCTTCCATCAGCATGGAACCGTAACCGACGAAAAGGGCATCGCCCTCGGTGGAGACCTGCTTGGGCGTGGTGCCGCTGGCCACCAAACTGTGGAACCCGGAGATGGCGCCGCACGCGACGGTAACGAACAGGAACGGCCAGAGCGGCGGCGCTCCGGACGGGTTCAGGTTCACGGCCGGGGCCACTATCTGCAGGTCGCCGGTGCCCGCCGACGCGAAAACGCCCGCGATAAGCAGGGCCATGGCAATGAAGAGCTGCCAGGCGTTGATGTAATCGCGCGGCTGCAGGAGGGTTGTGACCGGAAGCGTGGATGCGACGAAGACGTAGACCAGCAGCACGATGACCCAGACGCCCTGCGGCGGCAGGCCGCCCAGCGCCGGCATCTCAAGCGGCAGGAAATGACCGAGCGTGACCGTGACGTACATCGCCCCCACGGCGACAACGGTGGCCAGCGTCACGTTCGCGCTCCTGCGGTATATGGCATAGCCAAGCCCCAGGGCGATCGGCACCTCCATCCATATCGGGAACACGCTCTGCGGATAGAGCGAGAACAGGATGGCGATGACCATTCCGAAGATGGCGATCACGATCCAGAGCACCAGGAACACGATGAGGAAGAAGATCGTCCGAACGCGCCCGTTGATGTACTTGCCCGCGATTTCCGACAGCGACTTCCCCTCGTTGCGAAGGCTGACCACGAGCGAACCGAAATCGTGGACCGCTCCCATGGCGATAGAGCCCACGAACACCCAGATCAGCGCCGGGACCCAACCCCAGATGATGCCTATTGCCGGGCCGACGATGGGGCCCGTGCCCGCTATGGAGGTGTAATGGTGCCCGAAGATGATGCACTTGCGCGTAGGTACGTAATCCACGCCGTCGGCGAGTTCACGCGATGGCACGGGGCGGGCGTCGTCCAGCTTAAATATCCGGTTGGCCAGGAACCTGCCGTAGAGGCGGTAGGCGATCAGATAGCCGACAAGGGGCACGACGGCCAGCAGCAGCGCGTTCATGGTGGGGGCCTTTCAACAGGCTGCATCCGTTGGATGTCACACAGACGTTATACGACGCAAGCCCGCCGCGGTCAAGGACGTATGGCGTGATCGAGCGACCGCGGAGCCGGTCGGCTTGTCGGACCGGAAGGGGGCGAATATAATGGCCGCTCGTAGACGGAGACAATTCGACCGCTGTGGAGACTGGCCATGAACGTAGTGCTGGTGATTCTGGATTCGTTGAGGAAGGACTGCGTGGGCGCCTACGGTTCCCCGCCCTGGGGAGAGGTGAAGACGCCGCATCTGGACGCGCTGGCGGGGGAGTCGCTGGTGATGGATCGTGCTTACCCGGAGTCGCTGCCCACGCTGCCCGCGCGGCGGGCCATCTACACGGGGCGCGCCGTCTACCCGTTCTTCAACGCGAACTTCCACCTGAAGGGCGACTTCGTCGGTGCCCCGGGCTGGGGGCCGATCCCCGAGGAGCAGACGACGATGGCCGAAGCGTTCCGGGGGAAAGGGTTCCGCACGGGCCTGATCTCCGATGTCTATCACATGTTCAAACCCTCCAAGAACTTCTGGCGCGGTTTCGACCAGTGGATGTTCCTGCGCGGGCAGGAGATCGATCCGTACCGCAGCGGGCCGGAGATCAGCCAGGAGCAGGTTGACTACTGGCTCCCGAAGGAGCTTCAGACGCCGCGCCGAGTGAGTTTCCTGCGCACCTGCCTGCGCAACATGCACGACCGGACCGTCGAGGAAGACTACTTCTGCGCCCGTGTGTTCACCGAGGCGGCCCGCTGGCTGGAGCAGAATCTGGACGCGGATCGGTTCTTCCTGACGGTGGAGAGCTTCGACCCGCACGAGCCCTGGTTCGTGCCCGAGTACTATCGCCGCATGTATGACGATGCCGGTGGGCGCGAGCAGGTGCTGAGCGCCTATGCGGATCTCCCCGATCTGGACGCCCAGCTTGTGCGGCGCACGCAGGCCAACTACAGCGGGCTGGTCACCATGTGCGACCGGTGGTTCGGCTACCTGTACGAGGCCATGGACCGGATGGGGCTACTGGAGAACACGCTGCTGATGGTCACATCGGACCACGGCCATTCCATAGACGACCGGCGTTTCCTGGGCAAGCGGGGCTATCCGTCTCATCCGTCGGTGATCGACATCCCGCTGATGGTGCGCTTCCCGGACGGCACCGGTGCCGGTCGTCGGAGCGACGCCTTTGTCCAGCACCAAGATATCCCTGCAGAACTCATGGCTCGCGCCGATGTGAAGCTGGATGAGGTGCTGGATGGACGGCCCTTTGCCGACGACGCCCTGGCCGGGCAGCCCGTGCGCGACCACGCGACCGTCGCCTGGGGCACCGGCATCACGGTCGTCAACGCGGACTACTACTTCAACTGCAAGGCGGACGGGACCGGTCCGTTCCTCTACGACTTGCACGCGCCCTCGCCGTTCGACCACAACGTCGCCGACGAGCATCCCCAGGTGGTGCGCGACATGTTCCATACGGCGGTCGACGACGCCGGCGGCGAGTTCCCCGATTACATCCTGGACCTGGCCCGGGAGAGCAAGGACGCGCCGGGCTGCAGCGCGCTCGCCGCGAGACCCTCCTGATCCGCCATGCGCATACACCCCGCCCACGCCGAAGACCTGCCCACCATCACCGACACTGTCGCCGTCGTCGGAATGGCCATTTTCCTGCTGCTGATCGTCGGCACCTGCCTTTACCTGGTCTGGCGGCTGCCGCGCGACTCGGACGACGGTCCCTGAAAGGAGAAGGGCCGGACGCGTAGCGCCCGGCCCTGTGTGAGGGGTAGATCTTTTCAGTGGGAGGATGACCTAACCCCTTACGTCGCTGTCAACGATTGCGCCTGCGCAACAGGAGATGTGCCGCCTGTCCTGTGCGGCTGAAATATACGCGAACGAGGATTCGGTCCTTGTCCGCTGCCTCGCGGGCGGCCCTGGCGAAGTCATCGGCGTCGGTGACTCTCTGGCGGTTGACGCTCACTATCACGTCGCCGGGCTGAATGCCCGCCGCCGCGACCGGTCCGTCGTCTTCCACTTCGGTCACCAGCACGCCGCGCATGTCCGGCTGGCCCATATCCTCGGCCTCGTCCTCGCTGAGAGTCTCCACAGAAACCCCGAGCCATTCCGAGGA
>CAZZNQ010000051.1:0-28894 GCA_964655775.1 uncultured candidatus Brocadiaceae bacterium | reverse complement strand
GCGAGCAAGGGCGCGTGTACAAAAGGGTGGCCCCGGACGCTGGGGTCGACGTCCGGGGCCTAGCCGGAGCATAAGGTGGGGCTCCGGCTCTTTTGGGGAAGCACCCTCCATGCTATCCGAATCCCGCACGGTGTCAAGAGGGATATCAGAAAATTCTGAGAAATCTTTCGGACCAGTGCCCTCAAGCACGCGCTGAAGCGCACAGATTGCGCGTGCGACTTTATCGATTCTGAGGTGCATATCTCCGATTCGGCTCAGGCGCGCTCGTGCTTGAATCCGGCGTCCACATCTGCTATGCTCGACATTTGAGATGGGTGGAGTGTGCACCCGCTCCCTTCCTTTGGCCCCAACGCCTGCGGACGCGCTTCCCGGTATGCTCGAAAACACGAGAAACTTCTGCATAATCGCCCACATCGATCACGGAAAGTCCACGCTTGCGGACCGAATGCTGCTGCTGACCCACAGTGTGAGCGAGCGGGAGTTCCGAGATCTGATGCTGGACGACATGGAGCTGGAGCGCGAGCGGGGCATCACCATCAAGAGCAGCAGCGTCACGATGTTCTACCGTGACGGCGAGGACGAGTACCTGCTGAACCTGATCGACACGCCCGGGCACGTGGACTTCAGCTACGAGGTCAGCCGCAGCCTGCGCGCGTGCGAGGGGGCGGTGCTGCTGGTGGACTCAAACCAGGGCGTAGAGGCCCAGACCGTGGCCAACCTGGAGCTGGCGCGGGCGCACGGGCTGACCATCATACCCGTGGTGACCAAGATCGACCTGCCGGAGAGCCGGCCCATCGAGACGATGATGGAGATCGAGCAGACGTTCGGGATCGACCCGGACTACATCCTGGCGGTCAGCGGCAAGACGGGGGAGGGGGTGGAGGAACTGCTGGAGACGATCGTCCGCCGTGTTCCGCCGCCGGAAGGCGAGCCGGACGGCCCGCTGCGGGCGCTGATCTTCGACAGCTTCTACGACGACTACCGGGGCGCGGTGGCGCACGTGCGCGTGATGGACGGAACCGTGCAGGCGGGCGACAGGGTGAAGATGATGGGCGCCGGACGCAGCTACGAGGTGACCGAGGTCGGCGACTTCCGCCCGCAGATGGTCAAGAAGCCGGAGCTTTCCTGCGGGATGGTCGGCTACCTGATATCGGGCATCAAAGACATTCGGGACGTGCAGATCGGCGACACGATAACGCTGCGCGACAATCCGGCCCAGAAGCGGCTGCCCGGTTACCGCGAGCCGAAGCCTATGGTCTTCTGCGGCCTTTTCCCGCAGGAGAACGACGACCTGCCGACGCTGCGCTACGCGCTGGAGAAGCTCTCGCTTAACGATTCCTCTTTCGACTGGGAGCCGGAGTCGTCGGACGCTCTGGGATTCGGCTTCCGCTGCGGGTTCCTGGGGCTGCTGCACATGGAGATCGTGCAGGAACGGCTGGAGCGCGAGAACAACATCCCCATCATAAAGACCGCGCCGAACGTCACTTACGAGGCCTTGCTCAAGAACGGCACGGTGTTGAGTATCGATCGTCCGGCCCAGATGCCGCCCGAGGCGGACATCGAGGAGGTCCGCGAGCCGTGGGTGAAGGTCACCGTGATCCTCCCCGCGGAGTACATGGGCAACCTGGTGAAGCTGGTCGAGCACCGACGCGGCAACTACCGTAAGACCGAGTTCCTCAGCGATCAGCGCGCCCTGATCGTCTACGAGCTGCCGCTGGCGGAGGTGGTCTACGACTTCTTCGACAAGCTGAAGTCCGCCACGCGCGGTTACGGTACAATGGACTACGAGTTGCTTGGCTACCGCGCCAGCGCCCTTGTCAAGGTGGATATACTGGTCAATAAGAGACCGGTGGACGCGCTCTCCATCATCTGTCACCGCAGCGAGGCGGAGCCGCGGGGGCGGCGGATTGCCGAGCTGCTGCGCAAGAAGATAGACCGGCACATGTTCCCAATACCGATCCAGGCCAGCATCGGCAGCAAGGTCATAGCGCGCGAGACCATCAGCGCCATGCGCAAGGACGTGACCGCCAAGTGCTACGGCGGCGACATCACGCGCAAGCGCAAGCTGCTGGAGCAGCAGAAGGCCGGCAAGAAGCGCATGAAGGCCGTCGGCAGCGTGTTCATACCGCAGCAGGCGTTCCTGGCCGCGCTGGAAGGTGAAGAGAACTGAACCGAGCGGGAGGCCGCAGGTGTCCAAAGCTCACCGAACTATCAAGCCGCCGGCTGCGAGTCGGCCCGGCGCTCCTAAGCCGCGCGGCACATCGCTGCGCGACAACCTGGAATGGATAGCGCTGGCCGTGCTGCTGGTGCTGGTGGTGCGGCAGACGGTGGTGGAGGCATTCCGCATCAAGCACGGCAGCATGGCGCCCACACTGGTCGGCGTTCACCAGGAGGTCCGCTGTCCGAACTGCGGTTACGTGTTCGAAGTGGGCCACGACAAGGTCGGAGTCGAGGGCGAGGTCGAATGCCCCAACTGCCGATACCACTGGCCCGATCCGGTGCGCTACGACCCCGGCCGCGGCGAAGTGACGATGAGGCGCCCCGAATGGCTCTGGAACGAGGGACGTTCCCCCACGGGCAAAACGCTGACCGGCACTGAGGCGGCTAACCTGGCCTATCGCGGCCCCTCGCGCATCTTCGTGAACAAGCTCTCCTACCGTCTCCGCAGGCCCAGGCGCTGGGAGGTGGCCGTCTTCCTCTATCCCCTCTACTGGGTGGAGTGCCGCACCTGCAACTGGTCCGGCGAGGTGGAGTTCACCGAGGATTTCATGTGTCCCGACTGCGGCAGCACGGAGGGCTTCGATGTCACCGCCCGCGACTACATCAAGCGCGTGATCGGTCTGCCCGGGGAGACAGTGCAACTCTCCGACGGTGACGTCTACATCAACGGCGAGCTGTCCCGCAAGCCGGCGAGCGTGCAGCAGGACCTGTGGTTCCATGTGTTCGACTCGCTGTTCACGCCCAAGGAGGACGTGGTGCCCCTCTGGGATTTCGGGGAAGACGGGGACCGTTGGAACCTCGACCGCGACTCGGGGCGTCTCACCGTTGACGCCACGGACAGCCCCGAGCCCGTGCTGGCCAGGTTTGCCCGACCCGTCCGCGACGTCTACTCCTATGACGGCCTGAGCTACGAACTTTCGCCCGGTCCGCTGACGCTGGCCGGCCGCTACCTGGTCGGCGACTGCCGCATACGCAGCCGCGTGACGGTTCCGGTCGACGCGCCGGAAGACGGGCGGGTCCTGCTCTCCATAACCGATGCGGGTCACGATTTCATCCTCGCTCTCGGTGCAGGCAAGACCGGCCGGGGAGTGCTGACCGATGAAGGGGAAGGCACGATCGAGCTTGAGGACGTACCGTCCCTGCGGGGAAAAGACACCTGGATCGAGCTCCAGAACTACGACGACCGCGTGGTGGTCCTGGTGGGGGGCAGGGAAGTGGCCCGGTACGACTACCCCGGTTGGCCGTCGCCGCTTCGCGCAGTGCGCCTTGGGGCCCAGCGAACGCGCGTCGTCTGGGACCGCGTTATCATCGATCGAGATGTTTACTACGCCAACCCCCACGAGGCCTCGCGCTCGGACAGGGAATACCACATCAAGGCGGGCGACTACTTCGTCATCGGCGACAACGCCCCTGCCAGCAGCGACAGTCGACGATGGGACGAGCCCGGCGTCCCCCTCGCGAACTTCATCGGCAGGGCGGTCTTCGTCTTCTGGCCCATCCACCAGATGAAGCCGCTGTAGCATGAGTCTGGGCAACCTGCTGTCGGCCAGATGCCGGGCTTTGGCCGGCGAGGGCGCGAACCGACTTCCGGCGACGGCTTTGTCAATGGGAAAGGTAGCGCACCATCGCACTTGCATCGCGGCCCGGTCATCGGCTATTCTCTTGGAACCCAGGAGGGAGAGAAATGGCGGCCGGCCGGCACCAGACGCTTCTCAGTGAAGACGAGATCGAGCAGATCGAGGTTCGCTTCCGCTACATCTTCGTGGGGTCGTTCTGTCTTACCGTTCTGATCGTAGTCGCGCTGCTGCTCCTGATGCGGGAATGGGCGTCGATGCCGATCTTCCTGCAGGTATCCCTTCCCGCCATACTGCTCTGGTCGCTCATCGTTACTGCGTACAGTTTTTATGCGCAGATCTGCATATCGCAGAAGATGAAGCAGACGCTGCGCCAGCAGACGTTCGTGGACGAAGTGACCGGGGTTTTCAACTATCGGTACCTGGACCTGCGCCTGGCGGAGGAAGCCGAGCGCACGCGCCGGCACGGCGGCTTCACGGCGCTGCTCTACCTGGACCTGGACAGCTTCAAGGACGTGAACGACAAGTTCGGCCATCAGGTGGGCAACCTGGTGCTGGAGCAGTTGGCGCACGTGATGTCGCAAAAGACGAGATCCTGCGACGTATTCGGTCGTATCGGGGGCGACGAGTTCCTGGTCATTTTGCCTCAGACCGACCGCCGCGAGGGCTACGTGCTCGCGGAACGGCTCCGCGAAGCGGTCGAGAACTACGCGCTGGACATCGAGGGCGAGCAGGTCGTTGACTTTATACGCGTCAGCATAGGCGTCGCCGCTTATCCGGTGAACGGCGAGACGATGGAGAACGTCATAACCGCCGCGGACAACGCGGTCTATGCGTCCAAGGAGGCCGGGGGCAACAAGGTCTCCATGGCGGGTGAGTTCATTAGTTCCGACGACGCCAGCAACAACATCGTCAAGAGCGTGCGCGGCGGTTCTTCGCCGAGTCGGGGATGACCCACTGCGGCCGTCGCGGGGGCGGGATTCGGGCAGCGTCTTTGGCGGAGTGGTTCGAGATGGATACCATTGCCATTGTGATCGGGGCGGCACTGATAGCAGTCGGCCTGATAGGCCTGATAGACCGTATCGTCCGGGCCTCGCATCCGCACGTGTAGCGGGGGCTGAGAACCGACTCGTGAGGGGGGCGACTGGCGCATCGGTGCGCAGACGCATGACTGCGGGGCACTCCAGGCTTTTTTGCGCGCACTGACGGTTTTCTCAAACCGGCGGTCCTTACTTGAATCTCGCCTGCCCGGCCCGGTATCGTAGGCAATCAGTTCCAAGGAAGCCCTCTTACCCATACCGAGGACCGGCAGGGGCATGAAAAAGCTGTTCATTCTGTTGCTCGGCGCAGCCGTCGTCGGGTTCGCTCTGTCACGGAACAAGGAACAGGAACGGGACGTCCCTCAGGCGCCCGACCCGGTGGAAACAGCCCAGGCTCCGGCCGAGCAGGAAGGCGGTACGCCGCCGCTGTCGGCGGCCCACACGATGCCCCGGAGAACGTCCCCGCCGTCGGCCAGTCGGCAGCCGGCCGCTAGGCCCGTTCAAGCGGAGTCCACGCCCCCCGTCCGTCGGGCCTCGGAACTGGAGACGCCGCAACCGGTGGCCCCACCCAAGGCCCCACGCAGCACCGAGCCCCCCGATCCCGTCAAGGTCAAACTGCGGCAGGTGGATGAGCTTTTGGAGCGCGGCAAACGGGTGGAGGCCAGGGCGATCCTCACGGGACTCTACCTCAAGAGCCGAGGGCAGGCCGCCCAGGTTCTGCGCGAGATGCTGGACGAGATCAACAAGTACCTGGTCTTCAACCCGGGGTGTCGCGAGGGCGCCGTGATCCACACTGTTCAGCCGGGGGAGGTCCTCGCCCGGATCGGCAAGGACTATGGTGTTAACTGGCGGATGATACAGCGGCTAAATAAGGTGAATCCGAGCAACCTGCAGGTGGGACAGATGCTGAAGATCATCAAGGGAAAGACCAGCATCTTCGCCTGCAAGAGCGAATTCCGGCTGGCGTTGCTGATCGACGGCGCCTATGTCAAGGAGTACCCGGTAGGCATCGGGCTGGATGACAGGACTCCGGAAGGTGAGTTCGAGGTGGCCACCATGGGCGAGCACGCCACGTGGTACTCTCCCGATGGACCCATCAAGTACGGTGAGCCGGGCTACCAGCTCGGCGAGCGGTGGATCGGATTCAAGAACGTTCCCGGGGCGTCGGGAATCGGCATTCACGGAACCAACGACGAGGACTCCATCGGGACAAAGTGCTCCAACGGATGCCTGAGGATGTACAACCGGGACGTGGTGGAACTGTACGATTTCATCCAGATGGGCAGCAAGGTGACGATTGTGGAGTGATGCGTTGACCTACCGCGCGAACAGCATCGAAGCGTACGCCTCGGACGCGGCGGCGGGAAAGCCCACTCCCGGCGGCGGCAGCGTTAGCGCACTGGTGGGCGCACTGGCTGCGGCCATGTCCGAGATGACGGCGAACTTCACCGTCGGGAAGAAACGCTTCGCCGACGTGCGTGACGAGGTGGAGGATGCCCTCTGCGACCTGGCCGAGTGCCGGGAGGTCTTTCTGGAGCTGGTCGATCGCGACGCGGAGGCATACGGCGCCGTGGACCGGGCGTACGCGATGCCGAAGGGCTCCGATGAGGAGAAAAGCGCGCGTCGGAAGGCGATTCGTAGCGCGTTGGAAGGCGCCATGGAGGTTGCGTTGGAGGTGATGCGGCGATGCGCGCAGGTGGCGGCGCTTGCTGAAACCGTCTGCCGGATCGGCAATCCGAACCTGATCACTGATGCCGGTGTGAGCGCCGTGCTGGCCGAGGCGGCGTGCAGCGGCGCGAAGCTGAACGTGGCCGTGAACCTGAAGTTCCTGCGGTCCGAGGGGATGAGTGCGCGCGTGACCGCCGAAATGCAGACGCTTACGGAAACCGTTCGCGAATGCCGCGAGCGGGTGGTGGACCGAGTTGACGCTTACCTGGCGGGCTGAGGGGATGGTTCTGACCGGCGGCTGGAACGTGAGCAGGAGCGGGCACTGCTGTCGCGACTGCGGAGCCGAGATCGGCCCCGGGCGGAGCTTCTTTTCGGGCCTCAAAGACGACGGATCCGAGCTCGAACGGGTGGACTTCTGCCCCGATTGCTGGGGAGGGCACGAACGCCCCGACCTCTTCTGCCACTGGAAGTCGCGCCGGCCGCAAGGCGCCGAGAAGCCAGTCGTCAACACCGATCTTATGCTCGAGTTCTTCGACCGCCTGGACGCCCTGGAGAGCGACAAGCGGACCGTGTTTCGGTTTGTGCTGGCCCTATATCTGACCAGGCGCAAGGAGTTCAAGCTGCTGGAGGTCAAGCAGGGGGCGGATCCGGAGATACTCGTCTTCGAGCGCCGACGGTCCGGCGACCGCGTCGAGGTGGAGGGCTGCGGTCTGAGCGAAGAGGAGATCCGCGAGACCGAGGCGAACCTGAGCCGCCTTCTTAGCGCCGCACTTTAGCGAATCGATCGCCAACCTATTTTTCCCGCGGTGACCGGATGGACAGCACGGTTGTGAAATCGTACGACATTCGCGGCGTCTACCCCGATCAAGTGGACGAGCGGTTCGCCTATCTGCTGGGGAAGGCGCTCCCGCGGGTCGTGCAGGCCCGTCGCGTCGTGGTCGGCCATGACGCGCGCCTCAGCTCGCCTTCGCTCTACGCGGCGTTGATCGCCGGCCTGCGCGAGGCGGGCCTGGCCGTGGACGCGCTGGGCATCTGCCCGACGGAGTTCGTGTATTACGCGGCGGGATCGAAGCGCGATTTGGACCTTGGCGTAATGATCACCGCGAGTCATAATCCACCGGAGTACAACGGCTTCAAGGCCGTGCGCGGTGGGGGGGAGCCGGTCACCGGCGACACGGGATTCGGCCGGGCGTTCGAGTTGATGCAGGCGATGCACGATGCGCTGCCTGAGTCGCTTTCAGACCCTGCGACGAACATGGACGTTGGGGCCGAGTACCTGGGCTTTGCCCTGTCCCAGACCGGTCGCCCGGATGCGGGGGGCTTGCAGGTCGTCGTTGACGCGGGCAACGGCGTGGCGGGACGGTTCTGGGAGCTCCTGGCGCCGCGGCTGGGAACCGGGCTGGTGGAGATGAACTTCGCGCCGGACGGCAGCTTCCCCGCGCATAGCCCGGATCCCACGAAGCGGGAGAATCTGGAACCGCTGCGGCGAACGGTCGTTGAGCAAGGTGCCGACCTGGGGCTCTGCTACGACGGCGACGCGGACCGCGTGGTCGCCGTGCTCGGGGACGGGCACGTGGTGGACGGCAGCGAGATGATCGTCTGCATGGTGGAACGCCTCCGCGAATCGGACGCTTCGCCGGTGTTCGGCGTAGCTCAGAGCACCTGCCGCAAGGCTCTGGACTACCTGCGCGACGGGGGGCTTGAGCCCGTTATCACGCCGGTGGGTCACGCGAAGATCAAGCACGCGATGCGCGCGCACCCCGAGATGGTGTTCGCGGGTGAGGACGCCGGACACTACTATTACCGCGATTTCTTTTGCTGCGACAGCTCCCTCATAACCACGCTGCACCTGTTGCACCTGGCCGCCTCTGGGCGGCTCGCGCCGCTGATCGCGTCCTTGCCTGGGCCCTGGTACAGGCCCGAACGCGAGCCTTCGTTCAGCTTTCCGGACCGTGACCGTGCGCTGAAGGTCTGTCGTAAGGCCGCTGCGGCGGCGCTGGAACGGTGGCCCGTCTTTCGCGAGGTTACGTGCGAGGAGGACGGCGACATCAGGCGGTTCCACGCCGGGGGAGCGGAGGTCGTGGATGCCGTCCGGTCCGCGGAGGGCGTCCGCGTGGATCACGACGATTGGTGGTTCTGCGTGCGGCCCTCCGGCACGGAGCCGATCGTGCGGCTGTCCGGGGAGGCGCGAAGCCGTAAGCTTCTATCCGACCGGCTGGAGTGGCTGGGGGGGCTATTCCGCGCCCGAGTCTGAACGGGACACTTGCAGTACGGCGCGCAACGGAGATAATAGAGTCAGCAGGGGCGAACGCGGGGTGGCCGACAGTCAACCATGGACATACATGCTAAGAGGGCGTTCGCAGCGCCGGCAGAAAGAAGCAGAGGCTTCGCAGAATGAGAGTGCTTATAACCGGTGCCACGGGTCTCCTGGGCAGCCGGATGTTGCAGGAGTTTCCGGAGGAGTGGGAGCCGGTGGGCACCACCATCGCCCCGCAGCACGGCTTCGTTGAGTTTCAGTTGGAGGACCGGCATTCGGTCCACCGTGTCGGCGGCGGCGCGTACGACTGGATAGTGCACTGTGCCGCCATCGCCTCGCCCGCCGACTGCGCCGACGATCCCCGTCGCGCCATGGAGGTCAATGCAAAGGCGACCGGCTGGCTAGCGCGCGCCGCCGCAGATGCCGGGTCACGCATGGCATATGCCTCCAGTCACCATGTCTTCTGCGGCGATTCACCTCCCTACAAGGAGACCGATCCGCCGTCCCCCGTCAACGTCTACGGGCATACAAAGCTCGCGGGCGAGAGGCACGCCTTGTCGGTTCCGGGGGCTCTTATCGTGCGCCTTCCCGCCCTCTACAGCCTGGACACGGCGGCGCCTAACAACCGCCTTGGCCTGCTGCGGCGCTCGTTGGAAGCCGGCGAGACCTTCAGGGCCGAGAACGCGTCGGTCCGCTACTTCACGCTGGCCGAGGACGTGGCGGCGGCCTTTGCCTTCTTGATCGCAGAGGACCACCGGGGCGTGTATCACGTATCGGCCGCCACGGGATGCACCCAGTTCCAGTTCATGCGAGCGGCGGCGGAGGCCATGGGGCTGGACCCCGAGCTTGTCGTCGAGGACGACGCCGATCCTCCCGTGGAACGCCCGCGTGACAGCCGACTGGATACGGGTCTCTACAGGTCGTTGGGCGGCCCCGAGCCCCGACCCTATCAAGATGCCCTCGAGGGTCTGCGCAGGCGCACCAGGCGTTGACAGGCGGCCCCCGCGGCGCTATAATCCCGCCCCTTCTGTGGACTTTCCTGCCCTGAACGGAGCACGTCATGAAGAAGGTGCTGATCGCCGACAACCTCCCCGACCAGTGCGTGTCCATGCTGGAGTC
Organism: uncultured candidatus Brocadiaceae bacterium; assembly: GCA_964655775.1. Taxonomy (GTDB): domain Bacteria; phylum Planctomycetota; class Brocadiia; order SM23-32; family SM23-32; genus CAZZNQ01. Next base: position 19,016 of record CAZZNQ010000051.1, on the reverse strand, counting down.
AGCGGGGCTGCTGGTGAGCAACAAGCCCGGCCTGAACGAGGACGATTTGAGGGAAGCCGTGCGCGACGTTAGCGGCATTATCTGCCGGTCGGGGGCCAAGATCACGGCCGACGTCCTGCAGTGCGCCGAGCAGTTGGAGGCCGTCTGCCGCGCGGGCGTCGGAGTGGACACCATCGACGTGGACGAGGCCTCCCGCCGCGGCGTGGTCGTCATGAATACGCCCGGCGCGAACACCACCAGCACGGCCGAGCACGCCTTCGCGCTGCTTCTGGCACTGGCACGCAACATCGGGCCCGCATATATCGCCATGCGCGAGGGGCGCTGGGACAAGAAGAAGTTCGTCGGCTCTCAACTCGCCGGCAGCACACTCGGCGTGGCCGGCCTCGGCCGCGTGGGACAGACGGTGGCCAGGCGTGCCATCGCATTCGGCATGACCGTTGTGGCGCACGATCCTTACGTCAGCCGCGAGACGGCCGAGAGCGCCGGCGTCAAACTGGTCGATACTCTCGAAGAAATGCTTCCCCAGTGCGACTACTTCACCGTCCACGTGCCCGAGAACAAGGACACCGAGGGCATGATCGGCGCCGAGGAGATCGAGCTGATGAAGGACGGCGCCTGCATCATCAACTGCGCCCGCGGCAGCATCGTCGACCAGGACGCCGTGCTGGCGGCCATCGAGAAGGGCAAGCTCGCCAAGGCGGCATTCGACGTCTACGTGCAGGAACCGCCCGAGAGCATGGAGTTCGCCCGCAGTGACAGGGTGCTGGCTACCCCGCACCTGGGCGCCTCCACGGAGGAAGCCCAGCTTGCCGTGGCCACGGAGGCCGCCGAAGAGTTGATAGAGGCGTTGCTGCGACGCCACTACCGCAACGCCGTCAACGTGAGCCTGTTGCCCCCGGAGGAGATGAAGGCGCTGATGCCCTATTGCGAGCTGGCGCGCCATCTCGGCCGGCTGGTGGGGCAGCTCAACCAGGGCCGGGTGCAGGCACTGGAAGTGGCCTGCAAGGGCGAGCTTGCGCACCGCAATCTGGACCCGGTTGTCCAGTACGGAACCATGGGCGTTATCGAGACCATGCTGGGCAGCGACGTGAACATCGTCAGCGCACCTCATTTGGCCGAGGACCGAGGCATAAACGTGACCAGCAGCCGCACACTGGGGCAGGCGTCGGGGTTTAGCGACCTGGTTGAGGTCAAGATCACCACGGACCGCGGCATGGTCGAGGCGGCGGGAACCGTGTTCGCGAAACAGCACCCGCGCATCGTAAGCATCGAGGGCTACCAGTTGGAGGTCAGCCCCGAGGGGCATGTGCTCATTGTCATTAACAAGGACGTGCCCGGCGTGATCGGCAAGGTGGGCGAGATTCTGGGTGCTGCGAAGGTGAACATCGCGCGGATGGGCTGCGGGCGCCACCAGGCCGGCGGCAAGGCCATGCTTGCCCTGAACGTCGACAGCCCCTGCGCGGGCGAGGTGCTCGAGGCCGTGCGGGGTATAGGAGAAGTGGAGCGCGTTCTGTCCGTCGAGTTCGATTAGGCCGGGAGTGGCCGGCGGACCCCGCGTGCGATTCGGCTTGCCCTGACGCCATGTCCGTACGTATAATCAACCGTGCCCGGCGTGCGGTTCCTGACTGGCCGCGGGCGCGGGCGACGCCCAACCTTATCGGGGAGAGGCAGCGCACGTGGAAAAGACGGGCCGCTCAATCAGCATCCGGCCGCGCGCACTGAGTACCGCTGTGCTGCTGGTTTTGCTGTTGGGCGCGGTGGCGCTGCCCGTGCAGGCCAAAAAGGCCCCCCAGGCCGTCATCATGAAGATCGAGGGCGGCATCTCGCAGGCCCTTTCCGAAGCCATCAAGCGCAACATCACCAGTGCCGAGGAACGCGGCATTCCCACCTTCATCCTCGAGCTGGATACCCCCGGCGGCACGATCGAGGGCAGCAGGGATCTGGCGGACTTCATTTTTCAGCGCCAGGACATCGACATCATCGCCTACGTCCACAACGACGCCTACAGCGGCGGCACCATGGTCGCCCTGGCGTGCAAAGAGATATACATGGACGCGGCCGTCGGCAGGATGGGCGACGTTGCGCCGGTGGGAGCCGGCGGCCAGATAATGAGCGAGAAGCTGCAGACCGTCGTGCGCGAGACCATGCTCACCTATGCCCGCGCGCGTGGTTATCCGGAGGCGCTGGTGAAGGCCATGGTCACCCCGGAGATCCAGGTGTACCGCGTGGTAATGGCGGACGACCCCAGACCGCGCTACGTGACCGGCGATCAGCTTCAGGCCCTCCAGGACGGTGATCGGGCCGTCGTCAGGGCCGAGCCCATCGTTCCCATGGGACAACTTTTGACGATGCACGCCGACAAGGCCGTCGAGTACGGTTTCGCCAAGCAGACCGTCGGCAGCACGCAGGCGCTCTACGACGCACTGGACCTCGACGCCGGTCGCGTGCAGCGCCTGTATCTGACCGGCTCGGAGAAGCTGCTCGCGTTCCTGGACATGTTCAGCCCCATGTTCATCGTCGTCGGGTTTGTGCTGATATTCATGGAGCTCAACAACCCCGGCTTCGGCCTTCCGGGCATACTCGGTCTGGGCTGCTTCGTGCTCTTCTTCCTGGTCAAGTGGACGCTCCACTATGCGCGGCTGCTGGAGCTCATCCTCTTTTTCATAGGCCTGGCCCTGATCGCCATGGAGGTGTTCGTCATCCCGGGGTTCGGCGTGGCCGGCATCGGCGGCATCGTGCTGGTATTCGTGAGCCTGCTGCTGATGTTTCAGGAGTTCGGCATACCGACCACCGAGGGCGAGACCAGCGTCTTCCTGGTGAATATACTGAAGGTGACCGGGGCGCTGGCCGGGTCGGCGGTGGGGATCGCGATTCTGCTTCGGATGCTGCCGTCCATGCCCGGCTTCCAGCGCCTGGTGCTCCAGGGCAACCTGGCGGCGGCCCACGCCGGTGAGATCATAGAACAGCACGCACCGGGGCTCGCGCAGATGGTCGGCGAGGTCGGAGAGTCGCTGACGATGCTGCGTCCCTCGGGCAGGGCGCGCTTCGGCGAGGTCGTCGTGGACGTTGTCACGCAGGGCGAGTTCATCGAGAAAGGCGAGCGAATCCAGATACACGAGGTCCACGGCAACCGCGTGGTGGTCGTGCCGTACAGGGAGGCGTAAGAGGACGGTTTTCCCGAAGAGGGAGCAATGCCTTGGAGCAGACAGTGATCATCCTCGTCTACGTATGCGGCATGTGCGCCGTGTTCGTGGAGCTGTTCGTCCCCGGCGTCATCATGGGAATGCTGGGCTTCCTCACGGTGGTCGGCACCATCATATTTGCGTTTGTGAGCGGCTACCAAGGCACGGGTGCCGTGCTCATCGGAGTGACCATCGCGTTCGTGCCGGTGTTCTTCATGCTGTGGAAACACGTGATGGGTAGGTATTTTGCCATCCATGAGCAGGAGACGGGTTTCATGCCCTCCAGCAACATCGACAAGAGCTTGGTCGGTGTGGAGGGGCTGGCTGCTACGCCGCTGCGCCCAAGCGGGATAGCCCAACTGGACGGCCGCCGTCACCACGTGGTGACGCGGGGAGAGATGCTGGAGAAGGGCAGTCGCATCAAAGTGGTCGAGGTGTCCGGGAACCGGGTTGTGGTTGCTCGGATAGGATCCTGATGGAGAAACAGAGCTTATTCGTTTGCCTGTGAGAGGAGTCTGACCGATGCTTCCGATGCTGGCGCAGCAGGACACGAACGTGCTGGTGGTGGTGGCCATACTGGCCGCCGTGATGATATTCTTCGCCTTGCTGGCTTTCTTTTTCAGCTATGGTTTTCTTTACATCAAGGCGTTGCTGGCCGGCGCGCACGTCGGGATCCTGGAGATCGTCGGGATGAAGCTGCGCGGCGTCCGGCCTTCGGTCATCGTGGACAGCCGCATCATGGCCATCAAGGCCGGGCTGCCCATTGAGACCGTGGCGCTCGAAACCCACTACCTGGCGCGCGGCAACGTGCCCAACGTGGTCAGGGCGCTGATCGCCGCCAGCAAAGCGGACATCTCCCTGACATTCAACCAGGCGTGCGCCATCGACCTGGCGGGCCGCGACGTGCTGGAGGCCGTGCAGACCAGCGTGAACCCGAAGGTGATCGACTGCCCCGATCCCACGCGCGGTCGCGACACCGTCGCCGCCGTAGCCAAGGACGGCATCCAGGTGAAGGCGAAGGCCCGCGTGACCGTACGTGCCAATCTGGACCGGCTGGTCGGCGGTGCGAAGGAAGAGACCATCATCGCGCGCGTCGGCGAGGGAATCGTCACGACTATCGGTTCGTCCGAGAGCTACAAGGTGGTGCTGGAGAACCCCGACATCATCTCCCGCCGCGTGCTGGACAAGGGCCTGGACGCCGAGACGGCGTTCGAGATCCTCTCCATCGACATCGCGGACGTGGACGTGGGCGACAACATCGGCGCGAAGCTGCAGGCCGACCAGGCCGAGGCGGACAAGCGCGTGGCGCAGGCACTGGCCGAGCGTCGGCGCGCCATGGCCGTCGCCCGCGAGCAGGAGATGCAGGCGCTGGTGGCCGAGAACCGCGCCAAGGTCGTGCTGGCCGAGGCCGAGGTGCCGAAGGCCATCGCGCAGGCATTCCGGGAAGGCAACCTCGGTATCATGGACTACTACAACCTGCGCAACATTCAGGCCGATACCAGCATGCGCAGATCGATCGGCGGCGAGACCGACCAGGGCGAGATGAAGACCTGACAACGGTTCCCAGCCGACAGAGAAGGACGGGAGAGCCACGATGGCGCGACGCGGCCGGCTGACGGAGGTGCAGGTCAGCGCTTACGCGCGTGAAGCCGTGCAGCGCGTGACAGACAGCGACGATCCGGACGAGGAGGCCCGACGCATCCTGCGGGAGGCCCCGGACAACCGGACGCGTGAGGCGACCGTCGAGATGTCCGCCGCGGCGCCGGACAGAATCACCGGCGCATTCGTCACCGCTGCCGTCGAGAGCGGCGACGAGCGTCTGGCACGCACCGCGGCCGACCTGCTCCTGGATACCAGCGGCAGCCCCTACGCCTTCGCTGTGCTGCAGAAATGCCTCCAGTCCAGCGACTCCCTCATTCGCGCCCGCGCGGCCGAGGGGCTGGAGACGTTCGACGATCCGGATGTGGTCCGGCTGCTGGACGACGCGCTCAACGACGACGCGAGTTCGGTGCGCACCAGCGCGACGGCCACGCTCAGCATGATCGTCGGCACGCCGCACCATCCGTTGCGCGGGGCGTTGATCCAGGCTCTCTCGAAGCCCGAAGACGCGATCACCAGGGCCATCGTCTCCAACGACGACGAGCAGGTGCGCCGCCAGGCCGTGCAGGGGCTTGCCTACGCCGGCTCGAACGCCATCCTGCCGACGCTACGAGCCCTGAGCCGCGACGAGGACGCCGAGGTGCGCCAGGAGGTAGTTCTGGCGCTCTCCGTCGTCAGCACCGACGATGCGATGGATCTCGTCGGTCAGATGGTCGACGATCCCAGCCATCGCGTGGCCTCGACGGCGCTGGACGTGCTGGCCGCCGAGCTCGGATCTGGCTCCGCCGCCTTCCTGTCGTATCTGCAGAAGGCCGTGGCCCATCCGGCCGCCGAGGTGCGCCGGCACGCCGTGCTCATGCTGGACCGCTACGCGAGCGGAGAAGTCGCGGACGCTCTTCACCGGGCGTCCACCGATGAGGACTTCGAGGTCGCCCGCCGCGCCGGGGAGATACTGCGCCGGGTGGCCGGCAGCGAGGAACTGGGCTGGCTATCCTCCGAGATGAGCGACCAGCAGGCGGCCGGGCAGGCGTTCAGCGTCTGGGAGGCGGGCAACATCGGGCTGGAGGCCGGCGCCGCTCGGAAAGCGCGCGGTACGGAGCGGGCCGAGGACATCGGCGACATGCTCGAGAAGACGCTTTCGACCGGTGCGCCGTCGGCACGCGTCCACGCCGTGAACGAGCTGGTCTCGCTGGTGGACATCGGCGACTCGCCGGCAATGCAGCAGGCCCTGAACGATAGCGACCCGGCGGTGCGGAGCCGGGCCGCGGATGCCCTCTCCTACACGCGCGACGCCGGCCTGTTGGTAAGCGTGCTCCGCAATCATCCGGACGGGGCGGTGCGCCGGCGCGCCGTGGAGGCGCTCGCCGAGAATCCCGGCGGCCGACGCGAGGCGGCGGTTATCAGCACCCGAATCAGCTTCAGCTCCACGCGCACGCTGGGGATGGGCCTCTATGGCTTCTTCCTCAAGGCTCTGCGCGATGAAGACGCCGGCGTTGTGCAAACCGCCTGCGCAACTATCCGCGAGTACGCTCAGACCGTGTCGCTCTGCCCCGTCCGTCCGACGCTGGCCGAGTTGGAGCGCGTGGCGGGCGACGACGAGAAGGCGTTCCTGCTCCAGGAAGAGGCCGCACGGGCGGCGGAAACCGTCGAGGGTGTCGACATGGCCGGCTTCATTGCCGGGATTGTGGACGATGTCCTGGGCTGGCGCGGGGAACTGGCACGCCAGGCGCACGCCGTGGAATGGGAGGGTGGGGAGAAGGGCTTCCGCATCGGCGCGGCGGTGGCCGAGGAGACGTTTGAGGAGTGGTGCGGGCGGTATCGCCTGGGGGACGAGGAGCGGCAGGCCGTCCGGCAGGCATTCGCGGGGCAGGGATGCGCCGAACCACAGGCCGTCGGCCGCTTGTTGCTGGGGCTGACGCGGGACCTGGAATGTGCGCTGGAGTGCGTGGCGCATGCCGCAAGGGCGCTTGCCTACGTCGGTCAGGAAGAGGCACGCGCCCGTCTCGAGAAATGGAGCAAGGCGGTCGCATCCGGCCCGGCGCTGAACTGGGGCCGCGGGAACACGGTGGACAGCCTGAAGGCGCGGATCGATCGCCAGAGGAAACGGGCGTGGACCGCTACGGTTGTGGCGCTGGACGAGTTCGAGCCCGGTTACGCCGGCGACCGCCTGAAGGAGGCGGCGGAAGACGAGGATGATTGGGTGCGCATTGTGGCGCTGGCGGCCGTGGCCGAGACGGCTGGCGATGTGGACGCCGACCTCCTCTCGCGCCTGGTCGGAGAGCATGCCGGCGAGGAGGATTTCGCGTACCCGGTTGGTGCGGGAGCGTTGCAGCTTCTGCGCAGAGGTGTCGGCGATGCCTGCGAGCCGATGAGACAGGCCCTGACCGACGCGGACGTGGACCTTCGCCTTCGGCTGACGCACGAGTTACTGGTCGCCGCGCAGGAGGATAACGCCGGAGAAGCGCTGACGGGTTTCCTTCGGCAGCGGGACGGCGGCGATCTGGGCGATCTGTGCATTGCGCTCGCCCTCCGAGGGGCGGGTAGGTTGCCGGACGATCTCAGCGTCCCTCAGCCCGGCACTAACGAGGCTGACCCGGAGCCGAAGTGTGCGCGTCTGGCGCTCGATGCGATGGACAGCCGGACGGCGGCGGTCGAACGCCTTGAGGAATACCTCAGGTCGGGCGACTCGCGGCAACGCTACAGCGCGGCGTACTACCTCGCCCTGTCCCGCGCCTACACGTCGACCGTTACGTTCGCGAGCGTGCGCGACCAGGACGTGCCGGCGATGCTGCGCGCCGTATGCGCGGCGGCGCTGGTCGAGAGCGGATTCACCGGTGGACGGGTGTGGTTCGAGAAGGCGGTCGAGGCGGCGTCGTCGGATCTGGCGGCGCGCGTGACGATGCGGCTGTGCGCGGCGATCGAGAACGCGGTGCCGCTCATGCTGGATTGCAGAGACGTGAACGTCGGACGGTTTGTGTAGGACGACGCCGATGCCGGCGGCAAGGAGGGAAGAATATGGGACCGCAGATAATACCGATCATCATCATTCTGTTCTTCGTTTTCGGCGGCGCCATAAAGCGGATGCTGGAGCAACTGCAGCAGCAGGCCGGAGGCGGGGGGGAGGATGAGGGAGGCTACGAGGCCACGGCCGACGAGATAAGGCGTTTCTTAGAGCGGTCCAGGTCGCCGAGGGCCATGGAAGGCGAGCAGCCCGTGCCGCCGGCCGAGGTGCGTCCGCCCAGGGCCGCCGCGGGACCACAGCCGGCTCGGCCCGGCATGGGCGATGCGGGCAGCCTGATCGAGCAGTTGTTCATGGGACCGTCGGCCGAGGAGGCACGTCTGACGGAGCGGCTGGAGGAACGCCGGCGTGAAGCGGCGATGCAGGAACGCGCCCGACGTGAGGAAGAAGCCAAGCGGGAAAAGGCGAGGCGGGCAGAAGCGCGCCGGGAAGCCGCCAGACGCGAGGAACGCGCTCGGCAGGCCGCGGCAGCGGAGACGGTGGCGAAGGGCGGCGACTTCGACCTCAAACGAGCGGTGATCTGGGCGGAGATACTCGGCCGGCCCGTCTCGCTGAGGGACCGGCGAGGAGGGCCGCCTGTGCGCAAGAGCGCGCTGGAATGAGAGCGGAGGAGAGGTGAGGTTATGGGACGTAAGCCGGCCGTGGACGGGCAGTTTTATCCGCGCAAGGAAGCCGACCTGCGGCGGACGATCGAGGATCTGACGCCCGAGGACCAGGACAGCACGGCCGCGCTGGGTGTCCTGTCGCCGCACGCAGGATACGCCTTCAGCGGGCCGGTGGCGGCCAGTACGTTCGCGCGGATCGTTGTTCCGGATACCGTGGTGCTGCTGAATCCGAGCCACGCTTATTCCAGTCCGGCCCTGGCGCTGTGGACGGAGGGCGCCTGGGAGACGCCGCTGGGCCTGAGTGAACTTGACGAGGAGCTAACGTCCAAAGTGGCGCGCATGCCGCACGTTACGCCCGACGAGCGGCCACACGTCAACGAGCATTCGGCGGAGGTTGTCCTGCCTTTTATCCAATACCACAATCCCGACGCCCGTCTGGTCTTCATCTGCGTGACGGCCGCGGCCTCGCTGGACGCGCTGAAGGAGTTCGGTACCGCCCTGGCGGAGGGCCTGGAAGCGACCGGTCGCGGAGACGCGCTGGTGGTGGCCAGCAGCGACATGTCCCACGAGAGCGGCACGCGGGCGCTGGACGTGGTCCGCAAGAACGATCCCATCGCCGTCCGGCAGATGGAGGAACTGGACTCGGACGGCCTCTATCGCACTTGCCGTCAGGCCGGCATTACCATGTGCGGCGTGCTGCCGGCGGTGGCGATGATGGAGTCCGTGGTCGCGCGCGGGGGAACTGGCGGAGTCGTGGTGGCACAGGCAACCAGCGCCGATTCGCCGTTGGGTTCGGGCAACTACGTGGTAGGCTACGCAGGGATGATCTTCAGTTGACGGACCGGGCCGCAGCTATCCGAGCAGGATAGCCAGCGCGATCGCCACGGCTATCAGCACTCCCGCCACGAGGATTGCGGCCAGAATGGGGGCGTTGCTCTTGGAAGGTGGATTGGCGATCTGCGTTTTCGCCAGGGCCGCGTCGATTTCTTGATTCTGCGCGGCGGTCGTGCCCAGGCCATTCTGGTCGGTCACCATGCTTTGATCGCTGAAACCGGCGGCGGAGACGGGGCTACCCTCCAGCACCGCGTCGAGATCCTGTTTGAGGTCCTCGTAGCTGTCGTAGCGGTCCTTGGGCGCCTTCGCCATCATCTTGCGCAGGACGTCGCAGAGGGCGTCCGGAAGTTCCGGCACGTGCATCTTCGGGGAGGGCAGGGGCTGGCGCACCTGCTTGGTCATGACCTCGAACGTGGTGCCCGTGTAGGGCACGGTGCCACAGACCATGTGATACAGGGTTGCGCCCAGCGAGTAGATGTCGGCGCGGAAGTCGACGTCGCGGGCGCTGTTGATCTGCTCGGGGCTCATGTAGTACGGCGTGCCGAGACTGGCGCCGCTGCGGGTCAGGCCGGTCACGTCCGCTGCGGTTTCCTTGGCCAGGCCCAGGTCCGTGATCCGTGCCGTCCCATCAGCGTCCAGGATGATGTTGCCCGGCGTAACGTCGCGGTGAATAATGCCTTTGGAGGCGGCGTATTCCAGCCCGTCGGCCACCTGTTTCGTAATCTCCACTGCGCGTTGCCAGTCCAGCCGCTGCTTTTCCTCCACTTCCTCGCGGCAGGTGGGCCCGTCCACGTAGTCCATCACCAGGTAGTAGTAGCCGTCTTCCACGCCGGAATCGTGCACCTGGACCATGTTGGGGTGCTTCATGCGGGCGGCGATGCGGGCTTCACGGAAGAACCGCTGGCTGTATTCGGGATCCTTCAGGTCGATGTGCTTGGGCAGGAGCTTGACGGCGAGCGGGATGTCGAGCGTCTTGTGTTTCCCCAGGTAGACACTGCCCATGCCGCCTTCGCCGATCTTCTTGACGATCCGCACTTGCCCGACGGCTTCAGGCATGTCCTCAATGATGTCATCCTGCATCCAAACAACCTCCGGCGTGCCCACTGTCCGCAAAAACCGCGCACAAGTCCGACGTCCGATCGGCAACAACAGAGCGACTGCCGACAGGGAGCGATTATGAAGAGCATCAATATAATGTATGCGGCATTATACAGCAACGGGTGAAAAACAGTCAACGTACACCGACCGTCGCATCGCCTGCGAAGGAAAGCGTTTGCCCGAATGCGCGGGCAGCGGAGCCCATGGAGCCGAAAAAAGAGTGTTGCCGGGCGCGATGCGCCCGGCAACACATACCAACCGAAGTAGCGTGGGAGGTTCAGAGCCCTCCGGGGAGCGTCACGGCTTGTGCTCCTCCGCATCGGGCCCTTCTACTTCGGCTGCGGGCTCCTCGGGTCCTTCGTCCGACCCGGTCAACTGCACGGGATGCTCCGGTCCGGGCTTCCTGGTGGACATCAAGACGATGAGGACGATGAGGATGACCACAGCAATGATCACCATCACGGTATTGTTCGTAGTCCACCCCAGCAACGCCGTCATACCCGGGCCTCCTCTGTACAGCTTCTGGGAACCTCGCCGCCGATAGCGTCATCGAGCCCATGCACACTATTGGATAGCCGTCGCGCGACCCCAAAGTCAAGAAAAAAAGCAGGTCCGTTGGCGTCCTTCCTACTCCGTGGAAAACGCAGTGCGATGTTGTAGAATGGTGTGGCCATAACTCGACAGGGACCCAATTGCCGTGAAGTTCACCGTTGCCCCAGATTCGCTGAAAGAGTCGCTCAGCGCCGCCGACGCGGCCGAGGCCATCGAACGAGGCATCGCCAGGGCCGCACCGGGCGCCCAGATCGAACTCGTTCCCATTGCGGACGGCGGGGAGGGAACGGTGGCGGCCGTCGTGTCTGCGACCGGCGGAGACTTCCGCACCGTTCGGGCCTCAGATCCCCTTGGCCGGCCGGTAGGGGCAACATGGGGGCTCTCCGGAGACGGCGAAAACGCCATCATCGAAATGGCGGCCGCAAGCGGGCTGGAACTGCTGGCGCCGCAGGAGCGCGATCCCCTGCGCACGTCCACCCGCGGCACGGGCGAAATGATAGCTGCCGCCCTGGACGCCGGCGTGAAGCGCATAGTGGTGGGGATAGGCGGAAGCGCCACCGTGGACGGCGGGACCGGCATGGCGACTGCAATGGGGGTGCGTTTTCTGGACGCGGAAGGAAACCCGATCCCTGATTGCTGTGGCGGCAGACTGGCCGACATCCATGGCATCGACCTTTCGGGGCGGGACCCGCGTCTGGATGCCGTCGAGGTGGTGGTGGCCTGCGACGTGGAGAACCCGCTGACCGGTCCCGACGGCGCCGCCCGTGTATACGGGCCGCAGAAGGGCGCAGGACCGGACGACGTCGAGCTCCTCGAAGGGGGGCTCGCGAACCTCGCCCGCGTCGTCCGCACGGAGTTCGGACTGGATGTCGCCGAGATGCCGGGGGCCGGGGCTGCCGGCGGCCTGGGTTTCGGCTTGGTGGCGTTCCTGGGCGCTCGCCTGGAGAGCGGGGCCAGGACTGTGATCGAGACCGTTCGCCTCGCGGAGCGTATGCGCGGCAGCGATCTGGTCATCACGGCGGAGGGTCGGTTGGACGGCCAAAGTGCTTTCGGGAAGGCGGTCGCCGGGGTGGCCGCCGTCGCCGCTGAGCTGGACATACCCGTTGTTGTCCTGGCAGGCTCGCTGGGACCGGGCTACCGCCGCATGTACGAGCGCTCCGTCTGTGCGGCGTTCTCCATCGCTAAGGGGCCTGGGGACCTGGCCTCAGCGTTGGCCCGAGCGGGGGAGGATCTGGAGGACTGCGCCGAGTCGGTGGCTCGTCTTTGGTTGGGCGCGCGTGGAGGATGCGATGCCGGAGCTTGACCTGATACGTTATGTGACGCGTCTCGCCTCGGAGTCTCCGGAATCCTGGTTGGCCCTGGGGATCGGCGACGATGCCGCCGTGGTCGATCTGCCGCAGGGGACGGCCGTTGTTTTGACCGTCGATTCCGTTGTGGAAAGCGTGCACTTCGAGACGGGACTCCCCGCGCGGGAAGTCGGGCAAAAGGCCGTCGCGCGCGGTTTGAGCGATATTGCTGCGATGGCGGCGCGAGCGCTCTGCACGCTGGCGGCCGTGAGCTTTCGGGAAGGGACGGACGACGCCTGGTGCCGAGACCTGATAGCAGCGCTCCACGCGACGGCGCTGGAACTGGGCGCGCCCCTTGTCGGGGGAGATATCACTTCGGGCCCCGGGCCCCTGAGTGTCGTGGTGACGGCGATCGGCACGCCCGGACCGGGGGGCGTGGTGACGCGCGCCGGCGCACGTCCGGGCGACCTCGTCTGCGTCACGGGAACTCTGGGTGGTTCCATCAAGGGCAGGCATCTGGGCTTCCGGCCGCGCATCCGGGAGGCGCTGGCGCTGGCGGAGAACTACGGTCCCCATGCCCTGATCGACATCAGCGACGGCCTCAGCACCGATGCGTTGCACGTTGCCGAGGCGAGTGATGTTTCCATCGTCCTGGACGGCCCTTCCGTGCCGGTCTCCGAAGCGGCTCGGGAACTGGCCTCAGAGGCCGGCAGGGATGCACTATGGCACGCGCTGAACGATGGTGAAGACTACGAGCTGCTTTTCTGCATTGCCGCAAAGCAGGCGCACGAGCTGGCCGCGGACGGTCTTGCCGGCACGCCGGTGACCGTCATCGGTGAAGTGGGGCAGTCGGGCCCGTCGCTCCTGAAGCTGCAGGACGGTTCCACGCGGCACCTGACGGCCCAAGGCTGGGAGCACCTGGGGTGATGGGCGACGACACGCTTGAGCTGCTCACGGAATCTCCTGCCGACACGCGCGAAATGGCCCGCGCCTTTGCCGAGGTGCTTCGTCCGAACGACGTGATCGCCTTGTCCGGCACCCTGGGTGCGGGGAAAACGTGCTTCGTGCAGGGACTCGCCCGCGGGCTTGGTGTTCCGGAGGGAACACGCGTGATAAGCCCGACCTTCGTGTTGATGCGGTCCTACAGCGGACGGCTCGACCTTTACCACTTCGACGCCTACCGGCTTTCCGGAGCCGCCGAAATGGAAGAGATCGGTTGCGCTGAGGTATTCCGGAGCGGCGGCGTGAGCGTTGTCGAGTGGGCCGAGAGGGTCGAGGAATGCCTGCCGGAGGAGCGCATTGCCCTGAGCATAGCGACAGTCGGCCCACAGGAACGGGCCTTCAGACTGACAGCGCACGGTCCCGGCGCGGAATCGAGGATGGTCGGATTTCGTGGTGTGCTGGAGCGCTGGACATGAGGCGTGCACACTCGCATGGAATCCCATCGGCATGCGCGTTCCGGCGCTTGAAGGCGGGGCGGGCTGTGCTAAGCTGTGCGTATCAGTTCGCGCCGGAAGTGTGACCGGCGACTTCGAGTTCGGGAGGAATCCTGTGTCCGATTACGTGAAGATAATGCCGTGCCTGGACATGAAGGACGGCCGTGTGGTCAAGGGCGTGCATTTCGTCGACCTGCGCGATGCGGGCGACCCCATCGAGTGCGCCTGCGCCTACGAAGAGGACGGTGCCGACGAGCTGGCCCTGCTGGACATAACGGCGACCGTTGAGAAGCGCAAGACAAGGCTGGAGACGTTCGGCCGGGTGGCTGAGGCGGTCAGCCTGCCTGTCACGTTCGGCGGCGGTGTCAAGACGCTATCGGATGTCGAGGCGGCTCTGGACGCCGGCGCAGCCAAGGTGAGCATAAGCAGTGCGGCGGTTCGCACTCCCAACCTGGTCGAAGATGCCGCCAGGGAGTTCGGTTCGGAACGCATCGTGGTGGCCATCGACGCCGATCTTTCCCAGGAAATGGCCAGCGGCTACGAAGTGTTCATCGATGGCGGGCGCACGGAGACCGACATCGATGCACTCGATTTCGCCGGAGCCATGGAAGACCGCGGTGCCGGGGCCATTCTGCCAACCAGCCGCAAAGCCGATGGGACAAAGGACGGCTACGACATCCCGCTGACGCGGGGCATCGCGGACCGCGTGAGTGTGCCCGTTATCGCCAGCGGCGGCGCCGGGACGATGGAGCATTTCCACGAGGCGGCCACCGAAGGCGGAGCGTCCGTGCTGCTTGCGGCCAGCGTCTTCCACTTCGGCGAGATCGGCATCCCGGAACTGAAGGAATACCTGAAGGAGAAGGGCGTTGCCGTTCGAATCTGAGCCGGCGATCCGGTTAGGTGGGCGTGTCAGTCGTCGGCGAGGACTTCCTCGTACTCGTCCAACCGCTCGAGCAGTATCGCAGTGCCCCGGGCCACGGCCGTAAGGGGATCGTCCGCCACCCGTGCCCTCAGCCCCGTTTCTTCGGTCACCAGCTCCGGCAGACCTGGAATCAGTGAGCCGCCGCCCAGCAGCGTAATGCCCGTGGACATCAGGTCGCTGGCCAGCTCGGGGGGCGTGTGGTCCAGGCAGGACTTGACGGCATCCATGATCCGCTGAATGGGACTGCTGATCGCCTCGCGGATCTCGGCGCTGGACAACTCCAGCCCGCGCGGCAGACCCGCGGCGATATCCTTGCCGCGTATCTCGTAGACGACCTCTTCCTGCAGGGGGTAGCCGGAGCCGATGGCGATCTTGACCTCCTCGGCGGTCCGGTGGCCGATTTCCAGTCCGTACATGTCGCGGATGTAGGTGATGACGGCCTCGTCCATCTCGTCGCCGGCGATACCGAAGCTCTCCAGGGTCACCACCTCGCCCATGCTGAGCACGGCCACTTCAGTAGTGCCGCCGCCGATATCCACCACCATGTTGCCCACGGGTTCGCTGATCTTCAGCCCGCACCCGATTGCGCCGGCCTTCGGCTCGGACACGGTGAAGACCTTGCGCGCGCCGGCGTTGAAGGCGCTGTTTTTGACGGCCTTGCGTTCGACGCTGGTAATGCCGCTTGGAACGCTGACGACCACCCGCGGACGCACACCCCACGCGCGCGGCTGCACCTTCTTGATGAAGTAGCGCAGCATGATCTCGGTGGTTTCGAAGTCCGCGATCACGCCGTCCTTCAGCGGGCGGATGGCCTTGATGTTGCTCGGCGTGCGGTCCATCATGCGCTTGGCTTCGTTGCCGACGGCCCGGCCGTTGAGCGGCACGACAGGAGGGTTGGTGCCGGTTTTGACGGCGACCACGGAAGGCTCCATCAGCAGCACGCCGCGGCCAGGCACGCAGACGAGCGTGTTGGCCGTTCCCAGGTCTATGCCCAGGTCGAACGCGCCCAGGTTCATAGCTCTGTTCAGCAGCCTTCGCAAGGATAGGCTCAGTCCGCCCGCCATGTCTGCAGCGACCTCCGCTTGCTTCTGGACGCTCGGATGTGCACGCACGGGATTATAGTCTTCAAGCTCGGCAAAGTCCATCGTCCCATGCGCGCCGAGGCGTGGCCGGTCATGGACTGGGCGAACGCACCTGGACCGCTACGGTGACGGTAACGGGTCAACGGCCGGTAAAGGGCTCTCAGTTGCCGCCGCCCGGCATCATGGGCATGCCGCCACCGGGCGCCCCGCCCGGCATCCCGCCGCCCATCATGGCGCCCATAATCATCATCTGCGCCATGCCGACCAGCCCCTGGAAGTCCTGTTGGTTCAGCGTGATGCCGACCGTGCAGTCAACGTCAGACGCCGATACCTGGACCTTGCTCAGGAGGCCGCTCATAGCCGCCATTGAGGGATCGCCCTGGCCGCTCTGCGCCTGCTGCCGAACCTGGTCCAACTGCGCCAGGACGGCATCGGCGGCCGACTGTGCGTCGGCTGCAGACGCGAACCGCATCAGTCCCTCGATCTTCAGCGTCTCATCCAGCGTGATGCCGAACCCCGCGCCCCTGGCTGAGCGAACCATCGGGGGAGCTTCCTCGGGCAACTCGGCAAGCACCGCGTCCGTGATGGCGAATCCGCCCCGGATCGCGGCGGCCTGATACTTCTTGGCGATGTCGAACGGCACGCCGGCCGGCGCGGGCAGGTTGCCGCTTGTAACGGCCTCGATGCCCTTGGCAAGCGTCTGCTCGGTCTTGGCTGCGATGGCGCGGTCGTCCGTCAGGGCCACCCAGGAGCTCCCGTCCGGAGCCTGGAAAGCCTGGACGCCGGCGACGGTCTTGGTGGCGGCCGCCTGCTCCATCTGCTGTTTCAGGGCATCCAATGCGGCACCCTCCACCTCGATGACGGCATAGCCGTCCGGCTCCGCGCCCTGTTGCGGAGGAGGCATGATGTAGGCGGTGATCTTGCCCATGCCCTCGGCTTCCGGCGGTATGCCTCCCTGCTGCTGAATCATGGGCTGCAGAAGGGGTGCGTTGAGCGCCTTCTGGACGTCGACGAAGACGACGCCCAGCAGGTCGGACTGGACGGCCGGGGTGGCCGAGTCCGCCGCCGGCGCTTCCGTACGGGCGGTTGCGGGCGCCTGAGTCACGGTGCCCACTGCCTTGTAGTCCTTGTACTCGCCCCAGGTCAACACTATGGCGAGCAGCAGACAAATGCCGGAGGCGATAAGCAAGCCCTGAAGCAGTCGATTATCCATCATGGGTGAATCTTCCCCGTCTTGAGCAAGGGTGCGAAACTCCAGAAAAAAAGCGGGCAGCAACCCGTGCCGCCCGCACCGTGAACCGCAGCTTTTCCCGGAAAAAGGCTTACGCCGGAAGCGCCGGCGGCGCAGGGGCGCTCCGACTGACGGCTGAGTCGGGCGACCCGTGCCGCAGGATGTCCGCCCACGTCATCACTATCGCGATGAGCAGCAGGATGCAGGCGCCAATCAGCATGTACTGAACCAGCTTGTTGTCCATCGGCACTGCCTCGCTAGTGTTAGCGGATCCGCGTCGGTCTTCGCAACGTTACTGAATCTGCGTGGTGGCGTTGTCGCCGACTTCAAGCTGCTGGCCTTCCGCGACGCGGACCGCCCTGCCGAGGGCGAGCTCGTCGTCCACGTCCTGGATTACCAGGGTGGCCACGTACTGGTCGCCTCGGTAGACGGTGAACGTAGCGTTCGGCTTGACCTCATCCTGGGAACCCTTGTTGATCACAGCGGTGCCCAACTCGTTGTCCACGCGCACAACGCGCGCATCGATGGGCGGATACTGAACGGCGGCGACGTCAATGCCGCGCTGGACGAGGTTTCCGATGATGGCCTCAAGTTCCTTCTCGCTCCTGGTCAGCTCCTGTTTGTCCGTCTTGAGCTCCAGAACGGTGTTCTCCAGTGATGCGATCTTCTCGTTCCGGTCGCTAAGCTGGCCCTGCAGGTCTTCGATCTTGGCCATATTCTCTTCGATGGTGGAGGCGCGCTCGGCCAGCGTGGCATTCAACTCGTCGATCGTCGCGTTCTTGGTCTCCACCGTCTGGTTCAGCGTCTGCACCGTCTCGGTCAGGCGCGTGGCCGCCCGGGTCTGGTCCAACACCTCCTGGCTCAGCCTCTGCACCTCGTTCTCCTTCGAGGTCAGTTGGCTCTGCAAGCCCTCCACGCGGGCCTGTAACGCCGCCTTCTCGGCGCTGGAGCCAGCCTGCAGGTCATCCAGTTGGGCCTGGATATCCGCCTTGTCCTGCTGGCACTGTTTGAGGCCCGTCTGTGCCTCTCGGTACATCTCGCCGAAGTTCTCGCGCTTGCCGTACAGCACGATCTGGGAAGCGGCGAAAAGCGCACTCAACAGACAGACGAACAGGATCAGGACCTTAGTAAAAGCGCTCATCTACATCCTCCTCGGCCAGTTGTCTTTCTTCCCAAGAAAACACCTGCGGTCACTGGATTTCACGGTAGATTATAGGCGGCAAAACGCCAAAGTCAAGCTTTTCCGCCCGCTCCTTGCGCTCTCCGCTCGCTTGACGGGCCACAGTTCAGCACAACACCCCCGTTGGTGTCAAGTGCCGCGCCTGGCGTCCGTCCGCTTTCCGCGGTCGGTGGGGCTACCAGTGCCCAAGTTCCCGGCCGTCGTCGTTGGCCAGATCGTAGGTCGACCAGCCAAGAACGAAGTCCAGGATTTCGGTGAGCCGAACGTTGATTACAGCCCCCACCCATCCCAGGTGCAACTGGTGGTTGCCGGACGGCATGTAGCCGGGCCGTGAGTCTGCTGCGCCCACGTCCACCAGGGGCAGTATGCCCACCTGCTGGCTGTAGAAAGTGGCCGGATCGCCCAGGTCATAGTCCCCCCATGCGTGCACCTCATGGCCGAAGAACATGAAGCCCCAGTTGTCCGTGTGATACGGGACGAGGCCCACGCGGCCGCCCCCCAGGCCCAAGAGCCAGGCGTCCACCTGCGCACGTCCGAGCACAAACAGCGAGGCGGCGGAGAGATAAAGGCCGACCTGCGGCTTTGCGGAGAATGCCAGCCCGACATCCACCATCTGGGCGGCGTCTTCGGCCCTGTACTGGAGATAACTGCAACCGATGCCCTGGAGAGTGAGCACGGCAATCACGAACAGGACGGCCGCCTTCACGCACAAGTTCCGCATGGCAAATACCCCTCCCGCAACTGAAGAAACTCCTATCGGCTCAGGCGCTTCGGAGTATACCGGACCGCCGGCCCGGAGGCAACGGTTTCCTTGGGACCTGAAAGACTTGACCCTCTGGCGGCAGGCCAATAGAATCAGGCCGAAGCGGAGGCGGCTCGTCTGGCATTCCAGCATCCGGAGAATGATCCTTACTATGTATCGCACGCGCGTCGGAGAGGAGAAGCTATGAAGTGAGCCGACCTCGCAACCGGGAGTAAGATACGGGCTGC
>CAZZNQ010000050.1:0-29865 GCA_964655775.1 uncultured candidatus Brocadiaceae bacterium | reverse complement strand
GTAATCCCAACGGCCCGGTTGCTGCAAGGTTGGGGGACTCCGCTTGGGGCCCGCACGCCTTGCATTGGCCGGCGGCGGCGCCTACAATCGGCAGGTAACGCTGAGGGCGTGCCGGGTGCGTTCTCGGCGTGCTTTGCCAGCGCGCCCTTTCCCGGTGAAAGCTACAGCCGATGCTGCTGCCCTTCCTGCTCTGTGTGATGATTCTCTATGTTCCTCCGCCCCTTGGTGCGGCGGCCGTGATGCCCATGGGCACGCTGGCCGGCGTGGCGGTGCTGGCCCTGCTTAACGCCGCGTTCGCCTGGGCGGGCTGCACGCTCGCGTCGCCGGGTGGGGCGATCCCGCGCCTGCTTTCCCCGCGCAAGCTCCGCGCGCTGCTGAGCGGGGCCGTGGTCGGGTTCGTGCTGGCGGACGTGTTCGTTCTGCGATGGCCGCTGGCCGTGCAGACGTTGTTCGCCGGGCGCCGGTGGGCGGTTCTGGTGGACGACCTGTTTCTGCTGATGCCGGCCATTGTTATGGCCGTGACCGTGATGGCGTTCTGGCACCGCTTCAGCGTGCGTTCGGGCAACGTGCAGCTTTCGCTCTCGAGCTACGTCTGGCTGCGGTTCCGGGTGGAGATGGCCATCATTTTGGTTCCGTGGCTCGCGTTGGTCTTTACCACCGACCTGAGCGATGCGGTGTTCTATCGGTCACCCCATCTGGACCTGATAACCGGCTTTGTCTCCGTCGGCACGCTCGCCGGCATCCTCGTTTTCAGCCCCCTGCTCCTGCGCACGATATGGAACTGTGCTCCGTTGCCCGACGGCCCGTTGCGGCAGCGGCTGGAGGAGTTTTGCCGGCGGGTGGGATTTCGGTGTCACGACATCCTGATCTGGAACACGCGCAATCATCTGGGTAACGCCGGCGTAGTCGGTCCCACGCCGCTGCTGCGTTACGTGATGGTGACGGATGCGTTGCTGCGCAACTGCACCGACGCGGAGATCGAGGCGATCTTTGCGCACGAGGTCGCGCACGTCAAGCACCACCATCTGCCGGTGTACATGCTGTTCGCCCTCGGATTCCTGGTGTTCTACCTCAACCTTGGCGACGCGCTGGCCGGACTGGGCCTGATCGAGCCGATGCGTGACCTGATGTCCTTGGAGATGACTACCGCGCAGGCCGTGGCGATGCTTGCCTTCGCGGGGCTTTACTGGGTCTTCGTCTTCGGATGGGTGTCGAGGCGCATGGAACTGCAGGCGGACCTGTTCGCGTTGAGGGTGGGGGAGAGCCCCTACGCGTTCGCAAATGCCTTGCACAAGCTTAACGCGATGAGCGGCGGACAGGCCGGCGCGTCGTTCTGGCGTCATTTCAGCATCCCCGCCAGGCTGGCCTTCCTCTCCCGGATTGTGGAGGATCCGTCGTACGCCGGGCGTTTCGAACGGCGGATCACCTTCATCAAGGTAGGTTTGCTGGTGCTGCTGGGGTTGGCGCTCGCCCGGCTGGCGCTGTTCAGGCCCGAACTGGTGGGCCTGTAGCGCGACGCGGCAGACGCGCTTCATCAGAAGATCATGCCCACAAGCTGTTCGAGCGGCTCGACGTAGCTGCAAAGGGAGGCGCGGAACAGCATCGCCGCCATCGCCCCGATGCTCAGGAACGGGCCGTAGGGCATCACGTGCTCGCCTTTTCCGAGAAGGAGGGGAATGCCGTAAAGCAGCCCTATGAACGGGGATATGAAGAAGGCAACCAGGGCGACCTTCCATCCGAAGAAGGCGCCGATCATCGCCATCAGCTTCACATCGCCGAAGCCCATCGCCTCCCGCCGGAAGATGACCGATCCCACCAGCGCGAACAGGAGGATCATCAGTCCGCCCGCCAGCAGGCCGATGACCGAGCAAAGCAGCCCGTCCAGGTTGAGCAGACCGGTCAGCTTCTCGGCCGTATGGTAGGAGGCCGAGCCGACGTGGAGCCTCGGCAGCAGGAAGCCGGCCATCAACCCGCCGAGGATGCCGAAGAACGACACTTCGTCGGGAATGATGAGCCAGTCGACGTCCACCGCGCTGGCCACGATCAGCAGCGCGCCCAGCAGCATCATCACGGCGAGTTGCCCGGGGTCGGTGCCGAGCCGCGCGCCCTGCGCCAGGTACACGGCGGCGAAGAAGGCACCCGTGAGGGCTTCCACCACGGGGTAGCGAATCGAGATGCGCGCGCCGCAGTCCCGGCATCTGCCGCCCAACACGATGTAGCTGAGCACGGGCACATTGTCGTGCCAGCGGATGGGGTTCTCGCAGTGCGGGCAGAACGAACGTCGCGGCCGGCGGACCGATATGCCGTGGGGCATGCGCCAGATGACCACGTTCAGGAAGCTGCCGATGACGGCGCCCAGGGCGAACAGCCAGAGCACCATGGCCCAGTTGAACGCCGTTAGCTCGGCCAGAAACAAGGCGGCCCTCCTCAAGCGTGTGCACATGCGATTACGCGCCGGTCGATCAGACCAGCAGCAGCCGGCCGAACATCGCCGGATCCCGTTCCTGTCGTTCGCGGCCCGTCCAGGCCATCCGAACGACCTCCTTGCTGTCGGCGTCGTAGCTGGCCATGGCGATGTCGAAGCCGATCACGCCGGGCACTCCTTCCACCTGCGAGAAGGCCGACCAGGGCACGGCGCAGACTGCGCGGTAGCCGACCGGCGTCCGTACCAGCTTCACCTTCGCTTCCGAATCGTTCGAGACGCTGACCTGCGGTTCCGCGCCCTCGTCCGCCGGCGGATAGACGGTCACCCGCATGACGCCGTCGGTGTAGCCGCCTTTGCCCAGGTCGCGGCTGTCGCGGCCGTCCAGGAAGATGCAGATGTTGTCCGCTTTCATCCGGCCCTTGATCTCTTCCTCGGCGGCACAGACCAGATCGTCCTCGACGTCCGCCCACAAGTAGAGCGCATCATCGTCGTAGCATACGTCGAAGTCCAGGCTATGGCCCTTCACGGCCTTGGAGGAGGCCAGCACCGGATGCAGGGGCGAGGGCACGTGCAGTTCCCTTGCCGGCTCGTCGGACGTATCCGGTGTGCCGTCGCCCGTGCGCTCCGCCGTGGTCAGCACGTAGTGCAGGTGCTCGAGCGTGTGCGATCCGTCGAAGGAGATCATGGCGTCCAGCGTGAGCATCTCCAGCGGCGGCGTGACCAGAACCTGCAGATCCCTGTGTCGTCGTCCGTAGGCTTTGAGCGTTTCCACCTCGAACTCGTTCGGTTGCACCTGTTCCTCGTAATGCGGCTGGAACTCGACGGTGACTTCCTGGGCCTCGTCCGTGAAGTTCTTCAGATGGTAGCGCATGCCGACAGAGAGCAGTCCGTCGTCCCGGCGTTCCGCGCCGCGCAGTTCGCCCCAGCCGGAGACCGATCCGGCGCGCTCGTCCAGCACGGCGACCACCTCCGCCAGCCTGGCGGGGATGTCCAGGTCCTGGGGGCATTCCTCCAGGCACTTGCCGCACAGCCGGCAAAAGGCCGCCTTGCCGCCGAGCGCAGCATACTTGGCGCGCGCGTGGTCGGTCAGCCCGAACACGCGTTCGATGTTCAGGATTTCCAGGTTTGCGGGAATGTCCACGCCTTCCGGGCACGGCATACAGTAGCCGCATCCGGTGCAGTAGAGGCCCAGAAGCTCCTTGCGCTCGCGGACGGCCTCCTCGATCTGCTCGTGGTCTTCTTCGGTCAGCGCGCCCAAACTGGATACGGTGGCGACGTTCTCTTCGAGTTGCTGCAGATTCTGCATGCCGGAGAGCGCGATGGTCACGTTGGGATTCGACAGCACGAAGCGCAGGGCCAGCTCCGGCGTGCTCTTGACTCCGCCGACGAGCTCCGACGCCTTGTCGCTCGGATAGCCGAGCCGACCGCCGCCGACCGGTCCCATGATCGTCACTCCCAGGCCCTTCTCATGGGCGTGGGCGATACCCTCTTCCAGGTGACGGTCCAGCAGGTTGTACTGCACGGTGATCGACTCGAACAGGCCGGTGTCGATGCACTTCACCAGGCTCTCGTTGCTGCCGTGGAACGAATGGCAGATGTGCTCGATGAGGCCCTGTTCCTTCGCTTTGAGCAGCTCCTGGTAGAGGCCGTCCTCGCCGTCGACGGCCTCCTCGAACCTGTCGTAGTTCAGCATGTGGAGGTTGTAGACGTCGATGCAGTCGACGCGAAGACGTTCGAGGCTGTCCTCCAGGTTCTTCCACCAGCCGGCCTTGTCGGCCTTGTCGTAATGGTGGTTCTTGGTGGAGAGGATCACCTTGTCGCGGATGTCCTCCATGGCCTCGCCCAGCACGCGCTGGCTGTCGCCGGCGCAGTAGCCCACTGCCGTATCGAAGTAGTTGATCCCCAGCTCGAAGCCGCGGCGCAGCATGGGGATGGCAAGATCGCGGTCCACCTCGGTGGCTGACTTCATGGGCAGGCGCATGCAGCCGAAGCCCAGCCGCGACACCTTCAGTCCTGTTTTTCCGAGCACGGCATACTGCA
This sequence comes from uncultured candidatus Brocadiaceae bacterium, assembly GCA_964655775.1. Classification (GTDB taxonomy): domain Bacteria; phylum Planctomycetota; class Brocadiia; order SM23-32; family SM23-32; genus CAZZNQ01. The sequence continues at coordinate 25,400 of CAZZNQ010000050.1, read as the reverse complement.
TCTCCATCTCCTCCAAAACACAACCTACGCCGATGCGAGGCAGGGCCGGAAGCGGCCCGCACCGGGGTCCTCCGCGTGGTGAGTCTGCTGCCCGCTGAGACGGGCAATAGGACGATTATAAGGCAGCCGGTCAAAGGCGGCAAACGGCCCGCATGCGTCGGCAGAGGGCATCAATCCTCATCTGCCCCACCGGAAGCGGCGTTCTCCTCGATCCAGGCAGCAATGCTCTGCACCACCTCACCGGCTACGTGCCCGAGTTTCTCATACTCCGCCGGCGTGCTGCGGCCCTCTCCCGGCATGAACAGATGATTGAGCTCCGGATAGAGGAGGAACATCACGTTCGCTTGATCTGTGAGCAGCGTCTTCCAGCGTTCGTAGTCGTCTGAGGTCACCTGGTAGTCGCGGCCGCCCTGCAGAATCAGCAGGGGGCGCGTCATGCCGAGCGCGGCGCGCGGAGGATCGTAATCTTGCAGGTCCAGCCAATAGGCGGGCTCGGCGCCCAGTATCGGCCCTTTCCCGTCCGGTTCGCCGCTGCGATAGAGCTTTTTTGCGCGCTCCACTTCCCGCTCCATCCGCTCGATCTCGGATTCCTCGCGCTCCGTCAGGTTGTCGGACAGCGACCGAAGGTAGCGGATCTGTTCCAGCACCACGTCCTCCAGCGGCCGGGCCGTTCCCGCCATCACCACGAATCCGCGAATGCTGGCGTTGGCGGCCGCGATGCGGGGCACCAGCATGCCTCCCAGGCTGTGCCCCAGCACGAAAACGGAGCCGCCGTCAACGCGCGGCCGGCGGCGCAGCGCCTCTGCCGCCGCGACCGCGTCATCCACCGTCTCCTCGTTGACCGTCAGGTCCTTGCGCGCCGCCATCCGTTCGGGGTGCACCTTGGTCCTTTTCTCGTAGCGTAGCACGGCGATACCTCTGGAGGCGAGGCCCCAGGCGAGATCGCGAAACGGCTTGTTCGGCCCGATCGTCTCGTCGCGGTCGTGCGGCCCAGAGCCGTGGACGAGAACCAGTCCCGGGAACGGGCCCTTGCCGTTCGGCTGCGTCAGGGTGGCCGGCAGCTCCCAGGGCGGCTCACCGACCGTTACCTCGACCTCCGTGAACGACCCGGTCCGGACATAGTCCGGCGGCTGCCACTCCTGATCCGGCTGCGACGGCTGGAACCACAGGCCGGTGATCCGCCCCTGCAGATCGAAGACGACCTTGGCGTCCAGCGCCGCCCGCTCGAAGCTGCACGTAACGAAGACGACGCGGAACCGGCCCAACTCCTGCGTCCGCGTCCCCTGTATCTGCTTCAACTCCCCCGCTGCGGCGATTACCGACGTCCACGTCCGCTTCAGGGCCTCCGCCGGCAGCGCCCGGGACATCGTGTCGTCGAACATGCCGACGGCCTGCTCGTACTCGCCGGAGGACGTCAGCGTCACGAATTCCCGCGCCCGGGACTGGAGCGCGTCCCCGTCGCTCGCCGCGCCAAACACTACCGACGCGGCCATCAAAAACACCCAGGTACTCAGGACTGCTCGCAGTCTCATCATGTTAGCTCCGGTGTCTGCAGGTCGACGTAGCCCCTCGGTCCGCACGGGATCCGCCGTCGGTGCTCCGTCAAGTTACCGCCTCAATCAGCTCCCGCGCCTTGGCGACAATGGCTTCCACAATCAGCTCGCAGCCCTTCCTGCCTGTCTCGACCGATGCGGTCCGCCGTGGGTCCTCGCCCATCACGCCGATCAGGGGCTCGTCCTCGCGGCCGAGGTAGACGCTCATGTCCACGCAGTCCGGCCGCAGGTGCCAGAGGTAGGAGGTCTCCCACTTCGCCGCGTGGTCGCCGCCGACACGTTTCGACTCGGGAGGGTAGTCAAGCTCGCGGCCGGCAAACGCCCGGGTGTCCGGGAAGTCGACGTTGAACTGCTCGACCACCGGGCGGGCGTAGTTCCAAAGCGGATAGTGACCGCAGACGAGACAGACGGCCTTCATCTCCAGCGAGTTCATCTGGATGAGCACGTGGCGGATAAGGCGCTGGTAGAACTCGATCTGCTCCTCGCCGGTGCTGCCGAAGTGCTTGGGCGTGTGCTTGCGTTTCTTGAACTTCATGGCCCGGCGGATGGCGCCGTCTTCGTCGTGGTTGGCTTCCATCAGGGCCGCCACGCGCGGTTCGCCATACCAGAGCGTCGGGAACGCGAAGCCGCCGGAACGGGTGGCCGCCATCTCGCAGAGCTTCTCGGCCTTCAGGGCATCGTTGCCTGAGGCCAGGTGCTTGCCGTGCCACTCCAGCCCACCCAGGCCGATGAAGGCCGCCGGGAACGCCTTCCTCCGCGACACTATCTCGTGCGGCAACATCTCCTCGTATCGGACTTTACTCATATGCATTCCTCACAGGGTGGCGGCCGATCATTGCCCGCCGGCGGCCTGCACCCGTCGGAGAAAGTCGTGCACAATGTCCCGGTTCCAGTCGGCTCCGCCCACGTGCTTCAGCACCACGCGCCCCTCGGGCGACACGACGAACGTTGTCGGTATCGCATTGCTGGACAGCACGCGCGGCGGGTTGCCCACCTGGTAGACGGGGAGGGTGTAGTTGTTCCGCTCCAGAAAGCTGCGGATCACGGTGGTGTCCTCGTTGCTGAGGAGCACGAACGTTACGCCTTCGCCGGACATGGACTCGTAGAGCTTCTGGATCGACGGCATCTCCGCCCGGCAGGGCGGGCACCAGGTCGCCCAGACGTTAATGAAGAGCGTCTTGCCCTTAAGCTCCGACATGTTGAGCTTGCTGCCGTCCATGGCCGTGACGGACCAATCGTAGACCATCGGTTCGTCCATGGGGAACTGATCGGCCGTGAGCTTTTCGGCCAGTGGCCCGCCGCCTCCGTTGCCACGGCAGGACGGGGCGGCCACCACCGCCGCGATCACCAGTGCCGCCATGACCACCAGGCTGCCGACGCCCGGCCCGGAGTATCTATTCGCTGCACTCATCGATTCTTCTCCCGGTCAAGTCTGCCTGCTCGGATTCATCCCGACTCCACCATCCAGGATATCAGAGCACGGGACCGAATGTCAGCCGCACTGATGCATTGGCCCCAACGTGCCGGCCCCATGCTGGCGGGGCGGGGTCTCACGGCATATAATCGCTGGAGCGGCTGTCCGGTGGTTTCGAGAACCGGCACAGCCGGGAAGTCAGACAGTTGCAGGGCGATGTCCGTTGCCCGACGTGCGCCCTTTTCCGCTGACCCGCCGAGATGCGATGACGGAGTACCCCAAGGAGACGCAGATGATGAGGAGTTTTCTCGAGACGGCCGGCGTTCTGATTGCGTGTCTGTCCCTTATGGCGTCCGCCTGGGCGCCGGCTTGCGGTGCAGAGGATCCGAAAGATGCCCGGATGCGCTCGGCGGAGGCTATGGACCCCGGCCGGTACGTGGAGGAGCCGACCAAGAACATGGACGACGAAGGGCGACCCAAGCCGTCCAGCGTTCCCGCCGGCGGCGACCTGATGGCGCAGGGGCTGGCCAAGGTGATGGCGGAGATGCCGGAAGGCACGCGTCACCAGTCGATCATGATGCCCATGCGTGACGGCGTCAAGCTGGCCACTGAGATACTGCAGCCACCGGACGGCGACGGCCCCTGGCCGGTCGTGCTCCTGGGGACGCAGTACTCGCGGATGGACCACCGCGGCCTGAACAAGATGGGCGGCAAACCCATGGCCATGGTCCTGCAGAACACGCGTGGCTCCTACGGCTCCGAAGGCGCGGGGACGTTCGACCCGATGGACTTCCGCGTCGAGATCAACGACGGCTACGACTGCGTGGAGTGGATCGCCCGGCAGCCCTGGTGCAACGGTAAGGTCGGCATGTGGGGCCCTTCGGGACACGGCATCGCCGCGATCAACGCCCTCTGGTCGCTTGCTCCGCATCTTACGGCCATCGACGTCAACGTGACCATGGACAACGCGTACCTCTACGTCGCCTTCCACAACGGCGCCCGCCGCTACTTCCATTCCTGGCTCGCCCAGCGCGGGATGAAGACGAAGTACAACGAATGGCCGCGGCCGACTGTGGTCCCGTATGATCCGCAGGACTACTACGATTTCCTGAACGAGATCGCCCCGAAGGTCAAAGGCTACTACCGCGACAACGGAGGGTGGTTTGACCTGTTCAGCGAGGCGGCGCTCGACCATTTCGCGGCGCTGGCGCCATACGGGAAGGCATACGTGCAGATCGGTCCGGGGGGGCACGGCAAGCTCTTCGGCGACCTCGAGTTCACGCCGCGCAACCGGAAGCCGGCCGAGGCAATGAAGCTCTGGCAGGCATCCGGCCTGGCCGAATGCCTGACCGAAGGGCCACCGTACGGACAGAGCTGCCTCGCCTACTTCCTGATGGGCGACGGCAAAGACACGAGCGCGCCCGGCAACGTATGGATGACCAGCGACAGGTGGCCGGTCGACAACACGCCCACGTCCTATTACCTGCACGCCGACGGTCGCCTCTCCGAGGATGCTCCACAGGCAAAGGCCGCCTCCCTCGGGTACGATTACGATCCCCGCGATCCGGTGCCGACGATCGGCGGCCATCACCAGGTGAGTAACTCCAGAGACCCGAACATCGGTCCCATGGACCAGCGCCCGAACGCCGATCGCACGGACATCCTGCGGTTCAAGACCGAGCCGCTCGATGAGCCGGTGGGGATCACGGGTAAGGTCCGGGCCGAACTACATGTCTCGAGCGACGCGCCCGACACGATGTTCACCGCCAAGCTGGTCGACATCTACCCCGACGGCTACGAGGCCGTGATCCGCGAGAGCGCCATGCTCGCCCGCTACCATCGGGGTCTGGACGAACCCGCGCCGCTGGAGAAGGGCAAGGTCTACTTGCTCTCCATGGACATGTGGAGCACGGCGCTGGTCTTCAACAAGGGCCACCGGATCGCTCTCTACGTGACGTCCAGCAGCGACCCCGCTTACGAGGTGCATCCGAACACGTATGAGCCGGTCGCCTCGATGGACGAGGCCAGGACGGCGCACAACGAGGTCTACGTATCGAGCGAGCACCCGTCAAGGCTCATACTGCCCGTTGTTCCCCAGGAGACCTACATCGGCCTTGGCCGCTGACGGGGTGGGCGGCGACGACGTCAGGCGCGGGAGTAGCGCTGGCCGCCGACCTGCTTGAGCAGGCCGCGTATCTCCAGCGTAAGCAGCGTACTGGCCACAACCGAGATCGGCAGTTCGGTCTGCGTGACCACCTCGTCGATGTGCATCGGCGAGCTACCCAGAAGTTCGAAGACGGCCCGCTCGCGGTCGTTCAGCGCCAGCACGCGAGCATCCTCCATGGGTTTCCGCTCGGCCGCCGGTTCCGCGTCCTGGGCCTGCACGATGGGTTCGGCCAGCGGCCCGAGGCCCTCCGCGACGTCGCGCGCGCTCTCCACCAGCACCGCACCGTCGCGGATCAGCCGATGGCAGCCGCGGCTGGCGGGGGAGTCGACGTTTCCCGGCACGGCGAAGACGGCCTTCCCCTGCTCGGCGGCCAGCCGTGCGGTGATGAGGCTACCACTGCGCGAGGCGGCCTCCACCACCACCGTCGCCAGCGACAGCCCGCTGATGATGCGGTTGCGGGGCGGGAAGTTGCCGGGCAGGGGCGGCACTCTCATCGGGTACTCACTGAGGACGGCGCCCGCTTCGGCTATCGAGTCCGCCAGTTCCATCGAGCGCTCGTTCATCTCGTGTCCGAGCCCCGAGCCCAGAATGGCGAAGGTCCTGCCGTCCGCCTGCAGCGCGCCCCGGTGGGCGGCCGAGTCGATGCCGTAGGCCATACCGCTCACGACCGTGAAACCCATCGTCGCCAGATCACAGGCGATGCGCGTAGCCTGGTTCCGTCCGTAGGCCGTGCAGCGGCGCGCGCCGACGACGGCGACGGCTATCTGGTCGCGCGGCAGGCAGTCGCCCCGCATCCAGAGCAGGGCGGGCGCGTCCTCTTCCAGGTAGCTGAGATTGCGCGGGTAGTCCTCCGAGAAGAACGGGACGATGCGCACGCGGTGCCTCTCCGCCAGCTCGAGTTCCGTCGCCAGGTCTTCCGGATCGGGCCCTTTGCGGATCGCCTGCGCGGTCGACTCGGAGATCCCGTCGATCCCCGCAATCTCGCTCGGCGGGGCCGCGAGGGCCTCCAACGGCGATCCGAACTCCTTGAGAACCGCGAAGATAGTGCGGCTGCTCACGCCCTTGCACAGCGCGAGCTTCAATACGGCCAGGGTTTCGTCGGAGTATTCGCCCATGGTGCCGTCCTGCGCGGGAATGGTGCTTCCTTGCCGCCCCTCTTGTATACTCTCGGGCCCGGACGGCGCAAGCGCACGGGCTGCAGCCGCGTTGACTTGCGCACCTTCGGACGACTAACCTCGACACGAAGCCGCCTGCCGCGATCACCATGCACACGTTCCCGCTGTCCGACTACATGGTGCACATTCGCAGCGGCGACTGACGCGGCCCTCGCTTCGACGGGCCCTCACGATGAAAGGGCCGCGTGTATCTGGTATCATTAGAACCTTGTTAGGTCAGTTTCCGGGAACCCGCCGCGCCAGGCGTTTGCCCGCCGGTTTCCGATGTCCCGAAGCAGCGCTTCCCGCAGTAACCGTCGCGTCTCTAAGGAGAGCCGGATGGAGCAGCGCTGTTCCATAGCGGTGGATCAGTCGTGGGCGGCCCTTGCGGCGCCGGATGTGCTCGGAGCCATCACGGTACGGCGGCTGGCCGGTAAAGACCGGGTACTCTATTCGCCGGCGGGATTCAGTTCCCACGGTCCAAAGAGGAATGAGCGAGATCATGGCTACCAGTGACGACCTGTGGGTGCTTGACGGCCACTGCGACAGCGCCATCCTGCGCTTCTACCACGACGATCCGCTGGACTTCTCCCCGGTCGAGCGCGACTACCACGTGACGCTCGCACGCATGCGAGAGGGAAAGATGGGCGGCCTGCTGACGATGGTGGGCGACAAGAGGGCGACCGACAGCCTGTTGATGATCGACGGAATGCACCAGGTCTGCGCCGAGAACGCGGGCGATTTCGCCTTGTGCCTCTCCGCCGGTGACGTCCGCCGGGCCGTAGCGGACGGCAAGGTGGCGATAGTGCTCACCATCGAGGGGCAGTCGATGTTCGCCGAGCGCATCGAGCAGGTGCGCAACTGGCACCGACTCGGCGTGCGCGTCTTCAGCATCACCCACGGAGAGGGCGCCGAGGACAAGTCCGACGCGCTTCAGGTCAGCCATAGTCCTTTCCAGCACATGCCACTCTCCGAGCGCGCCGGGCTGCGCGACGAACTGGAGGGGCTCACCGACTTTGCCCGCGAGTCGCTGAAGGAAATGGGCCGCCTGGGAATCGCGTGCGATCTGGCCCACGTCAATGACGCGGCCTTCTGGGAGGTGATGGAGTGTGCGACTGGGCCGGTCTGCGTCACCCACGGCAGTTGCGCGGCCGTCTGCCCCCACACCCGCAACCTGACCGACGAGATGATGAGCGCCCTGGCGGAGCGAGATGGCGTGCAGTGCCTCTGCTTCTACGGTCCCTTCATCGACGAGGATAACCCGACCCTGGCGCGCTACGTGGACCACGTACTGCACGCGCTGGAGATCCTGGGCGAGGACGGAGTCGGCATTGGGACAGACTATGATGGCGTGCCCGAAGGTGCGACGATGGCCGTCCCCGAGCCGTCCCGCATGGACGACCTGTGGGAGGCGCTGGACAAGGCCGGAGTAAGCCGGGACGTGATGGTGAGGATAGCGCACGATAATCTGCTGAGAATGCTGCCCGAATGAGACGGATCAAGCGACGAAGCGACGAGAAGAAGTGGATGCGACGCAGTGCACTGGCCGCTGCAGGGCTGACCATGCTCTTCTGCCTGCTGGCGCCAGTGTTCGCCTCGGCGGCGGATGCCGAGGTGCAGCCGGCGCCGGTCGTCGTGCTGGACACGTCCGGTTATTGGCGCATGCACCACACGCTGCAGCCCCCGGTTATCGCGCTGGACGACGGGCTGAAGCCGATACTGATGAAGCATGCCTGGCTTCGCTGGGAGACCGAGCCGCCGGTTTCCGATTGGGTGCAGCCGGAGTTCGACGACGGCGACTGGCTGCGCGCTCCCGCCCTGCGTTGCGCGCGCACGCCCTACTTGGCCCGCGCCTGCGTGCGCGGCCGATTCAGGGTAAGCGACCCAGAAGCCGTGCGCGGCTTGAAGCTGACGGTCGGCTATCACGGCGGCGTGATCGTCTACGTGAACGGTCGCGAGGTAGGCCGCAAGGACATCGCGCCGGAGGCGGGGGCGCTGGCCGACGGGTACCCGCGTGAGGCGGATGTTGCCGAGGACGGGACGTTCCTGGATGCGCATCGCCGCGGTTCTTTCTCCGAGGAGGACCGCCGTCGCATAGCGCTGCGAGATCGCGTGCTGGAACTGGACATTCCGTCGGACGCACTTGTCGACGGAGTGAACGTACTGGCCGTGGAACTTGTGCGGGCCCCGTATCACAAAGCCATGGAGGAGTTGAAGGGCTCCCACCCGGATGACCGCATGCCCGGGCCGTATTACGTGAGCTGGAACACCTGCGAACTGAACGCCCTGCGCCTGACCGCCGAGAGCGCGGAGGGGCTGGCGCCCAACGCGACGCGGCCGGAAGGGCTGCAGGTCTGGACGCGCGACGTCAACCAGGCGGATTTCGACGTGGACTTCGGCGACCCCTGCGAGCCCATCCGCCCGGTGCGCATAGTGGGAGCGGCGAACGGTGCGTTCAGCGGCAAGATCGTCGTCGGTTCCTCGGAACCGATCCGGAACCTGGAGGTCACGGTCTCTGATCTCACCGGCGCGGACACGATCCCCGCGGATGCCGTCCGCGTGCGATACGGCCTGCCCTGGGGCCGGGTGAACGTGACCTATCCTTACGGCGGAGAGCCTTCCCCGTACGCCGTTCCCGCGCAGTTGCTGGGCATGCTCTCGGACGAGCCGCCGGCCGAGTACGGTGTGGTGGATCGCGAGCCCGATCGCTACAGCCTCTCGCGGCCCGGCCAGCCGTCGTACGTCGGCGCGGCCGTCGCGCCGGTGTGGATAACGGTGCAGGTGCCCGAGGACGCCCAGCCGGGCCAATACGTCGGCGAAGTGACGGTCGCGGCCGAGGGCCATGACCCGCTCACCGTGCCCCTGGAACTCGATCTCGCGGGCTGGACGCTTCCCGATCCCGGCGAGTACCGGACATGGGTCGAGCTGCTGGAAGCGCCGGACACGCTGGCCGTCGAGTACGGACTGGACCTCTGGTCGGATCGGCACTTCCGGATGATTGGCCGCGCCATGGACTACCTTCACGACGTCGGCAGCCGGGTGCTCTACATACCCCTGATCGCCGAGACCAACCTCGGCAACGCCGAGTCCATCGTCCGGTGGGTCGACAACGGCGACGGCACCTACGATTGCGACTTCTCGGTGATGGATCGCTACCTCGATCTGGCCGTCGAGCGCATGGGCCGGCCGCGCCTCGTCTGCTTCAACGTGTGGGACGTCTACGTGGGCGCACAGGACAAAGTCGGCAACTCGGAATCCAGCGGCGAGCAGCGTGCGCTCGCCTACCTACAGGAGAAGGGCGCGCCGCTGGGCGACGGGCCGATCGTGACGTTCGTGGACCCGAAGACCGGCGAGACCGAGAACCGCGAGCTGCCCGGCTACATGGACGAACCAAGTAAGGGTCTGTGGCAGCCGCTGGTCGACCGGCTGAAAGAGAAGATGGAGGAGCGCGGCCTGGGCGAGGCAATGGCGCTCGGAATCGCGACCGACTCCACGCCGCGGAACGAGGAGGTGGAGTTCTGGAACGACCTGACCGGCGACCTGCCGTGGGTGGGCCATTCGCATCACGGCTTCTTCGGCAACGATTATTACCGCCTCGGCCGCTCCGGCAGGATCGTCTACCAGTCCCGCGTCTGGCACGTGGCGTTCGCGGACGGCGGTCCGGAGCCCCAGTCCCGACACGGCTGGAGCAACCCCGGTCTGATCTCCACCTACCAGCGCTCGCGCAATCTCGTGGATTTCCCGCTCGCCCATTGGCGTCACATGGGCGAGTACAACGTGACCAGCGACCAGCGCGGCATCGGCCGCGTCGGGGCGGACTTCTGGCCGGTCATCAAGGACAAGCGCGGCCGACGCGCCGGCTCGGTATCGGCCCGCTACCCGCAGAGCAGTTGGCGCAACCTGGACCTCTACAGCTACGTGCTGGCGCCGGGACCGACCGGCCCGTGCCCGACGGCGCGCTACGTCGTTCTGCGGGAGGGCGTGCAGGAGTGCGAGGCCCGCATCGTGATCGAGCGTGCCTTGATGGACGAGGAGATGCGGGCGAAGCTTGGCGACGATCTCGCGGAACGCTGTCAGCGGCTGCTGGACGAGCGGCTGCTGGCGATGTGGACCTCGATCAGCAGCCTGCGATTGCACGGTGCGTCCTGGGATTGGGCCACCGCGTGGCGCAGCCGTCCCGGTCCCGCCGGTCAGGCGTGGTTTGTGGGTTCGGATTGGCAGAGACGCACACGCGAGCTGTATTCGCTGGCCGGCGAGGTCGAGCGGGCTCTGCAGCAGTAGGGCGCGGCCACGCGGCGGCGCTCTCGGGCTTGGCATACAAGGAGACAGACGGTGATGAAATCCAGATGGTTGCTTTGCGTCGGGGCGCTCTGCGCCTTCTCGGCGGCGGTTGGCGCGTTCATCAACCCCAGTTTCACACCCATCGATCTGGTGGAGCAGTCGGAATCCATCCTGCTGCTGGAGTTCACCGAGGTAAAGGACTCCGGCGAGGTCACGGCTGCAGTGCGGGAAGCCCTCAAGGGCGAGTCCGAGCAGACAGAGCTGACCATCGATCTCCTGGCCGGCGCGTTCGAGGCCCAGGGCAGGGGCGTGATGGAGCTGATCAAACAGGGCAACCGGCAGGGAATGCTGTTCGCGGGCTCTTATTCCGAAGGCGAGGCCGGCATGGGCTTCGCCGCCGGGCCGGCCGGCTACCTGCACGTAGGCGGCTACTGGGCGGTGCTAGCCCAGTGGGAGGACATCTGGGAGATGGAGAAGACCGACCCGCGGATGCTGGGAACCTGGGCCGGCAGCACGGACATGCTCCTGCGTGCCGTGCGCTACATCATGGAAGACCCCGAGGCGACGGTGCCCGTGGTCTCCGGCGTGAGCTGGGCGCCCGAGGTGCTGGTTGCGCAGACAGAAGGGCAGGTCTCCGAGGTCGCACCGATCGACCTGGACCTGGACGGCGGAACCGCACTCTTTCTTGCCGGCTCGGCGGGCGACAGGTTGTTCCGCTACTCCGACGACGGCATGGCCGAGATCACCGACGCCCTCGGGCTCGACTCGACATCTCGACTCTTCGCGTGGGGCGATTTCAACGGCGACGATCGCCTCGACCTGATCAGTTGGGACGGTGCGGCGCTCTCCCTGCACGCACGGCAGGCGGATGGCACCTTCGCTGCGTCTCCACTGGATGCAGGGGGCGCCCTGGAGGACGGTTGTCTGTCGCTTCAGGCCGTGGGCACGGCCGACGGACGGACGGTGCTCGTGGCCGGCACACCGGGCATGCCGATGCTGCTGACTCCGTCGGCGGACGGCCTGGACGTGCGACCGCTGGCCGAGGGCGAGATCCCGAGTGATGACCTGGGCGAGGCCGGTGAATGCTTCGTCGCCGACTTCGACGGCGACGCCGTGCCCGACGCGCTTCAGCTCTGGGCGCGCGGCGGTCTGTTCTACAAGGGCGCGGCGGACGGCACATTCGCTGCCCCCATCCGGACCGACGCCGCCACTGGCGGAGGTCGCCACGGCGCCGCCCTCGGCGACTACGATGCCGACGGGCTGCTCGACGTGGCCGTCGCCGGCGAGGTGCGCAACCGCATATGGCAGAACCAGGGCGAAGGCCGGTTTGCCGAGATGATCGATCAGTCCGGGGAGATCGCCTACATCGCAAAGGCCGGCGGCGTGGACGCCGACACCGGCGATTTCAACAACGACGGTCGGCAGGACATTCTGATCACGTACGGCACGCGGATGCCGCCTCACCCGTTTTTCAACCGCGGCTTCCGCAGTTTCGGGCACGCCCGTATGGTCGACCTGGCTCAGCAGAAACTGCTGCCCCAGGCCGGCGAGGGACAGCAGGCCGCCTGCCTCGGCGATTTCAACGGCGACGGCGCGTTGGACATGGTCCTGGTCCTGAAGAACGGCGAGGTCTGGATGTTCCCGCGGCAGGTGGAGGGGGGGCCCGCGCTGGCAGTTCGGCCGCGGCTCCCGGCCGAGTCGGCTTTCTCCGGACCGGTCAACGTGCTGGCATGGCATTTCGACCGCGCCCTCGGCGCCTGGCCGCTGCGCGTGGGAGAGGCGCCGCCGCTGGTTGGCGTGCCCGAAGCCGGTCTGGTCATGCTCCGCTGGCAACGTCCGGGCGGCGAGCGACAGCAGCGTGAAGTCATCGTTGAGGACGGTCCCGTCGGCGTCGTCCTGGGCGACTAGGTCCCGATTCGGAGGTCCGGTGTGAGTTTGCAGGCGTTCTCGACAGCGGGGATGGGCAGCCAGCTCGCGGTGGTGCCCGTGCTGGTCGGCCCTTTGCAGGCCCTGCTGGCGATACTGCCCGGGATCCTGATAGCGCTGGGCGGGTCGATCCTGGCGCTGTTCCGGCCGTCGGCCATCAAGAAGCTGTTCAAGCTGCTCTGGGCGCAGAAGGTCGTGGTGGTGTTGGTGGTCCTCGGCGTGTGGGGCCTGTTCCGGCTGTACCCGGTCGTTTTCGCCGGCTCGCGCGAGGCGGTCTCGCAGGCGAACGCCGGGGGCGAGGACTGGCCGCTGTTCCGCGGGGGGCCGGATCGCCGGGGTGCGGTGCCCGGCGCGGGAGAACCGGCGCACGGCAACGTCGTCTGGTCGTTCTCGCACGAGGGCACGAAGACGTTCTACTCCTCCCCGGCCGTGGTCGGCAACCGCGTCTATGCCACTTCGGCACGTTACGAATACTTCAAGGACCAGGGCGCGATTTGCAGCGTCGACGCGCACACCGGCGCACTCGTCTGGGCGTTCACGGCCGACAACTACCGCTCGACCTTCTCGTCTCCTGCCGTTTCCGGCAGGTACCTGGTCGTGGGCGAGGGCCTGCACCTGACGGACGACGCGCGCATATTCTGCTTCGACCTGGAGGAGAGCGAGCGCCGGCGCGAGGGCGTGAAGCTCTGGGAGTACCGCACGGACAGCCACGTCGAGAGCTCGCCCTGCATCGCCGACGGCCGGATCTACATCGGGGCCGGCGACGACGGCATGTACTGCTTCGAGCTCGAGCCCGACGCGGACGGCAATCCGCAGATGGTCTGGCATCTCTCGGGCGAGGATTACCCGGACTGCGAAACATCGCCGGTGGTCGTCGATGGGAAGGTTTACTTCGGGCTGGGGATCGGCGGCCAGGCGGTCGTTTGCGCCGATGCCGCAACCGGCGAAGAGCTCTGGCGCGTGGACGCCCCCTATCCCGTGTTCAGCGCCCCCTCCATCTCGAACGGCAGGTTGTTCGTGGGGATGGGACACGGCGATTTCGTGAACACGGCCGAGCAGGCTGCCGCCAATCGCCGCGCCAGGCTCGAAGCCGAGGGGGCGAGCGAAGCCGAGATCGAGGCCGCCGTCGGCGACATACGTCCCGTGGGCGAGGTCTGGTGCATCGACATCGCGTCGCAGTCCGTGTCGTGGAAGTACCCGCTGCCGCGCACCGTGCTGGGCTGTGTCGCCACGGTGGAGGACCGGATCTATTTCGGCTCCCGCGACGGTAATCTTTATTGCCTCACCACCGACGGCGACCTGGTGCGCAAGTGGAACGCCCACGCGCCCATCATCACGTCGCCGGCGGTTGCGGACGAATACGTCTACTGCATGACGGACAACGGACGGCTGACCGGACTGGATCGCTCGACCCTGGAGCCCGTCTGGGACGTGCCCCTTAACGTCCCCACTTTCAGTTCGCCGTCGGTGGCGTTCGGCCACGTCTACGTCGGGACCACCGGCAGCGGCCTGCTGTGCGTCGGCGAGGAGGGACGGATCGTCGAGAAGCCTGTCTGGTCCGGCTACCTGGACGGCGCGGAGGGCTCCGGCTGGGCGGACGGCAGCCTTCTGCCCGAGCAGGGCACCTACGCATGGGGCTACGAAGGCGACGACGATCTGCCGCAGCCGCCGACGATCCAGGCCCCCGCCGCCTACCTGGAGGGCGCCTTCTACGTGGGCATCAGCCAGGGCGACGTGCACGGGCTGGCGCGCATCACGATGCCAGACGGACCCGGTTCGGCGCCGGTGCGCGATTGGTTCGTGCAGTCGGATCTGCCCGTGGTCGTCAGCCCGGCGGCAACGGACGCCGAGGTGTTCTTCGCCGACGGCCAACCCGGGGACGAGGGACGGATGCTGCGTTGCGTGGACGCGGCGCAGGGGACCGAGAACTGGGCCCTGCCGACCGACGCCGAAGCGTCCGGCGCGTTCGCGATCACCCGCAACGCCCTATACGTGGCCGACCGCCCGACCGGTCTCAGTCGCTACGAGTGGACGGGCGGCGCCGCCGAGTTGAGGTGGCACAGCGAGATCGGGCCCACCGTCGGCGCTCCGGCCGTGACGGGCGATATCATTCTGGCCTCGACGGAGTCGCGCGTTGTGGCCCTGGACGCCGGCACCGGGAAGCCCCTCTGGGAGCGCCGCTTGCCGTCCGCCGCGCAGACCGGCCCCGTGCTCCTGGCGGACCGCGTCTGGGTGGGAATGGAGGACGGAGTCGCCGGGTACGGCATCGTGGGCGACGTCGAAGGCGTCTCGGTCGGGAGTGATCGCGTGGCAGCGCCGCTGGTTTCCGGCTCCGGGGTGCTTGCCGCCGTCACGGATGGGGGGCGGTTGCTGCTCCTGGACCCGACGGACGGGGCCGTGGTCGCGAACGTCGACGACGTCGCCGCCGAGTTGCCTCCCCTGATCGCCGACGGGGCGCTCCTGTACGCTGCGGAGGGCGCCGTCCAGCGCTACGACCTGGAGACGAAGTCGGCCGATTCCTGGGCTCGACTGCGCGCTTCGTGGCCGGGGCGCATGGTGACGCCGATGGTGATGGTCGATTCGCACGTGTTCTTCGCAACGGACAAGAAGGGGTTCGTATGCATGAGACCCCGCTGACAGAGCGGACGGACACCGAGCAACGGGTGTTCTTCTTCGGCGACGGCGCCTGCGAGGGCGACCCCGAGCGCAAGGACGTGCTGGGCGGCAAGGGCGCGAGCCTGGCCGACATGAGCCGCGCCGGGCTTCCCGTGCCGCCGGGGTTCACCATCTCCGTTCAGTGCTGCGAAGAATACCATGCCACGGGCGGATGGCCGGTCGGCCTGGAAGATGAGGTGCGCGCCTACATGGCCAGGCTGGAGCGGTCCACCGGCCGCGCCTACGGCCGCGGACAGTCGCCGCTCCTTGTCTCCGTCCGATCCGGCGCGGCGCGGTCCATGCCCGGCATGATGGACACGATCCTGAACTGCGGCCTGCATCCTGGCCTCGCCGACGAGGTCGAGGACGTCGCCCACTTCTGGAGCGTCTACGAGCAGTTCGTCCGTCAGTTCGGCAACACCGTGGCCGACATCCCCATGGCCGCGTTTGACGAGGCCGCAGAGGATGCCCATGCCGCCCACCTGAAGGAACGTGCAGCCGCCGAGGCGTGCATCGCCCTCTACGAGGAGAGGACCGGGAAGTCCTTCCCCGTTGATCCCTGGGACGCGTTGCGCGAATGCATTGATGCCGTCTTTGAGTCCTGGAACAACGAGCGCGCGCGCGTTTACCGCAAGGTGCACGGCCTGGAACACCTCACCGGCACGGCCGTGAACGTGCAGTCCATGTTCAATAGCGAGGTCTCCGGCATCGCTTTCACGGCCAACCCGGCCGCCCCCACGGCGCAGGAGATCGTCATCGAGAGCGCTTACGGCCTGGGCGAATCGATCGTCTCCGGCAACGTGACGCCGGACCGCTTTGTTCTGGATTCGCAGACCCTGGAGATCAAGGACGAGGCCCTCGGCAAGAAGGAGCACGTGATGTCCGGGTTGAGCCGGACCGCCGGGGCCGAGCCGGACGCAGAGGCCGCCTCGCTGACGCCGGAGCAGGTGCAGGTGGTCGGGCGGATTGCGCTGCGCGTCGAGGAGTATTTCGGCTTCCCGGTGGACATTGAATGGGGCCTGGCCGACGGCAGTTTCAGTCTGCTCCAGTCGCGGCCGATTCGCGGCCTGGACGTTGCGCGGGACGTGGAAGCCGGTCGACGCGAGGAGATCGTGCGGCTCAAGGATCTGGCCTCGCAGGGCGGCAAGGTCTGGATCGTCCATAACCTCTCCGAGACCCTGGAGGCGCCCACACCGCTGACCTGGGATATCATCCGCGACTTCATGAGCGGCGACGGCGGATTCGGGCGGATGTACCGCGACTTCGGCTACCGCCCCAGCGACCGGGTCTGCGAGGACGGATTCCTTGAACTCATTTGCGGCCGCATCTATGTGGACGTGGATCGGGCCTCCGAACTCTTCTGGCGCGGGATGCCGCTCAAGTACGACCATGAGGAGGTGCTGGACGATCCCCGCATCCTGGAATCGGCGCCCATGCACTTCGAAGCCGGTGAGGCGGACGCCGCGTTCCTGCTGCGCCTGCCCGGAACGCTGGTTTCGATGTTCCGGTCCATGCGAAGGATGAAATCCGCGCGCAAGGAGGCCATCACGCGCTTCGAGGAGGAACTGACCGATTTCCTGGAATACGTCGCCGGGGAGCGCGAACGGGATCTCTCTACGATGTCGCCCGAGGACCTGATCGATTGCCTGCACGGCCGCGTCGAGCGTGTCCTCACCGACTTTGGGAAGGAATCCCTGAAACCGGGCTTCTTCGGCGGACTGGCCCGGGCGGAGTTGGAGGCGAAGCTCGTCCAGCTTATGGGCCGGGAGCAGGGGCAGATGCTCTGCGGCACGCTGACCTCTGGGCTGGAAGGCGATTCGACCATGGAGCAGAACGCGATGTTGTTCCGCGTCGCCAAGGGCGAGGAAACGATGCACGCGTTCCTCTCCCTCTATGGCCACCGGGCGGTCGGCGAAATGGAACTCTCCCGCCCCCGCTGGCGTGAGGACGATGCCTACCTGCGGACCGTCGTCGAGAACCAGGCGATCTCCGAGGAGCACTCGCCCGCCCACCTGCACCGGCGGAACCGCGAGCGCCGGGAGCAGGCGATGCGCGATCTGCCGGCTATGCTCGCCGAGTGGGGCGGCAGCTTCCTGAGTGAGCACATCCTGCACCTCGCGCGGGAGGCGCAGGCGCTGCTGCCGTATCGCGAGACCGGCAAGAACTACCTCCTGATGGGCTACGAGCTTCTGCGCGACGTCATCAGGGAGCTAGGCGGCCGATGGGGGATCGGGAGCGATGCCTTTTTCCTGCAACTGCACGAGCTTCCTGAGTTCGACTCCGATCGAGAACGGCTGGAGGAGGCCGCACGGGAGCGCAAGGTGCGCTGGCAGGCGTTCCAGCGGCTGGACCTGCCGGACGTGATCGATTCCGAAGACCTGGACGACCTGGGGCTGCCGCGGCAGATCGAGGCGGCGCGCGAGATGGAGGCGCTGTCGCTCTCGCCCGGCGTTGTGACCGGCACGGTGCGCATCGTCTTCGACCCCCTGGAGGCACGCGATCTGGGCGACGACTGCATTCTCGTCTGCCCCTCGACAGACCCGAGCTGGACGGCGCTCTTCACAACCATCAAGGGCCTGGTGGTCGAAAGGGGCGGCGTGCTATCGCACGGCGCCATCACCGCGCGCGACTTCAGCATCCCGGCCGTGGCCTGCCCGGATGCGACCGCCATGATCGCCGACGGAGCCCGCGTCCGCGTCGACGGCGACCGAGGACACATCAGCGTCATTCGAGATTGAGCCGATGGTCGAGACTCTGAACAACTTGATTCTGGCCGTGATGGATCCCCTGCTGGGCTGGGCGCTGCATCTTCCGCGCGACCTTGTGCTCGTAGGGGTTGCCGTCTGCACGGCTCTCATCCTCACGTTGGTGCGGCTGGGCACCACGGACCAGGATCGCCTCAGTCGCTGCAAGCGCGACAAGGGCCGCCTGAAGGAACTCATCCGCGAGGCGAAGAAGTCTAAGGACAAGGAGGCACTCGCCCGCTACCGGACCACTCTTCGCGAGATCAACGCCGTTTCCTTTAAGGCCGAGGGCAAGCCGCTGCTGGCTTCCATCGTCCCGATAGCGTTTCTGGCGGTGTGGTGCTTTGCCCGCCTCGGGTATGTCCCGCCCCAGGGCGGCGACACCGTGCAGGTGAACGCTTACTTCCCCCTCTCCGGCATCGGCCGGCTCGCCCATTTCGTGCCGCGGGACGGGCTGACGGCCGCCGACGGCTGGATCCGGCGCGTGGATGAGGACCGGGACCCCGCAACGGGACGCGTGGTGAACGGCATCGCCTCGTGGCAACTGGCCGCCGAACCGAGTGAGGAGCCCTACGAGCTCATGCTCCGGCACAGCGGTGCAACGGTTCGCAAGGAACTCTTTGTGGACGGCGTTCATTACGCGCCGCCGCTGGAGTTCTACCCCGACGCTCCCGTGGAAGCCGTCGAGCTGGCGATGCGCGAGTATCGCCCGTTCGGCGTGGTGCCGGGCCTGGCGATTCTGGCGTTCCCGCCGTGGCTGATCGGCTACCTGATCGTCGTCGTGCCCCTTTCGTTCGCCCTCAAGCCGCTGCTCGGCATCCGCTAGAGTTCTCGGCCGCTTGCAATGCCCATCGGGCGCCGTTATCTTGCCGTAAGGGCGGAAAGGCAGCCAGCCTTTAGACCGTGGAGCCGTTACACGTGGCATCACAGGGCCGAGTGGTGGGCATAAGGGGATCCGTGGTGGACATCGAGTTCGCCGACGGTCTGCCGTCCATCAACGAGGCCGTCCATCTGGAAGCGGGCGACGGGCGCGTCGTTGTGGAGGTCCACCAGCACCTGTCCCGCACGCGCGTGCGCGGAATCGCCATGAGCAGCACGGCCGGCATCGCGCGCGGCGTGCCCGTAACGGCTACCGGAAGTTCCATAGCTGTCGCAACGGGAGATGCGACGCTCGGGCGGATGATCAACGTCCTGGGCGAACCGATCGATAACGGCCCGCCGCTGGAGGAGACCGACGACGGCGGCCGACTTCGGCCCATCCACCGCCATGGGCCCTCCGTCGCCGAGCAGCGCACCGACTACGACGTGTTCAGCACGGGCATGAAGGTCGTCGACCTGCTGGCGCCGCTCGCCAAGGGCGGCAAGGCCGGCATGTTCGGTGGCGCCGGCGTCGGCAAGACGGTGCTGATTATGGAACTGATCCGCAACACCGTCGAGGCATATTCCGGCATCGCCGTCTTCGCCGGCGTCGGTGAGCGGTCCCGCGAGGGATACGACCTCTATCAGGAGATGACCGAGGCGGGCGTGCTCGACAAGACCGTGCTGGTCTTCGGCCAGATGAACGAGCCGCCGGGCGCCCGCTTCCGCGTGGCCTTCACCGCGCTCACCGTCGCCGAGGAGTTCCGCGACGGACAGGGACGCGACGTGCTGCTCCTGATCGACAACGTCTTCCGCTTCGTGCAGGCGGGATCGGAGATATCGGGCCTTCTGGGTCGGCTTCCGTCGCGCGTTGGCTATCAGCCCACGTTGGGCTCGGAGGTGGCCGACCTCCAGGAGCGTATCGCGTCGACCCACAGCGGCTCCATCACCAGCATCCAGGCCGTCTACGTGCCGGCGGACGACTTCACCGATCCCGCCGCCGCCGAGACGTTCAGCCACCTGGACGCCGCCATCACGCTCAGCCGGGATCTGGCCAGCGAGGGCCTGTACCCGGCGGTCGATCCGCTGGACTCCAGCAGCAAGCTGCTCACGCCCGTCATCGTCGGCGAGCGCCACTACCGGGTTGCCCGGCACGTACGCGAGATCATCGCCCATTACCGCAGCCTTCGGGACATCATCAACATGCTGGGCGTGGAGGAGCTTTCGGCGGACGACCAGCGCGCCGTCCACCGGGCCAGGCGGCTCATCCGGTTCCTCACGCAGCCCTTCTTCGTCACCGAGCAGTTCACCGGGCGATCCGGCAAGCGCGTGCCCATAGAGGACACACTCGAAGGCTGCGAGGCGATACTGAACGGCGAGTTCGACAGCGTTCCGGAATCGGCCCTCTACATGATCGGCGGCATCCAGGAGGCGCGGGCCGCCGCGCGAGGCGAATCCGAAGGAGGCGACCAGTGACCGGGAGTGGCCCGTCATGAGGCTCAGGATCGTGACGCCAACGGAGGTGGCGCTGGATGCCGAGGTCGCGCACGTGACTATGGAAGACCCGACCGGCTCCCTGGGCGTGCGGTCCGGGCACGCGCCGATGGTCACGCCGCTGGTACGCAGCATACTGACGGCGCGGGACGGAAACGGCAACGACCGCTACCTGGCCCTGGACGGCGGCGTGGCGCTGGTGAACCGCGACGTGGTCGAGGTCGTGAGCCGGCAGGCCGTCGAGAGCGAAGACCTTGCGCACCTCGAGGACGAGGTGCTGGAGCAGTTCCGACGGCGGGCCGAGGAGGATCAGGAGAACTTCGTGGCGTTCGAAAAGATGCGGCTGACCTTTATGCGACGGCTTCTTGAACTGGAGACCGGGTAGGCGCGATGGCCGACGAAGAGCGCGAGCCGGAGCCGGTCGATGCGCAGGCAGACCTCGTATCCGAGGTGCGCAAGCGCCGCGAGCGCCGCGAGCGCAACGAACGCGAGGCCGATCAGTCCTTCTGGTCCACGGTGGGCATGATGGGCACGGTCGGCTGGTCCGTGGCGCTGCCGACCGCCATCGGTGTTCTGGTCGGACGCTGGCTGGACATGCGGCTGGATTCCGGTCACGTGTTTGTGGTGTTCTTCATGCTGCTGGGCCTGGGCGTGGGCTGTTTCGTGGCGTGGCGGCAGGTATCGGAGAAGATATAGGCAATGTTGATGGGCATGGGCATCATCGGCTGGCTGGCGTCGCTGCTGCTGGGTTTCGTCATCGGCGGCATCTTCTTTCTGTCCATCAAGGCCGAGGTGGAGTATGTGGTGGCCGAGAAAGGGCCGACCTGGCTGATGCCGGTGGCCCTCTACGCGCGCATGGCGTTCGTGGGCGTCGTGCTGGTGATGGTGGCGTTGCTGGTGCCGCGCGAGAAGGTGGCCGGGGCGCTGCTGGCGGGATTGGCCGGCGCCATCGTCGCCCGCGTGCTGGTAGCGCGCATGGTCCGGGAGCACCTGCCCGAAGAGGGGGGAGAAGCCGATGGACCTGTTTGATCGGCTTCACAACGCCCTCGCCTCCGCCGGCATCGGCACGGCGGTGCTGATGTCGTGGAACGTGATGGCGATCCTGATCGTTCTCGGCATCATCGTTCGCCGACGCATCGCGCGCCCCGGCCTGGGCAACCTGCAGAGTGCGTTCGAGATGTTCATGGATTCGCTGAGGTCACTGATCCGCGAGATCGTTCAGTCCGATCCGGCCCCATACGTGCCGCTGACGGGCACGTTGTTTCTGTTCGTCTTCACCAGCAACTTGCTGGGCATGATCCCCGTTCTCAGCAGCCCCACCGGCGACATCAGCGTGACAGCGGCGCTGGCGATGGTGGTCTTCCTCGCCGTGCCGTTCTACGGTGTGCGCTCCCGCGGGATCGGAGGCTACCTGCAGAGCTACATCCGGCCCAACCCGATGCTGCTGCCGCTGAACATCCTGAGCGAGGTCACCCGAACGCTCGCCCTGGCTGTGCGTCTGTTCGGCAACATCATGAGCGGGCAGTACCTCTTCCTGATCGTGGTCGGCGTCATCACCACCATGCTCCGGGGCTACGCGACGGTCTTCATGCCCGCCGGCTACGTTCTGACCCTGTTCCTTTCCGTCTTGAGCCTCATAACGGCCGTGATTCAGGCATACATTTTCACGGTGCTGGCCCTGGTCTACATCGGTGCTGCAGTGGAGCGCCGGGTGCCGGGGAAGGCGCCATCGGAAGCAGAGGAGGAGTAGCGAACCTATGGATCCCGAGACGACCATTGAGATGGTCAAGATCATCGTGGCCGGGGCGACCATCGCCATCGGCTCCATCGCTCCGGCCCTGGCCGAAGGGCGGGCGCTGACGCAGGCGCTGGAGTCGATAGCGCGCCAGCCGGACGCCAGCGGCACGATATCGCGCACCCTGTTCGTCGGACTGGCGATGGTCGAATCCACGGCCATCTACTGCCTGGTGATGGCCTTCATCATCCTGTTCGCCCTGCAATGAAGCGCTGAGGGAGCGCCATGTTCGACTTCAGTTGGGCCACCTTCATCTACTCCATCGTCAACTTCGTGCTCCTGGTGGCCATCCTGTACCGGGTGCTGCACAAGCCGCTGATGGACGTGCTGGAGCGTCGGCAGCAGGAGGTCGAGGAGGCGAAGGCCGCCGCCGAGCGTAAGGAGGAACAGGCCCGAAAGACCCAGCAGGAGTACGAGGGCCGCCTGGCGAACATCGAGGAGGAGCGCGACCGCATCCTGTCCGAGGCCCGCGAGAAGGCCGAAGAGGCCCGGCAGTCCACCATCGAGAAGGCCCGCGAAGGGGCCCGGCGGGAGGTGGACCGTCTGAAGCGCGACTGGGAGCGCCGCCGGCAGGACGCGCTGGAGCAGCTCCGCGAGGACATCGTCGACCTGGCCCTGGACCTTGCACGGCGCGCCCTGGAGGACCTGTCCGACCGCGATGTCGAGTCACGGCTCCTTGACCGGCTCCAGGCCGAGTTGGAGTCCCTCGGACAGGAGGCGGACGAACGCACGCGACGCGAGCTGTTCGCTGCCGAGGGCCCGGTGCGGGTGGTCAGCGCGTCCGAACTGGACGACGAGCGCCGGGACGCCATCCGTTCGGCCGTTGCCGAGCTTGGGCCCGATTCGGTGGAGGTCGACTTCGAAGTCGATGCCTCGTTGGTCGCCGGGGCGCGCGTCGAGTTCAGCTCCCGGGCCGTCGACGCGACACTCGAAGACGTGCTGGCGGCGGTGCGCGAGCGCTACCGGGAGATGGCGCCCGAGGAGGAGGGGGAAGGGCAGTGAGCATTCTGAACGAGGCCCGAAGGACCGTCTCCACGCTGCGCCGCGCGGCAAAGGAAGTGAAGGCCGAGCCGCGCATGCGGGAGATCGGCACCGTGCTCCACGCCGGGGACGGCATCGCGGTCGTTGCCGGCCTGCCCAATGCCGAGTCCGAGGAACTGGTCGCTTTCGAGAGCGGCATCCGCGGCATCGTCTTCAATCTGGACGAGCACCAGATAGGCTGCGTGCTTCTGGGCGACGACACACTGGTGGCCGCCGGCGACCGCGTCCGCCGCACCGGGGAGGTGGTCTCGACACCGGTAAGCGATGCCCTGACCGGCCGGGTGGTGGACCCGTTGGGACGCCCCCTGGACTCCGGGCCCGAGATCGAGGTAGAGCGGCTGATGCCGGTGCAGCGCGACGCTCCGGCAGTTCTCGACCGCGCGCCCGTGACGGTTCCCCTCGCCACGGGTATCAAGTCCATCGACGCCATGGTGCCGGTCGGGCGCGGACAGCGGGAACTGGTCATCGGTGATCGCAGCACCGGCAAGACCACGGTCTGCATCGATGCCATCCTCAACCAGGCGGACAGCGGCGTCATCTGCATCTACGTCGCCATCGGCCAGAAGGCGGCGTCCGTCGCCCGCTTTGTCAACACACTTCGCAGCCGCGGCGCCCTCGACTACACCGTCGTGGTGGTGGCCGACGCGGACTCGCCGCCCGGCATGCGCTACATCGCCCCCTACGCAGGCTGCACCGTCTGCGAATACTTCATGGCCCGCGGGCGCGACACGCTGATCGTTTACGATGACCTGACCAAGCACGCCGATACCTACCGCGAGATCAGCCTGCTGCTGCGCCGGCCGCCGGGCCGGGAGGCGTACCCCGGCGACATCTTCTACATCCATTCGCGTCTGCTCGAACGCGCCACCCAGCTCGACGAGGAGCACGGCGGCGGCTCGCAGACGGCGCTGCCCATCATCGAGACCCAGGCCCAGAACCTCTCCGCCTATATCCCCACGAACCTGATCTCGATCACCGACGGGCAGATCTACCTGAGCCCCGACCTGTTCCAGTCCGGCTTCCTGCCGCCGGTGGACATCGGCCGCAGCGTCAGCCGCGTCGGCGGCAAGACGCAAATTCCGGCGATGAAACGCGTCGCCCAGCAGCTCCGGCTCCGTTACACCCAGTTCCGCGAGCTGGAGGAGTTCACCCGGTTCGGCACCACGCTCGAAGAGGACACCAAGCGCACCCTGGAGGCGGGCCGGAGGGTGCGCGAGCTGCTCAAGCAGCCCGCCCACCGCCCGGTGCCCCTGGCCGAGCAGGCCCTGCTGTTCCACCTTGCCGAACGGGAAGCATTGGCGGATGTCGCCGCGGACCGCATCGCCGACTTCGAGCAGGCGTTCCGCCGCGAGGCCCGCGACCGACTGAAGGACCTGCTGGCCCGCATCGACGAGGGCAAGACGCTCAGCGACGAGGACCTGGAGAATCTGATCTCCGTCGCCGATCAGGTGAAGCAGCCGTTCCTGGAGAGCTGACACCCATGGCCGAACTCCGCGAACTGCAGCGCAAGCTCGAGAGCATCGAGGGTCTGCGCGAGGTCGTCAACGCCATGAGAAACATGGCGGCCGCCTATGTGCGGCGCGCGGAGCAGGCGCTGGTGGGCATGCGGCCCTACGTCCGCGTGGTGAACACGGCGCTGCGGCTCGTGCTGGAGAAGGCAGGCGCCCAGCCGCCCGCCGAGGACGAAGCCGACGTTCTGGCCGTCGTGTTCGCCAGCGACCAGGGCCTGGCCGGCACGTTCAACGACCGCATCGTGACCCGCGCCCGCGAGATGCGTGACACGACCCCGGCCGGAGTGCAGTTCGTAGCGGTCGGACTCCGCGGCGCGTCGCTGTTGCGGCTCAACGGCGTCTCTCCCGTGTTCACCGCCCGCGCGCCGACCAGCCTGGAGGGCATCCGATCGCGCGTGCCGGAACTGGCCGAGCAGGTCTTCGCCGCCTACCAGCGCAGTGGTGCGCGACGCCTTCAGTTTGTCTTCAATGCGTACGAGTCCATGGGGAAGTTTGCGGAGACGGTGCGACGCGTGCTGCCACCCGAGCTCAAGGAACTGGCCGAGGGGGGGCCGACGCATCACTTCACCTACGAGCCGATACTCACCGCGCCGCCCCGCGAGCTGCTCCCGCACCTGGCCGAGGAGTACTTCTTCGTGGAGCTGTATCGCAGCCTGCTGGAAAGCCACGCCAGTGAGAACGGCGCCCGGCTGGCCTCGATGACGGCGGCGGCGGGCAACGTGGACGACCGCCTGGAAGAGATCCGGCAGCAGTTCCAGAGCGTGCGGCAGGAGACGATCACGGCCGAGCTGATGGACGTGGTCAGCG
>CAZZNQ010000049.1:0-29910 GCA_964655775.1 uncultured candidatus Brocadiaceae bacterium | reverse complement strand
ATCGTCCAGCAGGTTCCAGACGGTGCCGGGCTGGTCGCTGACGGGGACGTAGGGCGTGCCGTTCTTGTCCATCAGGGCGATATCACCCACGAACGGTGTCGGCGCGTAACCGTGCACCTGCCGGTCCGTCACGCTGCCCGCCGCGTCCTTCTCCTGGATAACGTTGATGCCATCCCAATCGTAGTGCGTCAGCCCGCCCGACTCCAGTGTCGACACACGCGAGACCGTGCCGTCGTAGCGGATGACGTTGTCCGTCCAGCCGCCTTCGCGGCCTGTGCAGGGCTCAGATGTGCAGGTTCCAGTCGGCGTCATCGTCGGCTACCCGGTGCGCAGAAGGGACACCTCTCCGTAACGTCTACCCTATTAGACGTAAAAACGGGCCGGTTTCTTGGCCAAAAAAATCGCAGAAAGCCGAAAAAACGATGAAATCCGCCCGACCCAACCCCCATTATGCGCTGCAAAGGCCCGCCGTCAAAACGGAATCCGCAAGCACGGCAACGACTTAGGTCCGCAGATTACACGGATTACGCGGATTCAGACGGCGACGACAACGCCATGGAACCGCAGACCCTCCTCCGCGCGAGGCTACGGAGGGCCAGTCGACTTCCGCGGATGCCGGCTGAAGCCGGACGCCAATACCAAAGACCAACGCAACGGCAACAGACCGGCAACGACATGTATCCGCAGATTACGCAGATGCCGGCTGAAGCCGGACGCAGATACGAACGACAAAGGCAACGACATAGGAACCGCCGTCTTCGGAGCGCCCGTTAGCACCCCCAAGCGGACACCAGCGCGGTCCCGCGTGGCGGGGCTTGGGCGTAGTTCCCCAATGCCGGGCCTACTCCACGGTCGCGAGCGCCAGAACCTGAGCGCCCATTGGCGCCCATAAGGGGACACAAGGGTCCATAGCGGACACACGCTCCGGAAAGGCGCGTACAATGGCTGTCGCTGGCCTCCGCCAGCGATAGCTCGGGAGTAGGGGCCAACTGACGGGCCTACTTCGGCCTCCACTGCGGGGGCCGCCGTCTCCGTACCGCAGAGAGCCCCGGCAGGGGCGACTCAGACGTAGCCCCGGGTGATGGCCCGTTGGCGGGTCTTGAGCCCGCGAAGCGGGCGTCGCAGACGTAGCCCAGGGTGACCCCGCGTCAGCGGAGGGAACCCTGGGGATAGGGCACCCCCAACAACAAGAGCCCCGGCAGGGGCGACTCAGACGGGGCCCGCGGCGAGCTATGGAGCGATTAGAGCAAACAACGAACGATGCACAATCCGACCAACAGGGCGACATCCGGGGCCGGGCCGACGCCGGGCGCGTGCGCCGAATCTCCGCCCGGACGCGGGATGTCCGGCGGTGTCCGATGGCCGTCCGGATGGGACGCGGTCTGTCCACCACACGACCGTGGGGCGTCCGCCGGCTGTCCGACCGCCGGCCGCGTCGCGACGGGGCATCGTCCGGTTCTTGTCCGGAATCGGCGAGGCACTCCGCCGCCGTGGGTCTGCGCGAACGCAGCGCCGCACCGGCGTTCAGAGAAAGGCCGAATCGGCTCCTTCTGCACGATGCCTTGGAAAATGAGCTCCGCCTCCGCCAGGGCCTCGGAGGACAAGGGCGGATTTCGTGGAGACTTCAGAGAAAAAGCTCGTTTTCGGGTCGGCGTCGGAAGGCAAGTCCTCCTGCGTCGAGACTTCAGAAGACAAGCCCTGGAACCGGGGTCTCACCGGGCCGGATCGGACGAGGTCAGGCCCGAAGGCGGTCCGATTGCGAAACGAACCCATTCTTCCAGAAGGTGCTCGTCACACAATGTTTGCGATGAACATCCGGGGCGGCTGCGCCCCCGAATATCGAGCAGGCCGGCGCCGCGCGCGCTTGCGTCGAGGGTGCGTCCTGCGACATAGTAGCCGTCACGACAGAACACGCACGAAAGGCCGGCAATGCCGATGAGGGTGACAATCTGCTGCAAGCATTTCGGGTCGCGAGGCGGCGCGGAGAAGTTCCTGGTGTGCTTCGCCGAGCACCTGCGCGACGCGGGCCATCGCGTGAAGGTGCTGGCCGCGAAAGCGGAGCCGGGAGCCGAGGGCATCCACGTCGAGCCGCTGAGTGTGCGGCTGGGCGTCGGGCCGTTCCGGGATCTGGCGCTGGCTCGGGCCTCCGAGCGCGCGCTGGCGGCCGAGGACGCCGACGTGACGTTCAGCGATCAGAAGTGTCTGGGGGCGCAGGTCGTGCGCGTGGGCGGCGGCCTGCACAGGGAGTATCTGCGCCGCCAGGCCGAGACGTATCGCTCGCCGGTGGCAGGGGCGATGTTTCGACTGAGAGCCGCGCTGAGCCTGCGCAACCGGCTGCGCTTTCGCATCGAGGACCGTCTCTATGCGCACCCCGACCTGCGGCGCGTGGTCGCCAATTCGGATATGGTGCGGGACGAGCTCGCGGCGCATTACCCGGTCGTCGCGGACCGGCTGAGGGTGGTGGTGAACGGCGTGGACCCGGAGCGGTTCAGCCCCGACCTCCGGGCGCAGCACCGCGAGCGCGTGCGGCGGGAGCTGTCGATCCCGGAGGATGCGCTGTTGGGCGTGTTCGTCGGGCACGGGTGGCGCAGGAAGGGGCTGCACACGTTGGTAGAGGCGCTGGGCGAACTGCGGCGCCGTGGGCACGAGGGAGTGTACGGCATGGTGGTGGGCAGCGGTAACCGGCGGGCGATGGAGCGTTTTGCGAGCGAGTGCGGAGCGGAGGGCAGGCTGCGGTTCGCCGGAGCCGCGGCACCCGAGCCCTATTACGGCGCGGCGGATGCGGCCATGCTGCCGAGCTACTACGACCCGTGCGCGAACGTGACGTTGGAGGGGCTGGCGTGCGGACTGCCGGTGCTCACGGCGGCGACGAACGGCTGCGCGCAGGTGCTGACGCATGGCGAGGACGGCTACGTGCTGGAGGACGCCGGGGACGCGCAAGAACTGGCCGAGCACATGGAGGCGCTACTCGACCCCGGTCGGATGGCCGAGATGTCGGCGGCGGCACGGCGCAAGGCGCTGGAGTTCACGACCGAGAAGCAGTTCGCGAAGCTGACGAGCATTCTGGAGGAGGCGGCCGAGGCGGGATGAGGGGCGTCAGAAGTCCTTGACGTCGGCCCCAGCGGAGGGCGAGAGCTCGTAGACGTCGGGGGCGATGCCAGTGGCGTCCTCGTAGGCGGAGCGCATACTGTCGGCGAAGGCTGATGCGGCGTCGCGGCGGACGAGATTGACCGTGCAGCCGCCGAAGCCCGCGCCGACCATGCGCGCGCCCAGCAGGCCGTCCAGGGGGCGGGCGAGGTCGACCATGAGGTCGAGTTCGCTGCAGCTTACCTCGTAATCATCGCGCAGGCTGGCGTGGGACTCGAACATGAGCCGCCCGAGTCCGGCGTAGTCTCCGGCACGCAGCGCGTCTGCGCCGCGGCGGGTGCGGTCGATCTCGGTGACGACGTGGCGCGCGCGTCTCAGCATCGTCTCGTCAAGCAGATCCGCGTTCGCGGCCAGCGTGTCGACGTCGACGTCGCGCAGTTGACGCACCCGCGGCAGACGCTCGGCGAGTGTGCGGCAGGCGTTCTCGCAGGTGGCCCGACGCTGGTTGTACGCGGAATCGCCGAGCGAGTGATGGACCATGGTGTTGCAGACAACGACGCGGACGGCGCTCCCGTCCAAGGGCAGGTGCTCGTAGTGCAGCGAGCGGCAGTCGAGCAACAGCGCGTGGTCGCGCCGGGCGTGGATGCTGACGAACTGGTCCATGATGCCGCAGTTGACGCCGACGAAGCGATTCTCGGCTTCCTGGCAGATGAGGGCCAGCTTGCGGCTGTCGACGGTGACGCCGGCCGCATCCGTGAAGGCGAGTGCCGCTGCGACCTCGATGGCGGCCGAGGAACTGAGCCCGGCGCCGATGGGCACGTCGCCGCAGATGATGCCCTCAACGGGCCGGATGTCGAGCCCCGCCTCGTGCAGGTGATGGGCCGTGCCGCGGATGTAGTCGGCCCAGGGCTGCCGCGGGTTCGGTGTGATGTCGTCCAGGTCGAACTCGTCCCATTCGCCGTAGTTCTCGGACCAGAGCCGCACCGGCTCGGCGCCAACGGGCCTGAACAGGATGCTCACCTCGCGATCGACGGCGATTGGCAGCACGAATCCGCCGTTGTAGTCGGTGTGCTCGCCGATGAGATTGACGCGGCCCGGGGCGCGGGCGCAGCGCAGGCCCGACGTTCCGCCGAAGGTCTGCTCGAACTTGCTGCGAAGGTCTTTCAGGGTGCCGTAATCCACGCCCGCTCCCGCTCTGCGGCGCCTGTCGCTTTCCTATCGAACCACGATGTTCACGATCCGGTTGGGCACGACGATGAACTGCTTGATCTCCTTGCCCTCGACAAAGCGCAGGACGTTCTCGGACTGCAGGGCAAGCTCGCGCACCTTCTCCTCCTCCTCATCGCGGGGCACAACGAGGCGATCGCGCAGGCGGCCGTTCACCTGCACCGGGAGCTCGATCTCCTCCGCCTTCGCGGCTTCGGGATCGTACTTGGGCCAGGGCTGCTGGAACACGCTCGGCTCGTTGCCCAGGCGCGCCCAAAGCTCTTCGGCCACGTGCGGCACGAAGGGCGCAAGCAGCAGAACCGTGCGCTCCATCGCGAACCGGAACACGCTGAAGGCGTTCAGCTCGTCGGCGTCTTCGTCGCCCGTGTACGACTCCTTGAGCTCCAGCCCCTGGACCTCATTCAAAAGGGTGATGACCGATGCGATGGCGGTGTTGAAATGCCAGCGACCGTGGATGTCCTCGGTGACCTTCCTGACCGTTGCGTGCACCAGACGGTATACCCGACGGCAATCGTCGCCGAGGTCGTCCTCGGCGAACTCCCGGCGCGGCAGACCTCGGTAGTCGTCTTCGTGGGATACGATGGCTTCCCAAAGACGTTTCAGGAAGCGGTGGTAGCCGACGATGCCGCTGTCTTGCCATTCGGCGTCGCGTTCCGGCGGCCCGATGGCAAGCGTATAAAGACGGAGCGTGTCGGCGCCGAAGTCGTCGATCACCTCGTCGAAGGTGACGGCATTGCCCTTAGACTTGCTCATCTTGTCCAGCCGCGCGGTGACTTCAATCTGCTCCTCCAAACGCGTCTCCAGGTCCACGTCCAGGTCGCAGGAGCAGGGCTCGCGAACGTTGGGATTGTCCGTCACGACCTTGCCGCATCGCTGGCAGACGAAGCTCTGCTTGCAGATCATGCCCTGCGTAAACAGCGCCGTAAACGGCTCGACGAAGCCGATATGCCCCGCGTCGTGCAGGACCTTCACGATGAACCGGGAGTAGAGAAGGTGCAGCACCGCGTGCTCGACGCCGCCGATGTAGAGATCGACCGGCAGCCATCGATCGACCAAGTCGCGGTCGAACGGACGCTCGTCGTCGTGCGGGGAGATGTACCGCAGGAAGTACCAGCAGGAGCAGAGCCACTGTGCGATCGTGTCCGTTTCGCGCTTCGCTTCCTCGCCGCATTCAGGGCAGGTGGTGTGCACGAAATGCTCAGCCAACGCGAGGGGGCTCTTGCCGCGCGGGGTGAAGTCGACCTCGTCGGGCAGGCGCACGGGCAACTGATCCTCCGGCACCGGCACGATCCCGCATTCCGGGCAGTGCACCACGGGAATCGGTGCACCCCAGTAGCGCTGCCGACTGATGAGCCAATCGCGCAGACGGTAGTTGACCTCCGCCTCGCCCATACCGTTGTCGTCGAGGTACTGGATGACCTCGTGCATCATCTCCGGCACGCGGGTCCCGTCAAACGGCCCGCTGTTGGCCATCCGCCCCGGCTCGACGTACGCCTCGGTCATGGCGTCCGCATCGATGTCGCCATCCTCGGGCTGGATCACCACTCTGACATCCAGACCGTACTTACGCGCGAACTCGAAGTCGCGCTGATCGTGGGCGGGCACGGCCATCACCGCGCCGGTGCCGTACTCCATCAGGGCATAGTTGGCGACCCACAGCGGCACCCGTTCGCCGTTCACCGGATTGACGACGTAATGGCCGGTCCACACGCCCGCCTTCTCGACCGTGTCCGACGCCCGTGCGGTCTGGTCCTGATCGCGCGCTTCGGCGCAGAACGAGAGCACCTCCTCCTCGCGCTCCGTGCCCTTCACCAACTCGGGCACAAGCGGGTGCTCCGGCGCAAGGCTCATAAACGTTACGCCCCAGAGCGTGTCCGGTCGCGTGGTGAAGCAGGGCAGCGGCTCGCCGCTTTCGGCAAGCGTGAAGTTGACGAGCGCGCCCTCGCTCCGACCGATCCAGTTGGCCTGCATCCGCCGAACGCGCTCGGGCCATGCGTCGAGCAGCTCCAGATCGTCCAGCAGCCGTTGCGCGTAATCCGTGATCCGGAAGAACCACTGCGGGAGGTCCTTCTGAACAACGCGCGCGTCGCACCGTTCGCAGAGCCCATTGACCACTTCCTCGTTGGCAAGCGCCGTCTGGCAGCTAGGGCACCAGTTCACGGGTGCATCCTTCCGGTATGCCAGGCCCCGCTTGTAGAGTTGCAGGAACACCCATTGCGTCCACTTGTAGTAGTCCGGAGCGCTGGTATTGATCTCGCGGTCCCAGTCGTACGCGATGCCCAGCGACTCCATTTGCTTCTTCATCACTGCGATGTTCTGCTGCACGGACTTGCTGGGATGGATCCCGCGCTTGATGGCTGCATTCTCCGCGGGCAGGCCGAAGGCGTCCCAGCCCATCGGATGCAACACGTTGAACCCCTGCATCGCGTTGTAGCGGGCCACTACGTCCCCGAGGATGTAGTTGCGGCCGTGGCCGACGTGGAGTGCGCCGGACGGATAAGGGAACATCACGAGGCAATAGAACTTCTCGCGCTCGTCCCGGGTGTCGCATTGCGCAAGCCCCGTCTCGCGCCAGTAGCGCCGCCAAGTCTGCTCAATCTCGGATGGATCGTACGCGTCGGTTCCCATGCTGTGTGTGCTCCGGGTGATGCAGCAAGACAAGGGGAATGGATGAGTTTACGATTATATCAATAGCGGCTTCCGCTTCAAACGGAACGTCCCTTCGCCACGCCAGACCCATATGCTATACTCGGCAATTGTCGTATTCCCAGGAATCGGCAAGTCGCACAGACAACCATGGTTGCACAAGAATCGGAAACCAACTCCGCAATCGGCTTTGATGTTGGCAACACCGGCGTCAAGTGCGCGATACGGGAATCGGACGGCTGGCACTTCGCTTTCCGGGCGCCGGCGCGGCCCCTGGAGGACTTGCAGCCTCGCCTGGAGCAGATGCTGCGGTCCCAGCTGCACGACATGTCCCACGAGACACCGTGCCTGCTGTGCTCGGTGAATCCGCCTGCTGCCGAGAGGCTGATTGCGGCGTGGCGTAACATCGAAGTCGGGGGCGAGCCGCACGTTCTGCGCCGATCGGACCTTCCCATCTCGGTGAACGTCGAGCGCCCCCAGGACGTCGGCGTGGACCGGCTGCTCGCAGCGCTCGGCGCCCGGGACCTCACCGGGCCGCCCTGTGTGGCGGTCTGCGCCGGCACTGCCGTGACGACGGATCTGGTGGATACCGACGGAGCGTTCGCGGGCGGCGCCATATCGCCCGGCCTGCACCTGTGCGCCGGAGCCCTTCACCAGCGAACCGCCCTCCTACCGCTGGTGTCGCCCGGTCCCCCACCGGATGCGCCCGGCCGCTCGACGTCGCAGGCCCTCTCGCTTGGCGTTTACTGGTCGGTTGCGGGAGGTGTTCGTGCCCTCATCGAACAGTATCGCGACGCATCGGACGACGACTTGCCGGTTGTGGTCTCCGGCGGCGACGCGCCGCTGCTCATCCCGGCGCTCAAGAGGTTCTCCCCGCGTCACGAAGCCCTGCTGGTATTCCGGGGTATGGAATCGCTCATTCGCCGCCCGTAGCGACCGGCTCCTCCTGGTGGTGCTCCGCTGCATGCGCCGGCTCCCGGAATTCGTCGCTCCTCCTGTAGGCCAGGTCCACAAGCGGCAGCGCCACCGCCACCAGCGCAAACGCCCCCAGGATGTCTACGACATAGTGGTAGCCGCAGTAAACAGTGGAGATAGTCAGCAGCACAACTGCCGTCAGATGCACCCAACGCATCGGCCGCCAGTAGAGGAACGTGAAGTATAGAGTGGTGATCGCGACGGCTACGTGGCTGCTGGGGAAAGCCGCTCCGCCGCGGGCTTCCACCGCCCTGTAGATCAACTTCATCACGTGGTAGAAGGGCCCAGCCGTTGCCTGCGGAGGAATTCTCCGCTCGCCAAGAAGCCAGAACACCTCTTCGGAGGCCGACCGGACCCAGTCTCCGTGCGGTCCCATCACGGGGAGCACGATATAGGTGAAATAGCAGACGTAGAACATGAAGCTGACAACGGTCAGGTAATGGTAATAGTGGCGCCGGCTGCGCCAGTAAAGCGCCAGCCCCACACCCAGGACCATGAAGTAATACGTGAAATAGCCGAAGTAGGCGATCTCACTGACCACCCGTTGCGGAAAGCGCCACATCAACGCGCGGCTGGGCTGGCAACCAAAGATGGACTGCTCCAGCCGCACGAAAAACGCGTCGAAACTCTGGGCGAACACCATCGAGTCCAGCAGGTGGCTCTCGGTGTAAAGGAAGCTGTAGAGCGCTATCGGGTAGAACGCCCGCAAGAACGCCAGCGGTCCGCCTCGACGCGCGCTTCCCACCTTCACGAGGATGTGGATCCCGACAATCGCGAACGCGTGCGCAGCCACGTATGCCGGCCAGTGCGGCACGCGCGCGCCCTGGAAGACCAGAATCAGCGCTGCCACCAGGAGCAGGTAGCCCTGCGTCAGGTAGTCCACGATCCTATAGTTGGCCGTGTGCCGCCTCAGCAGCCTACGGGCAGACCTCAATGATCCGGGCTCGGCAACCATTGCTCCTCCCGGTACCAGTGAAGTGTGTCCCTCAGCCCGGCATCCAGATCGGTCTCAGCGCAGAAACCCAGGTCGGTCTCCGCCCTGTCCGTCCGACATACCCACCCCGGCGCGGAGTACTCCGGGATCTTGGCCGCGTTCAGAATGCTGGGCTTGCCCTTAATCCGGGCCACCAGGTCGTTCGCAATACAGATGGGATACAAGACCCAGGACGGCACGAAGACCTCCGCAGCGTGGCGGTCCATCGCTCGGGC
The DNA here is from genome assembly GCA_964655775.1 of uncultured candidatus Brocadiaceae bacterium. Taxonomy (GTDB): domain Bacteria; phylum Planctomycetota; class Brocadiia; order SM23-32; family SM23-32; genus CAZZNQ01. The sequence continues at coordinate 20,766 of CAZZNQ010000049.1, read as the reverse complement.
CACCGCGTGCGTGAGCGCCCGCTGGGTGCACGGTGTCCTGTGGGCAACGTGATAGACGCGCCCCGTTGCCTCCTGCGACGTCAGCGCCTTGAGGACGGCCGCCGCCACGTCCGGCGCGAAAACGAGGCTCAGCCACTGTCTGCCACCGTCCATCAACGGAGCGAGGCCGGACTGCACGCTGCGGAAGACAAGGTAGAAGTCGCTGTCGCGAGGTCCGTACACCGCCGCCGGTCGGAGGATTGTATAGGGCATGGCGGCGCTTCGGCGCACGTGATTCTCTCCCGCAAGCTTGCTGCGCCCGTAGTGAGTGACCGGGCACGCCGGGGCCGCCTCGTCCGCCGGCTCCTCAGGGGTACCTGGCCCGGTGGCGGCCAGGCTGGAGATCAGAATCAGGTGGCGGAGCCTCTCGGAGTGCTCATTGCACGCCGCAACCAGATTTGCTGTCCCGTCGGCGTTTGCGGCGTAGTATTCCGCCGGGCGGATCGCCTTGGTCTTGCCGGCGCAGTGCACAGCCGCGTCGACCCCGTCCGCAGCGGCCACAAGTGACTCTCGGTTGCCCAGAGATCCGTAACGGATCTCCACCCTCGGCAGTTGCGCACGTATGAAAGTGGTATCGCTGGTCTCGCGCAGCATGACGGCCACGTCACATCCCGCGGCAAGCAGTCCGTCCAGGATGTGGCTGCCCACGAAACCGTTGGCGCCGGTCAGCAGCACTTTCACAGACACTTCTCGTAGATGCGGTAGGTCTTGTAGGCGCGCGCGCCTATCCGTTCGACGGCGCGGCGGAGCAGCACGTTGTCCTCCAACACCCAGGAGAACTCGCCCCGGTGGTAGCCCTTCTTTACGCCGCCGGTATACGTATGGTATATGAGTAAGCTCTCCACTCCCCTGCGTCGGAACTCCGGCACCACCCCGAGCGTCAGCGTGCGTATCCGCTCGAGGCGACGGCGACCCAGAAGGAAGATGAAGATGCCGAACGGCAGGAGGCGGCCCTTCATCTTCTTGAACAGGGGATTGTAGTCCGGCAGCGACAGGGAGAACCCCACCGGCTCGCCATCCGCTTCGGCGATGAACGCCAGGTCGGGGTCCAGCACCTGCTTAAGCCCCTTGGCCGCGAACCGGAACTGCGCCTCGGTCATCGGCACGAACCCCCAGTTGTCCGACCATGCCTCGTTGTAGATGCGGAAAGCGGTGCGCACATCCTCCTCGAAGAACCGCTTGTCGATCGGCCGGCACACGAGGCCGTAACGCTCGGCCGCCCGCATGGCGAATCTCTCCAGGAACGGCGGCACGCCGTCCTCGTCCAGGCAATCGTACGCCACCAGATCCTTCGCTTTGAGGTAGCCGGCCCTCTCCATGAAGGAGGGATAGTATGTCTTGTTGTACGGCATCATGATGGCCGGAGGATCGTCGAATCCGTCGACCAGCATTCCGCACTCATGGTTCGTGGAGAAGTTGAGAGGCCCCCGCACGACCTGCATGCTCCGCTGCCGGAGCCATTCCTCCGCCTTCTCCAACAGGGCCGCGGCCACGGCGAAGTCCTGGACCGACTCCAGGAACCCGAAGAAGCCGGCCTTCTCGCCGGCGTGGCGGTTATGCCTGGCGTTCACGTGGGCGCTGATGCGGCCGACGATCCGGCCGGAATCAAAGGCGAGGAAGTAGGCGGGGTCGGTGAACTCAAACGCGGGGTTCTCGCTGCTGAAGAACTCCTTGCGCTCGACGATCAGGTGCGGCACATAGAGGGAATCGGCGTCGTACAGGCGCAAGGGGAAGGTGATGAACCGCTTCATCTGCCGGCGGGTGGTGACTTCCCTGACTTCGATGCCCATAGTCTCCCCGGCCGGCTTGAGTACGCCACCCGGCGCGCGATTCAGTCGATGACGCCCGTCTCGCGCCCGACCTTGGCCATCTTCTCCAGTGCGAAATCGATCTGCTCGTCGGTGTGGGTGGCCATCAAGCTGATCCGCAGGAGGGTCTCATTGGGCGCCACGGCCGGCGGGATGACGGGGTTGACGAAGACGCCTTCCTCCTCCAGGCGCTTGCACATGCGCCAGCAGGTCATCTGATCGCCCACCAGAACCGGCACCACGGGCGTCTGGCTGCAGCCCGTGTCGAAGCCCAGGGACTTCAATCCGTCCTTCATCAGCCGCGTGTTGCGCCAGAGCCTCTCGACGCGTTCGGGTTCGCGCCGCAGAATGCGCACGGCGGCGAGCACGGCGGCGACGTTGGAGGGGGGCATGCTGGCACTGAATATGAGTGGGCGGGAGCGGTGCTTCAGGTATTCGATGGTGCGCCTGTCCGACGCCACGAAGCCGCCCAGCGACGCAAGCGACTTGCTGAAGGTGCCCATGATCAGGTGCACGCGGTCGGTGACGCCGAAATGGTTGCACGTGCCGCGCCCGCCATCACCAAGAACGCCGATGCCGTGGGCGTCGTCCACCAGCAAAGCGGCGGAGTGCCGCTCCGCAACATCGCAAATCTCGGGCAAGGGGGCTATGTCGCCCTTCATGCTGAAGACACCGTCGACGGCGACCAGCACGCCCGCATCGGGCGGACAGTCCTCAAGTCTTGCCTCCAGGCTCTCAACGTCATTATGGGAGTAGCGGAGCCTGTCGCCGAAGCTCAGCAGACAGCCGTCCACTATGCTGGCGTGGTCGTCGCGGTCCGTGATGACGCAGTCGCCCTTGCCCACCAGTGTGCCGATGATGCCGAGGTTGGTCTGGAAACCGGTGGAATAGATCAGCGCCGCTTCCTTGCCGACCAGGTCTGCCAGTTCCTCTTCCAGCTCCAGATGGATGTCCAGGGTGCCGTTGAGGAATCGCGAGCCGGCGCATCCGGTGCCGTACTTCTCCAGGGCGGCTGTCGCGGCGGCCTTCACCTCGGGATCGTTCGTCAGCCCCAGGTAGCTGTTAGACCCCAGCATCACCACCTTGCGGCCGTGCATGATGACCTCGGTGTCCTGCGCCGAGGAGATGGGCCGGAAATACGGGTAAAAACCCGTATCTTTGGCCATCTGGGCGTCTTTGAACTGTTGTACTTTCCGCAGCAACGGCACGCAGTTCTCAGTCATTTCCTTCATGTGCAACGCCGCCCCGTTCGTGGTCTGTCGGGCTCTCCGGCCCCTGTTGCCAGGCTACAAAGACATAACCGCCAAGGGCGCAAATGTCAAGTCAGGAGCAGCACCCTCACGCGGGCGATTAGGACAAGGTTAGCCTCAGACTAACGCTCGGGTCAAGCCCCGAGCAACTCCGGCGGGGACGGACGGGATACCTCATGGGGTGGATTCTGGCGCGTTGCCTGCCGGTACAGACGCTTGCGTTCGCGGGCACTGGTGGTATAGTATTGGCACGTTGCAGAGATCGGAGGAACACCCGGCACGAGTCGGGTTGCGGGCCGGCCCGCAATGGAAAGGGGTTACAATGTCGGATGACCACGCTCAGGAAGAATCCGAAGCGCCGGAGTCGGAAGGTGCCGAGGAGGAGTCCTCAGGCGGGGGGCTGGTCAAGAAGCTCTTCGCCAGAAAAGCCGATCAGGCCGAGGCCAAGCGCAAGGCTCCGGAGCAGGGAGTTGCCCACATTCCCGCCACTGTGCTGACCGTCGAATACGTTGACGACAGCGAAGGCATGGACGCAGCCCTGCGCCAGATGGCCGAACTCCTCGACTCCATGCAGGAGAAGGTCTCCGCCATGCAGGAGACCCAGACCCAACTGATCGCGGCCGTCAACCAGCAGGCCAGGGACATCGCCAAGTACGTCGAGTCCATCGGGCGCCGCGTCGACCGGGTCTACCGGAAAGTGGGGGCCGGCGAAGGAAGCATCACCAAGAGCGAATCCATGCCGCCACTGGAAGAGATGGAGGAACCGGTCCAACTCGAGCCGGAGGGCTCTTTGGCTGCTTCCGGCGGCCTCTCTCCCGAAGTGGCCGATGACCCGGAACACCAGAACGCTTGGCGCATCGCGCGGGTGCTGGCGGCCGACCTGGAGGCCTACCACGAGGAAGCCGTGAAGGAGGGCGTCCTTTACGGAAGCTTCTACAAGCTGCTCAAAGAACCCATCGAAAAGGCCCGCGCCACCTACCAGCAGCGCGTCTCCGAGGATCTTGTCAGCAACTACGACTACTTCTCGAAGGCCCTCGACGAACTCATTGCCCGTAAGAGGATGGAACTGGAACGAGAAGGCGAGGCCTGATCCGGGCGGCGCCTATTCCGTGTTCCAAGAAGAGAATATGCTGCAGAGACTCGATCTGCTCACGGTCCTGTTTGTGGTCGTCGCAGTGTTGGGGCTCCCCTGGCGCAACGCTGAAGCGCAGACCATGCAGGAGTACACCAGCACCCCGGCGTTCCAGGGCGATGAATCACCCGAGCAAGCCCTGGGCAGCGGTGAAGCAGCGTCTCCCCACGAGCGAATGAGACGGCGCGCCCGCGAGCTGGGAGAGAAGGCCGAGCAGCAGGTCAGCGATCTGGCCGAGTATGCATCCGGCATGCTCGAAGACCTAGCCGAACCTCGCGCGCAGGGATGGTTCGTTTTCGGCATAGGCACGCTCATCGGCATCGTCTCCCTCATGGGGGGCTGGACGATCATTCAGTCACTGCTCATTCCCTTCGCCCCCGTCTGGGGGCTTCTGACCGGCGGCGTAACGGCGTTTTGCCTCATCGAATCCTTCTACACAAACCGCCCGACCTGGTTCCGCGTCACCCTCTTCGCCGTCGGCGTGACGGCCGGCCTCGGCCTTTACCTATTCGCCGCACTCCGCGCCAGACCTGTGGCCATCTTCCTGGTGGTGCTATCACCGTTCCTCATCTTCGCCGCGTTCTTCTTCGACTACAACACGGTCTTGGGCGTCATTGCTTTTGTTCTTGGCTTCCTGGCCGGCTTCGCCGCCATGCTCCACGTGCGACCGCTGGCGATTTTTTCCACGGCCCTTCTCGGGGCCGGCGTGCTCATGGCCTGCTGGGGATTGCTGGGCAAGCTGCTGGGCGAGAAGACTCCGTTCCTGGTGGACTCGTTCGCCTGGCTTTGCGGTGCTCCCCTCATGCTGCTTCTCGCGCTCGGGATGCTCACGTTCATCGGCCTGAACTTCCAGTTCACCACCGGGCCCAAGGGCACGCTCTCCGAGTAGGCCACCGCGGTTCGAAGCTTCACCACCGCAGCGAATTCGCGCTCTTCCTCACGCTGCTGCCGCGCACCACCGGGCCGGTGTCCCGTCGAACGCACTGCTCCAGCAGGCGTTCCACCGGCAGATCGCCCGCTGACCCGTCGCCCGCGATTCCCACGCGACTGTTGGTGGGCTTGAGGCCGGCAAGGGACACGGCGCCCGTGCCCGGTTCGGCGAACCTTTCGTCAACCCCGGCGCGTGTGGCCGGTCTGCGGGCCTCGCCGTTCGCCCGGTGCCCCGCATCCTCCGCTACGAGTCTGCCTTGAGCGACGCCCAGATTGTGCCTCGCCCTTCTCTCGACCTCGCGGACCAAGCCGCCTCTATTTGGGTCGCCACCTGCGTCCAACTCTCCACAGGCCGCAGCCGTCTTTGCGTAGAGATACGCGGCGCGACCGAAACTGCCGGAGCGGAAAGCGCAGTTGCCCCGGTTCAGCATCGCACGGGCGCGAACCAGACCGCCGGTCGCACCAGTGAACTCGGCCCAGCCGGCATCCGCGGCGCCAAACCGACCTTCCCGGTACGCGCACAGGGCCCCGTTGAAAGCTGCTGCGTGGGGCGACAGCCCCTTCGCCGCTGCTACGCCGAACAGCCGGCCGGCGCCCGCGAAGTCTCCGGCACCGTATGCCCGGCTTGCCAGCTCAAAGGCGTTCGGCGCCGGGCTTCTCGCCTCGTCCTGCCCTCCCGCTGCCCCGCCGATCTCGATGCCCGAGAGAAGGTACAGCCCGAAGACGAAGGCCAGCAGGTAGACAACCACGCGAAACGCGCGGTCGGTGAACCGACGGTTCATCCAAACGCCGATCAGCGTCCCCAGCACAACGCACGGCACCAGCAGCAGCGCCAGGGAGAGGTTGTCGGACGTCATCAACCCTTCGCGCCAGTATGGTATCAGCTTGATGACGTTGCCGATGAAGAAGTACTTGATCAGCGTGCCGACGAATACCTGCCGCGGTAGCTGCTGCGGGAGCATGAACAGCGACAGCAGCGGGCCACCGGCGTGGGCCAGCGTGCTGGTGACACCCGCGCAGGCGCCCAGAGACACTCCCTGCCAGGCAGCCGGGCGGAACGGCTCGGACGCGTTACCCGACTGCCTCTCGCGCAGCATTCGGTGGAACTGAATGCAGACGAACGTGACCGCCACGGTGCCGATAAGCCTCTTCATCCAGAGGCGGCTGTCCGGCAGTTCCAGGAACCAGTCCAGCGCCAGCCATCCCAGCAGAATGCCCAGCACAAGGCCCGGCAGCAGCATGGCGAGGTTGCGGGCGTGGTGTACACGACGATAGTGGACGACGGAGAATATGTCGCCCGCAATAAGCACCAGCAACATCACGGGAAGCATGTCCGCCGGGCCCAGCACGGTAACCATCAGGGGTACGGCAAGGATACCGGCACCGGTGCCGAAGCCGGCCTTGGACAATCCCACAAGCAGGGCGGAGAAACCGGTTACGAGCCACTGCGCTGTGGTCAGATCGGGCACCTGCATGTGGACACTCCCCTCAGATTGCCGGGCGCACGGGCGACCTGGCAGGCCGTCTCGCGAACACACGACCATGTTATTGCATCTTGGTGTCGCGTGCGAACGCCGCCCCTCCGGCGCGCAGTCCGGCAATCCTCTTGCGCACCGGAGGGCGCCTACGTAGGATGGACATGAGAAGAACAGGGGGTGTTGACCAAAATGGCCTATCTTTTCGCCTTCCAGATTCTGTGCGGTCTGTTCAGCGCCTTCGTGGCAAGCCAGAAGGGCCGCAATCCCGCTCTGTGGGGCACCATCGGAGCGTGCCTGCCCGTTTTCGGGGTGCTGCTCGCCGTGATGGTCGGCGACAACGATGCCGACGCGCCCCCACGCTTCTGGAGTCGGCCGGCTCCCAAGAAGCGCAGGACGCCACCCAGCAGGCCCAAGAGATGCAAAGGAACGTACGTGCCGGACTGCCGTGGCTGCGCATATTTCCGGAGGCCGCTGTTCGACCACGAGCTGCCCGAGAAGAAGGGCACCTGCGCGTTTTTCGGCAAAGAGCTGCTCGAGGAAGCCGACCGAAGCGACTCCACCGTCGCGACTGAGAAGTGATCGGACCTCCCGCGCTGTCCTCGGCGGCGGCTCCTCAGGCGCGAGATTCCGCCAAAAGAGCTTGACTGGACCTATCCGCTCTGTTAGAAAATGCCATGGCAGAGTTCCGTACTGCGGTCTGTTGCACTGGAAAATACCCTCTGACGGAGTGGAACGCCATGACTTCACAGGGAAAAGCGGCCCTCATCGCCGCATGCTTGGTCTTTGCGTTGCTTTGTTCGCCAGTACTTGCCCAGGTGGAGGAAGGACCGCAGACCGCGCAGGCCGCGCTCACGCAGATGCGGGAGGCAGCAGACTACGACATGCCAGAGGCCCGCAATACGCTGGTGGACGACTTCGGCCAGGATGCCGTGCCGCTGCTGGTGGGCGCCATACCCAATATCGATCCGTCAGAGAGTCCGGCCTACCTGCTCAACTGCATCGTCGCCCTCGGCGAACTCAAGGCCAAGGAAGGTACGGACGTACTGCTCCAGCAGTTGAAGAGCTCGAACATGGAGGTCGCCTATCTGGCCGCCGAAGCCCTTGGCAAGATCTGGGAAGGCCAGACCTCCGCGAACGACACAGTAAGGCGGGTTAACGCAGAGTTGCTGGCTCTGCTTTACTCCGACCTGCCGTCGGTGGCCGCCTATGGCCCCGGAATCGCACTGGCGAGTATCAACTCCATCCCCGTCCAGCGGCCGGAGAACCTCCAGCCACCGGCACTGATCGCCGAAGTGGACAAATGGGCCAATGCGAACGCAGACAGAATGCCCCCGACGGACCAGCAGCCCTGGCAGCTTAACCTGCGCGCGTTGCTGACCACTACCGACGCTGCCACGAGGCAGGCGGCCCAGCAGGCCCTGTTGCAGAAGCGCGCCCTGGAAGCGATCGACCCCGCGATGGACGCGCTCGCCGAGGGAGTGAGCAGCGATGTCCAACAGGCCGTCGTTTCGGTAATCACCCAGCTTTCCGGCGTCGGCTTTCCCCCATCGGCTGCGTCGAACGCACCCGTCGACGAGCAGGTTGCAGCGTGGCGCGAGGAATGGATCAACAACCTTAAACGGCAGACCCAGCAGCGCTACATTGACCTCGCCTGGTCGCAGTTGGAACGCGCCCTGCGCCTCTACATGGATTCCCCGTCGGAGGAATCGGCAAAGCCCGTCAAGGACTATCGCTCGGTGCTCGTTTACCAGCTCGGCGGAGCCGACGCCATACCGGCCGACGCTAGCCCGAAGGCACGCTCGCTTCTGGAACCGGCGCTGGAAGCCAAGAAGCAGATCGCGGATGCGATGGCCGTTCTCCAGGGATCGCCGCCCGCCTATGAGAAGCAGATTCAGCTTCGCGTGATCATCGACCAGGCCTCGACCGAGGTCGGCAAAGAAGCCGGCAAGCAGTTCCTGGGAGACCTGGTCGCGCTGGCGCGCAACGAGGAGAACGAGCAGGTGGCCAGGCAGATCGGCACCGCCCTGGGCCTCATCAGCACCGTGCCGTGCTCGCTGAGCGCCACCACTTTGGACGACCGCCGCCAGCAGCTTAACGACTGGGTCCAGAGCGTCAGGATGACCGGCCAGACCATCGAGTAGGTCCACCGGTCTCGCTCGGACTCCACCCGTTCCGTTGCGTCGGCACCACCTTTCCCCCCCGTTCCCGCTTACTGTTGGCCGTGCGTAAGCGCCCCGTTACAATGTGGTAGTTGGGAGCACCACCACCGCGGTCAGCAACTACGGGGACATTTATGTCCGGCGAACCACAAACCGGCGGACTATGGGCGCAGGTCAAACACGCCTTTGCCATACCTTCTCAGTGCCGGCTTACGGAGCCGCAGCGCCGGTGGATGGAGCGGCTTGCGGACCGAATAGTCCGTCGCGGTTTGGCCACGCCGGCCACGTTCCTGCTGCAGGGGGCCAGGCCCCTGAACTTTGTCGCTTCAGAGCTTACCGCCTTCCTCAAGCCGATTGCGGCGTCCGTGCTGCGGCCCGAGCAGTGCGATGAGATGATCCACGTCCTGGGCCAACGAGGGGCGGCTCAGGAACTGCTGCAGATGATCGAGGAGCGGGAACGCGCGGGCAGGCGCGAGCCCGACGAGACCTGACAGGCTGTCATGCCGGGGGACGGAGCCGTATGCAGAAGGGACCGTTGAACGTAATCCTGGCCACCGACTGCGGCAGCACCACCACCAAGGCCATACTCATCGAGCGGAAACCGGAGGGGTACCGCCAGACTTTCCGCGGCGAGGCACCCACCACCGTCGAGGCACCGTTCGAGGACGTCACGCGCGGCGTGCTGAACGCCATCGAGGAAGTGCAAGAGCTTGCCGGGCGGACGATCCTGCAGAGGGACCGGATCGTGACCCCCGCCGAGGGTGACCGCGGCGTCGACGTCTATATCTCCACCAGCAGCGCCGGAGGGGGCCTCCAGATGCTGGTCGCGGGCGCGGTCAAGTCCATGACCGCCGAGAGTGCGGAACGTGCTGCACTGGGCGCGGGCGCTATCGTCATGGACGTCATCGCAACAAACGACCGGCGCCTACCCCACGAGAAGATCGACCGGATGCGCAGCCTGAGTCCCGACATGATTCTGCTGAGCGGCGGAACGGACGGCGGAACCATCACCCACGTGATGGAGCTGGCCGAGTACATCGCCGCCGCCCGCCCACGTCCCAGGCTGGGCAGTGACTTCCGCCTGCCCGTGATCTACGCCGGCAATAGGGACGCACGCGACGGGGTCCGGCGGACGTTGGAGGACTGCACCGAACTCACCGTCACCGAGAACCTGCGCCCCACCCTCGAACGCGAGAATCTGGGGCCGGCGCGGCAACAGATACAGGAGTTGTTCCTTCACCACGTCATGGCTCAGGCGCCGGGATACGACAAGCTGATTCGCTGGACCGGCGCGCCCATCATGCCGACGCCGGCCGCCGTGGGCAAGATCATGGAAGCGGCCGCCAGGCGGCGCGGCATCAACCTGGTGGGAGTCGACATCGGCGGCGCCACCACGGACGTGTTCAGCGTGTTCGGGGAAGACTTCAACCGCACCGTCAGCGCCAACCTGGGAATGAGTTACAGCGTGTCCAACGTGCTGGCCGAGGCCGGCGTGGAGATGGTGGCCCGGTGGCTGCCGGAGCCGATCGATGCCGCTGAACTGAAGAACAGCGTGAAGAACAAGATGATCCGGCCGACCACGATCCCGCAGACCGTGCCGGACCTGATGCTCGAACAGGCCCTGGCTCGATGCGCGCTCCAGCTTGCCTTCCAGCAGCATCGGGCACTGGTGACCGGCCTGAAGGGCGTGCAGCGCGCCCGGGACGTATCCGAAGCCTTCGCCCAGACCGGTTCCGAATCGCTGATCGACATGGCCGAACTGCACCTGCTGGTCGGCAGCGGGGGCGTGCTCTCTCACGCTCCGCGCCGGTCGCAGGCGATGATGATGCTCATCGACGCGTTCGAGCCGGTCGGCGTCACGCAGATCGCCGTGGACAGCATCTTCATGATGCCGCACCTGGGCGTCCTGAGCACCGTCGACGAGGAGGCGGCCGTGCAGGTCTTCGAGAGGGACTGCCTGGTGCCGCTGGGGACCTGCGTTGCGCCCACGGGCAATCCCCGGCCCGGCAAGCCGTGCCTTCACTACACCATCCGCCGCACGGGTGCAGAGGCAACCGAAGGAGAGATGAACTGGGGCGAGCTGGTCATGCTGCCTTTGACCGACGGCGAGACGGCGGAGGTGGAACTGACTCCGCGGCGCGGAGTGGACTTCGGCGCCGGACCGGGAAACGAACGGAGCGAGACCTGCACCGGCGGCGAGGTGGGACTCGTGATCGACTGCCGCGGACGGCCCGTGGCCTTCCCGGCCGACGCAGAGGAACGCAGAAGAGCCGCAGGCGAATGGGCCGCCGCCATGCAGGCATACGCCGACTTATCGGGCGCAAGGAGCTGACCATGGCACACGCCTACACACCCGGTCTGCAGATCAGCCGGCGCACGAGCGTGTGGAAGGAAAGGCTGCTGCCGCTCAAGGGGCAGGTCCTCGTCCAGGAAGGCGACCGGGTTGAAGCGGACACCGTGATTGCGCGCGCCGAATTGCCCGGGGATATCCATCCGGTACCGGTCGCCGACCGGCTTGGCGTGCCGCCGCCGGACCTGCAGCGCTACATGCTGAAGCAGGAAGGTGAATCCGTGGAAGCGGATGAGCCAATCGCCGAGACCCAGCCGTGGCTTCGGTTCCTTCGCTCGGTCTGCAGATCGCCGGTCGCCGGCACCGTCCATTCCATCTCGTCCGTGACTGGCCAGGTGATGATCCAGCAGCCGCCTAAGCCGGTGCAGCTCGACGCTTACCTGAGCGGTACCGTCGCCAAAGTCCTGCCGGACGAGGGCGCCGTGGTCCAGGCCGAGGCCGCCGTCATTCAGGGGATATTCGGCGTTGGAGGCGAATGCAGTGGCAGGCTCGTGGCGGCGGCGCAGTCGCCCAGTGAGCAACTGGCCGAAGAATCTGTTGATGAGAGCTGGCGAGGACGCGCAGTGGTGGTCGGCGGTCTGATCGACCCGTCCGTAGTCCGCGCAGCGGCAGAGGTAGGCGCCGCGGCCTTGATCGGGGCGGGAATATCGGCGCAGGACCTGGACGGTCTTCTCGGCTACGAGATCGGCGTCGCCGTGACAGGCTCCGAGGACATCGGCCTGACTCTGGTGCTGACGGAGGGGTTCGGCCCGATGGCGATGGCGGCGAACACTTTCGCGCTTCTGGCAGAGCTCGAAGGTCGCACCGCCAGCGTGAACGGCGCCACCCAGATAAGGGCCGGCGTACGGCGGCCGGAGGTTATTGTCCCCCTCGAGGGCGACGCGGGTGCCGAGATGCGGCAGAGCGAAGGGCAAGAGCCCGGCGGGCTCGGCCTGGGCGACCGGGTGCGGTTGATCCGAGAGCCGTTCTTCGGCATGATGGGGACGGTGAAATCGCTGACCTCCGATCTCACGACCATCGATACCGAGGCACGCTTGCGCGTGATGGACGTGGAGCTGACGGACGGCCGCGTTGTTACGGTTCCCCGTGCGAACGTCGAGGTGATAGAGTCTTGAGAATCTCAGGCCAGACGGCAACGCTTGCCGCGGGCATCGTCCTGCTCGCGGTAGGGCTGATGGCCGTACCGGTCCGAGGGGCGGAGGAAGAACCTCCTGCTACCTCCTTCGACTACTACATTACGGTCGGCCGCGCACCCGACCGCCACTTCTTCCCTTGCGCGCGCATCCCTGCCGGATCGGGATTCCCTACGGACCCGCGTACGAGCGGCTTCTACCCATACCGCATGTCGCCAGGCGACGAGCACTGCGTCGTGGTCGTACCGACCCAACGCTTGCCCATCTATTGGCTGCAGGAGGAAGAGCGCCACAAGAAGCGCATCGACCGGGCGGCCGCCGCGCTGCAGAAATGCCGCGGCCTGCTGCCCAAGATCGAGGACACGCTTGCGCAGAGGCGTCGCCTGAGCGGCTACCTGGGGAAGCACTTACCAGAGTGGCGAGAGGAGCTCAGAGCAGCCAAACTCGAAGCGATTCGGGAACTTGACCTCGACGCGGGCCCGGAAGACCTGGACGTTCTGGCGATGTATGCTGAACTGACGGAGCAGAAAGCGGCGATACTCCGCGGGAAGCCGGCACCCGATGAAACATCCGACGAGTCGGAACCGGTCGACCAGTCGGAAGAAGGCACGCCTGCCGACGGGGGTGAGTCGGAGGGAACCGAGCCGGAGGAGGGCCCGACCGCAAAGCCCCCCGCCCTCCCCGAGCCGGAGGGCTTCCGGGCCGTGCCGGCGCCCAATGACAACGGCCGGCGCATTGCGCTCTGGTGGAGGGCGCTGCCCTCCGAGCTCCAGGCCCGCGGACCCGCCCGACCAGCGGCCAGGCCCGTTTCACCCGAACCACCCATCCAGCCGGAACCGACACTGACCGAGGCACAGGCCGAAGCCCTGGCCGATATCGAGGGACGCCTCATGGCGCTGGAGCCGGCGCGCGAGATCGCCCAGATGATCGCCGATGCCACCGGCCGCGTCAGCGAGTTGGACGGTATCGCCAGCTCGCTGGCACAGGAAGCCGCCTCGGGCGCCGCCGAGTTTGCGCTGTCCTTCCTGCAGTTGGATCGGACCGCGCGCGTTCATCTTGCCGCTGTGCTGAGCATGGAACCGGAGCAGGTGACTCCTGAGATCGCCGCCCGTCATCTGCCCGACCTCAAGCGCGTCAGCGCCGAGGCCAGGGAGAAGGCGCTCGCACCCGACGCAGGGCCTGAAGCCCACGACAGGGCGGACGCGCTGAGCCATGCGTTGTGGGTGGCCCGCCTCTACGTGAGCCGCAGCCGACAGAATATATCGGTCGGCGATATCGAGAACGACCTGCTGTGGCAGACCCGAGAGGCCCTGGGCGAGTTCCGGCTGGAACCGGTGGAGCAGCCGGACGGGACCGGCACCCGCGGGGAGGACCTGCTCGCAGCACTGGCGATGGTCCGCGACACGGGAACCGCCTTTGATCTGGATGCCGCAGGACAAGGCGTCGAGGCGTACGAGGCAGCCCTGCAAACGCTCGAAAGTACATCCGCGCAATGGCTCGAAACCCGGTCGGCGAAGCTGCATTCGCGCCTTCGGACCATGGCGCGGCCACCCGACGACCTGAGCGCCGCGCATAGCGAGAGCGTGCGACTGGGCGCGCTTGTCGTCGAGGCCGAGGAACGCCTCAAGAGAGTCAAACGACGGCACGACGGGCGCACGTACCATTTCCGAATCGCGACCGTGCCGCCGGGCACGAAGCCGGATCAGGTGGCCGGACCGACGGTATCCGCGGCGGCGCGGGCCGCGCTGTTCGACTCGTCGCAGTCGGTGAACCTCGCCTTTGCCCTGGTGTTCGCCGCGGCCGTGGTCGGCCTGCTGGTCTACGTTCGCCGCCGGCGCGATGTGTTCGTGCGGAAGATCGCCGGTCTGGAAGCCGTCGACGAGGCCATCGGCCGGGCGACCGAAATGGGCAAACCGGCGCTGTTCGTCCACGGCCTGAGCGGTGTGAGCGACATTGCCGTGCTTGCCAGCATCAATATCCTGGCTCGACTGGCGCGACAGGTGGCCGAGTACGACAGCGACCTTTTGGTCGCCAACAACAACCCCATCGTTTACTCGCTGAGCCAGGAGGTGGTGCAGGAGGGCTACACCGCCGCCGGCAGGCCCGATGCCTTCCGTCCGGGCAACGTCATGATGCTCGCGCCTGAGCAGTTCCCCTACGTCGCGGCCGTTACCGGCATCATGTCGCGCCGCCGTCCGGCCGCCAACTTTTTCATGGGCTACTTCTTTGCCGAAGCCCTCATACTGGCGGAGGTCGGAGCCGGCACGGGCGCCATCCAAATCGCCGCGACGGATTCCTTCACCCAGATTCCGTTCTTCATCACCACCTGCGACTACACGCTGATGGGCGAGGAGCTTTACGCGGCCGCCGCTTACCTGTCGCGCAACGTGCGGATGCTGGCGACCCTGAAGGCCCAGGATTTCGGCAAGGCCATCCTGCTCACGTCGCTGCCACTCGGGCTGCTGCTGAGCAACTTGGGCAAGAACTGGATACAGGTGCTGTTCACCGCATACGAGAAAGGCTTCTGAGGACGCAGACCGAATGCGCACGATCAAACTGACCATCCCCCTGGTGCTGGCGTTCTGCTTCGGCATCTTCGGTCTGGGCCTGCGGTACGTGCCGCATCCGGCCGCCGCCGACATCCGCGAGATATTCAGCATCTGGTCGGTCATCATCGGCGGCGTGGCATGGATTCTGGGCGCATACAGCCTCACCAGCCTGCATGCAAGCAAGATGAAGGCGCGCGAGGAGGGATGGGCCTACAGCCTGTTCTTCTTCGTGGGCTTCATACTGATGGCCGCCGCCGGAGCCTACAACGGCGGACGCTGGTTCTGGAATCCCCAGGTGGAGGGCTCCTACTACCACTGGCTCTATGACGGGCTTTACGCCTCTGCCGGCGCGACGATGTTCAGCCTGCTCGGATTCTTCATCGCCTCGGCGGCCGTCCGCACCTTCCGTGCCCGCAGCTTCGACGCGGCCATACTGCTGATCGCCGCCGTCATCGTCATGCTGGGCCGCGTGCCGTTGGGCGAGATGATCTCCGACTACTTCCCCGCCGTGTCCGACTGGCTGATGAAGGTGCCCAACACCGCAGCCAAGCGCGGCACCATGCTGGGCGTCAGCCTGGGCACCATCGCCACGTCCCTGCGCATCATCTTCGGCGTGGAACGCTCTTACCTGGGAGGCGCGCAGTGAGCCTTCCGTCCGTGACCAAAGACGTAAGATGGCTTTACCTGCTGGTGGCGCTGGTGATGGCGGCGTCGCTGATGGTGCCCGTGCGACAGCCGATGACGCCCGAGGACGCCGTTCAGCGTGCGTTCCGTTTCGTCGACGGATTACCCCCAGGGTCGGCAGTGCTCATAGCCCTGGATTTCGATCCGCAGGCGAAGGCGGAACTGGAGCCGATGAGCATCGCCCTGCTGCGCCACTGTATGCGAAAGGACCTGCGCGTCATCGGGATGACGTTCTGGCAGACCGGCGCCGCGTTGATGCAGCAGATCTTCAACGACGTCGCCGCCGAGTTCCCGGACAAGGTCGTCGGGCGCGACTACGTCTACCTCGGCTATCAGCCCGGCGGAATGGCCCAGGTGATCACGGGCATGGGCGAGAGGATCGTCAAGGTCTTCCGCCAGGATTACGAGAACCGCCCCACCGTGGGAATGCCGATCTTCCAGGACATCGATTCGCTGAAGAAGGTCTCCTACGTGATCGACGTAGCGGCGGGAAGCACCTACATCGCCTGGATCATGTACGCCACCGACCCGTTCGGCATCCCGATGGGCATAGGGTGCACAGCCGTGACGGGCCCCGACGCATTTGTGCGGCTGGACGCCGGCCAGATCAACGGCCTCATCTCCGGGCTGCGAGGCGCCGCCGACTACGAGGTCCTTCTCAATGAGCCCGGCCTGGGGATCGGCGGCATGTTCGCCCAGAGCATCATCCACGCGATGATCGTACTGTTTGTCGTCGTCGGCAACGTGCGCTACTACATGGCGCGCCGTCGCGAGAGGAGGCAAGGCTGACATGGTCGAGCCGCGCTCCCGCAACGACGTGGTCGTCGCCGTCGCCTGCGCAGTGGTGCTGTTCGCGGCGAACTTCATCCTCTTCGCCATCGATCGCATGCCGCTGCGGGAGAGCGGCGTGCCGGACTGGCCGGCCACGTTCGTCGTGCTGGCCGGCGTTGTCATGACCGTGGCGATGTTCAGCTTCCTCTACAAGGACAACCCGTTCTTCCGCACCGCCGAGCACCTTTTCGTCGGTATGGGGCTGGGCGTCTCGCTGGTGGTGACCTGGTTCCAGTTCATGAAGCCGCAGATCTACGACGTGCTTATCGCTCCCGCCTTCGACCCGACGGTCGAGGTGCGCCGGGGCGAGCTCTGGCGCATCGTGCCCATCTTCCTGGGCCTGCTGCTGGTGTTGCGCATATCGCGTAAGCATGCCTGGCTCAGCCGTTATCCGCTGGCCATGCTGGTGGGATTCTGGTCCGGATTCGGCATTCAGCCGGCCATCCACAGCAACATCCTGCGTCACGTGGAGGCCACCGTCGTCGCCACGCCCATGCACTGGGTCGGCTGGGTGGCGGTGGCACTGGCTGCGGCGCTCTTCGCCGCCACCGCCTACGTGGCTCCGCAGGGAGGGCGGCTCGCCGTATGGCTGAAACTCGCCTCGCTGGCCGTCGCCGTCGCCTACGTGCTCGCGCGCAATACGTCCGCGCTCCAGCAGCACGCCGACTTCGCACAGGCGTTCGGCAGCATCGACCGCATCATCATCGTGCTGGGCGTATTCGCGGTGCTCTGCTACTTCTTCTTCAGCCTGGAACACACCGGTGCGCTCGGCGCCGTATCGCGGCTGGGCATCATCTTCCTGATGGTCGCCTTCGGGGCCTCGTTCGGCTACACGGTCATGGCCCGCGAATCGCTCCTCATCGGCAGGTTTCAGTTCCTCCTGGGCGACTGGCTCGGCCTTCTGTAGACGCCTCACTCCCAGCCCAGATGCCGCTCGATCATCCCCACAATATGGTCGTGCATCGCCTCGATCTCGGCCGTCACTTCCTCGGCGCTCGCGCGACGCGAGTCGTCCCCCGCCTGCGCGAAACACGGATCGCTCTCGTCGAAGTTAACGATGTCCATCCGCTCGTCTTCCGGCGGCGGCCCGCTCAGCGGCCAGACCTTGGCCGCATCGCGCTCATCGTCCAACGCCCCCATGTCGATCAGCTCCGGGAACAGCGCCAGACCGTAGGCCGTCTCCCATCGCGCCGCGTGATCACCGTGGAACCGCATGTCGGCCGGACGATGCGGCGTTCCGGGAGCACCTACTGCCAGGACGTCCGCATGCTCCTCGGCTATGGGGGGCAGCACCTTCTCGATGATGCGGCTCCACGGGCCGTGCCCGGGTATCGGCACGATGCACCGGAAACCGAAGTCGATCAGACGTCGAATCGTGGTCTCGAATATCGCCTCGGCTGCTTCCATCGGCTGGTAGAAGGTCCACTTGAACCCGCCGTGCCCGCCCGCGCCACCCCACCACATGACGGGCAGCACCACCCCGCCGGTGCGCTTCACCATCGCCAGGCAGTGGCGCTGGGCGCTGAACCCGTCAAAGCCGACCGGCAGGCTCCAGCCGTGGTGCTCGATCAGGCCCAGCGGCCAGTAGGCCACAGGCGCCGCGTCGACGATCTCCTGCAGTTGATCCGGCCGCAAGTTCACCATCTCGGCCCAGCGCGCCTCACCGCCCGCCATTCGCACATCTCCTGGAGTAGAGCCGTCCTCGCTTATCCGCCGTCCACGCGCCTCCGCGTCCACCGTCCGACAACCGCTTCGCAGCCATGCCACATGTCTTTGTTTCGGCCGGCACGCAAGCCCCCTACCGCCGGCGCATGGCGCCGGACAGTATACAATAGAAGATCCGGATTGCGCCCACGGTCGCCGGGAAAGGACAACCGGCTCACTGCAGCCGGTGGATCTTGATCATGTCCGCGCCGCCGGGGGTGTTGGTGCTGGCGCCGGCGACGTAGACGACCGTCTCCCCCGACCGGGCAAATCCCAGTTCCAGCAGGCGCTCCTGTCCCCGCTGGATCATCTCGTCCGTCGTTGCGAAGACCTGCAGCATCACCGGCCGCACCCCCCAGACGAGCGCGAGGCGGCGGTAGGTGGCCTCCTCCGGCGTCAGGGCGTAGATGAAGCTGGCCGGGCGACGCTGGGCGACGTACCGCGCCGTGCTGCCGGTGATCGTGAAAGCGACGATGGGCGCGCCGTCAAGATGCGCGGAGATGTCGCACGCCGCTTCGGCCAGGGCGTATTCCTGTATGGCGATGTCTGCTTCCGAGTGCTCGTCGGCCCGCCCATGCGGCTCGCGCGGCATCTGCTGGGCTTGGTAGGCGATGCGGTCCATCATCGTAACGGCTTCGACCGGATACCGCCCGATGGCGGTCTCGCCGCTGAGCATCACCGCGTCCGTGCCGTCCAGGATCGCGTTGGCCACGTCGCTGGCCTCCGCGCGCGTGGGCCGGGGCGAGTCCACCATCGACTCCAGCATCTGGGTGGCGGTGATGACGGGCAGGCCCAGGCGGTTGGCGTGGCGAATGATGCGCTTCTGCACCGCCGGCACCACCTCCGTGCGCATCTCAATGCCCAAGTCCCCGCGCGCCACCATGGCGCCGTCCGAGACGGCCAGTATCTCGCGCAGGTTCTCGACGGCCTCCGGCTTCTCGATCTTGGCGATAACGGGCAGGTCGGCCCCGTCGCCCACGTGGTCCTTGATCGCGCTCTTGAGACGCAGAATATCGCCGGCCGCCCGCACGAAACTGAGCGCGATGAAGTCCACGCCCAGGTCGATGCCGAAGCGCACATCGTCCAGGTCTTTCTCGGTCGGCGACGTGATACTCAGCTTCACGCCCGGGAGGTTGATGCCCTGGTGTTCGTCGAGTTCGCCTCCGACAACAACGCGGCAGGTGGTCTCCCGACCGTCCGTCGCGGTTACCTCCAACTCGATCATGCCGTCCTTGAGCAGTATCGTGTCGCCGGGCTCCACGTCCTGCGCCAGTTCCTGATAGCTGACCGATACCTTCTGCGCATTGCCGCCAAACGAACCGGGCACGAGTCTCAGCTCGTGTCCTTCTTTGAGGTCGACGGGGCGACTGTTCTCGAGTGGGCCTGTGCGGATGCGCGGCCCCTGCAGATCCTGCATGATGCCGACGGGCGTCTGAAGCTCATCCGCCGCCTGCCGGATGTCGCGCACGTACTCGGCATGCTCGTCCCGGGTGCCGTGCGAGAAGTTCAGGCGGAAGACGTCGACGCCCGCTTTCACGAGCCGACGAATGGTATCCGGGGCTGAAGAAGCGGGACCGAGTGTCGCAACTATCTTGGTGCGAGTGGGTTGCATGGATGTCTCCGCATGGGCTACCGGTCCGAGGCCAGCATCCGCTTGATCGCCGTCAGGGCGGCCTGAAGCTGCTCTTCGTCGGCGTGCTGCTTACGCTGCTGCCACCGGGCTATCTCCTCCGGTGACGCGTCCCTGCTCGGAGTCTCGACGTGGCCGACGACAACGTCGGGGGCCACGCCCTCGCCTTCGATGCCACGGCCGTTTGGCAACTCGTATCGCCTGGCCGTGAGCCGAACGCCGGACCCGTCCGGCAACCTGCGTGTTGCGGTTCCGCTGCCTTTGCCGTAGGTGCGGTCGCCTATGACGACCGCGCGGTCGCGTGCTTGCAGAGCACCGGAGACGAGTTCCGCCGCGCTCGCCGTCCCGCCGTTGACGAGCACCACGATCGGCACATCCGCTGGCACGCGCACACGCCTTGAGACCTCGATATCCCTCTTATCTTCCCGACTGCGCTCGACGAACACGGTGCCTCCCTGGATGAACGAGTCGCAGACAGACCGTGCCTCCGTAACCAGGCCGCCCCCGTTGTCCCGCAGATCGATGATGAGCCCGCGCAGGTCCTGTTCGCGCATCTCGGCCAGGGCGCGCTCCAACTCGGGGCAGCAGTGCCGGTTGAAGTGCGCGATCCGGAGGACCGCGATGCCGTCTTCGACCATGCGCCACCGTGCCGCATGCACGACCACCTTCCGCCGGGTGATCGTCACATCGAAGGGCTCCGGGCGGCCCGGCCGCAATAGGCGCAACGTCACCGCGGTTCCGGGTTGACCGCGCACCGCCGAGGTGATCTGCATCGCGGACATGTCCGCCACGGCGCGACCGTCCACGGCCAGGATGGCGTCGTTCGGCTTCACGCCCGCCTCTTCAGCCGGGCTTCCTTCGCCCACCTCCAGCACAACCGGGTGATCGCCCGCTCCGCTCAGAACCACGCCGATCCCGCCGAATTCCCCGCGGGTCTCCTCGTCCTCGCGCACCATGAGCTCCGACGAGAGATACGCCGAGTAGCGGTCGCCCAGGCCCTCCACCAGTTGCTCCATGGTGGACGCGTACAGCCGGTCCCGGTCGACCGGCTCGATGTAGTCGTTCTCCAGGTAGCTGAGGGCATTACCG
>CAZZNQ010000048.1:0-29945 GCA_964655775.1 uncultured candidatus Brocadiaceae bacterium | reverse complement strand
AATCGACGGCCTGGAGGGGGTCTCGGCCTGCCGGCGATTGCGCCGCATAGCGTACGAGGGCGCCCGGAAACGTTACGGGAGTTTGAGTAGCGAGGTCAGGCGCAGACTGGACCGAGAACTGGAAGTCATCGGCGGACTCAGCTTCTGTGACTATTTCCTGCTGGTTCACGACATCGTGCAGTTCGCCGAGAAGGAGGGGATCCCGCACGTCGGGCGGGGCTCAGCGGCCAACAGCATCGTCGCCTACAGCCTGGGCATCTCGGCGGTCGATCCGCTGAAGTTCGACCTCTACTTCGAACGCTTCCTCAACGAGTACCGAACCGATGTGCCGGACATCGACATCGACTTCTGCTGGCGACGCAGGGACAAAGTGATCGATTACGTCTATCGGCGCTACGGCGGCGAGCGCATCGCCATGGTTGCCACCCACTCCACGTTGCGCGCACGGGCGGCGTTCCGCGACGTGGGCCGCGTGATGGGACTCCCGCTGGACGAGGTAAACGCCTACAGCCGACTGCTGCCCCACTATGGGGCGTCCAGCATCGAGGAAGCTACCCGCACCTTCCCGGAGATGGACGGGTTCCCCGCCCGGCAAGAGCCCTGGCGCACGGTTGTGCAGACGGCCCTCAAGATAGACGGCTACGTGCGCCACCTGAGCATACACCTGGGCGGGCTGGTGATCGCCGACCGGCCGCTGACCTGGTACACCGCGCTGGAGCGCAGCACCAAGGGCATAGTGGTCACTCAGTACGAAATGAAAGGCATAGAGCGCATCGGCCTCGTGAAGATGGACCTGCTCGGGCAACGCTCGCTGTCGATCGTGGCGGAAGCCGTTGAGCAGGTGAAAGAGCAGCGAGGCGTCACGGTTGACGTCGACAAGCTGCCCGACCGCGATCCGCGCACCGCCTCGATACTGAAAAACGGCCGCAGCATGGGCTGCTTCCAGATCGAGTCGCCCGGCATGCGCCAGATGCTGCAGATGCTGCAGTCCGAGAGCATAATGGATCTGATACAGGCACTGTCGCTGATACGCCCGGGCCCGGCCAGCAGCGGCATGAAGCACGCCTTCATCCGCCGCCGACGTGGGGAGGAAGCCGTCACCTACCCCACTCCCCTACTGAAGGAAGCGCTGGGTTCGACTTACGGCGTGATGCTTTACCAGGAGGACATACTGCGGGTCGCTCAGGCCGTGGCGGGCTTCACACTTGCCGAGGGCGACGAGCTGCGCAAGCACATCTCCAAGTTCCGTTCCCAGGGCAAGCTGGCCGAATCGAAGGATCGCTTCGTCCGGGGCTGCGTGTCCCGGGGCGTACCGCCTGAGGTGGCCGAGGACATCTGGCGCCAGATCGAGGGGTTCGCCGCCTACTCCTACTGCAAAGCTCACGCGTCCATCTACGGCCATATCTCCTACCAGGCATCGTATCTGAAGGCCCACTACCCGGCCGAGTTCCTCGCCAGTGTCATCGCCAACAAGGCCGGCTTCTACGACGCCCGGACGTACTACGAGGAAGCGCGGCACTTCAACGTCCGCATACTGCCGCCGTGCGTGAACCGCAGCGACATCGAATGCCGTGCCGAAAACGGCGCACTCCGCCCCGGCCTGGAATCTGTGAGACTGCTGGGTCCGGAAGCCGTCAAGAAGATCCTGCAGGAACGCGTGCGCCGGCAGTTCAATTCGCCCGAAGACTTCTGCGTTCGCGTGCGCCTGCCCCGCGAGGCATTGGAGAACCTGGTACTCTGCGGGGCGTTTCATGGATTCGGCCTCAACCGGCCGACCGTGATGATGAGATTCGACTGCCTGCTGGGACAGCGAAACCGTCTCCCCGAGCAGGCTGATTGCCGCCTTTTTGAGGGCACCACCTCCTACACCGGTCCCCGGGCTGCCTCGCTTGCCGCCCCGGTCCGAAACATGCCCATGCGCCCGCCGTTCAGCCTGCGCGACCGCATACTCTGGGAGACGCGGATTCTGGGCTTCAGCCACTCCGGGCACCCGCTCCGGCTCTGGGAAGACGAGCTGCGCGGACAGAACGTGACGCCCAGCTTCGAGTTGAAGAGCCGAATCAACCGGCCCGTCCGTTTCGCCGGCTGGCTGGTGACCACGCGCCGGGCTGTGACCAAGAGCCACGAATACATGCGGTTTCTCACGCTGGAAGACCGATACGGCGTGGCCGAAGTGGTCGTCTTCCCGGACGTCTATAGGCAGTGCGGCAAAGAACTGATTCAAGGAGGCGCGTACCTCGTAGACGGCCGGATCAAGGGGCAGCACGGCGCCGTGAGCATTGTCGCGGGGCGCGTGCGCGCGATGCCTCTGGCATAGCGGCAGCACGGGTCGTTCCCACTACGCCGCTCCACTCGCGCAGGTCCCGCCGGCCCTGCTATACTCTATCCGTCATGGCCAAGAGATGGACGTATCCCCCCAAAGAAGACCGCCACGTGGAGCGACTTACGTCGGCGCTGAATCTGTCGACGCTGACGGCACGCGCGCTGGTGAACCGCGGCCTCACCGAGCCGTCGGCCGCCCAGCGATTCCTCCAGCCGAGCCTCCATGAACTGTCTGATCCCTGCGAGGACAAACAGGTTACCGCCGCGGCCGAGTTCCTGCTGAAACGCGCACGATCCGGCAAGAAGATTATGGTCTACGGCGATTACGACGCCGACGGGATCACCGCCACCTCGCTTCTGCTGCATTTCCTTCGGTTCCTACGCGCTGACGTCGACTTCTACATTCCCCACCGCGTCGACGAGGGCTACGGCCTGAACACGGTCGCCCTGGAAGAGCTTGCGGAAGACGGCACGGAGGTGGTGGTCACGGTCGACTGCGGCGTAACCTCCCTGCCCGAAGCGGCCCTGGCGAAGCGGCTCGGCATCGAGCTTCTGATAACCGACCACCATCCTCCATGCGACGAACGCCCTGGCGCCCCGCACGTCCTGGACCCGAAGCTGCCCGGGGCATCGTTCGGCGACGAAGGTCTGGCGGGGGTCGGCGTGGCGTTCAAGCTGGCTTGGGCGCTGGGCCAACAGATCACCGAGGGCGAACGCGTATCCGACGCTTACCGCGACTTGCTGATGGAGGCGCTCTCGCTGGTGGCAATCGGCACGATAGCGGACGTTGTGCCGATGGTCGGCGAGAACCGTGTGCTGGCGACCTACGGCCTGAAGACGCTTGCGGCGTCCTCGCTGCCGGGACTACAGGCCCTCGTCAAAGCGAGCCGACCCCGCGGACAGACCATTACGGCCCGGGATGTCGCTTTCGGCCTGGCGCCCCGTCTCAATGCGGCCGGAAGAATGGGGGACGCCGGCGCCGCCGTACAGATGCTGACCGCGGAAGACGAGCGCCATGCCCGCGACCTGGCCGAACACCTGGAGCGCCAGAACCGCCTACGGAGAAAAGCCCAGGCCGAGGCCCTGGAGCAGGCCGAGGAGGCGTTGCTGCAAAGCAGCCAGTTGGACGCGCCCGGTTGCATCGTACTGGCCGACTCGCGCTGGCATCTGGGGGTGGTGGGCCTTGTGGCGTCGCGTCTTGCGGAGCGCCACAGACGCCCCGCCGTGGTGCTCAACACCGCCGACGGCGTGGCCCGAGGCAGCGCCAGAAGCCCGGGTTCGTTCTCCCTGTTCTCCGCCCTGCAGGAATGCTCCGACCTGCTGACCCGTTTCGGCGGTCATCACGCCGCCGCCGGCCTGTGCATGGATGAAGCCAACCTTTCGGTGCTTCGGGAACGAATGAACGCGCTGGCCGGCGACGCCGCAATTGAGGACGCCGAGTCTCCTGACCTGACGCTGGACGGCGAGGTGTTTCTGCATGAGTTGAATGCCGATCTGGTGCGTGAACTGGATATGCTGGCACCCTTCGGCCAGGGCAATCCCCGCCCGATCTTCGCCGCAACCGGACTCAGGCTGGTGGGCAACCCCCAGATTGTCGGCAGCCGCGGCAACCACCTGGCGTTGATGGTTCGACAGAACCGCGCCGTGCTCAGGGCCATTTGCATGGGCAAGGCAGACTGGCTGGACGAGCTCCGTGCCCGCAAGAACGAGCCCTTCTCACTCGCCTTCGAGCCCGGTATCGACTACTACCGCGGCCGAGGCACGGTGGAACTGCGCGCCGAGGATATCTGCTGGGACGCGGACGAGCCCGCTCGGAGCTCGGCGTAGGTCCCGCTCGCGCCCACTTACGGCATCGCTTCCACTCTGTCCCAGACCTGCTCCAGCGCGAGTCGCGCGATGGGCGCCGCGTGCGAGCCGCCGTGTCCGGAGGTGCGTTCGCTGACGACGGCGAAGGCGATCTTCGGGTCGTCATGCGGCGCGTAGCCGGCGAACCAGGCATGATTGGGTTGCCCGGGGCCCAGCTCGGCCGTGCCCGTCTTGCCCGCAGCCCGGAACGCGGACATACCCGAGCCCTCCGCGGTGCCGCTCTCCACGGCGCGCCGCATGCCCTCGCGAACCAACCGAAGCGTGTTCGCCGATATCGGGATGCTCCTGAAAGTAGGGCTGTATTCCTCCAACAAAGCGCCGTCTGCGCTGCACGTGCGGTGGAAGAAGTGAGTCTTGTAAAGCTTTCCGCCGTTCCCTACCGCTGCCATGGCGGCCGCCACCTGCAGCGGCGTACACAGCAGGGCGCCTTGCCCGATGCTCAGGTTGATCACACCGTAGGTGTAGCGCGGCACCGGCAACTGCCCAGGGGGCTCTCCCAGGCCGAACAGCTTGCCCCACCGGGCCAGCCCCTCGCCCCCCACGCGCAGGCCCGTGTTGTAGAAGTAGATGTTGCAGGACTTCTCGATTGCGGCGACCAGACCGATACTGCGGTGGTAGCCGGTGCAGTGGAAGTACTTCTTGGATGCGCCCGCGCGGAACATCTGTCGTCCCTGGCAGTCGAACGTAGAGTTCTCGCCGATTACGCCCCCTTCCAGCGCCGCAATAGCCGTGATGATCTTGTAGATGGAGCCGGTCGGCAAAGCGGCCATAGTCGGCCTGTAGAAGAGGGGTTTCAAGGGATCCAGAAGGAGCGATTCGTATTGATCGCGGTAGGTGCTGAGATCGTAGCCGGGGTAACTGGCGGCTGCAAGGATGGCCCCGTCCCGCGCGTCCAGGATGACCAGAGCCCCGGACTGGAACTCGAGCTCCGGCATCTGCGATGCTCGTTTGAGGGCCCGGTTGGCGGCAAGCTGGAAGTCCTCGTTGATGGTCAGAAAGACATCGTCGCCCCGGCTTGGGGGCGACTCTATCAGCCGTCTCTCCACCTTCAGCACCTTGAACACGCGGCGCTTGGAGACATAGCCCCTTTCCCCCCGGAGAACGTCCTCGAACGCGGCCTCGATGCCGCTGACTCCCAGGCGGTCGTCCATCTTGTACAGACCACCGATCTCCGAGACGGGCCTGGCCATGGTCCAGGTCTTGCCCTCGTCCTCAAGCCGGTCCCATGCCTCGGCGGTCATTATGCCCACCTGGCCGACGAGGTGAGGCGCCAGCGTCCCGTTCGAGTAGTCCCGACGCGACCGTTCCATCACACGGAAGGCGGGACGCTCGGCCGGTTCTTCCGGCCTGAACGTCGCCTCACACACGCTGAGGACCGCCGCAATCTGCGCGGGAACGTCCTCCAGCACGGGATGGTACTGCGTCTGCTCGACGATGCGCACGTAGTTCTCGTCCGGATCCTGCCCGCTCCGCTCCTGGACGGACCTCTGGATGCGCTCCACGCGCTCGACGACCTGGGCGGCGCGTGCCTCAAGCTGTTCGACCGGCACGTCACAGAGCCTGCTCAATCGCACCTTCCATTCGGGCTCGCCCAGCCTGTCGTAGAGCACCCCTACGTCGAAGCACGGCACGTCGCGCGCAAGCGGTGTCCCCCAGCGCGTGTAGATACCCCCACGGACCGTCTCGGTGATCTGGCTGCCGCCTGCCTGCGTGTAGGTTTCCAGCGCGAACCGGTCGTGCCAGCCGATCTGAACCTGCGCGAGCCTCGCCAGCAACACTCCGCCGGCAAGCACGAAACAGGCTGCCAGAATAATCACCCGGCGCTCGAACATCCTCGACCTCAACCTGCCGACCCACTCGCGTCAAAGGAACATGCGCCAGGCCTCAGGGCTAGTTGCCCTTCGGGATGGCGCGGTGCGGCTCCTGGAACGAGTGCAGGCCATGGACGTTGCCCTCGAGCCTGGACGCCAGTGTCCGTCGCTCGAATCGAACCTTGCCGTCCCGCACGGCCGAGTGCAGCTCCTCGACGGAGGCACAACCTGCATCCTGCAGAAAATGACGAACGCCCTGGGTGAGGTAGGGGACGTAATCGACCACCGACCCCTTGTCCACGACGGTGCCGCTTACGCCTTGGGCGACCTTGACGGCCTCGTCCGCTTCCATGTAGCGCTTGGCGCCACGTTCCTGCATTACCTCGGCCGAACCCATCCCGCGGTAGCGCTTCACGCGCACGCCGCCTTCGTAGAAGTACTCTCCCGGCGCTTCGTCGGTGGCCGCCAACATGCTGCCCATCATGACGGTTGCGGCGCCGACCGCCAGGGCCTTGGCGATGTGGCCGATGGCGGCGATGCCACCGTCTGCAATGACCGGAACGCCGTGGCGCTCCGCCGCTTTGGCGCAGTGGTACACCGCGCTGGCCTGCGACCGGCCTACCGCGACCGTTTCCTGCGTGATGCAGATCGACCCCGTGCCCATGCCGACGCGCAGGCCGTCAACGCCCGCCTCGATCAGGCCCCGGCACTGCTCGGCCGTCACAACGTTCCCGCCGATGATCGGCAGACCCGGATAATGCTCGCGCAGCCACTTGACCATCTCGATCTGGTATACCGAGTAGCCCTGGGCGCTGTCCAGCACAACCACGTCCACGCCGGCCTCGACGAGCGCCTCCGCACGGTCGCGGTCCTCCGCGCGCGTTCCGATCGCCGCTCCGACCAAGAGCTGCTTGCCTTCGTCCTTGCTGGCAAACGGGAAGTCCTGGTTCTTGCGCAGGTCCGTGCGGCTCATCAGGGCAACGAGGTTTCCGTCCTCGTCCACGATCGGCAGTTTGCCTTTCTTGCTCTCGCGCAGAATCTGGTTGCCTTCGGCGAGTGTGATGCCTTCCTGCGCCACGACCAGGTCGGTCGTCATCACCTCGCGGAGCCGCTTCGAGGTATCCGTCTCGAAGTCGATGTCGCGCCAGGTAACCATGCCCACGAGCTTGCCCCCGACCTCGCCGTTCTCCGTGATGGGCACGCCGCCGAACCCGTACCTTTTCTTGATCTGGACGACGTCGAAAATGCGGTGGTCGGGAGACAGAACAACGGGGTCCATAATAAACCCGTTTTCGAACCGCTTCGTTTTCCCGACCTCGGCCGCCTGCTCTTCGATGGTGCTGTTGTAGTGGATGATGCCGATGCCGCCCAGCAGCGCCATGTGTATGGCCATGCGGCTCTCGGTGACGGTGTCCATGGGGGAACTGACCACAGGCAGTTTCAGAGCGATCTGGCGCGTGAGGCGGGTGTCCAGGGAAATGTCCGCGAGCGCGGACTTTATGTAGCCCGGGAGCACGACGTAGTCGTCATACGTCAGCCCGCCGTGCTCGAACAACGCTGCCGCATCCACTCCGTTCGCCAGGTCCATGTACTGCCTCCGTTAAGCTCGGTATTGAGACAGCGCAGTGCAGAAAGGGCCGGGATTTTCACCGCCGGCTATCGAGGACCTCCCCCGATGGTCCTATTCTAACGACCTGCTATCCCGGCCGCAACAACCCGGCGACTGCGAGGGGGCAACCACGCGCGTTGGAGCGGATGAGTTGTTCCGCTGTCTTGCGCAGCCGGGTGATTGGGTGTTGCCTCCGGTTCGGGCAGCGCGTATGATTATCACGTGAGTCGAGCACTTGCCGCGGGCTACCGGGGACTCGAACCGGAGGAGGCCGGAAGGTGATGGGCAAGGACACGCGGAACACAGTGGCCGTGGTCGGAGCGGGTCTGGGAGGAATATCCGCGGCAATCGCGCTGGCCGCGGAGGGCTATCGAGTGCAGGTTTTCGAGAAGAACCCGCACGTCGGCGGCAAGCTCAACGTTCTGAAGAAGCAGGGGTTTTCCTTCGATCTCGGGCCGTCCATCCTGACGCTGCCGCAGTACTTCGAGCGGCTCTTCGAGCGACACGACCGCCGGATGAGCGACTACGTGTCCATCCGACAGCTCAGCCCGCACTGGCGCAACTTCTTTGAGGACGGCACTAGCATAGACCTGCTGCCCGACGTCGAGCAGACCATTGCGGGGAATGCGGCCCTGGGCGCCGATGATGAGGCCGACCTCACCAAGTTCCTCGAATACTCGCAGAACCTGTTCGAGAAGACGGTGCCGGGCTACTTCGAACAAGGGCTCGATACGGCCCGCGAGATGGTTCGATTCCACGGCGTGATCTCCATGCTGCGCGATTTCGATCTGCTCAGGAGCATGCACTCCGGCGTCCGCAAGCGGGTGCGCAATACCTATCTGCGGCACATCCTCGACTTCTTCGTGAAGTACGTGGGATCCTCCGCCTACGATGCGCCCGCGGTCCTGAACCTGCTGCCGCATGTGCAATGGGAGTACGGCCTATGGTACGTGGACGGCGGCATGTTCGGTCTGGCGAAAGGGCTCCGCAAGCTGGCGGAGGAAGTCGGCGTCGACATCCATCTGGGCGCTGAGGTGACGTCCCTGGAGAAGTCGGGAGAACGCGTGGTGTCGGCCGTGCTCGAAGACGGCACACGGATAGAAACAGACGCCTTTGTCTGCAACATGGAGGTTATACCCGCGTACGAGAGGCTTCTGGAGGAGCCCGAGTCTTTCCTGAAGAAATACAGGAAGTTCGCGCCGGCCTGCTCGGGGCTGGTCGTTCACCTGGGGGTCGACCGCGAATACCCCCAACTGGCCCATCACAACTTCTTCTTCTCGCGCGATCCGCGCAAGCACTTCGACGACGTGTTTCACAAGAAAGTGCTGCCCGAGGACCCGACTGTCTACGTGGTGGCACCCGCGCGCACCGACCGGACCCAGGCGCCCGCGGGCTGCGAGAACATCAAGATCCTGCCCCACATCCCGCCACTGGAGGGGCAGCACTTCACCGAAGACGAGTATCTGGCCCTGCGCGAAAGGGTGCTGGAGAAGCTCGAACGCATGGGACTGGAGGATCTTCGGCAGCACATCATCGTGGAAGACCTGTGGACGCCGGAGGACATCGAGACGCGCTACTACTCCAACGGCGGCGCTATCTACGGGGTCGTCTCGGATCGCAAGAAGAACCTGGGATTCAAGGCTCCAAAAGAGAGCGAGAAGTACGAAAACCTGTACTTCGTGGGCGGAAGCGTCAACCCCGGCGGAGGCATGCCCATGGCTGTCCTATCCGGACAGCAGGTGTGCGACCGAGTGGCCCGCGATTTCCCCAAGACCTGACTGGGAGCTTTCCAGCATGGCAAAAGCAAGAATCGGCATCGTCGGCGCCGGTCCTGGTGGACTCACGGCTGCCATGATCCTGGCCCACCGCGGATTCGATGTCACCGTTTTCGAGGAACAGGACACCGTCGGCGGCAGGAACGCGCCCATCCACCTGGGGGATTACACTTTCGACGCCGGCCCAACGTTCCTGATGATGAAGTTCATCCTGGACGAGGTGTTCAAGGAGGCGGGGCGAGACAGCGCCGACTACCTGGACTTCGTGGAACTGGACCCGCTCTACCGGCTGCGGATCGGCGGCAAGGAGATATTCCCATCGCCGCGCCCGGAGGAGACCAAGGAGCAAATACGGGCCGCTTTCCCCGGTAACGAGGAAGGGGTCGACAAGTTCCTGGAGTCGGAGAAGGCGCGTTTCGAGCGATTGATGCCGTGCCTCCAAAAGCACTACGGAAACCTGCTCGCGTACCTGAATCCGATCTTCCTCAAGGCGCTGCCCAGGATGTCGTTGGGCAAGTCCGTGTTCCAGAATCTCGGCCGGTACTTCGACAACGACGACCTGAAGCTCTGTTTCGCGTTTCAGTCCAAGTATCTGGGCATGTCGCCGTGGGACTGCCCCGCTTTCTTTACCATGCTCTCGTACATCGAGCATGCGTTCGGCATCTATCACGTCATCGGCGGGCTGAACCGGTTATCCCAGGCAATGGCGAAGGTCGTGGAGGAAGAAGGTGGCGCGATCCGGCTGGAGGAGCCGGTGAGCGAACTGATTCTCGACGGTCGACGGGCGGTCGGAGTCCGATTGGAGGACGGCGAAGAGGAACGCTTCGACCGGGTTGTCCTCAACGTCGATTTCGGGCACGCGATGAACTCGCTTGTGCCGCCCGACGTTCTGCGCAAGTATAGCCCTGCGAAGCTCCAGAAGTGGAAGCTCTCGTGTTCCACGTTCATGCTCTACCTCGGAGTCGGCCGGCAGTATCCCGAACTCGCCCACCACAACGTGATCTTCGCGGACGACTACAGGAAGAACATCGACGAGATCACAGAGGAGCAAGTCCTGCCCGAAGACCCCTCTCTCTACATCCAGAATGCATCCGTCAGCGATCCGACGCTGACCCCGGAAGCCAAGTCGACGATATACGTGTTGGTGCCGTGCCCGAACATGCGCTCGGACATCGACTGGTCGGCCGCGGCGGACGGCTACAGGGACAAGATCCTCGACATCGTCGAGCAACGCGGTGGATTCGAGGGACTGCGGGAGAACATCGAGGAGATGCGCGTCGCCACGCCGGCGACCTGGCAGCAGGACTACAACGTCTACGAGGGAGCAACGTTCAACCTGGCGCACACGATGATGCAGGTCCTCTACTTCCGGCCGCACAACCGCTTCCAGGAGATAGACGGCTGCTACCTGGTCGGCGGCGGCACCCATCCGGGCAGCGGCCTGCCGACCATCTACGAGTCCGGCCGCATCTCGGCCAACCTCGTCTGCAAGGACCTGGGCGTCCCGTTCGAACCACCGGCGAGCAAGCCGTACAAATAGGATCAGGAGCTGCGGCTGCGACGGCCGGCGGCCTCAGCAGAAGGATAGCGGGGCTACTCGGCTGCCTTGGGGACGAAAGCGATACCGCGCTTCTCCAGAAGGACGCCCTGAACCCGATAGAGGTTCGCCAGGGCTATCGCGTGGTCCGCCTGAGCGCGGATGACGTCCCGCTCCGCGTTGGCCAAGCTCTCCTGCGCACGCAGGACCTCCAGGTTGTCCTGAGAGCGACCGAGGCTGAACATCTTGTCCCTGGCGGCGAGCACGTCGGTCGCCAGTTGCCGGGCCTCGATGGCGGTGGTATAGCGCGCCTCCGCAGTGCGAACGTCGGCAAGGGCATCTGCGACCTCCCGGGTCAGATTCTCCTTGGCGGCCTCGAGGCGCACACGCGCCTGGAGCGTCTGCGTCTCGGCAATGCTGTAGCGCGAACGCGCCGTGCGATTGGGAATGGGCACCTCGAAACGTACACCCACCTGCCAGGTGTCAATATCACCGTCTCTGGCCATCTCGGCGGCGTCGTCGAAATCGTCGTCGGCCCCGAGCACGGCGTAATCGCCGAAAAGCTGGAGAGTGGGCAGGCGCTGATTCCGGGCGAACCGTTCGGCGATCTCGGAGTTGGCGATGGCGAGAGTACTCCGGATAATGTCTGGCCTCGATTCCAGGGCGTCGGCGATGGCGGCTTCGAGCTCTCCTTCGTAAGGCACCACGGCGGGCATGTCTGCCAGGACGAAGGTCCGGTCCGCGTTATCGGGAGCCAGAACGCCCAGCAGTTTCAGCAGCTGGCGTCGGATCCTGGTGATTCTGTTGCGGGCGGCCAGAATCTGCACAGTCTGCGCGGCCACGCTTCCGCGCGCAGTCTTGACGTCCAACTCGGCGCTACGCTGCACCTCCCTCTTCAAGATCTCGCGATCCACCAGTGCCTGGGCCCGCTTGAGCTGATCCTCGCGAACCCGCAGGTCCGCCAGCGCGAAGAACAGCTCCCAATAGGTCGACTCCACGTTGAAGACATTATCCATCAGCACTTCGCGCAGGTCTTCGCGCGATATGCTCAGGTTGTTCTCCGCGATCAGGATGTCGGTGCGATTGACGTCAATTCCCAGGTTCTTCAGCAGATCCTGCACCAGCGAGAAACGCAGGCCCGGGTTGTATTCGGGGTTGATGGGCGCGTCGCCGTCGATTCGGCGTTCGTAATTGTTGGTCGCGGCAACCTCCACGTCTGTGCCGGTCACGATGCGCTTGCGCACACCGGCGGTCAGGGTGCCCTCCGAGATCTCCTCGCCCGTGGGATCGTCCTCGTCCGGCAAGGTCGTCGTCCGGCCGCGCGCGGCTTCAAAAAAGACCGTCGGGTCGAACTCCCCCTTACTCTCGGTAATACGGTCGTCCGAAACGTCAACGTTCAGCGAAGCGACGCGCACGTTCTTATTCGCCTTCAAAGCCAGCAAGAACGATCGTTCCAGGGACAGCTGCTCCGGCAATTCCAGCGCGATACCGTCTTGCTCAGACAGCACGTCCGCACCGAAACGCCCGTAGGAGGCCAAGAAAGGACCTTGGGACTCCCCGTTCGCCTCGGCCACCCGGGGTATCGGGACGACTCCCCAGGACACCGGCTCCTTCCCCCAGAAGCAGCAGGAGAACGATGCCCCACACACAAAGGCACACGCGAACAGCAGAACTCGTCGTGGAATCCGGCACATGACAGGTGGCACTCCCTCACTTACAGCAGCTATCTCGCGTCTGCCCGCGCGCGGCTGCGGCGCGCCGGCGAACTCCAGGCTCTGTCAGAAAGGTCGGTCCCGGATCCGAGCGACCGAGCGTCTGGGCAGAGCTCAGGCGACAGATAATAGCAGGTGAACCGCGGCATTTACAGGGTAAGAGGCCGATATCGCCGAATTGCCGCGAAAGAGCCTACTCCGCTGACGTCAACACCCAGATCACGCTCTCGGGAAGCACGCACTCCCCCTCCGCGCGGAGGACGGCGCGCTTATGCACCTCGAAGAAACGCGGTGCGAAACTCCCCACACCCATTGCCACGTCGAGGCGGGGGTCGCCCACAGATGCGCAGAATAGCCGACCAGACGGGCCGCCGTCAGGCATCCGCCATTCCCACACGGACCACCGCAGAGCCGCCCGGGGGAGCCCTTCGCCCAGCTCGCCCGCCTGCAGGATATCGCGAACGCTCAACGGCAGTTGCGGATCGCACGCAGAAAGTCCGACCGCGCAGTGAAAGTGCATCGCGCTGCTAATGTGATGGCGCCCGGAACCCTGGATCGTGTCCCGGACCACCAATCCGCCGGCTTCCAGGTGCACCCAACGCCGGTGCCTGGGCGAACCGGGA
The DNA here is from genome assembly GCA_964655775.1 of uncultured candidatus Brocadiaceae bacterium. Classification (GTDB taxonomy): domain Bacteria; phylum Planctomycetota; class Brocadiia; order SM23-32; family SM23-32; genus CAZZNQ01. The sequence continues at coordinate 16,690 of CAZZNQ010000048.1, read as the reverse complement.
AGATGGCGGTAACCGTCGTGCTCGCCATACCATAGCGAACCCGACTCTTCTTCCCGCAACACTCGTCCGACGTGGTGCCTGGGACGCCGCCCGACGCGGAAAGCACTCCAGAGCTCCAGCGAATCCCGATGGTCGATCGCGACGGTGCTGTGTGCCGGGGTGCCGCGACAGAGCTGCCTGTCGGTGCCTGGGGTGTACGTCGGCGTGCCCGAGTCCGCCAGGAGTTTGTGGCCTTCGACCCACAACTCCAGAGTTAGATGGTCGGCGTGCGCGTGCCCCATCTGGTGGTCGGGCGCGCCCTTCCCCACGTCGAAGACCGCCGACCACGGTCCCAGTGACCGTTGCAGATAGCCGCTCCCGGTGAGCCGGTCGCGGTTGGAGACACGTTTACTTGCGGACGTCGAACGGCCTGTAAGCCAACGGAGGAAACCGCTATCCAGGTCCTCGCTGTCGTTCAGCAATGGCGCCTCGGGCAGGTCCTTCAGCGTCGCCTCCAGGAACGATGCCATCCGCTTGCGCGTCTCCGTCAAGGAGTGGAGCGCCGCATGGAGCTTCGGCGACGCGCCACGCTCCCAGAGCGAACGTCCCACGGCCAGCGCATCGTCCAGATCACACATGGCCTTCACGTGGTAAGCGTAGCTGCGCTCCTCGTGCATGCCGTCCGCAAGCGTCTGCTCAGCAGCGACCTGCGACAACCTGCCAAAGGCTTCAGCCGTCGCAGCGCCGCCTTCCAGGCAGCCGAGCCCCACGGCGGCACCGCACAGGTTCTGCAGGAGGTGATTGCCCTGCAGGTCGAGCTCCGGATTCGCGCGGAGATACTCGACCTGGGCTGCAAGGCTGCGCTCGATGCGCCGCAGCAGGTCCGGCGGCAGCAAACCGTGCAGAGCATGCAGCGAGCTGAGCCAGTTGCGCACGCGCTCCGACACCACGTACGGACTCCACGAATACCTCTCAGAACCGGTGCCCGAAGGCGGATTTCCCTCGATCCATGACTCGACCAGACCCTCCCACGCGTGAAGGTAGCCGTCATCCCCGGACCGCTTCCGAGCCAGTGCGAGATCCTCAAGGTATCCCTGGTACTGCAGCTCGAATCCGGCCAGGGGCACGTCCCGCCGGAGGTCGTCGCGATGCCAGCCCACCCCTTCGTCGAACCCGAACGTTCGGTTGCACAATCGGAACTCTCCCCGCAGCACGGAGTCGGCCTGCGACCGCCGGAATCCGGCCCGCTCGAGCCGAAGTTGTGACAGGGCTGCTACGGTCGGCGAGGACCACTCGACCGGCGTGTGGCGCGAAGCCCGACGCTTCAGTCGATTGCGAAGCCGACCCGGGAAAAGCCGACGAACGACGGCGACGCCCGCATTGCGCAGGCGCCAGGCCACCTGGACCGGCTTGAGATGCCGAACCGTCCGCAGGAGTCGAAACACTCGCCCTGTGAAACTCAGCCTAGCCATGCCATGCCACAATGACGTCGGCGATGCGCGCGGCCGCTCGACCGTCCCACATCGCCGGAGGTTCTTGGTGCCCGGGATGCTTCGCCATGGCCGCATGCACCAGGCCGGGCAATTCGTCGACGCGGTCACCGACGAGCATGTTCGTTCCCTGGCTGAGGGTGATCGGTCTCTCCGTATTCCGGCGCACGGTCAGGCACGGCACCCCGAGATACGTGGTCTCCTCCTGAATGCCGCCGGAATCCGTGACGACCGCCCCCGCAGCTGCCTCGAGGCAAAGGAAATCAAGGTAGCCGAGGGGCTCCACCTGCCTCAAGTCTGCCGGCATTCTCGTCGAACCCGACTTGGCCAGCTTCTCGCGCGTCCGGGGGTGGATCGGGAACACCACGGGGCACTCCCCGGCGATGCGACAAAGAGACGCCATGATGCGCGCGAGTCGGCCGGGGTCGTCCACGTTGGACGGTCGATGCAGCGTGACCAACACGAAAGGCATCGCCCGCCCCTCTGCCAACAGGTCCAGCTCCCGGAGGACGGACCTGTCGCGTGCAGACGGGAGCAGCCTCACCAGCGTATCGATCATCACGTTGCCGACCATGTGCACGCGGGCGGGATCCACGCCCTCGTTCGCGAGATTCTCGTTACCGTCCTCCGATGGGGTGAAAAGCAAATCGGCCATCCGGTCGGTGAGGACACGATTGATCTCCTCGGGCATGGCTCGGTCGAAGCTGCGCAACCCAGCCTCCACGTGGGCCACCGGCATCCCGAGCTTGCAGGCGGCCAGGGCGGAGGCGAGGGTCGAGTTCACGTCGCCGTACACGATCACCAGATCGGGCCCCTCTTCGCACAGAACTTCCTCGACACGAACGAGCACCTCCGCCGTCTGGCGGGCGTGGCTGCCGGACCCTACACCCAGGTTCAAGTCAGGCGTCGGAAGGGCCAGCTCGTCGAAAAAGACTCGCGACATGTTGGCGTCGTAATGCTGACCGGTGTGGATGAGAAGCTGCTCCACTCCGCGCTCCCCCAGGGCATCGACAACAGGAGCGGCCTTCATGAAGTTGGGTCGGGCGCCGACGATGTGCACGGCCTTCATATCCCCAATGTCCTCTCCTTCACGCTCTCAAGGACCCGCAACATCTGCGTAGCATGCCTTCTTCGGTCGTAGGTTCGGCGAACGTAACGCTGTCCGTTCCCCCCGAGCCGGCGCCGCAATACGGCATCATCGCGCAGACGGGCCACCGCCCGCGCGAGTTCGTCGGCATTCTCGGGCTCGATGCACAGGCCGGCCTCCGCCTCGGTGACCACACGCCTTGCCTCGCCCTCCACGCCCAGCACTATTGGGTTGCCGGCCGCCATCGCTTCGAACATCTTCGACGGAAGAACGGTCCGGAAGAGCGACGCCTTCTTCAGCAGGACCAGGGACACGTCGCTGGCCTGCAGATATCGCCGCGCCACCTCCTGGGAAACCTGTCCCATGAACGTCACATTTCCGAGGCTTCGTTCCCGAGCGAGACTCACAAGACGCTCCCGCTCCGCGCCGTCGCCCACGAGCAGGAAGCGGAGTCCGTCGTCCTCCCGCAGCAATTCGGCGGCTTCCAACACCGTATCGAGCCGGTGCGCCATGCCGTGAGTGCCTACGTAGGAGACGATGAACTCCGAATCCAGGCCCAACAACTTGCGCACTTCGCCCTGTCCGCCTCCCGTCCATACCTCGGCGTCTATGCCGTTGGGTACCACCGCTATCTTCGACTCGGGTATCCCGCGTTCGACGAGACTCTCCTTGAACGGCTCCGTAACGGCTACAACCGCAGCCGCATCCTCGTAGAGCCGCCTCTCCACCGACTCCAGAACCGCGATGGCCGCTGCGTTCCTCAGGGCGCCGACGGCGACGATCGACTCGGGCCAGAGATCGCGAAGCTCGAAAACCCACGGCCGATGGAGAAGTCGCGAGACAATATGCCCCGCACAGGCGCAGAAGAACTGCGGCGAGGTAGCGACTATCACGTCCGGCTGCGGGATGCGCAGGCACCGGAAGGGCGCCGAGAGCATGAAGCTGAAGTAGCCCAGCGTGCGACGCACGAATCCCCGGTTGGCAGCGACGTATGTCCAGACGCGATGGACGCGGATGCCGTCGATGACCTCACAGGGAGCCTCGAATCGATTCCGATAACCATCATAGACCCGCCCGTGCGGATGATTCGGCATGCAGGTGACGACGTGCACCTCGTGGCCCATGCGCACCCATTCGCGGCAATGCTCGTGAGTTCGCACCGCCGGGGCGTTGACCTCGGGTGGGAAATAGTGGCTCAGAAAAAGGATGCGCATACCTTCAGACCTTTCCGGCGGCTCGCAGCGTGACCTCGGTGACCTCCACAAGCTCATCGAACGGTATCAACGGGCCCGCGCCTGTTCGAACGGCGTCGAGGAACTCCCGCACCTCAGCCGCATGTCCCTTGTCCTGCCCGAACCAGTGCTTCGACTTCGAGAAGCCCTTCCACCCGTGCCCCTGCAGGCGTCGGAAGTTGTCGAGCACAAGCGTCTTGCCGTTCCGGAATACCTCCACGCGCTCCTTCGGATGCTTCCTGTTCCCGTTCGCCCAGTACTGCACGGTGCCGATCGATCCGTCGGCGAAGGACATGGCGATGGTAGCCGTGTCGCGCGTCGGGGTATCGGCGATGACGACGTGGGAGTCGGCGATCGGTGCATCAGCCAGGAAGCGGAGCAGGTCAACGAAGTGGCACGCCTCCCCGACGATGCGACCACCCCCGACCTCGGGATCCTGTATCCAATGGTTGCCCGGCACCGCCCCGGCGTTCACCACTGCGGTCATGGCCAGCGGCCCGGGCTCGCCGTCCAGCAGTCGCTTCATGGTGCACACCAGAGGGGCGAACCGGCGGTTGAAGCCGACATGAAGCAGCGGCTCCCGGCCGCTGTCTCGGGCCGCCTCGGCATACGCTTCACGGACATCGGCCAGTTGCTCGGGCGTGATGGCGAGCGGCTTCTCCAGGAACAGCCGCTTGCCGGATCTCAGGCCCTGCACTGTGAAAGCCACGTGGGTGTTGTGAGGTGTCAGCACGAAGACGGCGTTGACCTCCTCATCCTCGAACACCTCCTCGGCCCGGCTCGAAGCCGCCTCGAAGCCGAACCGACGCCCCGCCACCGAGGCATCCGTCCCGCCCCGGCTGACGATCGTTTTCAGCCGGGCACCCGAGTCGCGCAGCGCCGGCAGAATGGTTCGCGTGGCGAAGCTGCCCGCACCGATCACCGCCACAACCGGCTCGGCCGGTTCCGAATGCACCCGGGCCTTTCCCTCCGCAGCCAGTCGCACGGTCCGCGCGGGCTCGCCGGCGGCCTCCGGGTAGGTCAAAATCGTCCCCAGCCCCGTGTCGCCCGCGGCCAGTCGCTCGTAGAGCTTCGGCGCATCTTCCAGGCTCAGGCGCTCCGTCACCAGCGGGTCGACCTGCACCCTGCCGTCGGCCATCAGGTCAAGCACGGCCTCGAAGTTCCGCCGCGCCGTCCACCGCACGAAACCGTAGGGATAGTCGCGCCCCTTCTGCTCGTAATCGGGATCGTAACGGCCCGGTCCGTAGGAGCACGAGACCTGGAACGTAAGTTCCTTGTCAAAGAAATCGTCGCGCCGCAGCTCCAGGCCCGTCACGCCCACCAGCACCATGCGGCCCCTCCGCCTGCACATCTGCGCCGCCTGGTGCACGGGCTCGCTGCTCTGGGTTGCGGCCGTCAGCAGCACACCGTCCACGCCGTGACCGTCCGTCATGGCTTCGACGGCGCCGACGACGTCGGTTGAAGTATCCAGGCCCGCTGCCCCGAACCGCCCCGCGAGGGCCACGCGCTCTGCGCTCAGGTCCACTCCGATCACGTTACAGCCGTTGGCCCTGAGTACCTGTACCGCCAACTGCCCCACCAGCCCCAACCCGATCACGGCGAACGTCTCGCCCAGCGTCGGCTGGGCGAGCCGCACTCCCTGCAGTGCCACCGCGCCGATCACCGTGAACGCAGCGGCCTCAAGGGCCGCGCGCTCGGATTCACAGCGATCCACAAGGCCGCAGGGAACGCCGGCGCAGAGGTTTGCGGGCACGCAGACGAACTCCGCATGCGGCCCGTTGGAGGCAACCATCTCCCCCACCTGAAAGCCGGTCACGCCCTCCCCCAGATCGACCACTACCCCCGCGTTGCAGTAGCCGAGTGGGATGGGCTTGGCCAGCTTGTCCCGCACCGCGTCCAGGGCCGGCACCAACCCGTCGGTTCTCACCTTCTCCAGCACCTGCCGCACCCGTTCCGGCTGCTGACGGGCCTTTTGCAGGAGGTTCGCCTTGCCGAACGAAACAAGCATGCGCTCCGTCCCGGCCGATACCAGGGTCGCGCGCGTGCGGACAAGCACGTGCCCGGCCTTCGTCGCAGGCACGGGGGCTTCGATAAGTTCCGTCTTGCCGGTATCGAGCTGCTGGAGTATCTGTTTCACTTGTCTACCTCAGATGCGCCGGGTCGGCCCATGACATCGGGACACGAGACCTCGCCTTCGCGTCTCCCCTCCCGCTTCTTCAGCTCGATCAGATAGTAGTAGAAGTACCGCAGCTTGGCGTATGCCAGGCCCTCCCGTCCGTCCAGGAAGCCGAGACGGCCCACGTAAAGGTGAAGGAAATGCAGGGCCGGCTTGCAGGGCAAGTGAGGCCAGATTCGCTCCTTCAAGAAACGCCTGCGGGCAATGCCGGAGCCGGAGAGCCGGGCTTCCGACGGCGAGCGGCGGCTTCTGAAGTGCTCTTCGGCCTCCATCGTGGAGTAACGGTTGTGCCGCCACACCCAGGCACTCAGCCCTTTGCGGTCCTGGTGCATGATCGGCTCCTTCAGGTAGGCCAGATCGCCGTCCGCAATCAGGTGCTCGTTAACCGAACGCTCCTCGAACCGCGCCTTCCCATTCCGCCAGAGGCGAACGTCGTAGCATTTCGGAACCATGTGCTTCAGCCAGCGCCCCATGAAGACGAACTTCCGCCACAGCGCGAACGCACCGACCGACGAAGGCGCGGACGAGATAGCGTCCCGGATCTCGCGCATGCACTGCTCGGGCACCCACTCGTCGGCGTCCAGCTTCATCACCCACTCGGTCGCGATAGGCAGCGAATCGACAGCCCAGTTCCACTGTCCGCCGTAGTTCTCGAATGGGTGCCTACGGACCTCGACGTTGTCGTAACCACTGCAGGCCGCTATCGTTGCGTCGGTGCTTCCGCTGTCTACCACGAAAACCCGCTCGACGAAACCGGCAACAGACTCCAGCGCGTGGGCGATGTTCCGCTCTTCGTTATAGGTGAGCACTATGACGCTCAACGGCAGCCTCATTCCGCGCCCCCATCCAGAAGCTCGACGATCTGCCGGACGTGCGTCCGCCAGGAGAACGCCTTGGACCGGGCCAGGGCCTTCGCGGAGAGCGAAGACCTGAGATTGGCATCTCGGCTAACCTCCGTCAGGACCCGTGCCAACGCTTCGGCATCGAACGTGTCGAAGAACACCGCTGCGTCCGCGCAGACCTCCCTGTTCACCGGGGTGGCCGCAGCCACGACGGCCATCCCGCTCGCCATCGCCTCCACCATCGGGAAACCGAAACTCTCCAGGTACGACGGGAAGACGAACAGGTCGCACGCCGCGTAGACGTTGTGGATCTGCAGCCAAGGCACGCGGCCCAGGAACAGGATGTCATCGCGAAACGCGTTTGCCGAATAGCTCTCCAGGGCCGCCCGGGCATCCTCTTCGTGGAGCCTCTCCCTGGTGAACGTCACCAGGAGCTTCGCCTTGCCGCCGGACCGCCTGTATGCCTCAAACGCGTCGAAAAGTGTGTCGACGTTCTTGTGCTCGCAGAAGGCCGATACATAGAGCAGCTTCAGCCACCCCGGGCCGACCGCCTCCAGGATGCTGCGAGTATCCGCATCCAGGGGCTGTCCGCTGAGAAACGCTTCCGCATCGAACCCATGATGCACGGCCCGCCACGTCTGGTTCTTGCCAGCGGGTTTCAGCCCGGCCACCTCATCCAGCATGGCCTGCGTAGGGGCGACGACACAGTCGGCGCAACCGATGGACCGTCGAGTCCAACGACGCCGCAGCCAGAACCTGAGTGTCGAACCGAGAGACCGCTGGGCCGAATAGCGCTGCCGGTACACGCCACTGAAGTAGGTTGAGTTTCTCAGGTTCAGCACTTGTCGTCCTTTGAAACCGGGAATCGCGAACAACTGCGAATACAGCCCTGTTGCGCCCAGCTTTCGCCCAAGCCGCCTCACGGTCACCCGGTCGAACCACAGGCGGTGCAACGACGATCGCTTGGGCCAGCCGTAGACACGGTATTCGACGTGCTCCGCCGGCGCCCAGGGACTTCCCTTGCGGTGACCCTCGTCGCAGAGCAGGACGATGAAACAGTTCGACGCTCCATCCGCTCTGTCTTCGTCCCCTGCCTGCGCAAACTCGTCGGACGCAAGCGCGCGGCAGAAGTTCGTGGCGTAGGTCAAGGCGCCGCCCTGGTCGGCGGCAACGAAGTTGAGGATATATGTCGGCATGTGGTTCAGAACTCAGTAGTCAGGCTCGCGGACGCGCGGTAACGTCCGATCATCGCGGCGACCGGCGCAGCAGGCGAATGCCCTGCAGCAGCCGATCCGCCCACAGCTCGGGAGTGAACTGCCTGGACATCTCGTGGCTCCTCATGCCCATCTCCGCCAGATCGGCATCGGTCTTCTGCGTTAAAGCCGCCATCAGAGCGGCCAGGTGCTCCACGTCACCGGCCTCGAACAGGAGCCCATTGTATAGGTTCCGGACCAGTTCCGCACCGCTCCCGCACTGGTGGGTGCAGATCACCGGCAGCCCGGCGGCCGCGGCCTCGTGCACGACCACGCCCCAGGGCTCTTCGCGACTCGGAAGCACGAAGGCGCCCACCTTCGCCATCAGCCCGGGGAGCTCCGCCGGCTGCCGGAAGCCAAGGGGAAGCACTCCTTCGCGCCGTGCCAGGGCCTGCCTGAGCGGCCCGTCGCCGGCCACCTGCAACTCCCACGGCGCCCGGACGCGTCCGCGATAGAGCCGATATGCCTCCAGCAGATCCGGGATACCTTTTCTTTCGGTGAGGCGTCCCACGAACAGGAACGCATGCGGCCAGTCGGAAGTCCGTTTCCTCCGTTCAGCGAATGCCCCGGCGAACATCTCCCAGTCGGCGCTATACCCGCCCATCAACAGCCGCCGACCCGAGAAACCGCAGGCAGTCGCCAGCGGCCGGGCTCGCTCGCCGGGGACGAACATGGCGGAATAGCGTCGGCCGAAAGCCACGCGTGCGTAGAGTGCACCCGCCCACTGCCTGACACCTCCTCGCCACTGGTTGTCCGCCATGCAGACGGTGACGCCGCCACGACGCTTTACCCAGCGCGCCGCCCGGTTGAAGCACTCAATCGACCATCCGCTCACCAAGGCTGCGTCCGGCCGGTGTTGCGTTAGTATCCCCTGAAGACGGCGCCACTGCTTCCCGTTCCCGGTCCGATCGCCGATGACGTGCACGGGACACGGCAACCGTCTTGCCGGCGCCGAGAATGGCTTTTCGGATGCGTGCGAATAGCGGACCACGACAACGTCAACGCCCTTCTTCGCCACCAGCGCACGCACACAAGCAGCTGCGTAACCGGGCAGCTCGGACCAGAGAACGAGAACCCGCGTGCCGGCCGCCTCTCCTCCAGTCTTCATGTCGGCAGCTCTCACTCCATCCGGCCTTTCTTCTCGGCTGCGATAGCAGCCAGTCTGTGATCAACCTCACGGTACGTATCCATCAGCGTGGGCGATTCCCGGAGGAATCTGTCAGTTGCCAGGCGCCACGTGGCCGGATCTTCGCTGAGGACCGCGCGGATCGCGCTCCCGATCAAGTCGGCGCTGAGCGGGTCGCAGAGCGCGCCCAGTCCGAACCGGTCGTTCAGGTGACGAAGCCCCGGGTAGTCCGGCAGAACCATGCCCAGACCGCATGACGCGTACTCGTAAACCTTGTTCGGGCCGCAATAGACATTATTGAGCGAGCTGGGAGCGTAGAGCAGAATGCCGGCGGCACAGTCGCGGGTGATCTGCAGGTGGAACGGATACTGCACGCGCGGGAGAACGGCGATGCGCCGATCCCCACGAGCGCGCTCCACCAGTGCTTCGAGCGCGGTGGAATCTGGCTCGCCGCCCAGGAGAATCAGTCCCACGTCAGCATCCGGGACATCTCCGAACGCGTCAATGATCTGCGGAAGGCAACGCCCGGCGTGAAACGCGCCCTGGTATATCACGAATCTGGTGCAGCCAGGGGCACCGCCCGCCTGCTGGAAGGCGGCAAGGGCGGGACGCTCCCCGGCCGCGTTCGGCGGCGCTTCCTCAAACCGGTTCGGCACCACCATGAACGGCGTCCTCCCGCCGGAGAACTGCGCAACGATCCAGCCACGGTTCGCCTCCGGGACAAGGAGGAGATCGGCAAGTCGCGCCGCACGCTTCTGGACGAGCCAGCGGTGCGGCACGTGTGAGTCCAGCTCATGCGAATGAAGCACCACGACGGTTCGCCGGCGCCGCCGGAACGGCACCAGCGCCCACCACGCGGGGAAATGTGTCTGGTGGTACCACACGCAGTCCACCGGCTGTCTGCGCAGGAGTGAGCGAAACCGGCGGAAGCAGCCCAAATGGGAGAGCGTTTTGCGCAATAGACCGGAAAGCCTCCTGTTGGACGTGCAGTGAACTACCACTCCGCTTTTCGCCAGTTCGGCCTGAAGATGCTCGGAACACTTCAGACACACCAGCGTCACCCGGGCACCCAGTTCTCGCATTGACCGTGCCGCGCCCAGTACCGGCGGGCAGACGTCAACGGACGCGGGATGGAACATCAGTATTCTCATGGCTCGGCGCTCACCCGGACAGATCGGTCGTGAGGCGCTTCCGGCGCCATCGGTTCATCTTCTTTTGCAGCGCCGGCCGATTCGGCGGCTCGGAGGGCACGGTTTGCGCGACGAAGTGCAGCCGCGTCCGCTGCAGACTCTCCACGATGCAGCGCGCCGAGGGCAAGGATCGCATACCAGGTCAGGAACGAATTGACGACCACCGGCAGGGCCCCCCCCACCCCTGCCCGGGCGAGATGATAGCCGAACTCAAACGTGAGCCAGGCGCCGATCATCATGAAACGCCGTGACCGAAGGACCTGCGAACACAGAGCACCGAACAGCCCGCCCAAAAACAGCGCGTGCAGCCAGAACAGGTCCTTGCCGAAAAGGTATACGCTCTCTGTGACCAGTCCTGTCAAGGTCACGGTGTAGTTCCTATCGCCCGGTCTCAGCCCCGTGATTATCTCGGATATCTCGTAGTTGACCTCCGCCACGTCAAACCGACCCGTGATCGCCTTGGGAAGCCAGAGCGTAGCCAGCCACCGGGCATAGGCAACCGGGTCCACGCGGTTCCCCGACTCCAGGACAATCTGCGCTTTCTCTGGGAATGTGACCTGGCTGTGGAGCATGTGGCTGACGGCCTCCAGGTTGCTGTCATGCACCTGCCTGTTGTCAACAGCCGCCCGCACCGATCCCAGCCAGAGTAGGACCATGACGACCACGGGCGCCATAACGGCATACACAACGGCGATACGGCGTCGGCGATGGGGAAGGAGAAACCACAGGTAGACGCCGCAAACCCACAGGAGCCTGACGAGATCGCCCCTGGCGAAGTACCCCGAATGGCAGAAAAGGAGGTAGTCGCGCGCTGCCAGCCACAAGAGCGGCATCCACCATCGGGACAGACCCGTCAATGCAATAAGAAAGATGGGGAACGAAAGAAGCTGCGCGTACTGGAGGGCATACTCGATGGGCCCCAGCCTGGTGCGAAGGCCCGTGAAGTCGGTGAGTTGCGGGCGAACCGGATCTAGAAGCCGGAACAACAGAAAATCAGGATAGATCAACCGAGCCGTCAGCACCCCCATGTATACCGCGATCACCCATTTCCGGTGGGCGATTATCGCATCCACAAAGGGATATTGTGCGCTGCCGGGCGGCCTGCTCGGATCCGGCTTGAGCGTGGCGTACGCCACGGCGAACGCTGCCGCGCAGGCGATTACGAACACGCTGAAGAGCAGAGCCTGCGTGGTCCACTCGTGCAGGAACCCGATGCCGAGGCCCGACCACCAGAGCAGGCCGGTCAAGCCGAGCATCAGCCACACTCGGGGGGCGCCCGGCGTCAGCCATGGCCGCGCGATGCGATATGCCGCCACCGTCGCCGCCACAGCCAGTATCGCCGGCAGAAGGTTGTAGGAAGTCATGGCGCACCCTCCCAGTCCGTTTGATGTCCACCACTCCACCGACCTTTTTCCGCCGCAAAGGCGCTCACTGGATGGCCACTCTCAGTCCTGAAGAAAGCTACGCAAGAACTCGTCCACGCCCTGCCAGATACGCTCTTCCGAGAACCCGTTCACGTAGTCCCGGTCCTGCTCCAACAGCTGCGACAGGTCCGCTCGGCTTCCATACAGTCTGGCCAATGCGTCCGCGATCCCGGCTACGTCTTCGTTGTCTACGGCGATGCCGACGCCGCTGCGTTCGAGGATGGCGGCGGCCTCCGTGCGGCGCGGCATCACGCCCAGTATTGGCCTCCCGGCACCCAGGCACTTGAAGAGCTTGCCGGGGATCTGGACGTCGTGTTCGGAGTCGGCATACTTGATCACCACCAGTACGGCGGCGGAGTTCATACGCTCGCTGATCCGGTCCGGGCTCACCTCGGGCTCGGTGTGCACGTTGCCGAGAATGCCCAACCGCGCCGCGACCTCCGCCGCTTCGTGCAAGCCATCGCCGGCTCCCACAAGCTCGACCATGGAGTCGCGTCGTGCCGCCGGGCAGCCGGCAAGGAAGCGCGCGTAACCCTCAACCAGCGACCGGGCGTTCCGCCTCTCGCCGGTGTGCAGGGTGCCGGCGTGAAGGATACGGAAGTCGCCGTCGGGCAGGGCCTTCGGCAGAGGCCGGCACTCTCCGGAGAAGGAGAGATAGGCCGTTTGCGTCCTTTTGGCAAGTATACCATAGTCGACCATAACGCTGCGCCGGAACGCCTCCGTCACGGTCACCACGCCGCTTGCGGCGCGCAGAACGGCATCGACTATGTCACGGAGGCCCGCCGTGGGGGCATGCGGAGGGTCCTGGAACTCGACGAAATGCGGGCACCGGACCTTCTCGGCAAGGGCCGCACCCGCGATCATGTTGTTCAGGCTGGAGGTGCAGACGGACCAGACGCACGTTGGCGTCGCACTAAAGGGGACCTCGTCCTCAATCCACGCGCGGAAGCGGTCGGCCCATCCCGAGGCAAGGCGCTCGGCGTAGAAACGCTGCCCTCGCACCTTCCACAGTCCCCGCCAGAGACGCCGCAGGCGGGGCCCGCGGTCGAGGAGCTTCGGGTACCGACCGGTGAACGGCGTGCGGATGACGCTGCCGGGGAATGCCGCCTCCTGCGCCGACTGAGAGCCGGTCCCCCAGTCGCGGGCGGAGAGCATGGTCACCCGCCACCCGCGCGCACCCAGCTGCCGGGCCAGCGCGAACAGCCGAGGTGTCGCACCACGCCATCCGTACGAGAATCCCTCTGCGTTGACGACGATGAGTTCCTTGTCTGCCATGCTCGCTAAGTGTCAGTAGTGTCACAAATCTACCGGCTTGACACCGAAAGACCTTGCCGTTTCAAGATGTGGTGCTCCCGCCCGCCGGAATGCGAGCCGAGCGTACCTGGTTCAGGATGCCCATCGCCATCCTCCGCACCTCCCTGACCCCGAACATCATCAGAAAAGCGGCGGTTACCATCGCCAGGCCTACCACACAGAGGCCGCCCCTTGCCGGAAGGCTGCAGGCGGCGAATCCAGCCCAGGCGGGGGCCAAAAGGCCCACCCATGCCAGGGCAACCGGAAAGGACAGAATGGTGACCCTGGGAACGAGATCCCTGACCACGTAAAGCGGCACGAAGGCCGCGCTGATGATGACATAAGCCAGCAGGAACGCCCCCGCCAGGCCGAGGGCACCGTGCCCCCTGAACAGGTAGGCGAAGACCAGAAGCATGACGCCCCACACGGCGTTCTCTGCGAAACCCCACCACATCATGTCTCGCGCAGCGAGGGCCCGAGCGATGCCTTGCTTGTAGAGGATTATACAGGTGAACAGCGAGACGACGACAACTGTGCGCTGGAACGCAATGCCGGTGTAGTCGGGACCGAAAACCAGGCTGACCAGCTCCGGAAAGCTGACCAGCAGCAGCGCGGGATACACACCGATCGCCCAGCTCAGCAGGACGTTCGCCTTGCGGAAACGCTCGTGCGGCGAGTGCACCTGCGATGCCAGCATAGGCAGCAGGACTGTCGAGAACGTCGCGGCGGCGGTCGCCAGCAGATTGCGGAACTGGCTCGCGGCTCCGAACATGCCCAATTCCCCGTAGCCACCGGGAGTGCGCACCAGTATCGCGCGGGCGGCCCACATAGCCGGGCTCACCATCGCTCCGCCGAGCATGCTGGGCAGCGCGAACTTCCAGAGCACCGGAAGCTCCTCGCTGAACCGCCCGAAACGCAGACCGACTCCGGCCTCTGTGCTGCGACGCCGCACGGCCCGCCATAGGACGGCCGATCCGATGGCCTCGATGGTAACGAGGGCCAGCACGACGCCCATAAGCTCAGCCCAGATGACCCCCGCAACCATGAGCGGCAACCCGAACAAGGCCCGGATGCCGTCCGCCAAGGCAATGCTCCTGAACGCCTCCAGACCACCGAGGGCGCCCCTGAGCGTCCCATTGACGGCGCTGAGCAATAGCAGACCGGACGCGAGCCGGAGGATCGGCGAGAGATGGGGCGCATCCAGGACCGAGGCCGCCAGCACGGGAGCGAACACCAGCAAAGCCGCCGACATGACCGCGCCAGCGACGGTCGCGAACACCACGCACAAAGCCAGCACGCGGCCCGCCCTTGCGGGAGCGCGCTCCCGGTGCTCCGCCACGTGTTTGGTGGCCGTGAGCCCCAGCCCCAGCCCGGCGAACACGCCCAGCATGCCCACCGTGCTGCGAACCATGTTGAGCTCACCGAACCCCTCCCTGCGCAGCAGACGCGCTGTAGCCACCGCCGCCGCCAGCATGAGGACCCGCGAGACGACGGTGCCCGTCAGGTTCCAGAAGGTGCCCACGGCCAGCCGGCGGCGCATCGAGCCGGCGGGAAGCGCGGCGCCTGCGAGCTGAGAGATCCTCCGGATCACGCCGATACCTCACGTTCGAGGATGTCGCATACTCGTCCGGCCGCTGAGCCGTCGCCGTAGGGATTCACCGCATTGGCCATCCGCGCGTATTCGTCCTCATCGGTAAGCAGCCGGGACACCGCCCGGACGATGTTTGCCTGCTCCGCCCCGACCAGGCGCGCCGTGCCCGCCTCCAGGCCCTCGGGCCGTTCGGTCACGTCGCGCATCACCAGCACCGGCTTGCCCAGGCTCGGTGCCTCCTCCTGGAGGCCACCCGAGTCGGTGAGCACCAACGTTGCCCGGCCCAGCAGATACACGAAAGGGAGGTAGTCGAGTGGATCGGTGAGAACGACGTTGTCCAGGTCGGACAGGTGCGTCAGGGCCGGCTTTCTGGCCCGCGGATTGAGGTGAACCGGATAGACAAAGGCCACGTCCCGGTGCCGCTCGGCAAGGCGCCGGATCGCCCGACAGATGGATTCGAGCCGCTCCCCGAAGTTCTCCCGCCGGTGAGCGGTAACCAGAACCAGCCGGCGCCCATCGAGAATCTGCCGGATCCGGCACTCATCTCCGGGAATCCTCGGCGGATTCTCGTGCGTCTTCTCCAGCGCGATGTGCAGCGCGTCAATCACGGTGTTGCCCGTAACGAAAACTCTCTGCTCGTCGACTCCCTCGGCCAGCAGATTGCGCCTGCTGGACTCCGTAGGCGCGAAGTGCCACTCGGTGAGACGCGAGGTGAGCACCCGGTTCGCCTCCTCCGGCCAGGGCGCCTGCATGTTGCCCGTGCGCAGTCCGGCCTCCACGTGGCCCAGTGGGATATGGTGGTAGAAGGCCGCCAGGGCCGCACAGAATACCGTCGTCGTATCGCCCTGAACGATAACAACATCCGGCTGCCGCTCGGATAGGTACTCGTCGATGCCAGCGATTGCCCGAGCCGTCAAGCACGCCAACGACTGATTCGACTCCATCAGCCCCAGGTCCACGTCTGGCACGATTCCGAACACATCCAGCACCTGGTCCAGCATCTCACGGTGCTGAGCGGTGACGCAGACATGCAGTCTGAGACCGTTGCGCCGTTGCATCTCCAGGATTAAGGGCGCAAGTTTGATGGCCTCTGGGCGCGTGCCGAATATGACGGAGATATCGGTCACTCTTAGCTCTCTGACAGTGGATGGTCTGCGGCACCAAGTCGTCTGTCCGGAAACCGCTCGCGCCAAACCGGTTAGCGTCAGCTGCTCCCCGCGTTCGGTCCGGGGGACACGGTGGCATCGTCTTCGACTGCTGTGCCTCGAACAGGTTCCGGCCACCAGGTGTCGGCGGCACCGTGGAGCACCTCGCTCGGTGCCAGACGAGCAATCTGCTCGTTCATCTCCCGCCACAGCCGATTGACCAATTCAGGCGCTACGGGCATGACCGGTCCGTTCGCGGAGGCCTTGGCGACCAGGAACTCGCCGAGAGGCCCGTCGGGGCTCCTCAGGCCCAGTCTCGCGATCCAACCTTCGCACCGGAGCGGATCGGCCGATTCCAACGGCGACCCGACCCTGTGCCACACGAAGCACCGCCCCTCACCGCACGCGCCGTTGCCCACCCTCAGCCAGGCGGAATCGAGTCCCAGCAACGGGAAAACGGGCGTGACGGCCTCCCAGGCGGCGTCTACGCTCTCCGCCTGCTGCATGTGGTGAACCGCCTTCTCCACGGCGAGTTTCGCCCTGGAGTTGCTCTTCTGGCGATCCCAATCGGTGAAGAAACGGTCGAAGAAAGCGGAGAACTGGACCTGCCCGGAAAGACGAATGGAAACGAAAGCGAGGATCGTAACCGAGCCTAGAACCATGAGCGTCACCTCGTCCCGCCCGAGCGTGAGCAGGAGAGCGCCGCCTCCGCAGATGACGCAGACACCGTAAAGGATGAGCACAGCATGTCTGTGGCTGATGCCCAGGCTCAGCAGCTTATGGTGGATGTGCTGGCGATCTGCCGCGGATATCGGCAGCCGCCGCAACCAGCGGCGCAACACCGCGAGCGTCATGTCGAATA
>CAZZNQ010000047.1:0-31667 GCA_964655775.1 uncultured candidatus Brocadiaceae bacterium | reverse complement strand
GATGCGGAAGGTCACCTCGGCCACGTAGCCGGCCTCGTAGACGGCCTGCATGGTGGTGACCATGTGCTCGGGGTTCTTGATATGGCTCTGGTTCATCACAACGACGATGCCGCTCTTTCGCACGGCGGCGTCGACGCGTTTGCGGTCTCGCTGATAATCGCTCATTCCGTTTCTCCGGTGTGTGAGGGAGTTCTACCTGAGGGCGCTGACGCCGCCTCCGGTCAGGGCACGCTTGACTTCCTTCTCGACGTCGGACTGCTTGATCATGGAGGTGTCGCCGGGGGTCTCCTGCACGCAGATGCCGTGCGCGGCGCCCCACTGGACGGCCTCTTCCAGCGACTTGCCCTTCATGATCGCCGCTGCGGTTCCACTCATGAAGGAGTCGCCGCCGCCGGTCCTGTCGGCGATCTCGATGCCCTCGCGCACGACGCCCAAGTGGATCTTGTCGGCCTCGGCGTCGTAGAGCACGGCTCCCCAGTTGATGCGATCCGCGCTGAGGGCGGCGCGGAGCTGCGTGCCAATGACCTTCAGATTGTCATACTTCCCGGCCACGCGGCGCAGCATCTCGGAGTAGGCTTCCAACCAGATGTCGAAGGACTCGTCCTTGCCCACGGAGCGGCACTCCTCGCCCAGAGCGTCGCTAAAGTCGCTCTGGTTGCCGACCAGGAAGTCCGTGAGCGAGACGATCTTTCGGTTCTGCTCGCGAGCGCGGTCCTTGTCGGGCTCCACCTTGGAGCGGTAGTTCAGGTCGAAGGAGCGGAAAGTGCCCGCATCGCCGGCGGCTTCCATCGCCTCAATGGCGACGGCGCCGGACGTGGGCGAGATCAGCGTGTAGATGCCGCCGGTGTGGAACCAGCGAACGCCCTGGCCGAACAGGCCGGCCCAGTCCACGTCGCCCGGCTTCAGCTCGCGGATGGCAGTGTGGGCGCGATAGTACTCGGTCATGGACGGCAGGACGCCCTTGCCGCTCCAGGTGAAGTTGATGCCGTTGCAGATGGTGCCCTTCTGGTCCGTCGAAAATCTGCCATCGCCCTTGTTGCTGAACCAGATGATGTTCGTGGTGTCGACGCCGGCCTCGCGGAACTGGTTCTCGATGTTGCGGCCGATGCCGTCGTCCACCAGGGCCGTCACCACGGCCGTGCGCATGCCGAAACAGTAGGCGAGCCCTTCGGCGACGTTGGTCTCGCCGCCGCCGTGCCAGATCCTCGCGGTGCGGGCGCGCGCGGTGGGCACGTCGCCGGGATCGATCCGCATCATCACCTCGCCCAGCGACACCTCATCGTAGCGGCACTCCTCCGCCGTCTTTATCTTCAAGTCAGCCATACCAAGTCACCTCCGTGAGATCGTTCCTCTCGGTCAAGAACCTCCCGCGCCACTGCGGCGAGGATTACGGATGCATGCGTAAGCGCCCATGGGCCGGATCAGTCCAGTACCTCCGGGTTAACGCAGTAGAGCGGTCGCTCTCCGGCAAGCACCAGCGCCACGTTCTTGGCCGTCGTGCGCTGGAGCGCCAACTGCGATTCCTCGCTGTACCAGCCCATGTGGTCGGTAAGTATCACGTTGTCCAATTCGAACAGATTGTAATCCGCGGGCGGCGGCTCCTGCTCGTGGACGTCCAGGCCCGCGGCCCCGATCCGGCCGGCCTTCAGTGCTTCATACAGCGCGTCCGTGTCGACAACGCCGCCCCGCGACGTATTGATCAGTATGGCCGTAGGCTTCATGGTCTCGAACGCATCGGCGCCGATCATATGCCGCGTCTCGTCGGTGAGCGGCACGTGCACGCTGACGTAGTCGGACTCGGCCAGCAGTTCTTCCAAGGAAACGGGCCGCGCGCCCGCCTTCTGGATTTCCGCGTCCGGGATGAACGCGTCGAAGGCCAGCACCTCTTTCAGGTTGAAGCCCGACACCTTGCGGTGGAGCGTGCGCGCGATGGCACCGAAACCCAGCAGGCCCAGCACCTTGCCGGCCACCCGGTATACGGGCTCCTTGGAGCCGATGTCCCACATGCCGGCGCGCACCTGACGGTCGCGGCTGCTGATCCGACGCGCGCAGGCCATAAGGAGCGCCAGGGCCTGGTCGCTCACTTCCTCGTTGCAGTAGTCGCGAACGTTGGCGACCGGGATGCCGCGCGCCGTGCCCGCAGCCACGTCCACGTTGTCCACGCCCACGCCGTAGCGCGATATCACGCGGCAGTTCTCCATGCGTTGGATGGCGGAGGCACCGACCGGCGCCATGCGCGTGATGACGGCATCGGCATCGCTGCACGCCTCGGCGACCTCTTCCTCAGTCGAGCACTCGGCCAGCACCAGTTCCGCCCCGACGTCGGCAAGCTCCTCCCGCTCGGGCTCGTAGGTGGCGTAACCCAAGTCGGTCACAACGACTTTCGGCTTCTGTTCGGGCATTCCACGCTCCTGAATGGCGCCGCCGCAGTGAGGCCGACGGCAGCGTTCCTTAGATGTTCTCCGTGCCGGTCTGGACCATCTCAATGTTCTGGTTCGGGCACCGATGGGCGCACATGCCGCAGCCCAGGCATTTCTCCTCGTCCAGGACCGCCCGGCCCTGTGGGTCCATGCTGTAGGCGAAGACCTTGCAGATGTCCACGCAGACCTCGCAGCCGGCGCCGCACCCACAGGCCAGGCATCGCGACGCTTCGCGCACCGCCTCTTCGACGGTGAGGGTCTCGGAATACTCTTCGAAGTCACCGGTCCGCTCCGCCGCCGGCCGCGTCCGCAGGTCCGGCCGCCACGCGCGGGGCCGCTCGGATGTCCGCCCCAGCACCATTTCCTTGTCGGACATGACCTTCTCGGCGTCGTAGACCAGCAGTGCGTCGTCCCCGGCCAGCATACGGTCGATGGACGCCGCGGCGCGCTTGCCGTCCGCGACGGCGCCGATCACGTTCTGGGGGCCGCGCACGCAGTCGCCGCCGGCGAAGACGCCGCCGATGTTCGTCGCGAGCGTCTCCTCGTCCACCTGGATAGTGCCCCAGCGCGTGAGTTCCAGGTCCTGCCCCGCCATCGGCGAGACGCCCTGGCTCACGGCGGATACAACGGTGTCGACGGCCAGCGTGAACTCGGTTCCGAGCACCTCCTGCGGCCGGCGCCTGCCGGACTCGTCCACGTCGCCCAGCACATAGTTGAGCATACGAATCCGCTCGACCTTTCCGTTGCCGATGATCTCCTGGGGCGAGACAAGGTACATGATCTTCACGCCCTCTTCTTCCGCCTCCCGGATCTCCTCGGCGGTGGCCGGCATCTCGTCCTTGGTGCGGCGGTAGAGGACGTAGACGTCCTTGGCCCCCAGCCTGACGGCCGCCCGCGCGGCGTCCACGGCCGTGAACCCGCCGCCGATGACGCCGACGCTCCTGCCGATATCCGGGCGTTCGCCGTCGCCGACAGCCTTCAGGAAGTCGACCGCGCTGGTCGAGCCAGCCAGATCCTCGCCTTTTATACCCAGCCTCACGCCTTCCTGCGTGCCCATGCCGATGAAGACCGCCGCGTAGCCGTCCTCTTTCAGGCTTCGGATGCTCACGTCGCGCCCGAAGGCAGTGTTCGTGCGGAACTCGACGCCGAGCTTCTTCAGTACCTCGATCTCCTTCTCGACGTCCTCGCGGCTCAGCCGGAAGGCCGGGATGGCAGAAGTCAGCATCCCGCCGAGCTTGTCGGACGCCTCAAACACGGTGACGCCGTATCCCGCGCGGGCAAGGTCGTAGGCACAGCCGATGCCGGCCGGGCCGGAGCCTATCACGGCAACCTTCTGAGCATTCCCGTCGGCTGTCTGGTCCAGGATGTTCGGCGTCCAGCCCTCGCACTCGGCCATCTCCAGCACGAACCGCTTGATCTCCCGGATCATGATCGGCTCGTCCTTCAGGCCGCGCGTGCACTCAGTCTCGCAGGGATGATCGCAGATCTTCCCGCAGATGGATTGCAGCGGCGAGCGGAACATGATGAGTTGATAGGCTTCCTCGAACTCCTCCGCGGCCACCTTCCGCACGTAGCCTTGCGCCGGAACGGAATTCGGGCAGGCGAACGTGCACGGCGCCACCAGCCCTTCCCGTATCTTGCGCGCGTGGCCGGGGTAGATCGTCAGGTCCGGAGCCGAAGTGATGGCCGGCACAAGGATGTCGCGCATCTCGCGCGGATGCTCATAACCCTTTTCCTCCATGTACTGCTTGAAGCCGTGAATGAACTCCGGCATGAAGCCGAAGCCTTTCACCAGCGTGGCCGTGCACATGCCGATCAAGTCCGCCCCGCACATGATCATCTCGACGGCATCCTGCCATTCCAGCACGCCGCCCGTGCCTGTGATGGCGGCATCCGGGCCCAGCATCCGGCGCATCTCGTACACGTCCCGCAGTGCGAGGGGCTTGAGCCACTCGCCGTTCATGCAGGTCATGCTGATCTCTTCCTGTAGGCTGAAGCTGGACTTCGTCGGCCTATCGAGGTCCACCGGCGGAACACCCAGTCGGTTGGCGTTTCCGCCCACGGCGTCGGCGCCCGCTTCGATGGCGGCCCGGCCGATCCGCGACTGGTTGCCGCCTTCGGGGGTGATCTTCACGAACAGCGGCACGGAAGTCTCGGCCTTTATGGCCCGCACGATCTGGGCGATGGCCTCCTCGTTCTGCCCCAGGCTGGCGCCGGTCTTCGGGCCGTCCTTGGACTTGCCGCTCACCTCCACGTTGAACGACATGTTCGGGCAGCACATGTTCAGCTCGTTGATGTGGACGCCCGCCTCTTCGCACTTCTTCGCCATGTTTACCCACCCGGCCACGCCTTCCTCGCCGGCGTAGGTGATATTGGACCAGAGCACGATCTCCGGGGCGCGCTTCCGGCCCTGTTCGATCAGCTTCAGCAGTTCGTCGAGAATCAACCTGCGCTCGGCCGTGAAGGTCAGGAAGGTCTTCTCGGGGTAATAGCCGTAGCGCGGGTGTCGGTTGATGTACGGCACCGGGTCGATGGTCAGCTTCAGCGACGCGCCGCCCCAGCCGGTCTCCTGGATGCGCTCGAGCTGCTCGATCGTCATCGTGGTGGGACCGGACGAGACATAGAAGGGATTGCGCATCTTGATCCCCGCCACCTCGACGGGGACGTCGAAATCGGTGTATTTGGGCATGATGTGGCTCGGTTTTCCGGTGCTGCGGGACGGGGTCAGAGGGGGCCCTGCACGGTGCGACCCTCTTTGGCGGACCGGTACATGGCCTCGATGACCCTCAGGCACGCTAGGCCGCTGTCGGCATCGACGCCGAACTTCGGCTCTCGGTCCTGCAGCACGCAGTCCACGAAGTAGTTGATCTCGGGCACGTAGCCCAGATTGAAGAATTCATCCACCGCCGGCTTGGTCCAGCCGTGGGTGAAGTCCGCCTTCTCGATCGCGTAGGAGTATCCCTCGCGCGAATAGACGTCCAGGTTCGATCCGAAGGTCAGCTTCACCTTGATGACGCCCTGGGTGCCGTATACCTCCACGACATCGTCCATGCCGCCCACGGTGATGTAGTTGCCCTCAACGAAGGCGCGTTTGCCGTCCTGGAATGTGAGTATGCCCGCGGCCCAATCCTCGCCCTCGAACTCCTTGTGCACGTAGTTGTTCTCCAGGCCCCCGCTGGTGGAGCCGATCACCTCGGCCACCGGATTCTGCGGTCCGCCGAGCAGGTAGAGCGCGTAGCCGACGGGGTGAATGCCCAGGTGGATGAGCGAGCCGCCGCCACAGGTGCTTATCTTCTTGGCGAAGGGCGAGTGAGAACCGTTGTGCACCTCCTTGGCCTTCAGGTAGAGCACCTCGCCGATGCCGCCCTCGGCGATGATCTCCCCGGCGCGGTTCAGGCTGGGCGCGAAGACCCAATCCTCCGCGTAGAAGAGCTTGACGCCGGCCTGTCGGCAGACCTCGACCATGTCCCGCGCGTCGGCCATGGTTGTGGCCAGCGGCTTCTCGCATATCACATCCTTGCCGGCCTTTGCAGCGGCAACGGTCACGTCGTGATGAAGGAAGTTCGGCACGCAGACGCTCACCAGGTCAATGTCGTCCCGGGCGAACATCTCGTTGTAGTCCTCGTAGGTGTCCGGGATGCCCCATTCCTCGGAGAACGGCCCCAGGTTGTCGATGGCGGCTACCGCCACCACCTCGGCCTTCTCGTTGCGGCTATAGCAGTCGGCGTGGAATCCCGCCGCGAACTTTGATCCGACAATGCCCACCTTCACCTTGTCCATGCGACGACCTCTGAGATGAGTTTCTGCCTTCGGATTGGGCCTTCCGGGCCGGGACGGGGATGCTGCTGGCCGGCCCGAGGGAACAGGATCATTGTATCGCGCCCGTGCCGCGTCGTCAAAACGCGACAGGCGCGCCGACGGCGCTTCGGTTACCGGTACCGATCCGGCCAGCCGTCCTTCTCCGCCTCGCCCGGAAAGCGCTTCAGCGCCGTGAGCTGCACGATGCTGCGCTCCGGGGGCGGACCGCTCAACCTGCCCGGCGCGATGCGCGCGCCACGCACGGCGTCGCCGGGCTCGGGCTGGAAGCACTCGTCCACGCAGACCAGCGCAATGAAGGTCATGTCCTCGTGGACGTAGGCGAAGCTCGTCACCTGACCCACCGCGCGCCCGCGGTCGTCGACGATGGCGTGTCCGGGGCGCACGGTCTTGCGGCCCCGGCCCCGCAGTCTCAGCAGGTGACGCCTGGAAAGCGCCACGCGGTCCGCGTACGCCGTGCGGCCGATGAACGGCGGGCCGTCCAGCTTCACGACCCATCCGTAGCCGGCCTCGGTCATCGAGATGCCCAGGTTGCCCTCGATCTCGTGGCCGAACAGCGGCAGCCCGGCCTCGATGCGCGTCGAATCGCGCGCCCCCAGCCCCGCGGCCAGAACGCCCTGCGCCAGGCCGGCGTCAAGAATCGCGTCCCACAGCCCCCGCGCACGGTCCGGATGCACGAACAGCTCGAAGCCCTGCGCCTCGCCGGTGTAACCCGTTGCGGTCACACGGACGGGCGCGAACGCCAGCTCGACCGCGACGTGGGCGTTCCTGGCGAGCTCCTGCGATGCATCGCGGTCTGCGGAAGAACCGGCCAGCGACTGCAGAACATCCAGGGATGCAGGCCCCTGCAGGGCGAGCAAAACGAGGCTCTCCTCCCCCGCCTGTCGCAGGTCGCGAACGCGGACGTCACCGGTCAGATCCGCCGGCGGTATCTCGGTATCCAAATCGACCTTGCCCGCCCTCGCCGAGCCGATCCAGTCCACCACTCGTTGAGCGTTGGCCGCGTTCGCCACCAGCAGGAACCGGCTGCCCTCGGTCCGGTACAGGAACACGTCGTCTACGGCCCCACCATCACTGTCGAGAATGCACGAGTACTGCGCCCGGCCGACGTGCAGGCGCGCCACGCGGTTGGCGAGCAGGCGATCGAGGAAGACCGCCGAGTCGGCCCCGGTCACCTCCAGCACGCTCATGTGCGAAATGTCGAACAGGCCGGCCGCGGTCCGCACGGCGCGGTGCTCGGCGAGAATGCCGGCGGCATACTGCACGGGCATCTCCCAACCGGCGAACTCCACCATGCTTGCGCCCAGGTGCTGATGGGCTTCATAGAGAACGGTCCGGCGTGGAGCGTGGCTATCCTGGTTTTCGCTTTCCTGCACTGTGGCTTACCCCTCTCTGGATGATGGCACGGCGCGACATCAGACCCGCAGATCCTTCTGTCGCTCCGCCTTGGTGAGGTCCACGCGCGAGACCGGCGCATGCTGCGGCGCGTTCTGCAGGGCTTCCGGGTCCTCTGTTGCCAGGCGTGCGATTTCCGCCATCGCCTCGGCGAAGGCGTCGAGGGTCTCCTTGGACTCGGTCTCGGTCGGCTCTATCATCATGGCTTCTTTGACGATGAGCGGGAAGTAGACGGTCGGCGGATGGAACCCGCGGTCGATCAGCGCCTTGGCGATGTCGTTTGCCGTGCACCCCTGCCGGGCCTGCTCCGCAGCCGAGGCGACGAACTCGTGCATGCACCGCCCCTCGCAGGCGACGGCGAACAGCGGACGCAGGAGTTCCATGAGGTAGTTTGCGTTCAGCACGGCGTTCTCCGCGACCTCGACCAGCCCCTCGCGGCCCAGGCTGAGTATGTAGGCGTAGGCGCGCAGTATCACGCCGAAGTTGCCGTAGAACGGCGCTATGTAGCCGATCGAATCGGCCCGGTCGTATTCCAGCGCGTAGGTTCCGTCCTCGCGTTTCACCACCAGCGAGACGGGCAGGAACGGCTCGAGCTGCGGTCTCACCCCCACCGGTCCCGCCCCCGGCCCGCCGGAGCCGTGCGGCGTGCCGAAGGTCTTGTGGAGGTTCAGATGCACGATGTCGAAGCCCAGATCCCCGGGCCGGCACTTGCCGCAGATGGCGTTCAGATTGGCGCCGTCGTAGTACATCAGCCCGCCCACGTCGTGCACGCGCCGGGCTATCTCGTCGACGTCGGACTCAAACAGGCCGAGGGTATTCGGGCAGGTCATCATCATGCCGGCGGCGTCCTCGTCCAGCTTGTCCTGCAGGTCGTCCAGGTCCACGCAGCCCTTCTCGTTCGACGCCACGGAGACCACCTCGTAGCCAGCGATCGCCGCGCTGGCGGGGTTTGTGCCGTGAGACGAATCCGGCACCAGCACGGTGCGCCGCTTGCGGCCCTGCTTGCGATGGTAGGCGGCCATCATCATGATGCCCGTCAACTCGCCGTGCGCGCCGGCAAGCGGCTGCATGGTGAAGCGCGTCATGCCGGTGATATCGCAGAGCAGTCTCTCGCATTCGTACAGCACTGCAAGCGCGCCCTGCGTCAACAACCCGCCGCCCCTGAGCTGCGGCAGCAGGGGGTGAAGTTCCGCGAAGCCCGGCAGCCGGGCGACGTTCTCGCAGACCTTCGGGTTGTACTTCATGGTGCAGGAACCGAGGGGATAGAAATGCGAGTCCACCGAGAAGTTCAGGTGCGAGAGCCGGGTGAAGTGGCGGATGGTATCCAGCTCGGATACCTCCGGAAGCTCGGCCGGTGTGGCGCGACACAACGATTCGTCGATCTCACCGGTCTCCGGAACATCGTGGCCGGGCAGCCGGACGGCCCGTCGGCCGGGAACGCTCTTGTCGAATATCAGCTTCACAGCAGTTCCTCCAGCGTCTCGGCCAGCATGCCTATCTCCCTCTTCGTGCGCTTCTCGGTGACGCCGACCAGCAGTGCGTTGTCCATCCCGCGGTAGTAGCGACTGAGCGGGAATCCGGCGGCGAAGCCGTGCTCGATCAGGTCGTTGACGACGTCGGCGGCAGGGCACGGCAGATCGATCACGAACTCGTTGAAGATCGGGGCATCGAACCGTGTCGTCACCCCGGGCACTTCCAGGAGGCGTTTGCGCGCGTATTCCGCTTTGGCCGCGCAGAGCCGACCCAGGCGCACGAAGCCTTTCTTGCCCATGACCGTCAGGTACACCAGCGCGGCGATGGCGCAGAGCGACTCATTGGTGCAGATGTTGCTGGTGGCCTTGGCGCGGCGGACGTGCTGCTCGCGGGCCTGCAGCGTCAGCACAAACGCCTGCCGCCCTTCGCTGTCCACGGTGCGGCCCGCAATGCGGCCCGGCATCTTGCGGACGTACTCCGTGCGGGTGGCCATCAGTCCCAGGTACGGGCCGCCGAAACAGAGCGGGAGGCCCAGTGACTGCCCTTCCGCCGTGGCGATGTCGGCGCCCATCTCCCCGGGCGTCTTGAGTAAGGACAGCGAGACGGGATAGCAGGCGACGATCAGCAGCGCGCCGGCTTCATGGGCCATCTCGGCGATGTCGCTGAAGTCGTCCACGCATCCGAAGAAGTTCGGGTTCTGCACGATGATGCCGGCCGTGTTCTCGTCCAGGTAGTCGGCGATGCGTTCTCGGTCGACGAGGCCGTTCTTCGAGGGGAACGTGCTGAACTCGATGGCCAGATTGCTGGTATAGGAGCGCAGCATCTTGCGGTAGATGGGGTTGACGGACTCGTCCAGGATGATCCTTGGCCGGCCCGTGATGCGCAACGCCATCATCATGGCCTCGAACAGCGCCGTCCCGCCGTCGTACAGGCTCGCATTGGCCACCTCCATGCCCTTCAGCCGGCACAGGGCGGACTGAAACTCGTATATCGCCTGCAGCGAGCCCTGGCTCGCCTCGGGCTGATAGGGGGTGTATGCCGTGGCGAACTCCCCGCGGCGCACGACCTCATCCACGACGGCGGGGATGAAATGATCGTAGAACCCCCCGCCCAGGAAGCTCACGAGGTCCGAGCGGTTCTTCTCACTCAGCCCCTGCAGGTGCTGGCGAACTTCGAGTTCGGAACGCCCGTCCCCCACCTCGAAACTGGTCGGCCGAAGTTCGGGGCGCACCGCCCGGAACAAGTCGTCCATCGTGCAGCCGATGTCGCGCAGCATCTCCTTGCGCTGTTCGTTCGTGTTGGCGACGTAGCTCACTGCGTCTCCCTTTCCAGAAGCTCGCGGTACTGCTCGGCCGTCAACAACTCCGACAGTGCGCCGGGCTCCACCTCCGACAGCCGGCAGATCCAGCCCTCACCGTACGGGTCTTCGTTCACGATTTCGGGGCTGTCCTCCAGATCCGTGTTCACCTCACTGACGGTGCCCGAGATCGGCGAGTAGACGTCGGCCGCCGCCTTGGCGGACTCCACGGCGGCGAGCTCCTCAAACTGGTTTACCTTGTCGCCCACCGGGGGCAGTTCCACGTAAGTGATGTCGCCGAGCGCCCCCTGGGCATGGTCGGTGATGCCGACCGTTGCCGTGTCCCCGTCCAGGCGCACCCATTCGTGATCCTCGGTATAGTACATACCTTCCGGCACGTCGACCTGGTCAGCCATGCGATGCCCTCCGTACAGACTAGTGGCGTCGGTGAATACGATGGGGCGGTAACGACAGGGCCGGATGATACGTCAGCCCCCGCGCGCTGTCAACCTTTGCATCCCGCAGACGCGCAGCATCGGATTGCGCGACAGACGATTTCGGCGTAAAATGCCTACCGTGCTGATGTTGTCGCGACACATGCTGGGCTTCGAACGGCAGCGAATCCGCGTCGGCGGGATGCGGTCAACCGCCAAAAGGAACTCTGGGAGGAGGTTCATGGATTCATCGGGATCTGCCAGGATGGCGGTGGTCTCCATCCTGCTGGCCGCATTCTTCGGTTCGGTCCCTTGCCGCGCGGCCGAAACCAAGAAGACCGACACGGTGAGCCAGTACGGTATCACGTGGCGATTTGCGGAAAAGGCCGAGGTTGGCCGTTTCGTGAACGGCGACTACTACGTGGTCGGGCCGGTGGTCGTGAAGTCGATAGATCCCGAACCGCGGTACGGCGACGACGGCCGGAACGGGTCAGAACTCAACCCATCCGCCAACGGGCGCGTCGCCTTCGACAGCCGCACGCCCGGTGATCGCTACCGCGCCGACCAGGGCGCCCGCCCGCCGATCGAGATGAAGCCCGGCGACTCGCTGGTGTCGACCATCAGCGTCGACAAGATGAACCAGATGGTCCGCCTGATCCGCCGCAGCGATAAGGCGCTGAGCGCCGTGCGCACAGCCGCCGTTCTTACCTGCGTCGACAAGCCGCTTCCGCCCGACGCCTTTCGCCCGGCATACTGCGACACCGAGAACACGATTTACCTGGCCCGGAACCTGAAACGCGACCGCCTGCCCAGCCTGCCCAGGGTTGAGCACACCCCCAAGCTCAGCGACTGGGAACGGATCTTCCAGCGCCCCTGGATCGACATAGCCTTCGACGGGTTCGCGATGCCCGTCGAGAACGGCCCCGCCTACGGCCGCGAATACGCCCGGGCGGCCGCGATCGCCACGCTGCTGCTCTGCTGCGATTCCCCGCAGAAAGAGAAAGAAGACCTGCTGATCAACGTGGTGCAGGTCGGCATCGATCTCTGGGGAGTCATCGAAGCCGGATATCCGGGCTGGCCGGCACACGGCGGCCACGGCAGCGGGCGCAAGTTGCTCATCGTCTTCGCCGGCATAATGCTGGGCGATGAGGAGATGCAGAACCCATACGAGACGTACCCGAACGTGAAGTTCGCCGAAGACATGCAGACCATGTTCGGCAAGAGCTGGACCGGCGCCGACGTGGTATATGCGGGGCACGTGGGCAAGGAAGGGCGCAAAGGCAGGCCGGATTGGGGACCGTACGAACACCTGCCGCCCGAGAAGTGGCCCGGCCGCCTGGGCGAGAGCTACCGACGCTGCTGCACCAGCGTCGCCTGGGTTGGGGAGGCCCTGGCCATACGGCTGTTGGGCGCCGAGGAGACCTGGGACCACGACGCGTTCCTGGCCTACGCCGACCGCTGGATGACCGAGGACGACGCCAGGTTCGTCGAGCGGATCAAGGATGCAAAGGGGTGGGATTTCTCCGCCAGCTATCTGAGGCAGGGGCAAGTGTGGGACCGGTTCGTCCAGGAGATGTGGGAACGCTACCGCCACAGCCGGGCCGCGCAGTAGAGCCCCGTCAGCCCGGTTTGTTCGTCTTCGCGTAGCGCACGGGCATCCTCAGTATCCAGCCCTCCACGATGGACGCCGCCGCCAGCGCGCAATAAGCGTACAGTAGCAACGGCAGGCCCACCAACGTCGGCAGCAGCGTGCGGGGTCGGATGCGCTCCGATCCGGCCAGGTAGGGCCCGAGCCCCATGGAGAACGGCCAGAGAACGCCCGCGGCCGCCAGCCACGGCGGCACCGTCCCCCCTCCCGCCACCAGCGACGCAAGCCCCGAGCCGAAACCCAGGAAGAGCAGCACGCCGCCAAAGGGCGTAAGAAGCAGGCGCACCAGGTCGGCCCGTAGCCGAAGAGGGGCTGCCCGCCTGCGCAACGGTGCCGCCCAGAACTTGGAGAGAAGCTGAATCCAGCCCCGGATCCAACGGGAGCGCTGGTCGAGGAATTCGCCGAAGGTGCCGGGCTGCGTGGAGTGCGTCACAATTCCGGGGTCGTAACGTACCCGGTAGCCGCGCAGGGCCATCTCGATGGAGAGATCGATGTCGTCCAGGATCATGGACTCGTCGATCCGCAGTCCGGTTTCCTCCAACACCTCTCGGCGGAAGAAGCCCTGCCCGCCGCCGAACAGGCATAGCCCGCCCAGCCGGGGCGTCACGTCCAGTTCCACTCGCTCCATCCACGCGCGCTCGACCGTCAATACCCGACTGAGCAGGTTCCCGTCGGGGATCGTTGCGCAGCGGCCCTGCAGTGCCGGCGGGCCATCGCCGGAGGCCAACCCTCGGACCATCTCGTCGAACGAATCCTGTTCCAGGACGTGGTCCGCATCCAGGAAGCCGACCAGTTCCAGTTCGGGCGCGTGGTCCAGTCCGTTCTGAACCGCCGCCCCGCGCCCGCCGGGCGGGGTGGTCTTCTCGATCACGTGGATGCGCGGGTCCGCCTCGGCCTGCTGCTGCAGGTAGCCCAGACTCCCGTCGGTCGACGCCCCCTCTACCACGTAGCAGAAGCGAAGCTTCCCCTCGTAGGCCAGGTCGAACATGCGGGGCACGGTGTTGCGCAGAGACGGCAGTTCATTCAGGCAAGGGATGATGAAGCTGATGCCAGGGCGCCGCTCGAGCTCGCCGAAGTGCGGAGGGCGCAGGAAGCGCCCCACGGTGGAGTAGACGTAGCTCCGGAGCACCATGCCGCCGGCGAGGAACAGGCACCCCCACAGGACTGCGCCGGCGCCGGTCACCCACCAGAACGGCAGCGACGCCGCCGCACCGAGAACGGCCGCCCCCGACGCCACGTAGACGACGCGGCCTTTCTTCGACTCGCTGCCTTCGGTCACAAGCATCGCTTGATCCTCTGCCAGGCGAAACGGACGTCGGCCCCCCTGCCGGCGCTCATCGTGCCCATCATACCCACCGGCGACTCGCGAGCGCAACGGCCTCAGGGCACTGTTCCGGGGCATGTCGCGGGATTATCGCGCTTCTAGCGTGGCCCTAGCGTGCCCCAAATCACTATTAGCAAAGATGTTAGGAGTCACCATACCCAAGGAGGCGACACAATGCGGTCTGCAGCGGACCTCCACGTTCACAGCAAGTATTCCGACCGGCCCAGCGAATGGCTTCTGCGGCGAATAGGCGCACCGGAGAGCTTCGTCGAGCCGGCTGAGATATATCGCACCTGCCGCGCACGCGGTCAGGACTTCGTGACCATCACCGACCACAACAGCATCGACGGCGCCCTGGAAATAGCCCACCTGCCGGGCGCGTTCATATCGTCCGAAGTCACCACGTATTTCCCCGAGGACGGCTGCAAGCTTCACTGTCTGGTCTGGGGAATCAGCGAGTCGCAGTTCGAGGACATACAGCAAGCGCGCACCAGCGTCTACGACCTGCGCGATCTGCTGTTCGATGAAGGCATCCCGCACGCGATCGCCCACCCCCTCTACCAGATGAACAGCAGGATGAGTCCGGAGAACCTGGAGAAGCTCCTGCTGCTGTTCAACACCTTCGAGGGCATAAACGGCAGCGTGTCCGAACGTATGTTGCGCGTGTTCGACGGCGCGGTTGCGGGCCTTGCCCCCAGGGACATCGAGCGTATGGCCGACCGCCACGGAATCACCCCCCGGGGGGTGGCTCCCTGGAGCAAGTCGCTCACCGGCGGAAGCGACGATCACAGCGGCCTGTACATCGGCGGCGCCTGCACGGTTACCCCCCGGGCCGCCAACGTTGACGAGTTCCTTGAACATCTGCGTGCGGGCCGCCACGAGGCCGTCGGCAACGCCGCCACGGCAATGCAGTTCGCCCACCGCCTCTACGAGATAGCTTACGGCTACTACCGGGAGCGATTCGCATCGTCCTCCCGAGCGAACAAGATCATGCTCGGTGCCCTGCTGGACGGCCTGCTGGAGGATCCGGAGGCGGAGAAGGCGTCCAGGGGATGGCTGAAGGGCATTGCCGGCGGCTTCCTGCGCAATCTGGCCGGGCGCCGCCTCAGCACGATCGAACGCGTGCTCGCCGACGAGTTCAGCAAGCTCATGGCCGGCTCCCGGGGACAGGGGGAGACGGCCGGCGCACTCCCCGCCAGGGACCATGCGGACCGCATCTTCCGAAAGGCGGCGTCCATAAGTCACCAGATCAGCTACGCCCTGGTGACCGAGAGCCTGACCGCCGTAAGCGGCGGCGACCTGATGGGAGGCTTCCAGGCCGTCTCCTCGCTGGGCTTCGTCGCGTTCGGGATCGCGCCGTACTTCGCCTCGTTCAAGACGCTGCACAAGGACGACCCGCTCGTCGACCGAGTGGCCCGGCATTTCGGGCTCACTCAGTACCTGCACAAGTCGCGCAAGCGGGCCATGTTCGTGGACGCCTGCGGGCCGAAGCTCGAGACGGACCGACTGATCCGCATGGCCGAGTCCTGCGCGCGGGGACGCGGGATGGACATCACCCTCATCCTCTGCAGCGGCGAGGCACATGAGAGCAGGCTCCCGGCAAAAACGTTCGAGCCCGTCGGCGTGTTCCGGGTGCCTGCGAATATGGAAGCTTCCCTGCCGTTCCCGCCGTTCCTGGACATCATGGCCTATGTCGAGGCCGAACGCTTCGACGAACTGATTGTGGCGACGCCGGGGCCGTTGGGCCTCACCGCACTGGCCGGCGCGTGGCTGCTGGGGCTGCGCACAACGGGCCTCTACCTGTGCGACTACGCCCGCGCGGTAGGAGACGCCACGCAGGACGACTACATGGCGGCCGCCGCGTCGCGCTACATCGCCTGGTTCTACAGCCAGACGGACCGCGTGCTTCTTGCGCAGGATGCCCACAGACAGCATCTATGCCGAAGTATGGACGCGGACAAGATTGAGAGCCTGACGCTGGGCGAACCGATCGGCTCTGCCGGCGGGTTGTAGGCGGGATTCCGCCCGGCATAGAGGCCGACGAAAGGACCACGAACCTTGTCGACGACGGCACAGAGACAAGAGGATCATACGCGCGTAGAGCCGGGCCGCATGCGTGTTGGCGTAGTGACGGAAACGTACCCGCCCGACGTCAACGGCTGCGCAATGACCATGGGGCACCTGGTGGAATGGCTGACCGACCGCGGCCACTCCGTCCAGCTGGCCCGTCCCCGACGGGACAGTGCGGACGTTCGCCGCAACGGCGGCAACCTGGAGATCGTGCCCCTGCCCGGCCTGGGCATTCCCGGTTACAGCATCCAGCGGTTCGGCCTGCCCGCCCCGTTCACGCTGGACTGCCTGTGGACGCTCTCGCGCCCGGACGTCCTGTACGTGGCAACCGAAGGCCCACTGGGCCTCGCAGCCCTGCTTGTAGGCAGACGGCTTCGCATACCAGTCGTGTCCGGGTTCCACACGAACTTCCAAACATACGGCTCCTACTATCACATCGGCTACCTGGAATCCCTCGTCGAACGGTATCTGCGGAGCTTCCACAACCGATCGGATCGCACGCTGGTGCCCACCGAGTCCCTGCGCTCCCGCATGGCCGACCGAGGGTTCGCCAACACGGCCGTTCTCGGCCGCGGCGTTGACACGGACCTCTACCGGCCCGACAGGCGCTCGGCCGAACTCCGCCGAGAATGGGGCGCCTCGGACGGGGATCTTGTCGTGATATACGTCGGCCGGCTTGCAACCGAGAAGAACCTGGGCGTGGCGGTCGACGCATACGAGGCGATACGCCACGTCGCCCCGTCGGCCCGGTTCGTTCTGGTGGGCGACGGACCGCTGCGCGAAACGATCGAGTGCGAACATCCCGACTTCGTCTTCTGCGGATGGCGCCGTGGTGAAAGCCTGGCCGCCCACTACGCCTCCGGGGACATCTTCGTGTTCCCCAGCCTTACCGAGACTTTCGGCAACGTTACCACCGAGGCCCTCGCCAGCGGACTGGCCGCCGTTGCCTACGACTACGCCTCCGCCGGGGCCTGCATCGCCCACGAGCAGAGCGGGATGCTCGCCCCGTTCGGGGACGAGCAGGCGTTTGTGCGGTGCGCAATCCGGCTTGCCGAAGACGAAGATCTGCGACGCATGCTGAAGCGGAATGCCCGCAGGGCGGCGGAGGACCTAAGCTGGGACAAGGTTTGCGGGAACTTCGAACGAATGCTGCTCGAACACGCTAACGGGGAGAATGGAGATGGCTGACGCATACCTTCCGACGCCGTTGGGCCATCTAGCACGAGTGGAGATACCTGTCTGCGTGGCATTGAATAGGCTCAGCCGCGTTCGGTTCGTTCGCCGGGCCTTTGCAGCCGTTAGCCGCATCGGCGACGGAACGGCGTGGTACGTGCTGGCCGGCGCCCTGCTGCTGTGCCACGGCCGCTCGGCGCTGCCGACGGTTCTGCTGATGTTGCTGGCCGGGGGGAGCTGCCTGGTTGTATACACGCTGCTGAAGGAAAACACAGGTCGTCTTCGCCCATTCATGGTGCGGGACGACATCCTTCTTAGCGTGCCCCCCATCGACCGGTACAGTTTCCCCTCCGGCCATACAATGCACGCCGTGTCCTTCACCATCGTGGTCTCGGCGGCCTACCCCCATCTTGTGTGGGTGCTCGTGCCGTTCACGGTGCTGGTGGCCGCGTCGCGGCTGGTGCTGGGACTCCACTACCCCAGCGACGTGCTGGCGGGTGCCACGCTGGGGGCGGCTGCAGGCGGCCTATGGCTTCTGGCGGCATAGCCGCCAGACGGGGCTCTACAGGCCTTTCAGATGCAGAATGCAAAGCCGATCGAAGGGGCAACGGAAGCGGAAGCTGCGGCCGCCCTCAACACTCGGTTCGCGGGCGAACTCGCCGGTCTCCGGCTCGAACCAGCTCACCCGGAAGAACCTCTTGGCCGCCGACAGGTCTACCGTTACGCTCCCCGCCTCCGGCAGGTAGACGAGGTACTCCGCGCCCGGGCTCGCCAGGCAGTAGCTCGTCGTGACCAACTCGCCGTGCGGCGACATCGCAGCCAGGTTCATCCCCCGGGCGAACCTCTGGATGTAGCCCAGGTGCTCGCGGAGTTCAGGGCATCCGCGGTTGGAGGACAGCTCGCTGAACAACGGATCCTCGTCCCGGTAGGGATCCATGTACACGGGGTGCAGGCCGCGAACAAAGCTCTTCCACGCCCAGTCGGGCTTGCCGCCGATGCCCCACAGGTGATCGGTGTCGGCCAGCACGACCTTCCTGCCGTCGGCAGGTGGCGGGTCGTCCTGGTAGCCGCCTTCAGAGTTGGGCGAGATCCAGTCCGCCGGACCGGCGAACAGGTTCGCGTTGCTTCCCCCCTTGAACTGGAAGGTCATCCCGACCGGATGGTGGACGGGCTTCCCGCGCTCCAGGGACTTGATGTAGCGGATCATATGGTACTGCCACTCCGTGGAGTACTGACCGGCCTCGTTGCAGATCTCGAACAGAACGTTACCCAGGTGGCTCAGCGCTCCCACCACCTGCCGCACATATGCCTCCTGAAGCGACGTCAGCCAGCGTGCCTTCAGGGTGTAGTAGGCGCGACCGTCGCCTTCGCCGAAGCCGGCGTCCAGATCGTTGACATTGTTGCCGGCGGCAAAGGGATGGTAGCACCACGCTTCCTCGGCGAACTGCACGGCGTGCCCCTCGAACAGCATCACGGAGACGTAGACGCCTTCACGCGCCGCCCGCTCAACTCTTTCGCGTAGGCGCACGAAGTAGCGGGCGTCGAACTTGGTCAGGTCGAAGGCCGGTTTGCCGTCGCGGGCGATGGCCGGCCCGGTTCTCTGCCAGGGCTGAGGCACACAATGGCGCATGGGTGAATCGGGATACCTGTACCGGGGCATCTCCCACCGCCACATGCGGATGTAGTTGCACCCGTGGGACTTCACGGAACGCAGGTACTCCCCGTAGTCGAACGGCTCGGGCGGCTCCCCGTCTCCCATGTCCTGCAGGTTGTCCCAGGTATGGAAGCCGGTGAGGCAGACGGCTTTCCGGGCGTAGTCCATGAAGTAGGCGGGATTATCCGGGTGAACGCGAAGAGGCGCTCGATCCGAGAGGTCTTCGCTCTCGGCCGCGCCGAAGTCCGTGAGGAACTCCCACGTCGCTTCTTCCATGGCATCTGCCTCCTGCCGGCTTCAGAAATGATCGTTTCTCCACACGTGCGGCTCCTGTCCGCCAAATGCCGCCTCCAGGACCTCGGCTGCGGGTCCCGAGACGTCGACGTCGTCGTCCGCCACCAGGTCCAGCGCACGCCTGTAGCCC
This sequence comes from uncultured candidatus Brocadiaceae bacterium, assembly GCA_964655775.1. Classification (GTDB taxonomy): domain Bacteria; phylum Planctomycetota; class Brocadiia; order SM23-32; family SM23-32; genus CAZZNQ01. The sequence goes on along the minus strand of CAZZNQ010000047.1, from coordinate 12,539 downwards.
ACCACCACCTGCGTCAGCTTGTTCTGCCCCAGGGAGATGGACGCCCGCTCGGGCGCCTTACTCTTCGGCCCCAGGCGCAGCTCGGTTTGCCCCAGGTTGGTGTCGAGGATCAGGAGCAATGCCTTTCCGGCGAATGCGCCGGCCTGCAACCTGGCGTCCATAGCCGGGCGGAGCCTCTCAAGAAAGGAGTCCTGGTTCAGGATACGCATCATGCCGCCACCCATCCGGCTATATGTGGTCTGCGCGACGCATCCCAGGAGCTTCGCGCGCCGCGTGACGGCGTGGTCGGCGGGAAGCATCATCTCTATCCGCCCGCACCGGCGCTTCACGGCCAGGCGCGCGAGCGCGTAGAGAAGGGCTTTGACCGCCAGGGCGCTGGTGGCGTGCGCTTCCAGTACCTTCACGTCGCAGTCCGACTTATCGGTCGCGAAGTAACCGACCGGTTTTCCTTCCGCGTCCTCCACCATGAACGCCTCCGCCTCCTTCCCCCATCCGCTCCCACGACGAAATCCCCGAAATACCGCCTTGCTCCGGGTCACGGCGCACGAGCGCGTCCTGTTGCGCTGAGTGTATAGGTCGATGCAGAAGGGAACATCCCCATCGCTGAAGGGACGCGTGGAGAAGCCTTTCGACTGGGCGCCCACGCGCTCGGCGTTGCGGGTCTGTATCGTCACTAGGTGTTCGGGCAGGCACGGTAGAAAGCCGAACTTGTTGTAGAAATCGCTGATGCCGAAGAGCATGCTAAGGTCGTAGCCGCGGCGCGTCATGTATTCGACCGAATCGCCCATGAGGCGCCGGCTCAGACCCCGGAGCCGCCATTCGGAATCGGTCCAGACGCCGCCGATACCGCCGAACGTAACGGGCACGCCCAGCAGCCACGCGGAGCGCTCCAAGACGCTCAGCCTGCTCACAACCTGCCCGTCCTGCACGATCTCGCGCCGGTGCGAGGTGCCGTCGACTGTGGTTCGAATCCGGGACTCCAACTCCACCTCCAGGGATCGCACGCGGGGAGCTCACCACATGCCCTATCGGCAGTATTGTCGCCGGTTCGGCCCGAATGTCAACAGCAGCGCCGGCTACGGCCTGGAGAGCAGAATGCGGCGCAGGGCAAGCATCCCGGAAACGTTGTGCTGCACGTAGTCGATCCGTATCTCGAAGTTCGTCAGGCTCCGGTGGAAGGCGCCCAGACTCCGGTGCGGATCGGAGAGGTACATCACGGATTCCGGACGAAACTGCGTCTGCAGCTGGAAGCGCACGCCCAGCTTGACGGCATCAAGGACCTCCTCGGCCTCGTGCTCGCTGCCGAAGTCGCGGAGCAGCTCGAACGCAGCGCAGAGCCCTTCGGTGCGTGTGGCGGTGGGGGTAGACCGGGGCGGCTTGTAGTAGCTGCCCAGCCAGTCGGGCCACTCGGGATCGCGGTTCTGGCTCTGCACTATCGCCCGCGTGATGCGGCGCGTGTGTTCCAGATAGAGGGGATCGGGCCTTCTGCGGTGGATCTCGTTCAGCGCGTAGAGCAGCCAGTGGTCGTGGTTCAGTTCGGATGTCGGCACATCGGCGTCCCGCACGGTTATGAGCCAGTGCGCGCCGCGCTCCGCGGTGTCCAGCCACCGTGGATCCGGGTCCAGCCGATAGATGCGCACCATCGCCAGAAGCGCCTCCCCCGGATAGTAAGCCGACTCGAACGGGGCCGCGTGTCCGCCCGGCCACTTCTGCTTGTGGATGGCGAACTGCCCGTCCACCGTCTGCGTGAAGCGTATCCACTCACCCAGTCGCCGCAGCAGCGGCAGGTACGACCGGTCCCCGGTGGTCTCGATGTACTTCGCGATGGCAACCGCCCCCAGCGCGTTCGCGCCCAGCTTCACGTAGCCGTCCTCCACAACGCAGGCCACGCGCTGGTCCACGGCACGCCCCTCCTTCACGGCGTCCAGCAGGAACCCCAGCGCCCGCTTACCGGCCTCCAGCAGCTCGGGGTCGCGGGTGACCTCGTAGATCTCGAACATGGAGTAGAGCGTGCCCGCGTGGCGCACTATCCCGTAGTGAGGAGCGTCGTAATCCAGCCCGGGCCAGTAGGAGTACGCGAACCGTCCGTCGGCGTCGATCGATCGGGCGAGGTACCGCCCGGCGCGCTCCACCGCCGAGAGCAGGAGCGTCGGGTCCACCTCCTGGAACATGCGATGGCCGCGATACAGAGAGACGATGTCCGCCCCGTCCCGGAAGAATGCCTGCGTGGTGAAGCGGTATGCCCGCACATCCGGTGAAAGCAGCAGGTCCTTCAGCTCCTGCGGGTCGGTCTGGCCTTTCTCCAGCCGCACGGCCAGTCGCCCGAGGACTGCGCGCCCCTCCAGGTCCATCGCCCCGTACGACATGAGCTGCTCCGGCAGCAGAGCGACCCGGACGGCGCCCTCCAGGGCGAGCCCGTAGATGCTGCGATCGTGTCGTGGGAACCCCTGTTCCGCGTCCACTTCGACGGCGAATGCCTCCAGCACTACGTCCAGCTTCACGCGCATGGAGTCGAGGTCGGCGCCGTCCGGCATGACGAGCTTGGCAGCCGCATCGTCCACGGCCGCGGTGATCCCGCGCCCGGCGCCGCGCACCACGCGGGCGGATACCTCTTCCCGCCCGAGCGAGAGGAAGACGATCCGCCGCTCGACGTCGTCCGCCAGTTCGGACGGCAGGTTGGGTAGCTGCTCCCCCTTCAGTCGGGCTGCCACCCGCTCCATCAGCGCACGCCCCGCGTCCTCATCGGGCGCCGAAGCGACGGGTAGGTCCGCGAAGGTGTCGATCGTACTCTCCGCGCCGCTTACGAAAGAACCGGATGCGAACGCGAGAACAGCGAACAGGACGGCGAGCAACAGCGCCTGGCGGGATTCTGTCATAGGCATCGGGCTGGATTCAGGTCCATACGGACGGTCGTAGCCATGGCGGCGATACTCTATGGGGGCAGGCCGCAGGTGTCAACTCGCCCGTCTCAAACGTAGCCCAGGTCCCGCAGGCGGTCAATCACTTCCCCGGAACCGTCCTGGGTACGGCGCTCCCCCTGCTCGCCTCCCGGATGGGCATCCGCATCCCGCTGCACGGGGTTCCGGCGCACGTACTCTTCGTCGAACAGGTCGAGCAGGGGCCGACCGTCCATGTAGGTCGGAATCGGGCAACCCATCGCATACAGAACCGTGGGCGCGATATCCCCGACGTTTGCCCCCTCGGCGTCTGCACCGACGCGGACACCGGGCCCGGCGGCCGCCAGGAAGCCGTCCAGCGTGTGGGTGCCCGTGATCCCCTTCGGTTCGTCCTCGAACAAATCGCCCGGGTCAAGCCCGATCTTCTTGGAGACATCCAGGCTGTAGCCCGCCATGCTGAAGATGATGTCGGGGAACTCCTCGGTGCAGGGACCTTCGAAAAGATCGCGTGCCATGCATACCTCGTCCACAACCGGCCTTCCCTGCTCGTCCTTCAGACGATGCAGCCGCTCGGTCAGATCGCGGCAGACGGCGTCGTATTCCGCGCCCGGCGCAACGGTGCCGCACGGCTCGCGCCCTTCACGGTTGATGAAGATGCCGGGGAACGAGGTGGCGACGTACGCCCGCGTGCGCTCCCAGTCAATGCCGCCCTCCAGCGACTGGAACGAGTTCAGTGCGGCGAGCCGGAACCGGCTCGAGAAAGCCCCAGCGAGCTTGCCCAGGCCCATGCGCGCGACCAGCCGGTAGGCCCGGGCGACCACGTCCAGCCGGGCCATCGTTCGTTTGAGGGAACTGCGCAGCCCCCCGCGCGGCGCCAGGAATCCCTCCCGCACAAGCCACCGGTTCACGTTGACCAGTCCCTTCAACGGGCCGCCGCCGTGATCGGAGAGAACGAGCACGGTATCCTGCTCGTCCGTCTCGGCGAGAAGGGCCTCCATCTGCTCGTCGATATTCTTCAGCACGCGCGGCACGCCTTCGTAGAAAGGCCCGTCCGCCGTCCCGTGCGACCGCGCATCGGCGTCGAACGGTCCCCACAGCTTGTGCGAGGCGTGATCGCTCTGCATGAAGACGAAGAAGAAGAGATCGGATTCGACGTTCCGAAACAGGTGCAGGGCCAGTCGGCCGTGCTGCTCCGTCGTGCGAAGCAGATGATCGAGATACTCGTGCTTGCGATCGACCGAGAAGGCAAGCCGCGCCCCGAAGCTCAACCGGGGGAACAGATCGAGGAGTTCCGCACTCAATGAAGCCGGGTGAGTGAATTCCTCGGCCCCCTCGGGCGTCAGCATGCCGGTGACCAGCACGCCGGGCACGGGTTCGGGCGGATACGTTATGGGGATGTTCGCCACGCAACAGCGCCGCCCATGGTCGCCGGCGTAGTGGTAGAAACGCCGCACCCGACAGTCGCGCGACGAGATCAGACGCCTGGAGAGATCGGTTGGGTTGTGCTGCAGGAAATCCAGAATGCCGTGCTTGCCGGGATTCAGTCCCGTCGTAATAGTCGTCCACGCGGGAGGGCTCTTCGGGGGCCGCACGGACCGAAGCCTGACAAACGCGCCCCGTCGCGCCAAAGAAGCAAGGCATGGCAGTTCGCCCGCCCGAACGTAATGGTCCATCAGCTCGAACGCCACTCCGTCAACGCCGATGACGATTGTTCTGCCGGCCGATGCCATGTTCTTCCTGTTGCTCGCGGGCGCGAGGGATCTCGTTCCCAAAAACCTTGCCGTCCCCCCACCGGCGACGCCTTCACTCTACGCATCGTCGCAGCCGGTGTCAAACGGCGCACGGCCGAGTCCCACGGGCCGAGTTGCAGGCAAGGCACGATGCGGAATATACTCCCGTTGCGGACGATCAGTTGAACCAAAGGGGACCGACCCGGTGGGCGACAACCACGATGAGAACGTCGGCGTGAAGCAGCGCGAGGAGAAGGCCGCGAACCCCCTGCGCAGGCATCCCTTTCTGGTCATCATCGTCGTGTACTGCGCGGCCTATGCGTTGCTGTACAAGCTGCAGTGGGTGCCGGGAGGAGGCGACGACGCATACTACCTCGCCGTTGCCCGGAACCTTGTGCGCGGCGACGGACTGGAGTGGGCCGGCCGGACGATGACGCGGTATCCGCCGGGGTGGGCGGCCACGCTGGCAACCGTCTTACGCTTCTGCCCCTACTTCGCCGCACTCAACATCATGGCGGTCGCGTTGCTCACGGGGGCCGCTTGCCTCTGGTACGGCATACTGAAGCGATATGCCTCCGAGCGCACGGCGTTCTGGGTGGTGCTGATGACGGGACTGCTCTTCGAGTGGCACCGGTTCTCCTACACACTTTACAGCGAGAGCCTGTTCGCACTGCTGCTGGCCGGCGCCGTCCTGCTTGCGCTGCAGATTTCGGAGGGGCGCGCGGCCTGGTGGCGCATGCCGCTGCTGGCGGCGCTCTGCGCGGCGATGCCCACGCTACGGTGGGCGGGCGTGCTGGTGGCGCCGGTTGTGGCCGGTGCGCTGCTCCCGGGCGAGCTGCTGCCGCGCGTCAACCGGCGTTGGGCGTGCGCGGCGCTGGCGGTGATCGCGCTGGCGGGATCTTTCCTGGTGACCTTCCGTGCGGTGGAGGCACATGCACGCCCGGCCGGCAACGCGGAGGAGACTGCTTCCATCGCGGAACGCGTGCAGGCTTTGCACGACAGGCTTTCCCACAACCGCCCCGCGCTGCCGCGGCGCATCGGTATCGCGGGACAGTGGCTGAGCATGCTTTTCTGGCCGCCGGCCACCGTGGGGCTCTCTTCGCCCCTGCTGCTGGCGGCCACGGTCGGCGCGGGATGGGTGCTGGTGGTGCTGCTCTGCTTCCGCCTCTGGCCCGCACTGCACGGGAAGGAATGGCTGTGGATAGGGGCAGCCACGTATTGGGGCGCCCTGGTGGTGCTACATCACCGGCCCGTCGCACGCTACCTGACGCCGGTGGCGCCGCTGTTCCTTTTGGGGGTGGTACAGGGATTCCGCAATCTGCGGAGGATCGTGCCTGCTGCAGCCCTGAAGCGCCTTGCCGCGGCCGCCCTCGTCGCTTTCCTGGCGGCAACCGTCGCCTGCAACGCGGCCCTCTTCGCCGTCAATGCCTGCGTGATCCGGTCTCCGCGCTTCCAACTGCAGTGGACGGCCGGCGAGTACGGCAACCTGCTGGCCATCGCACAGGCGCTGGAAGGCAAGGACCTGAAGGACGGAGAACTGGCGGTTTCGGTCCGCTACACCGACCCCTACCGTAGGGGCGACAACACTTGGGCGAGGCGCCTGCTGTACCTGCTGACGGACCGCATCGTGCGGGGTGCGCCCACGCTACCAGAGGAAGATGCGACCGAGGAGGTCGTGGTCGGATGGGCCCGCGACAGGGGCGTGCGGTTCGTCGTTGTGCGGCCCCCGGAGTGGCCGTCCCGCATATGGCACTTCCGCCTTGGTGACGGCACACTGGAGATGGGCGTCGACGAACAGCGGGCCGACGCCTATTACCGTTTGTATGAGATCACCGAGGGCGGCCTGGTTCGGCGCCACCTGCAGCCACCGGAACCAGGGCCCAGGCGGATACCGGGCCTGTAGAATCGGCCGGCAGTCGGATCGAGGAGCCACAACAGCGGAGTGGGCGATGAGGATCGTTTCGTGGAACGTGAATGGGATAAGGGCTGCACTCAGGAAGGGCTTCATGGACTTTGTGGCTTGCTCGGATGCCGACGTGATCTGCCTGCAGGAAGTGCGTGCACAGCCGGAGCAGGTCGACATCGAGCTGCCGGGCTATGCCGTCCACTGGAACGCGGGCGAACGTAAGGGTTACGCGGGAACGGCGGTCTTCACGCGTGTGCCGCCTGCGGACGTCGCCTTCGGCATGGGAATCCCGAAGCATGAAGGCGAGGGCCGTGCCATCACGGCGACGTTCCCGGATTTCCATCTGGTGAACGTCTACACGCCGAACTCCGGCTCGGACCTTCGCCGCCTGGAATACCGGACGCAAGAGTGGGACGTTGACTTTCTTGCCTACCTGCAGCGTCTCCGTGAGGAAAGGCCGGTGGTGTTCTGCGGCGATCTGAACGTCGCCCACCGCGAGATCGACATCGCCAACCCCGACGCGAACGATGGCTCCGCCGGCTTCACGCTCGAAGAGCGCGCCGGCTTCGGCAGGATACTCGACGCGGGCTTCACGGATACGTTCCGCGAGTTCACCAGCGAGGGCGGGCATTACACCTGGTGGAGCTACAAGACGCGCGCCAGATCCCGCAACGAAGGCTGGCGGCTGGACTACTTCTGCATCTCCGAGGGTCTGCGCCCCCGCCTCAAAGACTCCACCATACTTGCGGACGTGATGGGATCCGACCACTGCCCCATCGCAATGGAGATCGTTTAGCAGCCTGTTGAAGAAGTGGATCCGGCCGCGTTGGGAGCGCCGCGTGGTCAGATGCAAGGGGCGATGCCGGTGGCGACTCAGGCAGCATCGCGGAGGCGCGGCGACGCGGCAGATGGCCATGCGCCGCCCCAACCCAAAGGGCCGGCCGCACTTGCGTCGCATCTCTGCGTGGCCCGGCCTGGACGTGTCCACCGTGACACGCCGTCGGCCTCGCGCCTTGACCTGCTGGCAGTTGCAGCCGGCGCGACCGAGCCCAGTTCTTCAACGGGCTGCTATGCCGGCTCCGCGGCGTCGGGCGGAAGCGACCTGTGGCGTCTGAGCCGAACCAGGCCCCATACCCGCACGCCCGCCATGGCCAGCAGGTAGGCGGTCCCCGCGACGATGATGATCGTCGGCCCACTGGGCAGATCGTGGGGATAGCTTATGGCCAGGCCCGAGACGGTGAAGATCAGGCAGAACACCACCGAGAGCGCCATCATCTGCCAGAGCCGACGCGAGAAGTGCCCCGCCACGGCCGCGGGCAGCGTCAGCAAAGCGATGACCATCACGATGCCGACCACTGTCACCAGCAGCACGACCGTCAGCGCCGTCAGGCAGAGCAGCAGCAGGAAGTACAGCTCCACGTGTATCCCGCGCAGCCGGGCGAACTCCTCGTCGAAGCAGACCGCGAGGAACTTGCGGTAGAAGAAGACGCCCAGTCCCACCACGACGATGTCCAGCCCGGCAACCAGCCAAAGGTCGGTGCGCGAGATCAGCAGTATGTTGCCGAACAGGTAGCTCATCGCGTCGACGTAACCGGGCGTCTTTGCGATGAAGAGCAGCCCGACCGCCATGCCGGTCGCCCAGAGCGCACCGATGACGGTGTCCTCCCGCTGTCGCGCGTACAGACTGACCAGCCCGATGATCAGCGCCGCCAGAAGCGCAGCCGCCGTGGCACCCAGCAGCGGATGGCACCACCCGAGCCCAAACCGATGTTTCAGATAAAGGGCCGCGCCTATGCCGCCCAGGCAACAGTGGCTGATGGCACCGGCGATGTAGCTGATCTTGCGGGCGACGACGTAGGTGCCGATCACCCCGAAAGCCACACTGGCCAGCACGCCGGCGATCAGCGCGTAGCGCAGGAAAGGCACGTTGGGATCGGCGACGGCGCGCAGAAACTCAGCCATGGGCGTGCTCCTCCGGGCCGTGCCGGTCGTGGCGGACGACGCGCACCTCTCCGCCGTAGATGTCGCGGATGACCTCGCCGGTGATGTCGCTTGTCGGGTGCACGAATACGCGGCGGTTGACGCAGACGACGTCCTGAACGATGTCCGAGACGAAGCCCAGGTCGTGCGAGACGATGATGATGGTCATGCGGCGGTTCAGCTCGCGCAGGATGTCGTAGAAACGCGCTTCCACCACGGCATCGACGTTCGAGGTCGGCTCGTCCAGGATCAGCAGATCCGGCTGCGTGGCCAGGGCGCGGGCCATGAGTATGCGCTGACGCTGACCGCCGGAAAGGGCGCTGAAAAGCCGCCCCGCAAGGCTCAGCAGCCCCACCTCCGCCAGAGCGGCCCTTGCCGCCGTCTTATCCTCCCCGGAGTACCTCCCGCCCCAGCCCCGCTCCACGCGCCCCATCAGCACCACGTCCATGACGGTGACGGGGAACTGCGGGTCGTGGCGCGCGTCCTGGGGCATGTAGCCTATCCGACGACGCGAACGGTCCGGCGGCTCTCCGAAGACGCGCACTTTCCCTTTTACGGGCCTGAACAGGCCGAGTATCAGCTTGAGAAGTGTCGTCTTGCCGCCCCCGTTCGGGCCCACCACGGACACCAGGTCGCCCTCGGGGATGGTGATGTTGACGTCCTCGAGAACGGGCACTTCCGCGAAGGAGAACGAGACGTCGCGCAACTCTATGATGGGGGTGTCCGCCACTCGTCGGCCTCCCCCAACCGCGTGTATGGACGCCGTCGCTTCATCGCTCCTGCGCCTCGCCGCCCAGTGCCTTGTTGACGCTGCTCGCCATGTCCTGCAGGTTCTTCAGGACATCCCTGGCGAGAGGATCCATCGGCACCACCGCGCCGTCAATCGCGTCGGCCACCACCTGGGCGCTCGCCTTGTTGAACTGCGGCTGCACGAAGATGATGTGCACCCCGTCCCCCCGGGCCTGCGCAATCAGCTCGCCCAGCCGCCTTGGGGTCGGGCTCTTGCCCTCCAGCTCCACCGCCTCCTGCCGCAGTCCGTACGCGTCGCCGAAGTAGCCGAACGCCGGATGGAAGACGTAGAACGGCTCGCCCTCGAACGGCTTGAGCAGCTTGCGGATGCGGGCGTCGACCGCGTCGAGATCCTTGATGAACCGAGCCAGGTTCTGGGCATAGTCCTCGGCATGGGCGGGGTCGGCGGCGGTCAGCGCATCGGCGATATTGCGCGCCTGGATCTTGAGCAGCGGCGGGCTCAGCCAGATGTGCGGATCCAGCGCTTCATGCTCGCGCTCAGCGTCGTGAGCATCGGTCTCACCGTGGCCGTCATCGGCGTCATGGCCTTCGGCCGCGTGGCCGTCTGGCGGCTCGTGGCCGTGTTCTTCGTGGGCGCGCTCACCATGGTGGGCGTGTTCGTGGTCGCCCCGCATTCTGCGCTTCTTGACGCCCTTCGCCGTGTCCACGATCTTCAGCGTGGGGATGCCGCGTATCTTCTCGACGAGCCGCTCCTCGAACGGCATGTCGACCGCGAAATAGAGTCGCGCCCTGCCGAGTGCCATGATCTGCCGCGGCGTCGGCTCGAAGGTGTGCGGCTCCTGCCCCGGCTTCACCAGCACCCCAACCCCGACGTGCCGTCCGCCGATCCGCTCGACAAGATATGCCTGCGGCGGGATGCTCACGAACGTCTCCAGTTTGGCGGCCTCCGCAGTGTTCGGCGCGGCCCAGACTGCAAGCATCACGGCGCAGAAGCCGATGCCCAACATTGTCGATCTCATCGTGCTCTCACCTCCTGTTCGCAGACCAAATGCGCCTGGTGGCAGTCTCCACACTCCTCCACGTGGTGGCTGGATGCGAACAGCTGCCAGTGCCGGCGCTGGGCGAGGGTCAGCACGCCCGTGCCCTGGCAGAGCGGGCACACGCCCGAAAGCGCCGCCGCGATCGCCGAGCGTATGAACTCCGAACGGTTCGGGATCGCGCTCATCGCCTGCGCCAGCTCGTCGTCGACCTTGAACGTGATCGTCTCTTGCTTCTTCGGCTGGGCCATGTTCGACACCTCATGTCTGAAGCATCGACGATTGTATTACGTCGTGTTACGCCCGTCAAGCGCACGTATCCCCCGCACTCGCATCGGCGCCTCCGATCAGCGCTTCCGGGCCGGTCGGAAGCCCGACTCCGCCCCGAACTGCAGCGCCCCCTGCAGCGCCGTCAGGTGGCAGTCCAGGATCTCCTGGTAGGTGTAGGGATTGGAGGCCAGCCCGTGCGGCCCCTCGAACGTCACGGCCATCGCCCCGCAGGCGAAGTGCAGCGCCGAGTTCAGGTTGAAGCCCGCGCTGTAGCGGTACGGCACCGGCCGCAGCCCGCGCGCCTCCTGGACCTGCACCACGCGCTCCGCCATCGCCTTCTGCTGATCCTGGTAGCCGGGCAGGCGGATCGGGCATCCCAGCACGTTCGGCCCCATCCCGTGCGAGTGCACGTTCAGAATGGCGTCCGGCGCCTCGTCCAGCGCCAGATCCAGCAGCGCCTGCGCCTCGGCCGTGCGAATGTCGCCCGGCGTCGCGTCGTGCATGATGTTGTAGCCGTCATCGTTCGGGTAACCGCCCAGAAAGCTCACCTCCTCGGCCTTCAGCGGCTGGTACCATTTGCAGCGCGGGTAGCCGATGTTCTCGCCGTTCTTCCACGCTCCCTGGGCCCAGTAGACGAACTGCTCGCTCTCCATGCCCAGCATCGACACCGGCGTCACCCGCGCGCGCCCGTCGGGATTGGCGCTCGGCACCACCACAAGCCGCATCCCCTCGGCGGCCTCCGCTATCTCCGGCCACTCGCGCCCCAGCAGGTCGCAGCCGTCCTCGATGATGTGCATGAAGTGCACCGCCGCGCCCATCCCCTCCGTCTCGGCGCCGTGCACGCCCGCCACTTCCATGAAACACTGCTGCTCGACGCCCTCGCCCCAGAACGACTCCGGGTGCCCGCCGCCCATCGAGGCGCTCAGGTTCGAGGTCCGCTCGTACTCTTTCTTCGGCCCGGTCGTCGCCGCCCAGACGGGTCGCCCGCCCGCCGATCGGCATATCTCCGTCACCTCCCACTTCTTCAGCCCCTGCAGGTGCTCCTCGATCTGATCCAGACGCGTAACCCAGTAGTCCGGCGGCTCCGGCGGCACGTAATCATACTGTTTCATGGCATCATCCTAACGATCGGGTCTGGCGCAACGGCATCCGGCCGAATCCTACGCCCGCCCCTGTGGCCTGTCAAGTTGAGCGATCCGCTCCCAACACATATCACACGCACCCATCGTTGCCGTACCGTTGTCATTAAATGTTGCCTGAAAGGGATTTCTGACGGAATGGGTTCGTTTTGTAATCGGGCCGCCTTCGGGCCTGACCTCGTCCGATCCGGCCCGGCGAGACTCCGGCGAGAGTAGACTTGCCCTGTGAGGTCTCGGCGCAGGAGGACTTGCCTTCCGACGCCGACCCGAAAACGAGCTTGTTCTTTGAAGTCTCCACGAAAGCCGCCCTTGTCCTCCAAAACGTCGTGGAGGAGGCGCCGATTCGGCCTTTCTCTGAACGCGGGTGCGGGGCTTCTGTCGCGCTGACCCACGGCGGCGCGGCGACGCGCCGATTCCGGACAGGAACCGGACGATGCCCCGTCGCGACGCGGCCGGCGGCTGGCCAACCGGCGGACGCCCGACGGCCATACGCCGGACACGCCGCGTCCCATCCGGACAGCCGTTGGACACCGGCGGACATCCCGTGTACGGGCGGGTGTGCGGCTTCCGGGCCAACGCCCCGCACTTCGACGACCTCGGATATCGCCCTATCGGTTCCGGTGATCAGCATCTTGTTGCCTCCTCCACTCGTTCCGTGGGCTACGGTGCGCCGCTTTCTGAGTCGCCCCCTTCGGGGGTTCTCTGGAAGAGGCGCGACCCTTACCCCCGGGTTCGTCCCTCCCGCGCAGGCGGTGGTCCTTTTCGGAGTGCGGTGGCTTGCCACCGCTTTGCCGTTTGCGAAGCTTGCTTCGCATGGGCGCCTTGCTGAA
>CAZZNQ010000046.1:0-31722 GCA_964655775.1 uncultured candidatus Brocadiaceae bacterium | reverse complement strand
ATAGTTTGGACAAGGTGTAATCTCCCCCGGCGGGTGTGCCCAGCACCGCAACCGAAATATTCTCGCCCACTGCCCCATAGGCCCTTCGGTTCCATTCGATCGGCTCCTGTGCCTGATCATCGGGTACACCCCATTCAACCGTAACGTCCTCGGCAAACGCGGGCACCGAGCCAAACAGAAAGGCACACAAGACCAACGATACCAGACACGCGGCGCGTCTCGTCATCGCGTCCTCCTTACCCCTAAGTAAGTGCTTCCAAGGACAACTGCGTGCGAACCGGCAGGACCCCACAGGTCGTCAGGCCATAGGCGTCTCCCCTTCTTCCCAGAATCCGTCTTCCCTTCCCCTCCGTGCACATGATTGTATACAGGCCCGCGAAGGCGGATGCAAGCCTCTTTTCTGTAACGGGTCTGTGACGAGCGGCGAGGGTGCCGCCCTGCCGCCGGGAAAGGATACCGGAGCTTGCACGCATTCGAGCGAGAGGACGCCGACAGCGCGGGTCCGGATCACGCCCCGCAGTAGGTGCCCCACAGGCGCATGGCCGCCGGCGCCCGCATGCGATCTGTTCAGGATGATGTTCTAAGCCCCTACTCCGGTGCGGTGGGCATCGGGTCCATCTGGCGGGGGCTTTGTGGAGCCGAATAGCCGGGCTCGGTGACCTGGAAGGCAAGCTTGCCGTACCAGTCCCGGCGCTGCGGGTCGCTGAGGAACTGCTGTCCCGCCCGAACGTGCGGCTTTGCGCCGCCCTTCGCGCGCGGGAGCGTGATGAACTTGCCCTCGACCCAGCCGGCCGCCACCGGACCGCCCTGCCACGGGTGACCCGCATTGTCCAGCCGTTCCTGCCGGCGCGCGCCCTCATAGAGGAACTGCGCGACCTTCGGGCTCAGGGGCGCCAGCGCACCGCAGATGTAGGCGCCCTGCATGTAGCGGTCGGACGTGGTGCCGTCCACACGCGCCCACTCCGGGTTCTGCATGTCGCCGTTCCAGCACATCTCCGTCTGCGTCTTGACGAAGCGCTGCATGTCCGTCTCGTCAAAGACCAAGCCGTGCTGGTAGAGGACGACCGCCTGGGTCAGGCTGCTGCAGTAATAGCCGCTCTTGTGTTCGACGCCGATCCAATGCTTCCACCGGCCGGGCTCGTCGGGATGGACATCCCACGCCCCGGCGGGATCCCAGTAGTTCCACTCGTAGTGGCCGTCTTTGAGGGTCAGGGAGTGCTTGTAGCGGGTGCCCAGCTTCACGGCCTTGGCGGCGTATTCCGGCTTGCCGGTCACGCGGTAGAGACCGAGCAGCCCGCGGATACAGATCGAGTGCTTGTTGTGCGGCTCGGTCAGGTTGCCCTTCACCGGCGCCAGGCCGAAATGGGTGCGGTAGATGGCGCCGCGCTCGCCCAGGTCCACGTAGTTGCCGCGGGCGTCCCATTTCTTGACCAGGTGGTTCTCCAGCAGGTCCAGGTACTGGGCGCGCACGGCGGGGTAGCGCTGGCGCCAGGCCGGGTCCCCGGCCGCCTTCTCCAGGAACTCGGAGACCTGGTCGGTGATGCGGAAGCTGGTGATGATGACGTCGACCTTCCTGTCCGGGTTATCCGGGTCCTGGAACGTAGAGAGCGCCTTGCCGTACCAGCCCAGGAATCCGTCCGGCCCGCGGGTGAGGGCGGAGCGCATGTTGTCGAACGACTGCGCGAACATGTCCAGGTACTTGGACTCCCCGGTCAGATCGTAGGCGGTGAGGAACATGCCCAGGTAGGGGCAGAGCTGCCAGGTGTAGCCTTCGGGGCTCTCGGCCGCCTGCCTCTTGCAGATCTCGGCCGTCAGGCGCCCGGGTGCCGCGTCCACGTGCCTCAGGAACTCCTGTACGATCTGCCGGTCGCCCGGGTCGCTGATGGAGACCGGTCCCGACGCAGCAAGAGCCGGCGCCGCCAACAGAGCCATCGAGAAAAGCAATGCCAGTGCCCTCATACCTTCCACTCCTTGCCGCATAATGCCAATGAAAACGGGACGCGGTAAGCCAGGATACCCACGGCCGCGCGTCCCTGCAAGCGAGGGCGGCTGCACGGCGCGGCGCCGGACCTTGTAAAACCGGAGCCCACTGCTAAACTCTTTGCTGACGCAGCCTGCCTTTCGGCGGGCCGGCCCCGGCGCGGGGCGATTTCCAGGCACGGTTTCGAGTCACGGAGATCGGGACATGGAGTTTCTGGACTGCAACTGCTATTTCGGAAGGCCATCGACGCCCGGCCCGAGCCCGGCCAAGTGCCCCACTGCGCAGGACCTGGTGGCGCAGCTCCGCCGGGCGGGGATCCAGCGGGCGGTGACCTGGCACATCGCCCAGCACGACGTCTCACCCCAGCGCGGCAACGAGATGCTGCTGGATGCCCTGCGCGAGCACGAGGAATTGGTCGGCTGCTGGACGCTGCTGCCGTACCAGACCGGCGAGATGCCTGTCGGCGAGCTGATTGCCGGCATGAAGGAAGCCGGCATCGTGGCGCTGCGCGCCTTCCCCGACACCCATCGCTACCTGCTGAACGGCCTGACGCTGGGACGCCTGCTGGAGAAGATGGTCGAGCGCCGCATCCCCCTGATCGTCTCCATGAAAAGGGGCACGAGCTGGCGCGACGTCTATCACCTGCTGAAAGAGTATCCCAATCTGACCCTCGTCATCACCGACCACGGAAGCTGGGGGTGCGACCGGTTCTTCCGCCCGCTGCTGGAGGAATACGGGCGCGTATACATCGACACGACGCTCTACTTCCTGGACGGCGGCATCGAGGGAGTGGTCCGAACCTACGGATCGGACAGAATCCTGTTCGGAAGCGGGCTTCCCGACCGCTACGCCGGGGGGATGATGATGTACATACGGCACTGTGACCTGCCGGAGGAGGACAAGGCGGCCGTGGCCGGGGGCAACCTGAAACGCCTGTTGGAGGAGGTGGAACTATGATCGCCGATTCCCCGCTGGTGCAGGAGTTCTGGGAGAAAGGCCGCCTGGACGACTGCCCGATCTACGACATGCACGGACACATGGGCCACTGGCCGGCCATCTACATGCCGTCCCAGGCGCCGGAGAGCATGCTGGAATCGATGGACCGCGCCGGCGTGCGCATGCTGTGCTTCTCGCCGCACGAGGCGCTGTTCAGCTCCCATACGGGCAACGATTACACCATCGAAGTCGTCCGCAAGTGGCCCGACCGGTTCCGCGGCTACATGGTGATCAACGGCAACTACATGGACGTCGTCGAGAAGGACCTTGCCCGCTTCGACTCGTTGCGCGACGTCTTCGTGGGGTTCAAGTTCCTGGCCGGGTACCACAAGGTGCCCATCGACGACCCGCGCTACGACCAGGTTTGGGAGTTCGCGAACGATCGCAAGCTGCTGGTGCTCTCGCACACCTGGGGACAGAACCAGTTGAACGGTCCGAAGCAGATTCACAACGTCATGAGTCGCTTCCCGGACGTACGGCTGCTGATGGGGCATTCCTGCTACGGCGAGTGGGACAAGGCGGCCGACCTGGCCAGCGAGTTCCCTTACGTCTACTGCGAGCTGACGGCCGTGTTCGAGTGCCGCGGCACTATCGAGCTGTTCGTCGACCGCGGCATCACCAGGCGGATCCTGTTCGGCGTCGACCTGCCGTGGTTCTCGCCGCTGCACGGGCTGGGCTGCGTGCTGTCCGCCGAAGTCGACGACGAGGATCGCCACAACATCCTGCACCGCAACGCCGAGGAGCTTCTGGGCATCGGCTCGTGATCGGGAGGAACCCATGGGATACCTGATCGGGATCGACGTCGGCACGTCGGGCACGAGGGCGCTGGTGGTGGACGAGCGGGGGCTGGTTCTCGGCTCGGCCTCCGCGCCGCACACCTCGCTTGCGCCGCGCCCGCTCTGGAGCGAGCAGGAGCCCGAGGAATGGTGGCAGGCGACCCAGGCGGCCGTACCCCGGGCGCTGGCGGACGCGGGCATCGAGCCGGACGCCGTTGCCGGCATCGGGCTGACGGGCCAGATGCACGGCCTGGTGATGCTGGACGCGGACGACGAGGTGATCCGCCCCGCCATTCTCTGGAACGATCAGCGGACCGCCGCCGAGTGCCGCGAGATCCGGGACGCGGTCGGCCCGGACCGCCTGCGCGAGATCACGTGCAACCCCGCCCTCACCGGCTTTACCGCGCCGAAGATACTGTGGGTGCGGAAGAACGAGCCGAGCAAATACGCGCGGTGCCGCCGCATGCTGCTGCCCAAGGACTACGTGCGCTTCCGCATGAGCGGCGCCTACGCGACCGACGTGAGCGATGCCAGCGGCACGCTGCTGCTGGACGTAGGGGGCCGCGACTGGTCGGACGAAGTGCTGGGCCGCCTCGACCTCGACCGCGCGCTCCTGCCGGACTGCTTCGAATCGCCCGAGGTCTGCGCGCAACTCTCGAAGGAGGGAGCGGAGGCCCTGGGGCTGCCCGCCGGCACGCCGATTGTGGGCGGAGGCGGCGACCAGGCGGCCGGCGCCGTGGGGAACGGCGTCGTTAGGGAGGGCGTCATCAGCGCGACCATCGGCACCAGCGGCGTGGTCTTCGCCGTCAGCAAGCGCGCCGCCACCGATCCGGCCGGACGGCTGCACACGTTCTGCCACGCGGTCCCCGGCATGTGGCACGTGATGGGAGTGGTGCTCAGCGCGGGCGGGTCGCTGCAGTGGTATCGCGACAACCTGGCCAACGCCGAGAGGACCGCCGCCGAGAGACTCGGTCTGGACCCCTACGACGTGATGTGCGAGGAGGCCGCGCGCGCGCCGGCCGGCTGCGAGGGACTCCTGTTCCTGCCCTACCTGACCGGCGAGCGGACGCCTCACGCCGATCCGAACGCGCGCGGTGTGCTGTTCGGGCTGACGCCGCGCCACGGCAAGGCCGAGTGCATCCGCAGCATCATGGAGGGCATCACCTACGCCATGCGCGACTCCCTGGAGATCATCCGGTCCCTGGAGGTGCAGGTCGACCAGATACGCCTTTCGGGCGGCGGAGCCCGCAGCAAGCTGTGGCGGCAGATGCAGGCGGACTGCTACGGGCAGACGGTCTGCACCATCAACGCGGAGGAAGGTCCCGCCTACGGCGCGGCGCTGCTGGCCGGGGTGGGCACTGGTGCGTGGCCGTCGGTCGAAGCGGCATGCGAGCAGTGCATCCGCGTCACGGACGCCTATGAACCGGTCGCGGAACACCGGGCGGCCTACGACGAGTATTATCCCCTGTACCGGGCGCTCTACACCTCGCTCCGGGAGCAGTTCGGCGCCGTGACCGAGACGGTCGAGAGGCTCTCGCCAGACCAATAGGGCATGCGCCGATGATCCTGACCGTCACACTCAATCCCACCATCGACCGCGTGATCGAGGTGGCCGACTTTCGGATCGGCGCGCACGCGAAGGCGCGTCTCGTTGGCGCGACGCCGGGCGGCAAGGGAACGAACGTCGCCCGGGGGCTGGCGCGGCTGGGCGTCGCTGCGGCGGCAACCGGCCTTGTGGGCCGCGGCCAGATGCGGACCTTCACCGACACCATGCGCGCGGAGGGTGTGCAGGCCGACTACTGCGCGGTCGACGGCGAGACGCGCACCAACATCACCATCCTGGACCCCGCCGCCCATACCAGCACGCACCTGCGCATGCCGGGCTTCGAGGTGGTCGCAGACGACCTGGAGCGGTTCCGCAACCACCTGACCGGAATGCTGAGTGATGCCGCCAACAGCACGGTCGTTTTCGCCGGCAGCCTCCCGCCGGGCTGCGAACCGGAGGACCTGGTCGGCCTGCTTACCCTCTGCCGAGAGCAGGGCGCGAAGAACGTTATCGACGCGCACGGTGAGGCGCTGAGGGCGGCGGTTGGGTCCGGGTTTGCGGACACGGTGAAGCCCAACCTGGAGGAACTCGGCGAGTGCCTGGGAACTGAACTGGACGCCGCGGACGGTCCGGACGCGGCGCGCGATCTTCTGGACCGAACCGACACCGTGCTGCTGACCCTGGGGGCGGAGGGCGCCTACCTGGTGAGGCACGATCTGACCGCCGGCATGCGCTGCACGCTTCGCCCGGACGAGGTGAGGAACACGGTCGGCGCGGGGGATGCGTTCCTGGCGGGGTGGCTCAAAGGCCTGAAGTGCAGCGATGACGCGGTGGGCGCCCTGCACTGGGCCGTTGCGACGGGCGCCGCCTCGGCGGAGAGCGATATGACGGTCGGTTACCGCCTGGCCGATGTCTCAGGGTTGCTGGAACGCTGCGAATGCCTCTGACGGTCAGCGCGCGCCGCGGTGCGTGCGGAAGCGGTCAAGCCATGCCTCGAGGTCCTCGCGCGTGTCGATTCCGGCCGAGGCATACGCGGTCACGCCGACGTTGATGCGGTAGCCGGCGCTCAGCGCGCGGAGTTGCTCCAGCTTCTCCACGGCCTCCAGCGGCGAAGGCGGCAGCGACGCGTAACGCAGCAGGAACTCGCGCCGATAGCTGTAGATGCCCAAGTGCCGAAGGGGTTGAGCCGGGGAATCGGAAACCGGACCGCGCAGGTCGCGGTGATGTGGGATCGGCGCCCGACTGAAATAGAGCGCGCGCCCCTGCCCGTCGATGACCGCCTTGACCACGTTCGGATCGCGGAACTCCTCCTCGGAGGCGATCGGGTGCGCCAGCGTTCCCATGGAGGCGTCCTCGTCGTCCGCCAGAAGGCTCACCACCTGCTGGATCTGTTCGGGACGGATCTCGGGCTCGTCGCCCTGCACGTTCACGATGATGTCCGCCCGCAGGTCCTCGGCCACTTCGGCTATCCGGTCGGTGCCGCTCACGTGCCCGGCATCGGTCATGCGCACTTCCCCACCGAAGGCTTCCACGGCGTCGGCGATGCGCCGGTCGTCCGTCGCCACGATCACCCGGTCCACGGCCGGCGCGGACTGCGCCCGCTCGTAGACGTGCTGGATCATGTATCGACCGGTGACTTTGCGCACTTCGTCCAGGATGGGCTTGCCCGGAAGCCGCGTGGACGCGTAGCGAGCGGGGATGATGACGGCGACCTTCAACGGTGTAGCCTCCCAACCTGATCCGCAGGCATTCTAACCCCCGACGCGACCCGCGCGAAAACGTTTTCGGCGTTTACGCGATCGAGGCCAGCAGCGCGATCCGCGCGTTCTGCTTGAGCTGCAGGCCGACCTCCGGAACGATCAGGGTGGACCTGAGCTCGCCCGGGCCACAGATCTTCGCCGTCAGCGAGCACCCACAGTCGAGCAGACGGCTGTTCGCTGTAAGGAGCACCGGTGGAGCGCCGTCCCTGACCCTCTCGTTAAAACGCACGATGTAAACGCCTTCTTCGAGCCGCCACCAGGCGTACTTGTCTCCCGGCGTGTGGATCACCAGTTCCTTGTCGTGCGTGGGGGACGCCTTGAACTCGCTGCCGCCGAAGTCGATCCGGCCCGTCTTGTGAGTCGCCAGCACCTGGGCCACGGTCAGGTGCACGCCGAGGGCGTCCACCTGGCTTTCGCGGTGTACGGTGCCTTCCAGCCAGTTGTCGAACAAATCTCCGGGTTCCATATGCCCACCTCCCGCTTATCGGAACCACAAGGGTACATCACTCGATACTAAGCCTTGCCTCGTCGGACGTCAACGTGCATCGCAAGGTAAGACTTGACGACGCGTTGGCCATCCCGTACATTCCCTCCGAAACCGAAGACCACTCGGATCGGACAGCCTATGGAGAGCGTTGTCGTCATCAGCGCCGACGAGATTCGCGAAGCCGTTGCGCAGTTGTACTCGCGCATCAACCGCGAGCTTCGACCCGACGTGCTTGGCGCACTCGAGCGGGCGCTGGCCGCCGAGAAGGACGACGTGCCGCGCAGCGTGCTGCAGGCGCTGATCGAGAACGAGAAGGCGAGCCGGACCGAGGGACTTCCCTTATGCCAGGATACCGGCCTGGCCGTCGCCTTCGTCGATGTGGGTCGCCCCGTGGTGGTAGACGGGAACCTGCAGCGAGCCATCGACGAGGGCGTGCGGCGGGCCGTGGGCGAAAGCTACCTGCGGGCGTCGGTGGTCGGTGACCCGCTGGAGCGGCGCAATACCGGAGACAATACGCCGGCCATCGTGCATCTGAGCCAGGTGGACGGAGATGCGCTGACCATAGACCTGATGGCAAAGGGCGGCGGCGCCGAGAACATGAGCCGGGTTTGGATGCTGAGCCCCGCAGACGGGCGCGAGGGCGTGGCGGATGCGGTGGTGGAGACGATCCGCCGGGGCGGCGCTAACCCCTGCCCGCCGGTCATCGTCGGCGTCGGAGTGGGCGGCAACTTCGAGGCCGCCCCCCTGTTGGCAAAAAGGTCGCTTTTCCGCCAGGTGGGCAGCGCCAATCCTCGCCCCGAACTGGCGGAACTGGAGACGGAGATCCTGGCGCGCGTGAACGACCTGGGGATCGGCCCGCAGGGATTCGGTGGCCGGACCACGGCCCTGGCCGTCTGCGTGGAGTCCGCGCCGTGCCACATCGCCAGCCTGCCTCTGGCGGTGAACGTCGAGTGCCACTCGCATCGCCACGGGCGGGTGGTTCTGCGCGGTACGGAGCATTCGCTTTCGAGCGTCCCGGGAGGATAGCAGATGCCAGGAGCAAGCGGGCGGGCATGGATGGCGTGTCTGATACTGGCCGGCGGCATCGCATTTTTCGCAGTCCTCATGACGCCGGACCCACCTATCGCCCCGATGACCAGGCGCGCTGAGGTCCAGCGGGTGTACGACGGCGACACGTTCGACGTGGTGGGCTTCGGACGCGTGCGTGTGCTCGGCGTCGACGCGCTCGACGGCCACAACCAGGACCGCACCATGCAGCAGGCTGCCGCACTGGGAATCGGACCGGAAAGGGTGCGCCACTGGGCCCGCGAAGCCGAGGAATTCGCCCGCGAGAAGCTAACCGGGAGGAAAGTGGAGGTCGAGCCGGCGGGCGAAATGGTCGACGAATACGGGAGGACGCTGGCCTACATCGGCCTGGGTATGGAGGGCGGCGCCGAGGAAGTCGATTTCGGGACGTTGCTGCTGCAGTCCGGACTGGCGACGGCTTACCGCGTCAGTTCTCACCCGCGGCTCAGCGAGTATATCACGACTGAACTCACCGCACGCGCCGAAGGCGTGGGGCTGTGGAGCGAACTGAACGGCGCCCCCCCAAATAAAGCGGAGACGCCCTGAGAGGGACATCTCCGTTGCATTACCGCACTGACTGCCGCCCTATGACTTGGCCGGGGCCACTTCCTTTTTCTTCGCCGGCGGCTCGACCGGACGGCATTCGAAGGTAAACTCCTCCCCCTCGCCGTCCACGTCCACCGTAACGACTCCGGCGGTAAGCTCACCGGACAGGATGCGTTCGCTGAGCGGGTCCTCGAAGTTCCGCTCCACAGCACGGCGCAGCGGCCGGGCGCCGAACTCGGGGTTGTAGCCCCGCTCGATCACCAGGTCGATCGCCGGCTGCGTGACCACCAGCTCCATATCCTTCTCCCGCAGCCGCTCCTCCACCTTGGCCAGCTCCAGATGGACGATCTCGTTCAGGTCCTCCAGCGTCAGGCCGCGGAACACGATGGTGTCGTCCACGCGGTTGAGGAACTCGGGCCGGAAGTGCTTCTCCACCTCCTCCATGAGCTGCTTCTTCATGGTCTGGTAATCGACTTCATCGGACTGCTTGCGGAAACCGAGTCCCGCGCTGTCCTTGATAACGTCGGCGCCGATGTTCGACGTCATGATCAGAACGGCGTTGCTGAACGCGACGCGGCGGCCGAAGCTGTCCGTAAGCCGGCCGTCTTCCATGATCTGCAGCAGCATGTTGAACACTTCGGAGTGGGCCTTCTCGATCTCGTCGAAGAGCACCACCGAATACGGCCGACGGCGGATGCGCTCCGTAAGCTGGCCGCCCTCCTCATAGCCGACGTAGCCGGGCGGCGCACCGACCAGACGCGACACGTTGTGCTTCTCCATGAACTCGGACATGTCGATCTGGATCAGCGCATCCTCGTCGCCGAACAGGAACCCGGCCAGCGAGCGGGCCAGCAGCGTCTTGCCGACGCCGGTGGGGCCGGTGAACAGGAAGCTGGCCACCGGGCGCCGCGGGTCCTTCATGCCGGAACGCGATCGGCGGATGGCGCGGCTGACCGCGCTGACCGCCTCGTTCTGGCTGACGATGGTCTTGTGGAGTTCCTCTTCCATCCGCAGCAGGCGCTCGGCCTCTTCCGCAGCAAGCCGCGCCAGGGGAACGCCGGTGATCTTGGAGACGACCTCGCGGATGACGTCCTCGTCCACTTCGCCGACAGGCTCGGTGCCGTCGTCGAACTCGTCCTCCTCGTACTGGTCGATCCGGGCGCGGAGACCTTCAATCTCGTCGCGCATGGCGGCCGCCTTCTCGAACTCCTGGCGATCGACGGCCGCGTCCTTTTCGATCTGCAGTTTCGACAACTCGCGCTGAAGTTCTTTGACCTCCGGCGGAGTGGCCATGCTGCGCAGGCGAACCAGCGAAGCAGCCTCGTCAATCACGTCAAGCGCCTTGTCCGGCAGGAAACGCCCGGTTATGTAGCGCGTCGCCAGATCCGTCGACTCATTGATGGCGCCGTCCGTGATGCGCACGCAGTGATGATCCTCGTAACGGTCGCGCAGACCTTTGAGTATGGCTACGGTCTCGTCGCGGCTGGGCGGATCGACTATGATCGTCTGGAAGCGCCGCTCGAGCGCGCCGTCCTTTTCGATGTGCTTGCGGTACTCGTCCGGAGTGGTGGCGCCGATGCACTGCACCTCGCCGCGAGCGAGGGCCGGCTTCAGAACGTTCGAGGCGTCGATGGCGCCCTCCGCGCCGCCGGCGCCTACCAACGTGTGCAGCTCGTCGATGAAGAGGATCACGTCGCGCGCCTTCTTCACCTCCTGCATCACGGCCTTGATTCGCTCCTCGAACTGGCCGCGGTACTTGGTGCCGGCCACCATCAGGGCCAGGTCGACGATGACGATTCGCCGGTCGCGCAGGATGCGGGGCACGTTGCCGTTCACGATGTCCTGGGCCAGACCCTCCACGATGGCGGTCTTGCCGACGCCGGCCTCGCCCAGCAGAACGGGATTGTTCTTCTTGCGGCGGCACAGCACCTGGATCACGCGCTCGATCTCCTTCTCGCGCCCGATCACCGGGTCCAGCTCGCCGTCGCGGGCCTGGCGGGTGAGATCGCGCCCGAAGGAATCCAGCGCCGGTGTCTTGCTCTTGCTGCGGGAGAGGCCCTGGAGCTCCTGGTCGGCCGTGTCCTCATCGGCCATCTCGCCGCCCAGCAGGTCCATAACGGTCTCCTGGACCTCATCCACCTCCACGCCCAGGTTGCGCAGCACGCGGGCGGCAACGCCTTCTTCCTCCCTCAGCAGGCCCAGCAGCAGGTGCTCGGTCTGAATGTAGTGCTGCCCCAGACGCTTCGCCTCCTCGAAGGCATACTCCAGCGCCTTACGGGCGCGGGGGGCAAGCTGCGCGGAGGAACTCAGCACGTCCATGTCGGCGCGCGAGAGCTTCTCCACCTCCAGGCGCACGCGCTTCGCGTCCACGCCCAGCTTCTGCAGGACGGTTGCCGCCACGCCCGCCCCTTCGCGCACCAGGCCCAGCAGCAAGTGCTCTGTGCCTATGTATTGACTGCCCATCCGCTGCGCTTCCTGACGCGCGTAGGATAGGACCTTCTTCGATTTATCGCTCAGGCGATCATACATATTCGCGTCCTGTATGGTGAGTCTTAAGTGTTTTCCAGACGGACTTTTAGGTAATCGGCCCTGAGTCGGTTCCGCACAGTTGTGTCCAATTCCCTACCTTCCATTGTCTGCAAGTGGGCCGGCAAAGTCAAGAGGAACAACTCGTTCACGGTGTCCATCCCGACCCCTTCCAGCAGGTCCATTTCCACTCCCAGACGCACCAGCGACAGAAGCTTAAGGGCCTCCTGAGACGAGACCGCCGTGGCTGAGCAAAGAAGCTCCAGCGCCCCCTGGATGCGCTGTTCGAACTCGCCCGGATGGTGCCGGCTCAGGTTCGAGCGGCAGGAGCGCTCCAGGTCCGCGACCTTCTTGACGGTCTCCTCCGCCCCGTTGAGTATCTCTTCTTCGGGCAGGCCCAGCGTAACCAGATTGTACATGCTGTAGATGTCGGCCGAGCCGTGCACGCCCTCGCCGAAAGCGCCCTGCACGGCGAGCCGCGCTTCCTGCACGATCTGCGCCATGCTCTCCATCTCGTGCGCCATGGCGGTGGCCGGAAGGTGCAGCATCACGCTCGCCCGCATGCCGGTGCCCACGTTCATGGGAGACGCGGTGAGAAAGCCGTAGCGATCCGAGAACGCAAAGGGGATCTTCTCGGCCAGCCTGTCGTCCAGCTCGTCCACGCATCCGTAGGCATCGGACAGGCTCAGGCCGCCCAGCGTACACTGAATACGCAGGTGGTCCTCCTCGTTGACGATCACGGCCATACGCTCGGCATCGTCGAACCCGACGGCCCGGATGCCTTCCGCCTCGGCCGCGCGGCGGCTTATCAGGTGGCGTTCCAACAGCAGCTCGCGCATCAGGGGCGTCAACTCGTCCAGGCGCACGTAGTTCAGCGCGTGCTCCAGGTCGCGCAACGTGTTCCCTACAAGTTGCTCGACGCGCGCCCGCTGCCGTTTGCTGCAGTGGCTCGGGAAGGGGTATCCCTCGAGGTTGCGGGCAAGCCTCACACGGCTGCTGACGACCACGTCGTCATGCGGTCCGCCGCCCAGCCACCGGGCTTGTCTGTCATTCAGGCTTTTCAGATTCATCCTGGGTCAGTTCCCGTATTCGGTCGCGCAGCCGCGCGGCCAGTTCGTAGTTCTCCTCGGCGATGGCCTGACGCTGGCGTTCGCGCAACGACCGGACGCGGATGCGTCTGCCGGACCTGCGGTCCCGCGTCGCGCGCACCTTGCCGCAGTGAGAGGTGGCGCCCTGAACCCGTTCGATAAACTGCCCCATCGCCTTGTCGAAAACGGCGTAGTCGGCCGGGCAACCGAGTTTGAGGCTCTGGCGGAACTCGAGGTAGTTGATGCCGCACTCGGGGCACTGGCGGGTGCCCATCTCGCGGACCTCCGGCGCCACAGCGCTGAGAAGCTGCGCCAGCACCGATGCGGGCGGCAGGGAAACGCCCTCCTTCGATTCGAAGCACTCGCGGCACAGGTCGTGCTGAACGGGCCGCCCCTCGACGAAATCCGTCAGATGCACGGTGGCCCGACGGTTCCCGCAGACCTCGCACATCCGGTCTTCTTCAGCCACGTTTCCGTCCCCCCTCCTACTGCCCTTTCGGGGCCTCTTGCGGCGGCTTTCCGCCAAACGTCAAGGCGTATAGCTGGCGCCGCACTTCTCTGATTCCCAGCAAGTTACACGCCGTATCGATACGCGACAATCCAGGCTGTCTCGGAGCTGTTCCGCCACATAACGGCACAGGTTCTCGGTGGTCGGATTCAGGTTGTCGAACGGTTCGACTTCGTTGAGGTAGCCGTGATCGAGCCGGTCAAGAACGCCCTTGAGGGCCGCTTTGACCTCCCGGAAGTCCATCAGCATGCCCAGATCATTCAGTTCGGCGCCTTCCAGCTCTACTTCGATGCGCCAACTGTGACCGTGCAGCTTCTCGCATTCACCGTGGTACTCCCGCAAACGGTGCGCCGCGGCGAAGTGATCGCGAACAGTCAGCGTGTACATGTCGATTCGTGCCCTTGCTCAGGGGTGATCTGCGCCTCGGGGGCGAATCCGCCGGCCCCGAATCGCCCATCGAGCGAACCGGCGCGGCGCTGGTCGCGCCTCTACAAACCATTCTATTCGTCCCTGGCAGACGCGTCAAGAATGGGCGCCTTTGCGCTCGGACGTTTGCGCCGGTGATGCGTTTTCCGTACACTGTGAGCATCGGTTTTTGGACACCCGCCTACGTCTTGCTACCCCCTTTCCGAATCGGTTGCTGATCCTCAGGTCTCATCCATGATCGCCATCATCTCGGACGTGCATGCCAACCTTGCGGCGTTGCAGGCCGTACTGGAAAGCATCGGCAACGGGCACACGGTCTACTGCTGCGGCGACGTAGTGGGATACGGCCCCCAGCCCAACGAGTGCTGCGAGCTGCTGCGCGCCCGCCACGTGCACTGCGTGAAGGGCAATCACGACCACACCTGCGCGACGCTTCAGGACATGGAGCCGTGCAATCCGCTGGCGAAGGCCTCGTTCCTGTGGACGCACGAGCAACTGACGGACGAGAATCGGGAGTGGTTGGCCGAGCTGCCGATGCAGCTCGACGCAGACGAACTATCCCTGGTTCACGGATGCCCCGGCACGTCCACCGAGATGCTCAACGCCTACGTGCTGGACAGCACCTACAGCAACGAGCGCTTCCGCGAGCTGCTGCGCCGCGTGCCCGGAAAGCGCCTGGCGCTGGGCCACACGCACGTGCCGATGAATCACGGCTTTAACGGCAAGGTGATAAACCCCGGCAGCGTGGGCCAGCCGCGCGACGGAGACTGGCGCGCCAGCTACCTGACCATCGAGGACATGCGCTACAAATTCAGCCTGGTGCTCGACCCCCGGGCCACATTCAACATGGTGTCCGACAAGGTGGCTTTCCATCGGGTGGAATACGACTGCGAGAGCACGGCCAGGAGACTGCGCGACGTACCGGAACTGCCGCCGCAACTCGAGAACATCGTCCTGAACGGCGGATTGCGGTTCTGAGCCTCCCGCCTACTCGGCGTCCGCCCTCACACGCCTCTGCCACGGCCACTTGGCGTATCGGTAGCCGTCATCCCCGGCGATGTCCAGCGTGCTCCAACCGAGAACAAAGTCCACCATCTCCATGTACCGCAGGTTGGCTACGCCACCGACGAAAAACACGTGCAGATAGTGTATGCAGGCGGGCATATAGGCGGGCGATGCCTTGTATGGAGGCAGCATTATGCCGGCAACGCCCACGTACTGCCGGTAGAGGGTGTCCTTGTCGCCTTTGTCGAAGTCGCCCCAGCCGACCTCCTCGTAGCCCCAGATGAGAAGGCCGATGCTTCTCTCGTAGTGGCGAGTCAGTCCCACCCGGCCTCCGCCGACGCCCAGGAACCAGCCGTCCACGTAGCCGAAGCCACCCGGGGCGACGGAAACGGCGTTTGCGTAGAGCGCCAGCCCCGGCCAGATGGAAGCCGTCACACCGATGTCGAACGCGTCGACCGCGTCCTCGGCACGGTGCCTCAGGTAGGTGCAGCCCTGGGAGGCCGAGACGGCCAGCGCCAGCACGGTTATCAGAACCAGCTTTTCCGAATAGGCGTTTCGCGTCATCGCATCACCCTCAACAGGCCCAGGGGGCCGAGCGTCGTCCATGCTGCAGTCAGAAGCGGCAGGCCGCCTGGAGCGCCGCTCGCGGGGCGGCCTGCCGAACTACGGTCTTCATCGGTAGGTGGAATCCCAGTACGAATAGGACGCAGGCGTGGTTCTGGTGCCGTCCCAGGATGCGAATCGCACGCCGTCGTCATTGGCGATGTCGATGTTTGCGAAACCTGCCATGAAGTCCACCATCTCCATGTAGCGCAGGTTCCAGACCAGGCCCACAAAGCCCAGGTGCGGGAAGAAATGGACGCAGGCCGGAACGTAAGCGGGGTTCGTCTCCTGCGGCATGGAGAACGCCCCGCCTATGCCCTGCCACTGGGTGTACATCGTGCTGGGATCGTCGCGGTCGAAGTCGCCCCAGCCTATCGTTTCGTGACCGACAAAACCGAGCCCCCAGCACTCATTGTAGTGCCGGGTGATGCCGAACTGCCCGCCGCCCCATCCGGCGAACCAACCGTCCAGATGGCTGTAACCGCCGCAGATGATGGAAACGCCGTTAGCATATAGCCCAATCTGGGGCGTTTTGGTGATGGTGAATCCCAGGTCGAACATGTCGGCGAAGTCTTCGCCGCGGTGCCTGGCGTAGGTGCAGCCCTGCAGGGCGAAGAACATGCCCGCGAGTGCGAGCAGCAGGCTCAGCCTGCCAGCGATTCTTTTGGTGCGCATGCAACTCTCCTTCGAGCACGGCAGTCGGTCTGCCCCGGCGGGGGGCCGTCCGTCGGCGGACGACCTCGACCGCTTTATTGTGTCCGCGTGATGGCCGATTTGTCGCGTGAACCGAGCCCGCCGGAGACACACGGAGAGCCGCGGTCACACCTACGATTATAGGAACTCGTCCGGGCTACATGCAAGACGTCGGTTGAGCCCGCAGACCGCCTACTCCGCGCAGTCCACGATGGCCTTACAGATGCTGTCCGTCAGCTTGCGCATGCTGAAAGAGCCGGCCGGGTTCTCGGAGTCGTTCACCAGGATGCTGAAAGCAACGCGCACGCCGCTGCGGCACACGGCGTATCCGCTCAGCGCGCCGACGCCGTCCAGGTAGCCGCTTTTCGCCCGGACGTTGCCGCCGTACGGTGCCTGGGTCAGGCGGCCCCGCAGCGTGCCGTCCTTGCCGGACACGGCCAGTAGTGACTCGAACTCGGGCCCCACGTCCGAGCCGTCCAGGATCACGAGCATGCTGGCCAGCAGCGCCGGGCTCATGCGGTTCCCACGGGAGAGCCCACTGCCGTCGTCCAGCGCGAACTCGTCCGCGTCCATCCCCATGGCCACCAGCATGCCGCCGGCACGGGTCAACCCCGCCTGCCACGAGCCCACGCCGCTCACTTCCGCCCCAACCGTACGGATCACCTGCTCCGCGTAGTGGTTGTGGCTCCGCTTCACCATCTGACGCAGAACCGGCATGATCTCCGTTCGGCGGGTGAGAAGCACGTCCTCCTCGGTCAGGTAGACGTACTCGTCCCGGTCCATGACGCGCACCCGACCCTCCACCCGGACGCCCGCCTCCTCCAGCGCGGCGCGCAGTGCCGAGACGGTAAGCAGCGGGGGATCCGGTATGCCGACCGCGTGCGTGTAGCCGTCCGAACCGGCGCGGATAAGGCCGCCGACCTTGATGACATTCGAGCCTTCGGCCCGGTCGAACCATACGCTCTGCCGCCTGCTGTGGGTCTTACAGGCGTTCACAAACTCGACGGGTGCGCCCTTCGGGGCGGCGGATACGGCGGCCGGCCGGCCCGCCGTCGTCGGCTGAACGGTCACGTCGACGCAGCTATCGTTCAGCGAAAGGGCCGCGCTGGGGGCGTAGTACCAGTTCCAGGCGGGGTAGTCGCTCCAGGAGGGCCGTCTGCGCTCGGCGTTGAAGAAGCCGTCGTCGGCAATCACGTCCCCCGTGATCCGCGATATGCCGCGCTTCCGCAGTGCCTGAGCCCAACCGTTCAGTATGCTCTCGGCGCTTTCGTCGTCGTAGCGGCCACCCAGAGTCGGGTCTCCCCCGCCCCGCACCAGAAGGTCGCCCTGAAGCCGGCCTTCCTCAATGGTCCCGGTGCCGTAGATGGTCGTGGTGAAACGGTAGGACGGGCCGAGCGCCTTAAGGGTGACCGCTGCCGTTATCAGCTTCTGGTTCGAGGCCAGGATGTAGCTCTCGGCCGCGTTGCGGGCATAGATGACGCGGCCGGATCCCGTCGCGGCCACGAAAACGCCCACGCGCGCACGGGCCACCTTGCCCTTCGAGACGACGGCCTCCACCCGTTCGGACAGCGATTCGGCGCCTCGGCACACGCCCCGAGGCAACAGGGCCATCGCCAGCATGCAGAGGGATATGTACGTGACAGCGGTACTCACGTTGCGACCAGACATGGATTGGCTGTTTCTTCGTGGTGCGGTTGCCCGTCCTCCGGTTCCTATTCTGGCAGAGGGTTCCGGCCGGTTTCAAAGTCCCGCCGGGCGGGAGCCTCCCGAAGCACTACCCCAGACTCGTCGGATGCGTTACCATGCGCTCAGGCGCAGGGCCGGACGTCCACTGACCTGCTGAGCGAAGGGGGCGAAGATGATCGACGAGAAAGGCGTGCTGGACCTGGTCACCTCCAAGAGCTACCGACAGATGACCACGGAGGAACTGGCCCGAAAGCTGTCGGTGAAGGACTCGGACCGGGACGCGTTTGTGGCGCTTCTGGAGGACCTGCAGCGCCGCGGCCACCTGTTCAAGCTGAAGAAGGGCCAGTGGGTCAACCCCGAGCACGTCGGTCTGGTGACCGGACGCCTGCAGTGCAACCCGCGCGGGTTCGGCTTCATTATCCCCATCGACGAGGAACGCGAGGACCTCTATGTGTCCACCGAGGACATGGCCGAGGCGATGGACGGGGACCTGGTGGTGGGAGAGCCGCACCGCAAGCGTCGCAGCGGACGCCGCGGCCGACGCGACCTGGGGCCGTCGGCCCGGATCATCAAGGTGCTCCAGCACGCGAACCGCCAGATCATCGGCACCTTCGAGCCGGGGCGGAAGTTCGGGCGGGTCGTCGCCGACAACCCGCGTATCTTCCGGGACGTCTACGTGGCCCGCGAAGACTGGAACAAGGCCCGGGAGGGCGAGCTGGTGCTCGTGGAAGTCACCGCCTGGCCCAGCCTGCATCGCAACCCGGAGGGCGTGGTCAAGAGCGTGCTGGGCGATCCGGACGCGCCGGGCGTGGACGTGCAGTCGGTAATCCTGGAGTTCAACCTGCCGCGCGAGTTTCCGCAGGAGGTCCTGCAGGCAGCGCAGGCCGTGCCCGAATCGCCGCCCGAGGCGGAGGTGAAGCAGCGCCGTGACTTTCGCGACCGGCTCACCATCACCGTGGACCCGGAGGACGCCAAGGATTTCGACGACGCCCTGTCGCTCTACCGCAACCCCAACTCCGGCAACCGCGTTGCGCTCGTCCACATCGCCGACGCGTCCTTCTCCATCCGGCCGGACAGCCCCCTGGACGTGGAAGCCCGCAAGCGGGGATGCAGCGTCTACCTCGCCAACGAGGTGGTGCCGATGATGCCCCACCGCCTGAGCAAGGAGCAGCTCAGCCTGGTGGAGGGCAAGGACCGCCTGGCGAAGACCGTGACGCTGGAGTTTGACGACGAGGGGAACGTTCTTCGCTCGGCGCTGAGCCATTCCGTCGTGCGAATCGACAGGCGCATGTCCTACACCGAGGTGATGGAGATACTGGAGGCCGTGGACGCGGAAGAGCCGGCCGCCCGCGCCGCTGCGGAGAAGACGCCGGACGACCTGCTGAACCTGCTGATCGAGTTGGACAAGCTGGCCGGACAACTGCGCGCCCGACGCACCGAGAGGGGATCCGTCGATCTGGACGTGCCCGACTACGAGGTCAGCATCGACGACGAAGGGTTGGTGGCGGCGGTGACGCTGATCGTTCGGGACCGCTCGCACTCGCTCGTGGAGGAGTTCATGCTGGCGGCCAACTGCGCGGTCGCTGATTTTCTCGTAGAGCGCAAGCTGCCCGGCCTGTTTCGCGTGCACGACGACCCGCCCGAGGAGGATCTGCAGGAATTCGCGACGTTCATCCGCACCACTCTGCACCGGCGGATCGACCCCCTGGACCGCAAGCAGCTTCAGCAGCTCCTGGCCGAAGTGTCCGGCACGAACGTGGCCGAGGCGGTGAACATGCAGCTTCTGCGTTCGATGCAGCGCGCGGCATATACCCCTTCATGCCGGCCCCACTTCGCCCTGCATTTCGATCGCTACTGCCACTTCACCTCGCCGGTCCGGCGGTATCCGGACCTGGTCGTGCACCAGATACTGGACCAGCATCTGGCCGGCCGCGAGCCCGCCGGACGGTTGCGCGGCCGCTGGAAGCCGAAGCTGCCCCGCATCGCCACACACTGCAACCAGATGCAGGAACGCGCCGACGAGGCGGAGCGCGAGATCATCAAGATCAAGATGCTGCGCTACCTGGAACAGCACCAGGGCGAGGTCTTCGAAGCGGTGATAACCGGCGTGCAGGAATACGGCGTCTTCGCGCGGCTGGAGGGCCTCTCTGCGGAGGGGCTCGTCAAGGTGAAGACGATGCGGGACGACTTCTACCGCTACGACGAGGACAAGAAGGCGCTGGTCGGCACGCGCACCGGCCGGACGTTTCGGCTCGGCGAGCCGATCAAGGTGGTCATCTCACGGATCGACACAGCCCACCGCCTGCTGGACCTGGAGCTCCAGGATTGACCGCGCGGCCCCGTCAGGGGATGCCGTGCTCGCACGGCACGCCGGTCTGGCAGAGGCCGCAGCCGCCGATGGTCACGCCGGAATCGGCCAGCCCCCCCAGAGCGCCCTGGATGTACTCCTTGCACTTCGCCTTGTCGTGCCCCGTCTCGGTGATGGCGCCGGCCGGGCAGCGCGGCATGCAGGCGCCGCACTCGCCGCTGGCGTGGAACGGACAATACTCGGTGTGCGTCTGGTAGGGTCTGGGCGTCGGCTCCAGGCGGGCGGTGGTGACAATGCTGCCGCACCGCATCGCCTTTCCCGCGGCCGTTATCAGGCCGTCGCTCAGACCGAAGGTGCCCAGTCCCGCGATGTGCAGCACGTGGCGTTCGCTCCAGTTGGAGGCGATGCGCTCGGGCGGGTCCCTGTGTATCTCGAACAGCGCGCTGGCCACCGGGGCCACGGCGGCGAACCCGATGTCCCTGAACTTCTCGACCACGTGGAGGCGGACTGCGTCGTTGAACGGCTCCCCGCAGTTACGTGTGTGAGCCCACTCGACCGATGGCCCTCCCTTCTGTCGCCGGTTGCTGGCGCGGGTGGCCTCGTTGATCGGCAGCACGTAGCAGACGACGCTGACGTGCTCCGCCCGCTTGCCCGGAGCCAGGGCATCCAGCACCTCGCGCGGGGTCAGATGGAAGGAGCCGATCACGCTCTTTAGATCCTGGAACATCGGATCGTCGCCGTCGGCGAAACCGACCAAAGGCCTGGAGAAGATGGGCCGCCCGTCGACGTGTCGAAGGCGGTTCTCGGGGCTGGTCGCGACGAACTCCTCGATCCATCCGCGAACGGTGTCCTCGGGCGCCTGGAGGAATTCATCTCGAAGCTTCCGGTTCATTGTGCTCTCCCGGGTGCAGCAGGCTACAGAATGTCAGAAACGGATCAGCTCGGTGCGGGTGATGGTCACGTGCCGCCGCGTGCCCGGCCCGTTCGCCAGGTGCCAGGCCGTGTACTGCTCCGCGTACGGTTCGGTGGACGACATTCCGTCCAGGGGCACCACCACGCTCAGCCCGCGCAAGGCCGCGCCGGTGGCCGTGTTGAGCACGGCGCCGTGGGCCGAAGTGCCGACGAGGATAACGGTGCGGATGTGCCGATCCGCCAGGATACTCTCCAGATCGGTGCCGTAGAACTTGTCAACGCTGGAACTGACGATCGGCTCTCCGGCCAGCGGAGCCACTTCGGCGCGGATGTCGTCCTGGGACCCGCTGCCGGTGGTGCTGTGGACTACCAGAACCCGGCTCTCGCGGGCCTTCTTAAGCAAAGCGGCGACGCGAGGCACGGACGCGACGCAGCGCGGTCGGCGCTCGGCGTTGCAGTTGCCCTTCTGAATGTCCAGCACCAGAAGCGCCGTGGTGGCCGGGTCGACGCTCACGGCCTGGACCTCCGGCGGAGACGGGACCTCGACGGAGTCCCATTCGTCCACGATGCTCTTGCGCGGACCGGACATTCCTCCGCAGCCGCCCGACGCAACCATGAGGATCAAGGCCAGCATGACAGCACCTCCCGCTCGTGGGATAGTCCCGCTCGATACCCGCGCACTCATCCCGGTCCCCCTCGCCTATGTCGTGGTTCCATGATATCACGAACCGTCGCCGGCCGACAGTATGCCTGCCTCAACCCGGCGCGGCGACGATCCTGCCGTGCCTAATCCGCAGGCGGGCGCTGGAGCCCCTCGTCAAGGATCCGGTCCGTAAGCAGCCCGTGCGCGCCCGGCGAGGCGTTGGGTTCCCGACCCGCCAGCACGCGCTCGATGTGACGGATGAGCCCAAGGTGCGGCGCCGAAAGCGGCTCGAAGCGGAACTCCTCCGTCGCGGCGCCGCTGCGAAGCGAGAAGCCGTGACCGTCGAGCCGCGGCGCATCGATAACGCCCTCGCTGCCGGCGATCACGAACCGGTCGGCGCTGCGCACGGACGCGAAGTCGCCCGTGATCGAGCACAGAGCGCCTTCGGCGAACCGAACGCTGAGCGCAGCCGCTTGCTCCACCGGGCTGGAGGGATCGTACGTTGCGCTCAGGCCGCACACCTCCTGCGGCTCGCCCAGCAGGTAGACCATCAGGTCGATGCGATGCGTGACAACGTCCACGAACAGTCCGCCGCCGCTGATCTCGGGCTGCACGCGCCAGCCCGAATCGTAGCCGGGGGCGGACGGTTGCGCGAAGTCGATCTGGGCCGTCAAGGGGCGGCCTATGCGCCCGGAGTCGATCAGTTCCTTCATCTTGAGCACGTGGGGGTGGAACCGGCGATAGTAAGCGACGAAGAGCTGCACGCCCGCCCCCTCGCAGGCAGCGATCATCTCCCGGTCCTCCTCCGCCGAGAGCCCCATGGGCTTCTCGACCAGGACGTGCTTGCCTGCCCGGGCGGCCGCCAACACGTATGTCCTGTGCGACGACGGCGGCGTGGCGACATACACGATGTCCACCTCGGGGTGCGTCAGAATCGCCTCGGCGTCATCGGTGCAGAGCCCTATGCCGTGTTCCTCGGCGAACGGCTGCGCCTTTGCGGCGTCGCGGCGCATCACGCCGACGATGCGGCTGCCGCCGGCCTGCAGGATGGACGGGCCGCTCTTCTTGAAGACCACGTCGCCGCAGCCTATGACTCCCCAGCCGACGGATCTGCTCATCGCACCGCCCTCCTTTGCGAGGATGCCGACGGCTTCAGTTCGTACGCGCCGACGTCGTAGGCCTGGCCCTGTGGCCGCGGGACACCGCGCAGGTCGGCCTTCACCGCCTCGATGGTTGTTCCCGCATCGATGCCGGGCGAACCCGGCTGAAGACGGAAGTCGCCCTGATCGGGGTCGACGAATCGCGGTTCCGCGACGAAATCGTGGTCCCCGTACCCGCGGTTCTTGCAGCCGAAGAACAGGTTGTAGTCGCAGAAGTCCTTTTCGCCCTGGAAGTCGAGCCGCACACCCGATTCGGCGGCATGCCACCCGTACTTTTCCGGCTGGTAGTGGTTCCAGTAGGCGATCAGATTGTTTCGCACTACGGCGGTCTCGCACTGCTCCTTCCCCTGCAGCCAGACGGGATAGGCGCCGCAGTTAATGAACGTGTTGTTCTCGACCGTGACGTGCTTGAACCGCTTGGGCATCACGCCGACGTGGACGGTGTTGACGAACAGGTTGTTGCGGTAGGTGATGTGCGAGGACTGCTTGTGCTGCTCGGCCGTGGGCTCGCTGGCGTGCGTGGCATTGAAGCAGCGGTTGTTCTCGATCAGGATGCGGTGGCTGGATCCCATGATCCAGGCGTCCCAGCTGGCGAAGAAACAAACGCCCATGCCCTCCTTCAGGTATTCCTCGGGAGCACCATGGAGGTAGTTGCCGCGGAAGGTGATATCCTCGCCGACGAAGAAAGTGTACTGCGTCTTGCTGGGCCGCATTTGGCCGTTCTTCTCCGCCATGCGCGGAACGAGGGTGTCTATCTCGTTTCCCTCGAACAGCGTGCCGCTGTTGACGAACGCACCGCGGAAGACGTTGCGGATCAGGTTGCCCTTCACCAGCGCCCTCTCGCCGGTGACGATGCCCGTACCGCCGATGTCGTGGATGAAGTTGCCCATCATGCGGCAGCCCGTGCGGGCGGTCTCGCGATGGGCCTCGCCGGCGAAGATGCCGTTCGCCTCAGTGGCGTCACTCGTAATCTCGAAGCCTTCGATACTGACGAAGTCGCCCTCGAGCACGAAGCCCTTGACTCGGGCTGCCCGAGCCGGCTCGGCCCTGAGCGTGATGAGCGCCCGCTCCGTGCCCGAGGCCCTCACCGTGACCATCTCATCGTATCGGCCGGGCCGCACAATCACCACGTCGCCCGCACCGACGGAGTCGGCCGCATGCTGGACGGTCTTCCAGGGGGCGGACGACGAACCGTCATTGGCATCCCCGGCATTCCGGCCGGCGGCATCCACGTAGTACGTCGCGGCCATAGCCCGGCCTCCTAACGCGAGCACAAGGGCGGCCAACACGGCGATCGCCCGGCGAGACCATGCCTCTCTTCTTCGTGTCATTCGGCTTTCCCTTCCCGCATGCGCTGTTCGACTTCCCGGAGTTGGGCCCGGTTCTCCAGGATCTTGCGGATGGCCTCGGCGGCCTGGCGCATCTCCAACTCGCCGCTGGTCGGTTGTACCTTTATCTCGACGTTGATCCGGTCGCAGATGGCGTCGGCCACCGGCGTCGACACGTGGGCGTAGTCCACGGGCCCGCCTTCGTGCAGGGGACACGAGAACGGGCAGCCCCGGCCGAAGAAGTCCGCCTGAGCGAATATGGGCCATCGCTGGACGGGCACGTAGAACATGTGGATCGGGATACCCTCGGCCTTCAGGGCCTCAACGAACGCCCGACGCGGGGCGCCGACCGCCGCCTCGTCGTACTGCAGTATCAGATTGTAGTAGACGGGATTCGTCTCGGGCAGGCCCGGCAGCGGAGCGATGCCATCCACGGTGCCCGGGGCGCCCAGCAGCGTCGCAACGTTTCGGCGGCGCTGTTCATTCTGCTCGTCGAGCAGCTTGATCTGCTCCCGGCCCACGGCCGCGTGAAACTCGCTCATTCGCCAGTTACGGGTAACGGGCGCCCAGGTATAGTCGCGGATGCCTCGCATCTTCTCGGCCGCAGCCTCGTCATCGGTCAGAACCATGCCGCCCTCGCCCATCGACATGTTCTTCTTGTGCTGGAAGCTGAAGCAGCCGAAGTGCCCGATTGTCCCGACTTTGCGTCCCCGATGCTCGGCGCCGTGGGCGTGCGCACAGTCCTCGATTACAGTCAGACCGTGCTCGTCGGCGATGGCCGTGACGGCGTCCATGTCGCAGGGGTAGCCGTTGACGTGCACGGGCATGATGGCCCGCGTGCGCGGCGTGATGCTGCGTCGCACCTCTTCGGCGGCCAAACCCTGGCTCTTACGCTCGCTGTCCACGAAGACGGGGATGGCGTTGTTCTCCACGGCGGCGCTGGCGGTGGCCGCGAACGTGTAGGCGGGGACAACCACCTCGTCTCCGCACCCTATGCCGGCCGCTGCCAGGGCCAACTGGAGGGCGACCGTGCCGCTGCAGACGGCGACCGCGTCGGCGACGCCGTGATAGTCGGCGAAATCGCGCTCGAGTTTCGCCACTTCTCCGCCCACCTGCGAGCTGTATTCGTTACTGTCCGCCACTCGGGCAACAGCGTCCTTCACCGCCTGACCGTGCTGCGGCCAGGCCGGCCACGGCGCGCTCCGGACCGGGCTCCCCCCCGTGATAGCCAGTTTTCCCATTGCAGATTCCTCACCTCCTAAAGTCGTTAGCGCACAGTGCCACGCTCGGACGACACCACCAGTACGGAACGCGTACTATAACTGCCCTGCGCGTTCGAGGCAATCAACGCCCGTGCCGATGACGTATCCGGGCCGCTCCTTGCCAGTGAACGGACGAACAGTCAAGCACACCATGATTCGTTCGCACAGTCCCCTGCCTTGGGCTATGCTTGTCCCCCGACGGTCTATGCGTGTGTTTCCGCTGGTCCCGGAGGCGTGAACGATGATGAAGACGACGGCATGGCGGTGCATGAAGGCGGCGGCGATGATGACGCTGGTCTGCGCAACGGTGAATGCGGCCACCTACGTGGTAGACAATGCGAACCCGAGAGCGGCAGATGCGAACGACGGCTCCCCCGCCACCCCCTGGAAGACGATCCAGCACGCGGCCGACACGGTACAGCCTGGCGACATCGTCTGCGTGATGGAGGGGCGCTACGACGAACGCGTGCGCCTGCAAACGGACGGTGCCGACGGGGCGAAGATCGTGTTCAAGGCCGTCCCGCGGCGCACGGTCGAGATGCACGGCTTCGTGACCGGCGAGGCCGACTACGTGCGCATCGAGGGGTTCAACATCAGTTCCCCGCACCTTCACAACGGGATAGAGGTCGCCGGGCGGCACGTGGAGATCGTCGACAACTACTTCACGCACGTGAAGGCGGCCGTGCAGGGCGCCTACGGCGAAGAGATCGAGGGCACCCGCGACTGGTCGGACTGCGGGGAAGTACTGGTCAAGTACAACCAGGCGTTCCGGACCCAGTACGGCATCGTGTTGACCGGCGACGCCTGGCGCGTCGAGAGCAACGAGGTCCGGCGGCTGAACATGTACGTGGAAGCCGGTCAGGGCGACTGCGACTACACGCGCACCTTCGGCAGGGACCATAAGCTGCGCTGGAACTACTTCCACGGGACCGACACGAAGGAGACCGGCCGGGCCCACGTGGACGGCGCCCAGGTGTTCACGGCCCACAACCTGACCGCGCACAACGTGCTCTTGGAGCAGAACGTGATCTGCGACTTCGGCCAGGGTTTCATGGGCTCTTCGAGCGTGCCCGGCGCCGTGAGCGACTTCACGTTCCGTCGCAACATCTTCGCCTGCGGCACGCCGAAGTATGGCGGCGCGTGGGGCATATGCTCGGCCGGCCTGCCGAACACCGTTGTGGAGAACAACACGTTCAGCGACCTCATCTACTACGCGGTGGGCATTGTGGGCGACGGCGTGACCGGCGGCGAGGTGCGCAACAACATCTGTGCCAACATGGACACCTCCATCGTCACCGCCCACGGTCGACATACCGTGCCGACCGAGACCGCTATCGAGCACAACCTGATCCACAACACCAAACCCTCTCCGGCGGGAGGCACTGACACGCTGGACGCGGATCCGATGTTCGTCGACCGCGAGGCCCGCAACTTCCGACTGCAGCTGGGCAGCCCGGCCATCGACGCGGGTGCCGACGGCGCGGACATCGGGGCGCTGGCCCACCCCAACGTCTACTATGTCGATCCGCGGCATCCGGCGGCGAGCGATAATCTCTATGGCTACGCGGCGGTGCCCTTCAAGACGCTCGCCAAGGCATGCGAGGTCGCCGGCGAGGGTGAGACCATCGTGCTTCGCGGCGGCGTCTACAGGGAGGTGCTCGCCCCGAAGGCCGGCGTGAGCGTGCGCGCGATGCCGGGCGAGCATGTGGTTCTGAGCGGAGCCGACCTGGTGGAGGGATGGACTCGCGACGGCGACGCGTGGAGCGCCCCTCTGCCCGCGCGCCCCGTGCGTGTGCTGCGCGGCGGGGAGCCGCTCACGGACTACAAATGGTCCGACGGTCGCATCACGATCCGTGACACCGATCCGCGCCTGCACACCTACGAGACAGTGGCCCGCGAGACCGTCTCTACGGGAGAGCACCTCCTGCTGGAAGGCATAGAGGCGCGGGACGTGCTGTCCCGCAACTGAGCACGCCGGCAGCGCCCGTCGTGACCTTTGATTCTGACCCGCTTGAGCGCGTATACTGTTTGCATTCAAGCGACCGTGTGCGTTGCCGCCTCTATCGGTTCCGGCCATGCGCGGCGCGGCTTCAAGGCGGGGGATGTAGCGAGATGAACCGGTCATTCTGCAACGAATGCCAGCAGTTGGTCAATGCCGACCGCGAGGAACGCGACGGCAAGATATTCCTTGTGAAGGACTGCCCCGACTGCGGGCGGACCGAGACGATGATTTCGTCCAGCGCCGAGCGCTACCATGCCAAGCGCGGCCTGGATGAGGGCTACGACTACCACGGCTGCGGGCTGAACTGCCAGTCCTGCGCGCACACCGGCCGCGCGCCGAGCTTCGCCTTCGTGGACGTGACGAACCGCTGCAACATGAACTGCCCAATCTGTTGCGACAACGTCCCCAGCATGGGGTTCAAATTCGACCCGCCGCTGGACTATTTCGACAAGATATTCTCGCATCTGGCCACACTGGACCCCAAGCCGACTGTGGCCCTGTTCGGCGGCGAGCCGACCGCGCGCGAGGATCTTTTCGAGATCATCGAGCTGTCGCGCTCCTACGGGCTGACCACGCGCGTGGTGACCAACGGCCTGAAGATGGCAGACAAAGACTACTGCGACAAGCTGCTGGCTACGCGCGCCACCGTCCTGCTCTCCTACGACGGCAGCAACCCCGAGACCTACGTCAAGCTGCGGGGCACCGCAAGCGCCATGAAGCCCAAGCAGCAGGCCATCGAGAACATCGGCGCCAGCCCGCATCGCCGTCGGCACAAAGTGTATCTCATCAGTTGCATCGCGCGGGGCATCAACGACCAGGAGCTGCCCGAGCTGATCGACTTCTACCACAGCAAGCGGCACTTCGTGAACACCGTGCACCTCATGCCGCTGGCACACACGTGGGAGTCGCAGAAGATGGGCTTCGACCCGGAGCGCATCACCACCGAGTGCCTGGAGCAGATGGTCAACGACATTTACCCCGGCGAGAGCGTCCAGTTCATCCCGGCCGGATTCCTGGCCCAGTTCGAGAACGTGGCCGACTACCTGGGCCGCGCGGCGATGCCTTTCAAAGGCGCGCACCCCAACTGCGAAAGCGTCTATCTGCTGGTCTCCGACGGCGAGCGATACGTGCCGATCTCGCGCTACCTGAAGGGCACGCTGGTGGACGTGAGCCACGACCTGATGAAGCTTGAGGCGAAACTGGCGGCGAAGTCGGACGGCAGCCTGATGGCGAAGCTGTTCGGCCTGATCGGTCTGAAGAAGATGTACAAGAAACTGCGCGGCATGGCGACGATCACGCCCCTGATGATGCGGAACGTTCGCTTTGGCTCGCTGCTGAAGGGCAAGGGCCTCAGCAAGCTCTATCACGGAGCGGCGCTGCCGTTCTCCCTCGCTTTCAGCCGCCACACTCGCGACGCGATGGAGAAGCACACCAAGTTCCAGGGCATCCTGCAGCTCATTATCCTGCCTTTCGAGGACAACTACGTCATCGAGACGATGCGCCTGGAACGTTGCCCCAACCTGCACGTCTACTACGATCCCGAGACGGAGAAGGTGCAGCACGTGCCGGTTTGTGCGTGGAGGCTCTTCAACCGCGACGTCGAACAGAAGGTCTCCGAGCACTACGAG
This sequence comes from uncultured candidatus Brocadiaceae bacterium, assembly GCA_964655775.1. Taxonomy (GTDB): domain Bacteria; phylum Planctomycetota; class Brocadiia; order SM23-32; family SM23-32; genus CAZZNQ01. The sequence continues at coordinate 2,787 of CAZZNQ010000046.1, read as the reverse complement.
AAGGCCGCCGTCGCGGAGTAGGCGCGTTCGACTTACGGAAGGAAGCCGCCCACGTTGCCCAGCTTGTCGGGCAGGTACCGGTCTATCACGAAGTTCAGGCTGTGCTTGGCGAACGCCTGCTGCTCCACTCTCTGCCCCATCTTGAGCATCTTCTTGATCGCCTTCTGCCAGGTCTTGTAGTGCTGGAAAAAGGGATCGTTCTTAATCAGGTCGTTGGCGCGCTTGACGTCGATCTCGGTCAGCGGATGGGTGGGTAGGTCGTATTCCTCGATGTCGTAAGGGGTTACGCCCATGAATTTGGCGTCAGGCACGCAGAAGTACTCGTTGATGTGCGCCGCGTTGCCGCTGCCCACCTTGAGCGTGCGGTAGATGTTGCCGTAGCCGTAGGGGTCGCCGTCCACGAACGCGTAGACGGGGATCTTCTTCTCGTCGCTCAGGCGCCTCACGAAGCGCCGGCACGCCCGGGTCGGCACGCCGCCCATCGACACTAGGATGCAGTTTGCATCGCGCCAGAAGGAGTGATTGTTCAGCCGCTGGAACATGCCCGCCGTCTCGATCGCCAGCACGAAGTCCGCCTTCGTCTGGAACTCGAGATGCTCGACCGAGATCGGCACCGAATAAGCGCCGCTGCCGAACTGCGTGCAGTCTATCTCGATCTTCTTGCCGCTGCGCCGGTCGCGGTCCACCACCACCAGCTCCCCGGCCACCTCCCCGCCCTTCTCCTCGGGTATGAAGCCGAGCTGCTCGCGGTTCACGGCAAACAGCGCCTCGATGTCCTCCATCACCGTATCGGACTCGGGCTGCTCGTCGAAACGGGCCTCGCCCCAGTTCTTCGAGACGTAATACGCCTCTCGCTTCGTGATCTCCTCGTCGGTGTCGATCGCCTCCTTGCACAGCGCCATCATGCGCAGCGTCTGCGCGAAGGTCTTTACGGTGTTGTAGGTCAGCGTGCGGGTGATCTTGCCGCTCTTCAGCTTGAAGTAGCCTTCCTTGAGGTCGTAGGCCACGTTCGCCAGCGAACGTTTCGGGAGCTTCAGCTGGGGCTTCTGCTCCTTCTCAATGCGGTCTTTGATGCCTTCGGCGCAGTCCAGTATCGCCGCGCGGGTCTTGTCTTTCGGCATGGATGCGGATCTCGCGTATGAGCATGGTGTGGTCGCAACAGCACTCAGCATAAGCTCCGCACCCGGCGGAAATCAAGCCGACTGTCGCCCGCAAATCGCCTCCGCCGAAGCATTGTGCAGCGGGGTCGGCATCCGTTATGATGGCGCATAGTGGCGCACAAGGCCCGCGTGTGCCTGTTTGGCCCCGAGAACCGCTATCCGGAGCTCGTCGACAATGAGAGTGGTAATCCGCGCCGGGGGCGTTGGCACCCGGCTCTGGCCCTGGAGCAGGTCCGACCGTCCGAAGCAGTTCCTTCCGCTGTTCGCGGGCAAAAGCCCCGTCCAGCTCGCCTGGGAGCGGTTCAGCAAATCCGGGCTCGCAAAGCCCTCGGAGATATTCCTCTCCGTCGGCAAGGACAGCCTGGATCTGGCCCTGGAGCAGCTGCCCGAGCTGCCGCCGGAACAGATCATCGTCGAACCCGCCCTGCGCGACACCGCCGCCGCCATCGGCCTGGAGACTATCTACGTCACCAGCAAGCGCGGCCCCGGCATCATCGCCAGCCTCGGCAGCGATCACTACATCGGCAAGCCCCAGGTGTTCATACGCGCCCTGAAGGCCGCCGAGGAGTTCCTCGCCGAACACCCCGAATACCTCGTCGCCATCGCCTGCGAGCCCACGCGCGTCGAGACCAACTACGGCCACGTCCGCAAAGGCGAGGAGCTCGGCCAGTTCGAGGAACTCCCCGTCTACCGCGTCGCCGAGTTCACCGAGAAACCCGACTACCGCAAGGCCGAAGAATACACCGAGAGCGGCGAATATCTCTGGAACGCCAACTTCTTCGTCTGGTCTTCCGAGACCCTCATGCGCCAGTTCCGCGAGTTCGAAACCGGCATGTACGAGGAGCTGATAGCCCTCGAAGAGGCCATCCGCACGCCCGACTTCCGCAACGCCGTGCACAGCATATATCCCAACCTCAAGAAGATCGCCGTCGACTACGCCGTGCTCGAACCCGCCGCGCGGGCCGGCCGCATGGCCGTCGTCCCCGCCGCGATGGAATGGAGCGACATCGGAAGCTGGGCCACCCTCACCGACGCCTTCCCCGCCGACGACAAGGGCAACCTGTTCATGGGCCCCGTCCTCGCCGACGAGACCACCAACACCACCGTCTTCGCCAAGAACCCGTCGCGCAAGGTCATCGCCACCATCGCGCTGGACGGCCTCGTGATCGTCGACACCGAGGACGCGCTGCTGGTCTGCCCGAAGGAAGAGAGCGCGAAGGTCAAGAAGATCGTCGAGCAGATGCGCAAGAGCGAGCAGCGCCGCGAACTCACCTGAGCCCGTCGACGGAGCATCTTACCGCGCGGGGCCGAAGTCCTTACCTCCTGCATGCCCTCGCTTTATGACGAAATGGGTTCGTTTTGCATCCGGGCGGCTGTCGCCCAGACGGCCGGGCCTTCTACCAAACCACCGCGCAAGCGGCGGCCCTTTTCGGAGTGCGGTGGCTTGCCACCGCTTTGCCGTCTGCGAAGCTTGCTTCGCTGAGGCGCATTCGCGCAGCGCATCAACGGGATCCTGACGCAACGCAGCAGCCACCAGGAGCACGCCCGCGAGGGGTGACCCACACAGGGCGTCCTGGAACACCGCCCGAGATACGCCTGCACTGCACGGCTCTATGCGCGCTACTCA
>CAZZNQ010000045.1:0-32666 GCA_964655775.1 uncultured candidatus Brocadiaceae bacterium | reverse complement strand
CGAGCGCGTCCCTCATGCCCTTGACCACGAACTCGCGCCGGCCGCGATCCGTCTCGACGTCCCAGTATATGGCCCCGAACTCCTCCCTCATACTGTTTATGCGGAGGATGCTGGGCACAAAATAGTGGCGCTGCAGGGCCTCGGCCATCAGGGCCTTCGAGGTGTCGTCCAGCCCGGACGGGTCCACCACGGTCCCGATCACCTTCTGCTGGTTGTCCAGGAAGCCGATGTAGCGTTCCGGATCGCTCAGCGGAAAGGTGCGCACCGCCTCCACGTCCAGGTAGGTGCGGTCGCCCGCCACCTCCATACGCAGGTGGCCGCTGCCGTCGCGGAACAGCCGCAGCTTGTCCGCCTCCAGGAACGCGTAGTGCGGCTCCCGTTCCTTGGGGTCGACACCTTCTGCAACTCGTTCTCCCATTGGTGTCCCCTTTCAGCCGTCCACGGCCTTCATCGAGGAAAGCCTGGACTGCATCTCCACCAGTTTCGAGTACGTGCCCCTTTTAGCCATCAGCTCGTCGTGCGTGCCCACCTCCTCGATCTTGCCGTCGGCGATCACCACCAGGCGGTCGGCGTTCTTCAGCGTGGACAGCCGGTGGGCGATGGCAAAGGTGGTGCGTCCCTTGACCAGAGCGGTCAGCGCCTCCTGTATCAGGGCCTCGGTCTGGGTGTCCACGGAGCTGGTCGCCTCGTCCAATATCAGCACCTTGGGATCGTGGAGGATGGCCCGGGCGATGGCGATGCGCTGCTTCTCGCCTCCGGAGAGACGGCCGCCGCGCTCGCCGCAGCGGGTGTCATAGCCGTCCGGCTGGCGCATGATGAAGCCGTGCGCGTTGGCGGCGATCGCCGCACGAATGACGTCCTCGCGGGTGGCCGCCGGCCTGCCGTAACCGATATTGTCGGCGATGGTGCCGTCGAACAGGAACGACTCCTGGGGGACGATGCCGATGTTGCGGCGCAGATCGCGCAGCCGGCAGTTGCGCAGATCGACGCCGTCGAACGCAATGCTGCCCTCGTCCACGTCGTAAAAGCGGCAGATCAGGTTCGTCATGGTCGTCTTTCCCACTCCCGAGCGTCCGACCAGTCCGATCATCTCGCCCGGTTTCACGTCGAGGGTCAGGCCCTTTATCACCGGCCGGTCCTTCAGGTAGCCGAAGTGAACATCGTTGAAGGAGATCGCGCCCTCAGGCTCCGTGAGGGGCACGGCATCCTCCGCCTCATATACCTCCTGATCCGCGTCGGTTATCTCGAACAGACGCTGGGCGGCTGTGAACGCCTGGTTTATATGATTGCCGAAGCTGGTCAGCCACTGCAGCGGCCCGTAGAACATACCCAGGTAGTTGATGAAGGCCATCAACGTGCCGATCGTCAACCCGCCGCTGAGCACGCTGAGCCCGCCGAAGTACCAGACGAGGTACGTGCCGATGGAGATGGTGAACATGATGATGGGGAAGCCGGTGGCCCAGGTGCCTTCGGCGGTAGCGGCGGCCCGGTAGAATTCGTGGCTTCTCTGCTGGAACCGGTCGATCTCCCGCGGCTCCTGCGAGAACGCCTTGACCACGCGGATACCGGAGATGGAGTCCTGGGCCCGCGCCGTCATGCGCGACCGCCTCTGCCAGACGCGGTACCATAGCCCGTGCAGCTTGCGGTGGAACCAGCCGACCAGCGCTATGACCAAAGGCGTGGGGATCAGCACCAGCAGCGCCAGCCACCACTTCCAGACCAACAGAATCAGGCAGATGCCGACGAGTTGAAGCAGCGTCGGCACGATGAACATCCCCGCGTCCGTGAAGATCCACTGCAGCATGCCGGTGTCGCCGGTCAGGCGGCTGAGCAACGCGCCGGTCTGCGTCTGGTCGAACCGGCGCAGACTCAGGCCCTCGATGGCGCGGTACAGATCGAAGCGCAGCTCGTGCACGATGCGCGTGCCCAGCCACGCTGAGAGGCGTCCGCGGAAGATTCCGATGATGCTCTGACAGGCGTGGAGGAAGATCAGACCGAACACCAGGCCGAAGAGCAATTGCGGCCCGCCGTTGCCGGCCAGCACACCGTCCACCAGCACCTTGAGCAGCATCGGCGGAGCAAGGCTCACTGCGGTCCCAGCCAGAACAAGTGTCATGATGCCCAGCGCCGTGCGCCAGTGCGGCCGGATGTAATGCCAGAGCCGGCCCAGCACCTCGCCGCGATTCAGGCAGGCAGGGCAGAAGCTGCCCTTCTCCGGCAGCAGGCGCCCGCACTGCGGACAGCGCAGCACCTCAATCCCCTCCCGGTCGAACACCGGCAGCGCCTCCGCCTTGCGGGCGTCCGTGAGGGACTTGGCGATCTTCGAGTACCAGGCCGAAAGCGAGTTCGAGCAGCGGATCAACTCCACTTTGCTCCGGTCTGTCATCGCCTCCAGCGCCACCTGCCCAACCAGGTGCGTGGTGCGCACGGACTTCACTTCGCTGAGCGGAAGCTCGGTCTCCGGACCATCCATCGCCCCGTCGTCGGCGAACGTCATCACACGCTCGCTGGTGACGGCCAGCCAACGGCAGCCGAAGTTGCCATCGCGGTCTATGTCGCTGTCCGTGAGCATGATGAGCTTCTCAGCCGGACGGAGCTTTGACCGCACGTGATGTGTGCAATCACTCATGGAGAATACTCGTGAGACAAACGGACGGTGATCCTGCTGCGGTGTGCCGTCGACACACGCGGACGCCCCGCTGGGGATTCTACCAGAACGGCGTTCCCCTGGGAATAGCTCTCTCGTCGAATGCGAGGGACCTCAGACCGCGGGCGGTCCCTCCCTGTCCAGGTCGACGATGGCGGCCACGCAGAGCCGCGTGGCGGCCGCGAGGTTCGCAATGTCCACTTTGTCCGGCGTGTCGTCCTCGGTGTGGTACTGCGGATAGCCCACACCGCCGACGTGCACCGCGTTCGGATAGCCGGCCTGGATAAACGATCCCTCGTCGTTCGCTGGACCCTCGTGCTTGTTCGTGCTGGTGACCAGCCCCAGCCCGTGTGCCTCGTTGAGCTCCAGTATCCGGCAGGCCATCTCCCAGCCTTCCGGAGTGGTGTGGTTCACGCGGGCGACGCTGTCCTGCACGTCCGGCCCCTTCGCGGCGAGGCCGTCCAGGTTGAGCACCGCCACGATGTTCACGCCCTGCTCGGCGGCCGCGTTCGCCGCCGCCTTGCTGGTCCACGGCCAGTGCTCCTCGTTCACGTAGAGGAACCAGAGCGAACGCTCCGGCGCGTAGTCGGCCAGCACGCGCGCGCACTCCATGTTACCGACCGTTCCCGCGGCGTTGTCGAACGCACCCGGCGATGCCACCCAGCTCTGGGAGTCCTTGTGCGACACGATGACGATGACCTCGTCCGGCCGCGTCGCCCCGGCCTTCTTCCCGTAGATGTTATGGGCCGTGTACCACGGGTCTTCGGGCGCCGGAGAGCTGAACTGCTTGGCCTTTGGCTTGGTCTCGTCGCACCGGAAGGCCTGCACCTGTGCCGCCTCACGAAAGACGTCGTAGCCCCAGTCTTCGAGTTTGCCGGCGATGTAGTCGTCCGCCTCCAGCAGTGTCGGCTTCGCGTGCCCCGGGAGCGTGTAGTTCAACTTCCGGAACGGCAGCGGGTTCTGAGCAAGGTAGAACAGACGTTCGCGCAGCAACTCGGCGTCCACTTCACTTACGGCCGACGCAATGATGTCCTCGGTTCCCATGAATTGCACCTCCTGAAAGGGCGTCCTGCGGGGCGGTCAGGATAGACCAGCGCCCCGCCGGACGCAAGTATTATCTTTCTCCCGTATCATCACGGCACCAGCCCGAACTGCTCAGGCCGGGCAAACGCCAGGTTCTCGTGGATGATGTGCGGCTCCCGGACCGGAAACAGCGCGTCCATCACTTCTCGACAGCAGGCGGGAATGTCGCAGTCGGCGTGCAGGAGCGCCAGCTCGGACAGAGTGGCGTAGCCGAGCAACGCCCGCGTCATCGCCTTGCGGCCCATGCGCACGCAGGCGGCGTCCCCCGGAACGCGTTCGCCTATTCTCAGGTCCGGTCCGAGTTCGAGCGCGACCTCCGGCTCTTCGCCCATCTGCAGGCTCAACACTGTCAGCGATGCGCGACCGAAACGGTGCCATCGCGCGTTCAGTTCCGGCAGCATCTGCCGGAGCGCGGTCGGCAGGTCCGCCAGGTAGAACGCGTCCACGTCCTCCTCCCCGCTCCAGTTGCGCTCTTGCGCGGCCGACCAGCGATGTTCGCCGCCGGCCAGCACGGCGATGCGTGCGATGGGATCGTCCCGTCGCACGCTCAGACGCAGCCATCCCGCACCAATGTCGCCGGCGTTGTCGGCAAGCCCGCGCAAGAGGGCCGCAGCCGCCGATGCATGATCCGCCCAGCAATCGGTCACCGTGACGACGCCGTCGGGAGCCGCGGGCTCCGTTAACGCGGAAGCTCCTTCGCCCGGCGGTCGGCGGACGGTGACCTGGCCCGCGACGGCGAACGCGACGACGTCGCCGGATTCGCCCGCCCGAACCACCATGAGTTGGTCGGGATCCGGGCGCCACGTCTCGTCCCGGCACTGCAGTCCTCGTCCCAGCGGAACCGGACGGCGGAACAGGTTCTCGTGCGCGGCAACGTCCTCTTCGGCCGCCTGCTCGGCGACGCACGGTGCCGAGATACTCAGCGCGTCCCGCACGCGCATCAGCACGGTCCCGTGATGGAAGCACGGGGCGTAGCCGATACCCGTGTAGAGGCCCTTGCGGCCATGGGAGTAGGCCAGCGGGTAGCCGTTGGCCCTCATCCACTCGAACAGGTCGGACATCATGGCCCTGAAGTGTCCGCGCCCGCGCAGTTCGGGTGCGACGAACGGGTACTCCGGCAGGCAGACGCCCACCTTGGCCCTGCCGATCGCATACTTGTGCAGGAACACCTGCACGCACGCGACCGGACGCCCGTCCTCCTCCATCCATCGCAGGTGGTCGGCGAACGGATCGTCCGGCAGGGCGTCCAGGAACCTGCGCGCGTGGGCCCACGTCTCGCTCCCGGCGAGTTCCTCTACGTCCCGTATGTCTTCAAACGATTCTGCGATATGGACACGCATGTGTGATACTCTCCATGAAATCGGCGAATGCGTGAATGTGCCATCCTCTCGCTGTGTGTCCGCCTCATCGCCTTTCTCCTCTCGGTCAAGTTGATTCCCTGGTGGCCCATCACAGGGGCCGAATCATGTGGATATCTTCGGGCTCCAATGCATAGAGCTCGGGATGCAGGCGATACGACGGGGCCAAGGCGAATCCCCTGCTCATGTAGAAGCCCACCGCCGACTCCGACGGCATCGCGGAGACGTAGAGCTCGCGCGCCCCCGATGCCTCTGCCGCGCGAACCACCCGGGAGAGCAGGCGCGTGCCGATGCCCGTGCGTCTGTGGCCGGCGCTCACCCACATCCCCGCGAGCTGTGCAGATTCGGGCGTCAGCCAATATCGGAGCGTGGCGCATCCGAGGAGACGGTTCCCCTCGAATGCGCCGAACGCCTCGCCCCCCTCGTCCAGCACCTGCTCCACCGCAAGCCTATAGTGGCCGACGCTGTACGGGCCATCGCCGTCTGCGTGCCACGCCGGAGCGTGCCAGTCGACAGCACCGGCAACCAGAACGCCGTGACGGACGGTGTAGCCCGTCGTGATCCGTTCGGTGCGGTCGATCTCGCCCACCTTCGCCGCCTCTTCGCGGCGCACGTTCCTGACGGCAATCATATGTTCAATCCTCTCTGCCCTGCGGGCATTCAGTCGGTGTTCAGGTCCGGGCGTTGCCCAGTCTATCCAGCGGGAACGGCGGCCTGGCCAGCGGACGTGCCGCCAGCGACATCAGCGCCAGATCATTGTCGTCCCCGGCTATCCGATTCGCCCGCATCAGCCCGCATTCGCTGCAGCGGTGGATCAACGACCATTCGCCGTCACGCTGCACCCATACGGCAACCGGCTCCATCTGCCCCTTGCAGCCGGCGCGCCTGTCGCCGGGACGCAGGTCCACGTGCAGGCTCCACAGGCAGCACGGGCAATGGTTTCTATGCTTCGTACCCACGGCCTGACCGGGCACGGGCTGTCCGCAGTGTGCGCAGACGAAGCCGTCCTGGTGGGCCGGTGGGGCTTGATTCGGTACGTATCGTCGTCCCATGCGAAGTCCTCGAGCATGGAGTCGGGTCTCGTCGTTCGGCTGCGGCCCGCAGAACGCGGCCGCAGACCCTGTCGATGCTGTCCAGTCGAGTACCGTTCGGCCTGGCCGAACGCACGGGCACAATTGCAGTAGGCGTCATGTTCATAGTCCTCTGGTCTTGCCACCGTCCCGTATCGGGCCTCGGCGGTCGTTGTCGATTCATGGCGAATAGGAGCGCGTACATAAGAGAAGGCCGCGGGCATGCGTCACGCCCACGGCCAGCGGTCCAAACGGAACCGGCCGCCCCTGAGGGACGGCCGGGAGTTTCACGCGAGAATGATGAAGCGCGTCATCCGGGCACCCGCGGGAGGCGTAACGACACCACAACCGGTGCAACGAGCAGGTCCATCTGGCGCCTCCGTTGGGGTAAGAGAATGCCTTGATACGCTTCTCAGCCCGGGCATTGTAGCACGGAGCGCTCGGAAGTCAAGACCGAAAACCGCCCGGCCCTGAGAATCAAGGAACCTTGACGCAGATATCTGTATAGCATAGCATAACGGCATCGGATCAGACGCATTCGCGTGAGAGGAGGTGAAGGGCGATGGCCGAGCTGGATCGAAGGGAGTTCGTGAGGCACTGCGCGCAGGCATGCACGGCCTGCCTCGGTGCAGTTGTGCTGGGCTGTGCCACGCGCTCCTCCTCGAACGCATCCGCTGAGAGGGCGGCGACAACCATGAACAATCCGGAGTGGGACATTTCGTTCTGCGGCCTGAACTGCGCGAAGTGCAAGCTACTGGTGGAGGGGAAGTGTGCCGGCTGCCGTGGACCGATCGAGAAGAACTGGAGCGGCAACTGCGAGTTCCGGCCCTGCGCGACCGAGAAGGGCCACACCTACTGCTTCGAATGCGTCGAGTTCCCGTGCGAGAGGCTCAAGGCGTTCGCCGAGGACGGATACGACCACCATCGGCTGGCCGTTGCGAACCTGGGGGAGATGAGGGAGAAGGGACTCGACGCCTGGATCGCCTCCCAGCCGAAGGTCATGTTCTGCCCCGGCTGGCTGTTCTGATGCGGCGCGGACCGGCGGCTCAGACCCAGAATCGCTCCAGTTGTATCTTCTGGACGGTCGGCACGTGGGGCTCGTACGGCAGAGGGAAGGCCTCCGGAACCGGAAGCGCGTGGGTATCGCCGAAGCCCGCTTCCTCGACCTTCATGTTGTAGGCCAGGACCATCAGCGTCTGCAGGTTCACCACGTCGGCGGAGTTGTAGGCGAGCAGCGTCTCCAGGGCCCGCCGGTCGCCCTTCTCCAGATAGCGCCGCCATAGCAGCACGGCGAAGCAGCCGTCCACACCGTCCAGTTCGCCCCGGTCGATGCCCAGCCGACGCTCGCAGCCCTTCAGCCCGCCCTTGTAGCCCAGGCTGCTCAGCACGTATCGGAGGTCAACGTGCGCGTGCTCCATGGGCACGCCGAGGTAGTCGCGGATGAACGGAACGTCGAACTGCTTGCCGTTGTACGTGACGATCAGGCGGTAGTCCTCAATGTCGCGTGCGAACTCCTCCAGGTTCCCACCGTGCACGTAATGCCGAACGTTTGTCCCGTCGTATAGGCCGATCACGGTGATGTAGTCGCCGGACTCGCCCAGGCCGGTGGTCTCGATGTCGACGTAGGCAACCGAGTCTCGGAACTCGCGAAAGAGGCGCCACTGCTGATTTGAAGGCAGTTGCCGGTGGAAGTGCCGCGCGTCTCGTCGCGCGAGCCGCTCGACCGACTCGGCCGTGCAGCTCAGCACGTTGCTGCACCGCCACCCCCCTACCACCGAACCGACGGTCGACTCGCACACGTCGTCCCAGCAGCGCACACCGGCGCCCCAGAGCCGCTGCTCCGTCTTGGGACCGATCCCATGGATGTGGCAGAAAGTGTTGCTCAGCATTGGTGCCCCTTTCTACGAGTATCTTACCAGACCGCCGCCCGCGCGCCTAACTTCCGGTGGATCGGTAGTGGCGCACGCCCATCTTCCAGACCTGAAGCGCCGCCGCCAGGAACAGCACGCCCACCAGTGGCGAAAGCCACGGAACGACGGCAGGCGGCGCCGACGGCCCGCCGTGGCCCAGGATCGCGTATGCCGGCAGGTAGTTCACGAACGCCAGCGGGATGACGAACGTGAAGAACCGCCGGAACCACGTCCGGTAGACGGAGAGCGGATACTGCGCCGCGTAGACGCCGCCATAGCTGAACGCGTTGACGATCTCGACCGTCTCGGTTGTCCAAAAGCACATCGTCGCCTGCAGGACGATAAGGCCGTAGAAGAAGCAGACGCCGCCGAGTATGGCCGCCACGAGCAGGCCGACGCGCGCGGGCGACCACGCGACGCCCGCCGCCCATGCGCCCCAGATCAGGACGGCGAACCCCTGCCCTAGCCGGCCGATGCGACGGAGCGTCAACTCCCTGCCCGCGAGCTGGAGCACCGTGCTTCGCGGACGCAGCAGCACGCGGTCGAAGTCGCCGCTCTTCACCATGCCCCCGAAGGCGTCGAACCCGCGCGCACAGGCGTCGCAGATCGCCCAGGCGACGTTGGCCATGCCGTAGAGCACGGCCACCTCCGGCAGCGACCAGCCGGGCAGCGCGCCGAACCGGTCAAACAGCGCCCAGATGCCGAGGAACTCGATTCCGCTGATGAGGAACTGGCCGACGCTCTGCATGATGAACGAGGCCCGGTACTGCATCTGTGCCCGGTAGGAGAGCGCGATGTAGTGAAGGTAGAGACGCAGTGTGTCACGCATATTCATCCCCCCTGCACCACGAGCCGCCGTAGCCCGCCCGCGAGCAAGTACCGCCCCAATGCGACGAAAGCCACCGTCCAGATAAGCTGGTGGGCGAGCACGGGGCCGACGCCCGCCGCCGAGATGTTGCCGGAGTAGAGCCGGAACGGCGCATCGCACAATCCGCGGAACGGCAGCGCGCGCAGCGCCGGCTGCGCCCAGTCCGGGAACAGAGGCAGCGGAATGACCATGCCGCTGAGTGCGGTGACTGCGGTGGCCATCATATAGAAAACCCCTTCCCCTGAGATGGTCCAGAGCATCGAGATGGTCATGAGTGCCGTGAGCGCGCAGCTCAGCAGCAGGGCGCCGAACGTGGCGGCGGCCCATGCCAGCCCGGACGCCGCCGAGGGCGGCGCAGGCAGGCCCAGGAAGAGAGCCGCAATCACGAACATGGGCACTGCCCGCAGCAGCGTCGGGGCCGTGCGCATCGCGATCGCCCGCGAATACCAGAACGAGTACAGGTCCACCGGACGCAGAAGTTCGTACGCCACGTTGCCGTTGCGGATCATCTCCACCAGGTCCCGCTCGCAGTTCCAGGGCAGCATCCCCAGCATCGCCTGCCCCAGCCATACGTAGGCGACCACCTGCCGCAGCGTCATGGGTTGCGGCCCGGTCCCCAGCGAATAGAAAGTGGTGAGCACCATAACGTGAATCAGGCCGAACACCACCTGCGTGCCGATGCCGGCCGCTGCCGCCGCACGGTACTGCAGCAACGTTCGGAATCGCGCGCTGATGATGGCCCGGTATGCCCTCAACGCTCCGTGCTCCCGTAGATCCTGGCGATGATCTCCTCGATGGGCGGGTTCTCCACGAACAGATCGCTCACGGCGTGGCGCGCCGTCACACGCGCGATCAGGTCCGCGGCGGAGACCCGAGAAGGGTCGAATGCCAGCCGCACCCGGTGACCTTCACGTGCCATCACCCTGGCGTCCGGGTCGCTCACCTCCTCCTTTTCATTGACGAGGTCAACGGTGAGCCGCCGCTCGCGACCGAACTGGGAGCGCAGTTCCCCCAGGCTGCCGTCGGACAGAATGCGGCCGGCGTGGATGACGATGACCCGCCGGCAGAGCGTCTCGATGTCGTCCATGTCGTGCGTCGTCAGGATCACGGTCACGCCGCGTTCCCGGTTCAGACGTCGTACGAAGTCCCGCACGGCCAGTTTGGAGACGGCGTCCAGGCCGATGGTCGGCTCGTCGAGGAAGAGGATGGACGGCCCGTGCAGGAGTGCGGCCGCCAAATCACATCGCATCCGCTGCCCCAGGCTGAGCTGGCGGACCGGCACGTTCAGCAGCGGACCCAGATCGAGCAACCCGATCAATTCATCGCGGTTCCGGGCATACTCGTCGGCGGGGACGCGGTAGATGTCGCGCAACAGCTCGAACGATTCGATCACGGGTAGGTCCCACCAGAGTTGCGTCCGCTGGCCGAACACCACGCCTATACGGCGCACGTGCTCGACGCGTTCCCTCCACGGCACGCGATCGAGAATGCGGACCTCGCCGGAATCCGGCACCAGTATGCCCGAAATCACCTTGACCGTGGTGGACTTACCGGCACCGTTCGGGCCGATGTAGCCGACGATCTCGCCCGCCTCGACGCTGAACGAGACGCCGTCCAGGGCACGCACGATCTGCCGCCTGCGATGGAACAGCCCGCGCACTGCGCCCCACAGCCCCGGGCGTCGAACCGCTACCTCGAAGCTCTTCACCAGATCGCGCACGACTATCTGAGGCATGGGACACCATCCCCGTGAGCGAACGCCGAGGGAACGACGGGTAGCGCCCCTGTCGTGGAGAGGGCGCACGAACGACAGCCTGCTGCGATGCGGCGGCCGGATCAGACGCTCAAGCCGGCGATGCGGTCCAGCGCTTCCTTCAGCACGTCGTCGGGATAGGTGAGCGAGATGCGGTAGAACCCCTCGCCCCACTGCCCGTAGCCCAGTCCGGGCGTCACCACCACGCCCGCCTGTTCCAGAAGCTCGGTCGCGAAGGCGGCGCTTGATCCCTGGAAACGCTCCGGCACCGGCGCCCAGATATAGATGGTCGCCTTTGGCGGCTCGACCTTCCAGCCGTGCTCGTCCAGAGTCTTCACGACCATGTCGCGCCTCCGCCGGTACACCTCGTTGATGGGCGGTATCAGCTCCTCGGCCAGGGACAGCGCCTTCGCCGCGGCGAACTGGGTCGCCCGGAGCGTGCCGTTGTCGATGTTCTCCTTGACCGTGCGCAGTCCCTGCACGGCGGACGCATTGCCGACCATGAAGCCGACGCGCCAGCCGGTCATGCAGAACGCCTTGCTCAGCGAGAAGAACTCCACCGCCACCTCCTCCGCTCCGTCGACCTCCAGGATGCTGGGCGCGCGGTAGCCGTCGTAGGTGTTCTCGCTGTAGGCGCTGTCGTGCGCGATCAGAATGTCGTTCTGCCGGCCGAACTCGACGGCGCGCTCGAAGAACTCCAGGTCCGCCGTCCCTGTCGTCGGGTTGTTGGGGTAGTTCAGCCAGAGCAGCTTCGCCAACCTGCGGACTTCCATCGGTATGGCGTCGAAGTCCACCAGGAAGCCGTTCTCCCTCAGCAACGGGGCCTGATAGGTGACCGCTCCCGCGAAGACGTGGCCGATGTTGTAGGTGGGATAGCCGGGGGACGGAGCGATGGCCAGGTCGCCCGGGTTCAACATGGACATGGGCAGCTTGGCAATCGCGTCCTTGCCGCCCATGGTGGCGACCACCTGATCCTGCCCCAGTTCCACGCCGAACCGCCGCGCGTAGAACGAGCGGATCTCCCGAGGCAGTTGCTCCACCGGCACGTCGCACCCGTAGCGGTGGCGGTTGGGATCGTTCTCGTCGCGCACGGCGCGGCAGAACTCCTCCACGATCGGCGCGGGCGTGGGCATGTCCGGATCACCGATGCCGAGGGAGATCACCTGCACACCGCGGTCGCGGGCCGCCTGTATCTTGCGGCGAAGGTCGGCGAACAAATACGGAGGCAGTTTGCCCAAGCGCTCGGAGGGTTGCACGATCATGGCGGTCCGTCCTTCCTGCACGGCGGATTACAGAGGGAGTGGCCCAATGGGTCGGGAGGTGGGCAATATACAGGATAAGCACGCGATGTCAAGCCGCCGGCCGGCGCGGCTGCTTGAAGGTGCGCCGCCAACAGCATAAACTCACAAGCCGGGCGGAACGGGGCTCACCCCGACCCGCTGCGCAGGCACCGCTCCATGCATGGAGAACGCGATGGCAACCGTGAGCGCACTGGCGCTGGAGAAACAAGCCGATCGGCTCGCTGAGGCGACTGCCTGCGCCCTGGTCGGCGATGATGCGACGCTGGTTCGCCGCTGCCTGGGTATCGTGCGGAATGCGCTCACACCGGCGGATCAGCCGGGAAGCTCCGTCCGTGAGTTCGAGGACCAGCCGGAGCCGCGCCAGATCTTCGACGAACTGCAGACCATCCCCTTCATGGGCATGCGCGGCCGGCGCGTCGTCGTCATCCGCAACGCCGACGCCTTTGTGCGGGCGAACGGCGAAAGGCTGACCGCCTACCTGGAGAAGCCGGTGCCCACAAGCGCCCTGGTGCTGTGCCTGACCAAGCTGGATGGGCGCACGAAGGTCGCGAAGCTGCTGGCATCCAAGGGGGTCGTGGTTGACTGCTCCAGCCCACGGTGGCGCGAAGCGGAGGGATGGGCGCGGGCGAAGGCGTCCGAGCTGGGCCTGAAGCTCACGCCCCGGGCCGCGCAATCCCTGATGGAAGCCATCGGACCGAACGTGGTCGCCCTGGGGAACGAACTGGACAAGCTGGCCGCCTACACCGGCTCCAACGGCACGGTTACCGAAAGGGACGTGGAGGAACTGGTGCCGGCGGGACGCGCCCGGCGGGTATTTGACCTGACGGACGCCGTGGCCTCCGGCGACGCCGGTCAGGCCATGCGCCTCTGCGGCCGCCTGCTGCTGCGGGGCGAAAGCCGCGAAGGGCTCGTGGCCCTGCTGGGCCGTCAGATACGCCAGCAGTGGCAGGTGAAACGGCTGAAGGACACGGGCGCGACCGAAAAGGAGATCCAGCGCGAACTCGACCTGCATCCCTACGTCGTCAGCAAGTCCCTCAAGCTCGTCGCCGGCGTCAGCGAAGCACGGTTCGCGCGCCAGTTGCAGCGCTTGAGCGACGCCGACTACGAATCCAAGGTGGCTTCCCTGAGGGCGACCGAAGAGAGGGTCTGGCTGGAAAACCTGCTGGCGAGTCTCTGCGAGAAATGACGGCCGGTGGGGGAACAGCTGCGTCAGAGGCTGTCGGCGTTGGACGCCTCGGCGAACTCGAGCTCTTCGACCTCTTCCGCCTCGCTGAAACCATCTTCGAACTCGTCGTCCAGGTCGGCCGCTATCAGCTCCCGAGTCTGCAGAATCAGTTCGTGATGGCGCTTCCTTATCAACTCCAATCTCGACCCCGCGGTGCTTCCCTGGGTCGTTCCGGACTTCGACTTTTTCCTTCTTGCCACGGCTACGGTCTCCTTGGAACACATGTTTCTTCAGCCGCTCCACTGCGGCTCATCGGTTCTTTGCATTTAGTCCGAACTCTCGGCGCACATCACACACAACGTGGGCCGTTCGGGGCCCTGCCGGGTTTCGGTGTCGCCGCCTCTCACCAAGGTCAAGCGTTCGGTGCAGCCCGACGACAGAGAGGTTTGACCGTGCGACGGCAAGGGGTGCCTGTCGCTCCGGTCAAGACAAGTTTAGGGAATGCTGAGCGTCTTGTCAAGACCTAAAATCGGCACCTCCAGAAGGCATCCACATGATGCCTTTCATGTGATCGGAGTTATGCGCTCGAGCCCGTTCCGTTTTCATGAGTCCGTAGAAGGCGATTCGGCCATTCCGCGGAAGGTGCGCCACCAAACGGGCGAAGGGCATACTCCCCCCGCTGAGGTCCCGGATGAAGCCCCCGCACACGTCAATGGACCGGAGAAGTGACGAGGGAGTCACGTCAACGCCGGCATACAAAACTGGATCCTCCAGGAACGTGCCCTCAGTAAGATCATCTATCATGGGCGACACGGATTCCACCCAATCGCACCAGTCAATGGAGTAGGGATCGATGAAGCCGACAGCCAGCCCCTCAAGCGGAAAGCCCACAATCATGCACAGGGATGTGCCGCGGAAAAACTCAAGCGGGCGGGCACCTCTGCCGAACCTCGCGAGGTAGTGCGGGTAATCCACCGAACCATAGGCTCCCAGTTCGCGCTTGAGGTGCTGGAGGTAGAAGCGCTCTGCCATCGAGAACGCATCGGCTTGGCTTAGCGAACCACTGGAAGCGAACGTCGGAAGCAGTTCAGCAAAGCCGTGCCCGAACTCAAGATCGGCCGGGGTCAACATGTCCGTTGCGGCGCCGCTCAAGCTCTCCTGCACATGGAAGAGTTCGTGCTGGCGGACCAACTCCAGCTTGTCGGCTGCGGACAGCCCAGGGCCTGTCGGCGCGCTCAGGTTGCGGACAATCAAATGTCCCCAGCGTTTGGGGAAGGTGCCTGGACTGCAGAAGTGGAGGTGAACACCGTCCCACCCCGCGTCCGCTCCCGCGTGGACATCAAGCACCGGGACGGGGAGGGCCTCATATCGATTCCATGCCACATGCTTGATGATCTCCGCACCAGAGCCCAGGCACTTCCCATGTTTCTGCAGCAGTACCAAGAGGTCTACGAGGGCTCGGTTCCTATCCTCCTCCAATATGCCGATCAACCATTCGCAGGCGGCGATATGGTCCCCTATCGGCGTCGCCAGCGAACATGCCTCGTCCACGGCCGCCGGTAATGCGGTTCCATCATGCGTCAGAAAGCGAGCCAGACGCGGGAATCGGTCACCGGCCATATTGCATCGGTCCCTCGCTACAGTCTGGAACAGGCGCAGTCGTGGCCTTCGGGCCGCTGAGCTCTGCCCCCGGACGGAAACTGCAGTTGTCTACCCAAGGCACTGGTCGCCCTACGGGGTGGTTCTCTCCCGCCAGTATTCGTACAAGCCCGCCGGCCCTGACTCGATCCCGTGTCCCGGTGTCTTCTCGCTGTAATACTTGGGCAAGGACATGAGTTCAGACAATGCCGCGTCAACCAGCTCAAGTACCCATGGCTTGCCCCCCCTCCCCGCTGATGCCTTCTAAGATGGTGGGAACCGCCTCGTATCTGTCCCTTTCGCCGAGCGCCAGCGCAATGCGTCCCTTCACCTCCTTTCCCCGGCTCCGCGAGTACACGTCGAGGAGCGCTTCTACCCCTCTTGCTTGACAGTGGTCGATCAGCGCGAGGGACAGGCGCCATGCGTACGTCGCGTCCATTCGGTGGAGTGAACCGTCGCCGTCGTGCGGGACTTGTTCCAGGGCCTTACGGAGCGGACCGAGCAACTCGTCGCACTTGAAATCGCAGAGAGCTTCCTCGTCAAGGCAGTCGTAGCTGTATACACCAGTTGGATTCTCAACCGTGAGGAAGACCTTCGCCACCGGGTCCGCACCGGCCACGGGAGACTCGAAGCCGTGACGGCGTTGCTGGCCGACCAATAGCCCAGCAAGGAATCCCACCAGACCGGTCAGGAAGGCCACACCTATGAGTGCAACCGACCCCCTGTATATCATCGCAGCGTACCTCACACGACTGCTGCCCTCACCGGACTCATCACCAGCGGGTGCAAGCGGATGGTGCTGCTCATGGCGGGATGCGCGTCGCCCTTTTGTCCGTTGACTACTCGTCCAGCGAGGGTGGCACAAAAGGTCTTGGTATATCGAACCCGCCTGGGAAGAGCCTCCTGTATCCCCAGAGGGCACCTTTGCCTTTGGCCGCATCCATCTTGTTTTTACTCTTCCACTCTCTCAGCGACTTGATCCTACCGGTGATCTGGTTAAGGCAAGCCCACAACTTGCCCGGTCGAGGGCATTCGTCCTTCTCCCCCTTGTTCTGCAGCAGGTAGTCGCACTCGCCGAGTGCGTTGCTCTGCTTGAGGCACTTTTCACAATCAAGAAGAACGTCCGCGTAGTCGTAACCAACGTCAATTGGTCCGTACTGCCGAAGGGCCTCGCGCGACCAGCCAAGCTTCCAGAGAATGCGTTGGCCTAGCGGTACGCGGAGAACACGCCTTTCTCCATCACGTTTCGCCTCGAGAATGATCTGGTCGAGTCGGCACGAAGGGCTTACATCTAATAGCATTCCGGATATGCGCCCCATGGCAGCGTCCCATGAGACTGGTTTTACATCGGCCAGGTATGGACCGCCACACCGAGACAAAAGTTCAGCTGACCGGAGCCGACCCAGGTGTTCGCCAAGGCTGCAGGGCGATGTGGCCGATGGGTCTTGCGCAAGCATTTCCGAAAAGCCCATAACGCGACCGTTAGCATCACCGGAACTAGACCCTTGCCTGGTGTTCCCCTTGCGATTTGGACCCCGCTTCTCTCCGGTGCTGGGCGAGAAGGTAGAGAGCAACCGCAAACGGCGACATGGCTCCCAATGCCCATGCGACGGCCTTTGCGATTAGGAGACTGTACCGGATATCAGGACCATCTGGCCAAGTGTCAAGAAAGACCGATGCACCTGCGGCCAGACCAGCAGCAAGGCAGCCTGCGATACATACTATAGCCTCAGCTGCCAGGTAGTACTTCGCACTATTCCGTCCTTTGAGCAAGGCCGCGACAATTCCCAACGCTACCAGAAATGAGAGACCCAACAGCAAAGACACGATCTCGCTCCTCATTCATTCTGGCAGCAGTGATCCGCGTTCTGGCCACAGTCACCACCGCATAGGAGGCTGCTCAGTTCTGCTCTTGCTGCCCCACCTGTAATCTGATCATTCATGTACTTTTTCAGAGCTCTTCCAGCTTCACGGCCAAGAATGTCACCGATTACCTCGGCTTGGTCTTGTAAACAGGCTCGGCTCGGGTCCTTCCTTTTCGACGGAGGGCACTCGCAACCACAGCTCTCGCGGACCTCACCACAATCCCGTGATTCAGCGAATTCCGAAAGGAAAGTGGTACCCTGTAGCTTTGCAGACATGCTGAAGGCTAAGTGCCTGTAAAGCTGCTCATCTTGCCCCCCTTGCGACAACTGGGGGCAGAAGCCCGCCGCACCGGTTGGATTCTCATACGGATTGGGACAAGTGCCCGGAACAACATAAACCCAACGAAACGAGCTTGGCAAGTAGGCGCACGCAATCCAGACAGTTAGGTCCAGCCTTTGAAAGTAGTCCGGTCCATGCCACCAAACGTTTATTCTCTCCGCAGCATCCATCACGTTGTCGATGAAGTCTGAACAGTCTGTAAGTCCAGAAGGATCTGCAGCGGTAAGCGGATTAGATTCCGCAAAACCATACGTCCTTTTCCAGGGTTCGGCCTTCGGGGGCCTCACAGGAGCACCCGTGTGCATTGCCACCCACGCAGGATCGCCGACAGGATCCCTCTGCAAGAAGCGGCCAATCCGTGTGTCATATACCCGTCCGCTCGGGGTGAGGCAAAGGTTACCTCCCGAATCCTTCATCTCCATCCAATTCGAGTGGAAACCGAGGTCGGATATGCTCCAGTCGCCGGTTTCGCTAAGCACGTTGCCGAAGGCATCGTATTCCCGGGCGGCGACAACCTGTCCATCCTCGTCCGTCATCCTGACAACGTTAACGGCCATGACCCCATCCTCCATACCAACACTTGAGCCCCACACCCCACTTCCATGCTGACGCTAATGCAGCGGAAGCGCGAAGTCAAGCAGAAAAAGGCTCCCGGCGGGAGCGCATGGCGTAGCGACGCCCAACGGTGGCGGCAAAGCTGCCGCGATCATGGCGGTAGAACTGAAGTGGCTCCGCGGGCTAGGTCTGGTCACCCAGACGGCCGACGCTGGCTCACTCGGAATCGGTCAGGCTGAAGCGCTGAATGGGCGTGTATACGGCCCCCGTGGGACGAAGGTCGCTGCGCATCAGGACGATGGAGTCCACGTCGACGCGGCCGAAGTCCTGGTCCTCCACCGCTGCGGATAGAGCATCGAGGGAAGGGCATTTCCGGCGGTCCTTCACGCGACCGAGGGTCAGGTGGGGAACGTAATGGCGTCGGTCCTTCTCCACCCCGATACCGTTGGCAAGCGCATCTTCGACCTTCTTCTGGAGCCCGAGCAGCGCGCCCGTCTCCGCGCGCACGCCGGCGTGGATGACCCGCGGGGTGCCCCGCGGCGGGAAGCCCGAGATGCCGCCGACCTCCATGGTGAACGGCCCGATGCCCCGGACGGCTTCCTCCAGGGCGGAGACCGCCGTCGGAACGTCCCGCTCCGCCAGTTCCCCGATGAACTTCAGCGTGAGGTGGATCGACTCCGCTTTCACCCAGCGGACGCCGTCCGCAACCTGCCGCAGGGCGTCCGTCGCCTCAGCGAGCGCCCGACGGCACGCGTCGTCCAACTCTATGGCGACGAACGTTCTCATCCGCCCCGGCCTCCTTCGGCGGTCACTCCTCGGGGATATCCAGTTTCTCGAACAGGATCTCCGCCTCCGCCAGCCCGCACCCCTCGGGCAGACCGTCGGCGGCAGCGGCCCACACCATCTCGTCCGGCTCGGCCTGCAGCATGCGGGCGACCTTCTCGGCCGCGAACGGCAGGAACGGCTCCATCACCACCGCCAGCGCCTTGACCGTATTCAGGCAGACGTTGATGACCGTGCCGCACTGCGCCATGTCCTCCTTGCGCAGCACCCAAGGCTCGCGATGGTCGAAGTAGCGATTGGCCTCGCGCGCGCCCGCCATCACCTCCTGCAGAGCGTCCTTGAAGCTGTATGCCTCCAGCCGCTTGCCGACGCGATCCGGCAGCGCGGCGATCGCGGCAAGCTGCTCCGAATCCAGGTCCGTCAGCTCTCCCCTGGCCGGCACGACGCCGTCGAAGTACTTGTGCGCGAATGTCATGGTGCGATGGACGAAGTTGCCCAGCGCGGCGACGAGTTCCTCGTTGTTGCGCCTCAGCAGATCGTCGAAGTTGAAGGCGGTCCGCTGCTGTTCGGGTGCGATCATGGTCAGGTAGTAACGGAGCGGGTCGGGGTCGTAGCTCTCCAGATACTCGTTGATCCAGATGGCAGTGCCGCGGCTCTTCGAGATCTTCTGCTCGTCCTCGCCCGGCATCTGGATGTTCAGGAAGCAGTTCGCCGGCACGTTCGTCGGCAGCTCGTAGGTGCCCTCCGCCATCAGCATGGCGGGCCAGATCAGCGCGTGGAATATCACATTGTCCTCGCCGATGAAGTGGACCACCGTGCAATCCGGGTCCTTCCACCAGCGCTCGTAGTCCTCGGGGTCCAGGCCCTGCTCCTCGCACCACTCGGCCGTGAACGAGACGTACCCGATCGGCGCGTCGAACCAGACGTAGAGCACCTTCCCCTCGGCGTCCGGATCGTCGTCCAGCGGCACGGGTATGCCCCAGTCCAGGTCGCGCGTGATCGAACGCACGGGCAACCCTTGCTCCAGCAGGCCCAGGCTGAAGTTGCGCACCATCGGCCGCCAGTCCTCCTTCGCCTCCAGCCACTCGTGCAGGCGGCCCTCCAGGTCGGGCAGCTTGAAGAACCAGTGCACGGTTTCGCGCACCTCGGGCGTGGCGCCGCTGACCATGCTCTGGGGGTTGACGAGCTTGGTCGGCTCGATGGCCTTGCCGCACGCCTCGCACTGGTCGCCCCGCGCCCCGCCCGTGCCGCAGTGGTGGCAGACGCCCTCCACGTAGCGATCCGGCAGGAACATCTGCGCCTCGGGGTCGTAGAGCTGCTCTGTGGTGCGCTTCTCGAGGTAGCCGTTCTTGCGCGCGGCCAGGAAGAAGTGCTGGCTGAACGCCGTGTGGTAGGGGCAGACGCTGGTGCCGCTGTAGACGTCGAAGTCGATGCCCAGCGCGTCGAAATCGCGCTTCTGCAGCTCGCGGTAGTGGGCGGCCGTCTCGGCCGGCGTGCGGCCCTCCTTGCGGGCCGTCAGCGCGACCGGCACGCCGTGATCGTCGCTGCCGCAGACGAAGATCGCCTCGTCGCCGTGGCTGCGCAGATAGCGCACGAAGATGTCCGCCGGCAGGTAGCAGCCCGCGATGTGGCCGACGTGCAGCAAGCCGTTCGAGTACGGCAGAGCGCCGGTGATCGTGAATCGCCTTGGGGCCATGGTGGAATGTCCTGAGATGGTGAAACGGAGTTGCGGCCGCACGCCGCAGGGAATGCCACGAATATAGCAGGACGCGTCCCCCTCCGCAACCTGCTCGGGCCGGGCTCGCTACGCCAGGTCCGACCCCGAGGTGCCCAGCACCAGACGGCCGAACTTCACCCCCTTCAGGCTCTTCATCCGGTCGCCCAGCGCCCGAAGCTCCCCGCCCTTCCCGTGCATCACCACGATCTCCAGGCAGTTGTGCGCGTCGATGTGCACGTGGAACGAGCCGACAACCTGCGCCAGCGAATCGTGCTGCATCTCGGTCAGCCGCGTCGGCAGCGACATCGTGTGGTGATCGTAGACCAGGCACGCCACCGCGAACGCCTCCCCCTCCGGCGTCTCCCACTGCTCCTCCACCAGCTTGTCTCGTATCAGGTCCCGCACCGCCTCGGACCGGTTGTCGTACCCCTTGCGCCGGATCAGGGCATCGAAGTCGTCGAGAAGCTGCAGACTGAGCGACACGCCGAATCGGACCGTATCTGGCATGGCGGGCCTCCGCGCGGCTGCGGGAACAACCCTCGGCCGCGGCGCCGCCGCCCGGCCGAAGGGCGAAAAGCACGCATATTCTACACCATCGCGCAAGTTGCGAAAGCGTACGCCGCGGGCCGGAAGTGTTACGCCTCCGCTTCCTTCAGCTCGGCGATGGCGATGCCCCTCTCCCCCGCCACCGAATACAGCAGGTAGGTCCGCCCGTCCTCCTCCAACACCGCCGGGTCGCGAAGCTGGTGGACGCGCTCCGGTGCCCAGCCGCGCTCGGACTCCTCCACCGGCAGGTCGGCTCCCTCGTAGTCGGTCTCCGGCCGCAGCAGCGTGCGCGGCTCGCTCGCCCGCCAGTCGCGCCAGTCCGGACGCAGGTCGATCGTCGCCCACAGTATGCGCTCCGGGCAGTCGTGGGCGTTCGAGTAGAACACCGTCAGCGTGTGGCCGGCCACCCTCACCGCCGCGTGCCGCATGTCCGGTGTGAACAGCGCCGGCCCTTCCTCGAAGTCCGACACCCCCGTCCGCGACCGTCGGAACCGGCCGGGCATCTCCAGCGCATACCACCACCCGTCCCACTGGAACGCGCGCCAGTAGGACGAGCCCAGCACCTCCGGCCGCACCGTGAAGCTCAGCCCGTCCCCCGACACCGCCAGCCGCGTCGCCTGCGGCGGCGGCTCGGGGTTCAGCGCGCCGTGGTAATACATGCGGATCTCGCGCTCGTCATCCAGCACGTGCACGTCCGGCGACGCTATGTGCATGTCGAAGAACGAATCCGCCAGGTCCAGCACGCCCGGCCTGTGCGTGCGCCACGGCCCCCCGAGCTCGTCGGCGTAGGCCAGGCGGATGTACTTCCCGGCGTGGTGGGCGAAGTAGAGGTAGTATCGCCCGAGCGGCTTCGGCGCCCAGTCCGGCACGCGGATCAGCGACGGCCCGTTGACGTTGTCCCCCATGCGGTCGTCCATGTGCGGACGTATGATCGGGTTGCCGCCGAGCCTGCGCACGTTCAGTTGCATCCCCGAGCGACCTCCATCGCCACGTCCGCCCATTCCCACAGCCGCTGCGGCTCGTAGCCGACCGTGCTGATGTCCTTCAGGATCAGCTCCACCGGGCATCCGTGCCGCCGGCAGGCGGTGACCGTCTCCTCCAGGTCCGCGCGCACGGCCTCGGCGTCCCAACTCGGCCCGCCCAGGAAAGCCGGGTTCGGCTTGCGCGAGAATACGTAATCCCCGCCCAGCCGCTCCGCCCCGCGCTCCACGTCCACCCACGGGCTCATGGACACCTTCCGCACGCGCGGCATCTTGCGGATCATCTCGACCTTGTCGTCCAGCGGCTCGCAGCAGCCGTAATACGCCAGCCCGAACCGCTCGAACCACGCCGACATCGGCTCCAGTTCGAACTCCTCGTGCATGGCGGGCGAGACGGTCGAGAATATCTGCGACATGCCGTAGGTCCAGAGGTCGCGCGCCCGCGGGCTCTCGAGGGCGAATCCCGCCGCCGGAAGCTCGTCGGCGAACGCGCCGGTGCAGTGTATCCAGCTCTGCGGCAGCCCCAGCAGCCCGCGCTCCTCCAGCCGGTCCAGCATCGTCTGATAGGCCCAGGCGGTGCGCTCCACCACGGCGTGCATGAACTCCGGCCGCGCCGCCAGGTCGAAGAGCACGTTCTGCCCGCCGCGCCACATCACAATCAGGTCCAGCAGCGGGAACGTAGGATGCGCGCCCTGCATCCGCACCGTCAGCACGCCGTCGAATACCTCGCGCGCGGTCTCCTCGATGCGGGCGGTCGCCTCCTCGTCCAGCACCGGGTCCGGCGGCTGTATCTTCTCGATGTCGGCCTCGTCGGCAAGCTGGTCCTCGTAGTAGTGGCCGCGGATATCGCTCTCGGGGTCGGTGATCGCCAACTGCTCAACGACGCCGAGCCCGAAACCCATCCCCTTGATGACCTTGGGCAGGTCCACGTACGGCTCGACGACCATGTCCGCGCGGGCGTGGTCCCATCGGTAGAGCTTGCGCCTCAGGTTCGTCTCGATGCGGCGGCAGAACGGATCCTCGGTGCGGAGCGTCAGCTCGGCGTCCACGTTCATCTCGTTCCAGGGGATCTGGTCAGCCACCACCATGGGACGCTCGGGCCGCAGTGCGTTCAGCCGTTTCCACAGGCGGACGGTCTCCTGCTGCTCGGGCAGGGCGGCGATCTCCGCCACCCGCCCACCCAGATCCCTCAGGATGCGTCGATCATTCTCGTTTACACTCACCTTCTGCCCTCTCCTTGAGCCGCAACTGCCCGCCCGCTGACTACACGGGCACGCACAGTGCTTGCAAACTAGGAGGTCTCGATTCTACAGCGCCGTCAGGCAGCTTTCACTCGGACGGCATAGATGGCGACTATCCCGATCTTGTGGATGCTCTCCTGGCAGCCCGCATGAATCGCCGCGCCTCAAGCATCTCCTTCGCACTCGCGCCAGCAGGGCAGGCATGCCTCAAAGAATCGTCTGCGCTCTGTCATCAGGACTTCTATTCGCTGTCCCTTCTTGACGCCGCGAAGCTGGGAATGCAGGCCTGAGCACTTGACCCGCCGTACGCTGCCATCCGGCTCCTCGATCTCGACCGGCACAATTCCGCCCCGCAGCCAGTAGAAAAAGAGAGGCAGCCCTGCAACGCGCGCGGAGCGTTGGTCGTTCGCGGAATGGGCCTTCGCCAACCACCGACACTTCTTGTTCAAGGTCCAGATCCAGGGATAGGCCAAGGTCGTCCAGACCGCAACCCCCGCAGCCGACGAGAGTGCCCCAAACGTAGAGGTAATGGCGGGGATGCTGAACACCAAGGCCCCCCCAGACACCTCCACAGTTCCTCGCGCTTCGTCTCGCGATACACGCGCTGCCAGTCGAAGCATTTCATCTGGCCACGCCTCCTGCGTCATCGTAGGATTAGTCGAAGTAGGAGATCGGGGAGAGGTCGGCCTTCAGGTTCCGGGCGTGAGAAGGACATAGCTATCGCTCTACGGCAACGGGCTGCCGGTCAGCCGTGAGTGAGCCCTGACCGGTGAAGGCTTCGACGATTCCGATGAGTGCCAGCAAACGCCCATCGGCATCCTCGATCTTTTTAGACCAGGCAAAGGCCGCTTCCGGGTCACCGGTTTCGGCATGGGCTCGAGCCAGAGCCCGCAGGACTCCCGGCGAGAATCCCTGGAACGCGCTCGCGTAGTCACGCCCCGCCGGCGGCCCGATCGTCTGCTCCAAGCGCATGGCTGCCGCGGCCAGGTCAGCGGCCCTGGCCTCGTCGTCCCACACCCCCGCGACGCTGTGATACGTATAGTTGCTGTAGATGAGCCCCCACGTCTCGGGCTCTTGCCACGAGAAGACACGAACAGATCCGAACTCGTAGACAGGCCAGAAGATCTTGTTTGCCAGCAAGGCCGCTCGTCCCGTTCTCCCCTTCAGTGCCTCCGCCCGCGCCACGACGAGAAAGGCCTGCGCCTTGCGCGAGAGCTCAGCAATCGATCCGGCGACCACTACAGCCTCGTAGAGATAGCCGGCTGTCGCCAGCTCCCCGGCCTTGTGAACCAGCCTCACCGCGAGTTCGTCCGACGGTCCGTCAGTGGCAGTATAGAGCGTATGGTACCATAGCGCCCCGCCAAGGTCGCCGCGAGACAGCCGGATGGAAAACAGCGTAGCGAACTGCAACAGCTTCAAGCTGTAGTCGACACGGTCCTTTTCGGTAGGCTTGGGCTGGTCCTCTCTTCCCATTCCATGGCCGCGCACGTAGTAGTGCTCGTCGAACAGCCGTGAGCCCTCGACTCCAATCCGGCTCGCAGTATCAGTCGCCTCATCCCACAGCCCCGCGTCGGCCTGGGCCTCAGCGATGAGTGCCCGTACTTCTCCGTCAGCCAGACGGTCACGCTCCTGCTCCTGGCCATCCCACTCGAGCAGACACTGGAGGGACCTGCTGAAGATCTCCGCGGCCTTTTCGACCATTCCCGCCTTTGCGTAGGCCGCCGCAACCATCTGGAGAGAGCTGGCCCGTCGGGGCCACCAGCCTGTGTCCTCTGCGACTCCGGCATCCAGGAGGGCTGCATTCAACGTCTCGCGTGCTTCCCCACCCGCCTTGTGCTGGGCCTCGGCCACTCTGATCAACATCGAGTAGCGGCTGCCGGGCTCAGCCAGGGCATTGACAAGACCGAGCACTTCGTCGAGCAGTGACAGGGCTTCGGTATTGGCACCGCGTTCCGTCGCCGCTGCCGCCACGTCCATCAGCAGAAGGGTCTTTTGTCCCTCCCCAAGCATGTCCGAAACCGCTGCGGCTCGGCCCAGTTCACCGGCCTGGACATGCCACAGGGCTATAGCGCGCATGGCGGCGTACCTGGACCAGTCCCCCCGGATCTGATCGGCAACGCGAAGAGCTTGGGCCGGTCCGCTCCTCCGCAAGGTGGCGATCGCGCTCTCACAGAGGACCCAATCATCGCAAGGAGCCACCGCCCTGGCGCGATCGACGTCGCCCAGACGAGCCAATGCCATGCCTGCCAGGGTCTCGGGCGGCCACGGGCGGCCCTTTTCGACGAGACCCTCTGTAGCTGAACCGGTTGCCATCTCGATGGCTGCTGCGAGCCGGTCGCGGAGCGCGGACTGAGCGGCGCCATCGCCCCCGTATGCGGGTGATATCGCCACAAGGAACAAGGCAACAGCCCCTGCAAACAGGAACAGCCACTTCAGACAAGGCTGTCCGCGCAACATATCACCCGGCCCTCCCGGTTCTGACCATTCCTCCCCTACCTCCGTCCGACTTTCACTCAGGCACATCCCTGAGTTCGTAGCACGCGACCGACGAACCCAGAACATGGAACCTCGGCGCTTCGTCTCCATCACCGCCAACCAGCAGCGGGCGCCGCCGCATGCAACCTAAACGCCAAGGGGCATCAATCCCAGGCCCAGGCAGCACATCCCTCGTGCAGATCATCGATATGCCTTGATCACCATATTCCATGCTGCGGTTCGAGTGGGATACCCATCGGGAACTGCCGCCGATACGGATTGCACGGCTCTTGTTGCGGCCCGCCGCATCGTATGCGAAGTAGCTGGTGGAGCCATTGGGGTGCGCCTGAAGACGCAGCCGGCCCGCCGGGTCGTACTCGTAGGTCGTGGCCAGTCCCGTCTTCCCGTCCAGCACGGACGACATCCTCCCCAGTTCGTCATACTGGTAATATACGGTACCCTGTCCCTCGACGGTAAGCTCGGCGCGCTGTCCGCTTTCTCCATAGGCATAGGCCACCACCGTGCCGCGCGGGTCGTGTCTCCTGGTTGGACGCCCCATCGCGTCGTAGCTCCAGTAGGTAGCGCTGGGGTAGCACGATGCCGGCACGCCGGCGACCTCGTTCTACCAAAGCGATCCGCTGATCCAGACGTCATCCCCCGCAGCTTTGTCGTCGAGCTCATTGGTACCCGCCGACCAGATGACGATCCTGCCGGGGAACTCGCGGTCCCCAAGCCGTATGAGCCCGTCGCCATCGGTGTCCAATGCAACGTGATACCGCCGGCCCCAGGGGTCCGTCCGGAAGACCCATGTGATCTCCGGCATAAGTGTATTGAGAACTCCTATGTCCTGTTCTTCCGAAGCAGACACGAGCGGCAGGGCGCCGAATTCCCGAAGGTACATGGCTGTCCGTCCCAGAATCGTGCACATGTCACTGATCGTATCATAGCTGAGCAGGCGGGCACGGACGCTGTCGCCGGAAATGCCAGAGCCTTTGGTCGCAGGTAGCGCCGGCCCGGTCCCATCAGAGCCGTCGTCCATCAACGGGAGGCGAGCCCAGTCGTTCGTTCCACGCACAGGAGCACTCTCCGCGATTTGCTCCGTAAGTGCCCGCATGAGACCGGCTCCGAGATGACAGCCGGCTGAAAGGAACAACAGGCGGTCGACACAACCCACCAACTCCGCAGACACGCACCGCCTGAAGTCCATCGGCGCTGAATCACCGACCATGAAACCGGCGGTAGTAAGGCGGATCACGGCCTGGCTTTCTTCGTCTTCAAGAATGAGCCGTGCGGTCGACTGGGCTTCCAGAGGCAGAAAGTAGGCCTCGGCCGGAACGCGGAGTGTCAGCAGGGCTTCGCCAAAAGCCGTCAGCATTGCCGGCTCGGTGGTCGCATGCTCCACGTAGCCGTCCGGACGCTCAAGATCGGCGACTTGCAGGCGTACCCGGGTCAACGCGCCCCTCTGGGCCACGGCCGTCAGGTCCGCAAACGCTGCGGACCTAATGCCGAAGAAGGCGGGATCGTCATCTGAGATCGAGTCAACGGGAGCCCCCCAAACGGGCTCCCATCCGTAGATACCCGATTCCTCAAACGCCCGCCCGGCTCTCAGGCCGGTGACAAATGGGCGAGGCAGGGGAACTTCCACCTGGCTACTCCAGAGCGAGGCGCACTCATCCGCCAAAGAAGCGGACCGGAATAGCGCGACCTCGCGCAGCGTGTCGCCCGAGGCGACAAAACCGAACTCGCTCAGTCCTATCTTGATGGTGTCGCGTTCAGTTCGGAGCGTCATGAGGTAGTCCGGGCTCCCCGCCAGCATTAGGCCTTCCGGCGCTGCAAGGCGTTGGGCTTCCCGAAGCCCTGTGGCAATCCGGCGGAGGGCATCTGCGTCCGTGGTCTCCGCGGCTCCCCATATGCCTGAGGCGGTACGTGTCTTGATCACTCCGTGCACAACTGGTCCGCTATCCATGAAACGGATCAGCGGAGCGAAGATCAGTTCCTGCTCCATCTTTATCCCGTGAAGACTGCGAACCCACCCCTTGTGGTATGGGTCACCGGGGTTCACCGGTCGCCCGGCTGACAATGGAAGCGCAAGCAAGAGAGACAGCAGTAGTGTTTTCATTGAGTTCCCTTTCTTGCCTGAGCCCAACCCGCGAGCAATGGCAGTTCAGACCACCAAGTGGCGTAACCCCACCCCTTAAGGTGCGTGGAATTCACGATCGTTACCGCATGTATCATCCGGCCTTCTATCACGAATGGCTCCAGTTCGCCAGGCTGCCCGTTCAGGCCGCGCACTCGACTGCTTTTGCGGGCGACCTTGGAAGCCCAATCCGGTGCCCAGGACCAATTGCTGAAACAGGCAAAGCCGCATACTGTCGAATATCTCGAAAACCAGCACCTCGGTGGACCGATCTTTACAAATGCATGAGATAGTGTATTCTTGGAGTTGTTCTTTTCGTCAGCCACCACGAAGAGATCGCTTGCCTGGAAGGCAGTGTGTGGCAACACCCGTTTCCCTTCTTCATCACGGAGCACCTCGGTTGTACCGGCGATGAAGCGAAGCGACGGGGCCCCGTGCCCTGCGAGAATGAGACGATAGATTGGATTAGCACCTTGAGCGCTCAACTCCTGGAGGCGAAGGGCAGCAGCCTTGCCGGTCCTCCAAGACCATTGCTTTGGGAACAGCAGAGATAGCCTCTTTATCCAGGAGTCGCTGTCATTCCACGCATACATGCCAACGGTCAGTGGAGTATCACCCATCAGGTTGGAGGCATCGGCGGTAGCCCCGTCCGCAGCGGTCGGGTAGTCAGTCCACAAAGCGCGGTCGCCATCTGGCCAGATGCAAACCCAGTCTTCTTCATACGTAGTGATCTTCTTTGCAAGAGCGCGGAGCGAGCCTGATCCACTCTCGGCGTCTTCAGTGCCGCCGCCTCCTCGGTCGGTGCCATTGGATCCCTTCGCGTCAACGCTGCAATACTTCCATCTATTTCCAGGCAGGCGCTTCCATTCTGCTCCCAGTGGATCAACAAAGCTCAAGGGGTTGGCCCGAACATACCCATACCATCCACCGTCGTGCAGAGGCCGGCGTATGAGGCCTGTTGGCGACACAGGTTCTCCTTGGGCGAATCTCCCCGAGTCTGCCTCGTACCGTCGCATTGCCGAAATGAACGTGGAGCACAAGTCCGCAGCCTTCAGCCACGCGCACCCCTGGTATTGGATGGGGTTCTCGAGCTCGCCGGTGGCCGAGAGGCGCACGCCCCAGGCGTCGTGCTCGTAGGTCTGGGCCACTTCTCCCGCTCCGTCCGTCAGCGACGTCACCGTGCCACGGTGGTCGTAGTGGAAGTCGTGCGTCTGGCCCGCCTCGGTGTAGTCCACCATGTTGGCGATGCCGGCCAGCGGCGACGGGCCGTGCGTGAAGGTGCGCGCCGTCTCCGTCGTGGCGTTGTAGCGCTCCATCAGCCGCAGCCCGTCCCAATAGTAGTACTTCCGCCCCTGGCTGTCCTCGATGCAGTAGCGCGTCTGCCGGCCGTCGTAGTGGAAGTAGTTCCAGCGGTCCTCCGGCAGTACGTGGGCGCTGCCGATCAGGCCGGCGGCCGAGCGACGCCTTTCAAAGTGACTGGCTCACACTGATCAGGAGAATGTGGGAACCTGCGTCGTACCAGAACTCGACAAAGCCAAGCCCATCGACTTCGCCACTCGCGTAGACTGCTTCAGCTCCGAACTCCAGCGGAAACGGCCACTTAGAGAGTACCTGATGCGGCAGCAGTACCCGCGGATCAGTTCCTTCCGAACGATTCCTGACAGCAAGTCCCATACCACTGCAGGTCGCCGTGGCCTCCATTGGTCCCGTGCGGCAGCTTAGCACCAGGTGAGTGCTATGATGGAAGAAGGTCGATCCTGCGAATACTATGGGCCCGTCAGCGTTCAGGGAAGCGAAGTTCTCGCCAAAAAAAGGAAGGTCCCTGGGTTCGAGCACCGCACCGGCAAGTACGCTGCCTCTGGATTTGAGCATGGCGTCGTAGAACCTGGGTATCAGGCCGAACACGCAGGCCCCGATCAGCAACCCGAACACGAACCACACGACCCGGCCGATGATGGCCGACCGTGGGACTATATCAGTTCTGCTCTGCCTCGGAGAGCCTCTCAATTCCTCGTCATCCACGGGTCTGTACTCCGAGCTGGATAGCATGCTGAAGGGGACTCCATTACGGCAGCCACCCTGGGCCAAAGGGAAAGAAGCCTGGGATAGTCGGGGCCACCGGGCATCGAGCGCCAGACTCTGGCTCTGTACGGCCGGGTCTGGGGGCCGCGGGTTCTTTAGCGGGTCCCTTCGGCTGAGCCTTGGCGATGCCCTTCGTACCTGGCCGTTGATCCTTACCCACTATGTTCACCCAGAATTCAGTATCCAAAAGTTTGTCACCGATTGCATCTATGGATCCTTCGATAAGCCACCACAGTCGAGACGTGATCTTCGTGTCCTCACGTCGACCGCGATCCCAGCTGTGGAAGTCCACGAGGTCACGCCACACCCACTGGGCGTCAACGTTTCTGTAGTAGAGCTGGCTGCCATCGCACCATGCCTCCAGTTTTCCGGACACATAGACGTGGCTTGAGTAATGTAGAAACAGGCATGCCTCGCACCATGAGTCTACGTCAGGCGGGATTACCCACTCCATCACTCGTCCTCCGGTCTCCCCCAGTGAACGGCCTACGATGGAAACGGCGTTAGTACAAGGGATACGAAATTGCTGCGGTTTTGCGGACAGACGTCCTTGTAGATCTAGTTCCTGGACGTAATGGTCGTAGAAAAGACGCATCTCAGCGCCAAACTCCTTGTTCATCTCGGATTCGTCGTCGGTGAAAGTATATTCATCCTTATACACATTGACGAGCAGTCCAATGAGACTTAGGCCACGGGTGGCCCGCAAGCCAAGCTTGCGGCATATCTTCTCGCCTATCGTGCGCATGCCCAGCCAGTCGATGGCACCCACTGGGTCATTTCCTGCGTAGGTGTACGACGGCTGCTGAGTTCGCAACGCGACATCTTTCTGTGAGAACCTGCCATGCCCTGGCGAATACCAGCGTGCTTTTGCGTAATACTGCGAAGCGGAACTCAGACGCAATCCAGCAAAACGGTAGGCATTGGCGACAGTTTCGCTGGCTGAACGGCCCACGCCGAACGCGTCATAGCCGTAGGCGTTGGCCTTCGAGGCCGTGTCGTCCAGCAGGTTCCAGACCGTGCCCGGCTGGTCGCTGACGGGCACGTAGGGCGTGCCGCCTTTGTCCATCAAGGCGATGTCGCCGACGGACGGTATCGGTGCGTAGCCGTGCACCTGCCGGTCCGTCACGCCGCCCGCCGCATCCTTCTCCTGGATGACGTTGATGCCATCCCAATCGTAGTACGTCAGCCCACCCGACTCCAGCGTCGAGACACGCGAGGTCGTGCCATCATAGCGATACACGTTGTCGGTCCAGCCGCCTTCGGTGCTCCGGACGCCCACCATCATGTCCCGGCCGTCCCATTCGTAGTATCGCGTGTAGGACGGCTTCTGCTCCATCACCGTATTGCCGTTCGCGTCATAGCCGTAGTAGGTCCAGCCGGCGGCATCGTGCAGGCTTGTCAGCTCATTGGCCGCGTTGTAGCCGTAGTAGGTCAGGTCGTCGGCGCCGCTCTCGCCGTGACGGAGCAGCGTGCGGTTGCCCGCCGCGTCGTACTCGTAGTAGTTCTCATACTGCCGCACGGCGCTGACGAATTGGCCTTCATACGTCAGGCGCTGGAGCGCATCATACTCGTAGTAGAAGACGCCCAGGCCGCTCTCGCGGTCGATGGCTACCGGATTTCCCGCCGCATCCCGTGTGTAGGCGAAGCGCACGAGCTCGCTCGCATCGGCGTCCTTCCGGGTGACCTTCTCCTCCAGCCTCCCCGCCGCATCGTACGTGAAGTAGCTGGTGGAGCCGTTGGGGTGGGCCTGAAGACGCAGCCTGCCCGCCGGGTCGTACTCGTAGGTCGTGGCCAGGCCCGTCTTCCCGTCCAGCACGGACGACATCCTCCCCAGTTCGTCATACTCATAGTATACGGTGCCTTGTCCCTCGACGGTAAGCTCGGTCCGCTGTCCCCCTTCTCCATAGGCATAGGCCACCACCGTGCCGCGCGGGTCGTGCCTTCGGGTCGGACGCCCCATCGCATCGTAGCTCCAGTAGGTGACGCCCCATTCGTCCCGCATCCGCGTGCGGCGTCCGGCGGCGTCATATTCGAAGTAGACGGCGGCCACGTCCGCATACTGGGACACGGTCTGCCTTCCGACAGCATCATACGTGAAGTAGGCGTGCTGCCCCTTGCCGTCGGTGCGGCGGATGAGCCTGCCGGCGGCATCGAAGGCGTAGTAGGTGGCGTTGCCGAGCGGGTCCACCTCGGCCGTCTGCCTTCCTGCGGCATCGTAGGCGAAGTAGCTCGCATAACCCCTCTGGTCGATGACGGCCGTGCGGCCGCCGACGGCGTTGTAGACGTAGTACACGGCCCCACCGGCGGCGTCCAGGACCGACACCGTCCTCCCCACGGCGTCGTAGCCGTAGTAGGTGGCGTTGCCGAGAGCATCTATGGACGCGGTGCGCTGCCCGGCGGCGTCGTAGGAGAAGATGTTCGCGTTGCCGAGGGCGTCGGTCTGCGAGACGGTGCGTCCCAGGGCGTCGTAGACGAAGTAGGTCGGCGTGCCGTCCGACGCGATGCTGACCGTCTGTCTGCCCGCCGCGTCGTAGACGAAGTAGCTGGAATGCCCGAGGGCGTCGGTGACCGACTGCTGTCTGCCGGCGAGGTCGTAGGCGTAGTAGGTCGGGTAACCGCGGGCGTCGACGCTCACCACTTGCTGCCCGGCGGCGTCGAAGTGGAAGTAACTCGTCCGGCCGAGGGCGTTGGTGCGGCCGGTGGAGGGCTCAGATGTGCAGGTTGCAGTCGGCGTCATCGTCGGCTACCCGGTGCGCGAAAGGAACACCTCTCCGTAACGTCTACCCTATTAGACGTAAAAACGGGCCGGTTTCTTGGCCAAAAAATCGCGGAAATCCGAAAAAACGCCGAAATCCGCCCGATCCAACCCCCATTATGCGCCGCAGAGGCCCGCAGTCAAGACGGATTCCCCAAGCACGGCAACGACAACAGCGTAGGTCCGCAGATTACACGGATTACGCGGATTCAGACGGCCACGACAACGATAACGAAACCGCACGCCCTCCTCCGCGCGAGGCTACGGAGGGCAAGTCGACCTCCGCAGATGCCGGCTGAAGCCGGACGCAGGTAGACGCAGATCTGAACGACAGCAGCAAGGCAACGGCAGTTATCCGCAGATGCGGCAGCCTGCGGTGCCGACCCGGATTGCGCAG
>CAZZNQ010000044.1:0-32887 GCA_964655775.1 uncultured candidatus Brocadiaceae bacterium | reverse complement strand
CCGCAGCCCGTATCTTACTCCCGGTTGCGAGGTCGGCTCACTTCATAGCTTCTCCCTGGACTGCAGTGTCCGGCTGATGGCCGCCGTCTCCGTCAAGGACATGCTACAACCGCAGGGCCGACAGGGCAAGGAAGATTCTACGGGTGGCTTACTACCGGTCGCGTTTCTCGAAGAAGTCCCGGAACGGCCGGCTGAACTGCCCGCCGCCCTTCGACCCGGCGGGCGGCCTGTTGGTTTTCCTTGGGCGCTCTCGCCTTTGCTTAGGCCGTCCGGGGCCTCCTTCCTCTCCGCTGCGCATCGAAAGCGCTATGCGGTTCCGCTCCAGGTCGATGCTGAGCACGCGCACGGTCACCTTCTGGCGAAGCTTCACCACTTCGGTCGGATCTTTCACGAAGCGGTCGGCAAGCTCGCTGATGTGCACCAATCCGTCCTGGTGGACGCCCACGTCCACGAACGCGCCGAATGCGGTTATGTTGGTGACGATGCCGGGCAGTTCCATGCCCTCGCGCAGGTCCTCCATCTTGTTCACGCCCTTGGCGAAGGCAAACGGCTCAAACCGGCGCCGGGGGTCGCGGCCCGGCCGAGCCAGCTCGGAGACGATGTCCGTCAGCGTCGGCATCCCGACGGCGTCGGTCACGTAGCGCTTCAGGTCGATTCCGCTGCGCATTTCGGCGCTCTGCATAAGGTCTTTGACCGTGCAATCCCGGTCGGCCGCCATCGATTCGACCACCGGGTAGCTTTCCGGATGCACCGCGCTGGCGTCCAGCGGGTTCTCCGCGTCGCGGATGCGCAGGAAGCCGGCGGCCTGCTCGAACGTCTTGGGACCGAGGCGCGGCACTTTCTTGAGTTGCTCGCGGGACTGCATCGGGCCGTTCTCGGAGCGGTAGTCGACGATGGCCTGAGCCAGGCTGGGCCCGAGCCCCGACACGTAAGTGAGCAGTTGCTTGCTGGCGGAGTTTACCTCTACGCCCACGCTGTTCACGCAGCTCACCACCACGTCGTCCAGGCAGCGCCGCAACTCCGCCTGATCCACGTCGTGCTGGTACTGCCCGACGCCTATGGCCTTGGGGTCGATCTTCACCAGTTCGGCCAGTGGGTCCAGCAGCCGACGTCCGATCGAAACAGTGCCGCGCACCGTCAGGTCCAGGTCGGGGAACTCCTCCCGCGCGGCCTCCGACGCGGAGTAGACCGACGCGCCACTCTCGTCGACCATGACCACGTCGACATCGTCCAGGTCCAGGTCGCGGACGAAGCTCTCCGTCTCCCGTCCGGCCGTGCCGTTGCCGACCGCGACGGCCTCGACGCCGTACCGCTCGCAGAGCTCCTTCACTTTCGCGGCGGCGGCCCGTGCCTGTTGCTCTGAGGCGTGAGGGTAGACGGTGTCGTGGTGCAGGAGCTGCCCCTGTCTGTCCAGGCAGGCGACTTTGCAGCCGGTGCGGAAACCGGGGTCAATGGCCAGAACGTTGCGGTTGCTCAGCGGCGGGGAGAGCAGTAGTTGGCGCAGGTTCTCGGCGAACACGCGGATGGCCTCCTCGTCGGCCCGCTTTTTGATCGCCAGCCGCAGCTCGGTCTCCATCGACAGCGACAGCATGCGCTTGTAGCCGTCCCGGACGGCTTCGCGAACCTGTTCGGAGGCCGGTCCGTCTCCCCTGACGAACTGCGCTTCGAGAAGGTCGACGGCCTCGCCCTCAACCGGCACCCACCGCAGCGACAGCACGCCCTCGCTCTCGCCGCGGCGCATGGCCAGCACACGATGCGACGGCGCCTTCGTGGCGGGCTCCTGCCAATCGAAGTAGTCGCGGTACTTCGCGCCCTCCTGCTCCTTGCCGGGTACCACGCTCGACCGGAGCACGGCCTTTCGCCCGTACAGGTCACGCATCTTGCTGCGGGCTTCCTGATCCTCGTTCACGATCTCGGCGATGATGTCCCGGGCGCCCGCCAGGGCGTCCCCCGCGGTCTCCACGCCCTTCTCGGTGTCGACGTACGCTTCGGCCTCGGCTTCCGGATCTATATCGCCCTGGGCCAGTATGAGATCCGCCAGCGGCTCCAGCCCGCGCTCCCGCGCGACGGACGCCCGTGTCCTGCGCTTGGGCCGGTAGGGCAGGTAGACGTCCTCCAGTTCGGTGAGGGTCGTGGCCGCGCGGATTCGGGCTTCCAGATCGTCGGTCAGCTTGCCCTGTTCTTCCACGGACTTGAGCACCGCTTCACGTCGCTTGTCGAGTTCGCGAAGCTGGTCGAGGCGGTCGCGGATCGAAGTTATGGCCACCTCGTCGAGGGTGCCGGTGGCCTCCTTGCGGTAACGGGCGATGAACGGGACGGTTGCGCCCTCGTCCAGCAGCGCGATGGTCGCCTCGACTTGTCTGGGCGCGACGGAAAGCTCTTCGGCGAGCGTTGCGGCGTATGGTTCTGCCATGGGATGAGTCCGTGATGCGGATGGTAATGGTGTTCGCGGTGAATGCTCTCAGTACAGCTTGCTGACCAGTGCGGCAAGCTCTTTCAGGTCGCGGTCGGCGACGATTCTGTCCACGCGTCCCTTCGGCGCGTCCATGTTGCTCAAGGCGGTCGCGGCGCTCTTCCACAGCCGGTCGGCCTGCTTCTCGCTGGTGCACAGGTACAGCTCGGAGACGATCTCCGAGAGCTTCTGATGCATCAGGGAGTCCTTGTGCTTGTAGTAGCGCCTGACGATGCCCTTCTGGTGGGGGGTGAGATAGTCGCCTTTTGCCATGTCGATGGGTCCACCAAGTTGAGTTGAGCCGCACCTGAGATGCGGCGGTATGGTTCGTTGAATCGCT
This sequence comes from uncultured candidatus Brocadiaceae bacterium, assembly GCA_964655775.1. Classification (GTDB taxonomy): domain Bacteria; phylum Planctomycetota; class Brocadiia; order SM23-32; family SM23-32; genus CAZZNQ01. The sequence goes on along the minus strand of CAZZNQ010000044.1, from coordinate 30,095 downwards.
GTCCCCTGCAGGACGACTCTATCCGAAACGGGTGCTCTCCTGCAACCACAGGCGAGCGGCGGCCGGTTGACGCCGCTGCCTTGCGGCAATAGGATTGAACGGAACAGAGCTCCGCTTCTGGGAAGGGCGGGGGACGTGCGTAGCATCAGGTGAGGTCAATCAGATGGGAACATCCCGCATTCGTCGGCGTCTTGTTCTGCTGTCGCTTCTGCTGAGCCTGCTGTTTGCCGGTAGCGGGTGCAGCTATCTGGGCAAGTACATCCAGTATCGCGCCGAGGACATGGTCGAGATGCTGGACATAGGCATCTCGTTCAGCGGCGAGGGCGAGCTCTCTCTCTACGCGTGCTTTGCGTCGCTGGCGTGCCTGGGCTATGCCGACATGGAGGGCAAGGTACTGGGGATGGCCGGCGGGCAGCTGGGCCTGATCGATTACAGGATCCGGGCCAACGGCCAGATGTACTACGGCGCCGAGAACGTCCGCTGGGGAAGCGGGGGGGGCATGCGACACTACAAGCACGTCCAGGGGCTCTATGCCGTCATGGCCGCCCCTCAACTGCCCGATCCCGCGTATTTCCCCGCCTGCACCCACTACCTGCACTTCTTCTTCATTGGTGTGGTAGCCAATGCCCGGTACGCCGAGATGCTCGACTTCCTGATCGGCTTCACTACGCTGGACATCGCCTGCGACGACGGCCGGAAGAAGGGCAAGTGGTTCTGGCAATAGGGGCTCCGACGTGACCGTCGCGCAACTGGACAAACTGACAGCCGTCGATCGCGGGCTCGGGCTATGTTGGCTGGGCAACGACGGGTGGCTGATCGCCGGCGGCGGACGGATCATTGCGTTCGATCTCGACCTGGGTGCGGAGGGGCTACGGCTCGCGCCTTCGCCGGTGGCCGCCCGCGACATCGCCTCTCGGCTGGACGCCCACTTCATATCGCACGAGCACGAGGACCATTTCAACACGCCCACCTGCCAAACGCTGGCCGAGGAGGGCGACTGCACCTTTGTGATCCCGGCGAACACCGTGCGCAAGGCCCGGGCAATCGGCATCCCCGACGAGCGCATCGTGGTCGCGGTGCCCGGCGAGAAGGTCGGCCTGGACTGGATTGAAGCGTCCGCGCTCCGGGCGCTCCACGGCCACCGGGACTTCGCGATCTTCGAAGGCGCGAATATGCAGGACTGCGGCTATCTGCTGGAGATGGCCGGCAAGCGGATTCTGCAGCCCGGCGATAGCGTGCTGCTCTCGGAGCATCTCGCGCTCGGCCACGTGGACGTTCTGTTCGTCTCGCCCACGGTCCACAACATGCACGTCGACCGGTCGCTTACGCTGATCGAGGCCCTCCAGCCCGACTACATCTTCCCCCAGCATTACGGCACCTACCGCCGGACGGAGCGCAACGAGTTCTGGACGAAAGGCTACCCCGCGGAACTGCGCGAAGCCTTGCCGGAGGGTCTCGCGGCACGCTATCACATGCTGCCCCAGGGAGAGGTGTTTCGGCTGAGCTGATTTGCCGTCCCGCCCGCGCCAAGTCTTGCGCCCACCGCCGTTGGCGTCCATAATAGGGGGAGGTTCGCGTCGGCGAACCTCCTGTAGCTGGACCCAATACAATAGGGGGCGTCAGAGATGGGCAGAAATAGCAGCGATCTGGCTTCGATGGAGTGCGTTCCGTGCCATGGCGGCGTGGATCCGCTGAAAGGCGAAAAACTGGAGCAGATGGCCGGACGTCTCGGGGGCGGATGGGAGGTGGTTGACGAGCACCACCTGGAGAAGGAGTTCGAGTTCGACGACTTCCGGCAGGCGCTCGATTTCACTAACAAGGTGGGCGAGCTGGCCGAGGACATCGGCCATCATCCGGGGATATTCCTCACCTGGGGCTTGGTGCGTGTTACAATCTGGACGCACGAGATAGACGGGCTGGCGGAGGCCGACTTTGTCTTCGCAGCAAAGGTGGACGAACTGGACTGATCCGGGGCTGCTCTATTGAGGAGTGAGTATGCCGGAGGAATCCCGATCGCTTGAGGGACACGTTGCTCTGGTGACCGGCGCTGCGAAACGGCTGGGCCGGGCCATAGGCCGCATGCTTGGGGAGGAAGGCGTAGACGTCGTCGTGCACTATCGCAGTTCCCGCGCGGAAGCGGAGGAGTTCGCCGGGGCACTGACCGAACGGGGCGTGGCCGCTTGGACCGTGCAGGCGGATCTGGCGGAGGAGGAAGGCGCCCGGACTCTCATCAACCGCGCCCGGGAGGCGGCCGGCCGGGACCTGGACATCCTGGTCAACAGCGCGAGCATCTTCAGCGCGAGCAAGCTGCTCAGCTTCGACGCGCAGGAGCTTGCCGGCGACATCCGCGTCAATGCGTTCGCGCCGCTCGTGCTCGCAAGGGCCTTCGCCGCACAAGGTTCGCCCGGGCAGATAGTGAACCTGCTGGACGCGAAGATCGTCGAATACGATTCCGAGCACGCGGCCTACCACCTCAGCAAGCGCATGCTGTTCTCGCTCACGCGAATGCTGGCCCTGGAGCTGGCTCCGGAAATCCGCGTGAACGCCGTGGCTCCCGGCCTGATACTGCCTCCGCCCGGCAAGGACGAGGGCTACCTGGAGTCTCTGGTTCACACGGTGCCGCTCAAGAGGCACGGCGGCGCCGAGGACATCGTCCGGGCCGTTTCCTTCCTGCTCAAGAGCCACTTCATCACCGGCCAGGTGATCTACGTGGACGGAGGGCGCAACCTGAAAGGGCGAATGTATGGCGGATGAGCAACCGGATCGAATTCACATCCGCGACCTGCGACTGCGGTGCATCGTCGGTGTGCACGACTGGGAGCGCGAGAAGAAGCAGGACGTGACGCTGAACATCACGCTGCACGCCGACCTCCGCGAGGCCGGGCGGACCGACAAGCTGGCGGACACCATCGACTACGTGACCATCAAGCACGGCGTGGTGGAGATGGTCGAGGAGTCCTCGTTCTTCCTGGTGGAGGCGTTGGCACAGGCCGTGGCGGACGCCTGCCTCGACGCCGACTCTCGCGTGCAGTGGGTTGACGTGTGCCTGGAGAAGCCCGGCGCACTGCGTTACGCGCGGACCGTGGCCGTGGAGATAACGCGGGGACGCAAGTGATGGCCGACGCGGAGACGGTGCGGGCCTTCGTGGCGGTCGGCAGCAACATCGACCCCGAGGTGAACATCGTCCGCGCCCTGGATCTGCTGATGGAGAGGGTGCGCGTGACCGCGACGTCGAAGTTCTACCGTACGGCGCCGATCGGTCGGCCGCAGCAGGCGGAGTACGCCAACGGCGTGTGGAGCATCGAGACCGACGTTGGCCCGCACGGGCTGAAGAACGGAATGCTCAGGCCCATAGAAGCCCGGCTGGGCCGGGGCCGTTCGTCGGACAAGTACGCGCCGAGGCAGATCGACCTGGACGTCGTCCTGTACAATGATGCCGTAATCGACGGGCCGGACCTTGTGCTGCCCGATCCGGACATCCGCCGGCGCGCGTTCCTGGTCGTGCCGCTGCTGGAGCTTGCGCCGGAGATGGTTCTGCCGGATACTCGGGAGTCGCTGGCATCGCTGGCGGCGGCGCGCAAACCGCACGGGATGGAGGCGCTGGAGGAACTGACGCAACGCATGAGGAGGATGATCGATGAACATTGAGAGGGTGCAGGAGCTGACGCGCCAGTTGCTTATTGAAATCGGCGAGGACCCCGACCGCGAGGGCCTGGTGAAGACTCCCTACCGCGTGGCGAAGGCGTGGGAGTTCCTGGCCAGCGGCTACACCGTTGATCCCTGCGATGTAATCAACGAGGCCCTTTTCGAGTCCTCCTCCAACAATATGATCATCGCCCGCGATATCGAGGTCTACAGCCTCTGCGAGCACCACATGCTGCCGTTCTACGGCCGCTGCCACATAGGTTACATCGCCTCGAACAAGGTGCTTGGCGTCAGCAAGCTGGCCCGGCTGGTCGACGTTCACGCCCGGCGCCTCCAGATACAGGAAAGGCTGACGGCGCACGTGGCACGTGAGATTGCGGATGCGACAGATGCCGAGGGCGTCGGCGTGGTGATGGAGTGCCGACACATGTGCATGATGATGCGCGGCGTTGAGAAGCAGAACTCCGTCATGCAGACCTCGTCGGTGCTCGGAAGCTTCCACGACGACGAAGCCACCAGGATGGAGTTCCTCGATCTCATCAGCCGAGACGTGAACTGGTAACCGACGGGCCGGCCGTCTCGCCGGCCCTGGACGTTCGCACAACACAAGGGGGTATGGATCATGGCCGAACACGTTATCGCTAAAGTGGCCGACCTGCAGGACGGCCAGATGAAAGGCATTGAGGTCGACGGGGTGAAGGTGCTCCTCATCCGGCGGGACGGCGAGTACTCCGCCTTCAGCGGCGAGTGCACGCACCACGGCGCCGACCTGTCCGAGGGCGTTCTCACCGAGACCCACGTCCGCTGTCCGTGGCACCAGGCGTGCTTCTGCTCGGATTCCGGCGACGTCATGCAGCCGCCCGCCCTGGACGCGCTGGCACGGTTCGACGTCCGAGTGGACGGGGACGACGTCGTTGTGGACGTGCCGGAAGACGCGCCCTCGTCCCGCGAGATGGCGATGGCCGAGCATGATCCCGACGCCGACGGCCGGACCTTCGTCGTCGTGGGCACCGGTGCTGCCGGCTCGGCGGCGGGCGAGGCGCTCAGGCAGTACGGTTTCCAGGGCCGGATCGTCATGATCACCCGCGAGGACGAACAGCCCTACGACCGCACCGAACTGAGCAAGCCTTTCCTTTCCAAGAAGTCCCCTCCGGACGTCACACTGCGTCCGGCCGACTTCTACGAGAAGCACGGCATCGAGCTGATGACCCGGACGGAGGTCGCCTCCGTGAAACCGGCGGAGCGCCGCATCGAGCTGGCCGACGGCCGAACGCTTGACTACGACGAGTGCCTGCTGGCAACCGGCGCCCAGCCGCGCCGCCTGCCCGTGGAGGGCATGGATCTGAAGGGCGTCTTCACGCTCCGCAATCCCGGCGATGCCGCCGCCATCCGCCAAGCAGCGGAGGGGGCTGAGAACATCGTCGTCATAGGCGCCAGCTTCATCGGCACGGAAGTCGCCGGCAGTCTCGCCCAGCGGGGCCACACGGCAACCATCGTCGCCCCGGAGGATCAGCCCCTCGCCCGCGTTCTCGGATCGGAGGTCGGCGCCGCGTTCCGCACCATTCACGAGGACGCCGGCAACCGCTTCCAGCTCGGCGCCCGCATCAAGGGATTCCAGGGCGATGGCAGCGTCAGCGCCGTGGTCCTCGAGGACGGCACCACCATCCCGGCGGACCTTGTCGTGCTCGGCGTCGGCGTGCAACCGGTCACAGACTACCTCGACGGTGTCGAGATCAACGATGACGGCAGCGTCAACGTCGATTCGTGCATGCGCGTCACCGACGGTCTGTGGGCCGCCGGCGACATCGCCCGGTTCCCGGATCCGGTCAGCGGCGAGGCGATCCGCGTCGAGCACTGGCGCCTGGCGCAGCAGCTCGGTCGCACCGCCGCCGCGAACATGGCCGGCAGGGACATGCCGTACGACGGCGTGCCCTTTTTCTGGACCAACCAGGCCGGCACCACGCTGGCCTACGTGGGCCACGGCGCCGGGTGGGACGAGACCATCGTCGACGGCGACGTCGCGAGCGGCGAGGGCTTCCTGGTCTGCTACGTCGGCGACGGACGCGTTCAGGCCGCCTGCGCCGTCTACCGCGATGTGGAGATGGGCACCATAGCGGAACTGATGCGCAGCGGGGAGATGCCGAACGCGGACACCATTCGCTCGAAGGGCCTGATGGCCGCGCTGGGACTCGAATAGCCCAGGAGGCGCGGCAGCTGGTGCGGCCCGGGCTTGCCAGGTGGATGCAGTGGGGTAGAATCCGGCTCGGGACGATGCAGGGCCGGGATGTGGAAGCTGTGCCGCGGCCGGTTCGCGGCCACAACAAGGGGAGGAGCGCGCGCAATGGGTAGGATGGGACACGCAGCGGCGGCGACGGTAATCCTGCTGACGGCGATGGCCGCCACGGCGCTGTCCGCACCCACCACAAGGAAGAGCCTTGTGGAGCCCTACTACCTGAACCGGTGCGTGCAGACCGACTGGCAGGACGACGAGGCCTACGCCAGCCTGATGCAGGCGACGGAGAACGAGGGGCGGCGGCATCTCTATCTGGCGAGCCGTGTGCTGTCCGGTGCCTCCCTCCTAGAGGGCGCCGACCGGGAGACCGTCGATCGACTGCAGTCTCGTCTCAGGCCGGCGCTCGATGAAATGCAGGAACTCGCCGGAGACAAGGCGATGCTTCTGCCGTTGGCGACTTCCGTGCGAGCCGGCTCGGAGTCCGAACGGTGGTTCCTTGCCCAGGAGATCACGAGTGCCGCCGGCGACGACCAACGGGCCGCGAGCCTGGCGGTCATACTCCTGAATGACGAGTATCAGTCCACCCGGATGCTCTCCGCTGCGGGCCTCAGCAAGAGCACGGTGTCCGCCACCTCCCGCGCGCTGGTTCCGTTCCTGGCCGTTCACGCATTTCAGGACCCCCAGCCCATCTGCCGTTACAACGCTTCGCGCGCTATCGGGCACCTTGCCGGCCAGGATTTCGAGTCCGACGAAGGAAGGGACGCGACGGTGGCCGCCGCCCGGGAATGGATTCGGCGGCACTATGACACGAGCATCCTGGGCATAGAGCCCGAGCCGGCAGACGAGAATGCGGACCTCAAGAGTTTGGCCGAGGCATACTACCTGGCGCGGTGTGCCGTCTCCGGGTGGCACGAAGAGGAACCCTTCGGGCTGCTGATGGAATCGGCCTCGGACGATGGCCGCAGCGCTCATTACCTGGTCAGCCGCGTGCTGGCCTGCCTGGCTGCGGCAGAGGAGCCTCCGATCATCGTCGACACGAACGCGGACGGAAGCAGAGACGCGTACCTGCAGGCTGCTGAGGAGGCCAAGGCGCGTCTCGGGGCCATGGGCAAGGAGGCCTTCCTGGCATGGGCGACGGTCGTAAGGTCGGGTGACGAGAATGAGCGCGCGCTCGCGGCCGAGGAGCTTACGCGTTTCATTGCGCGCGAGGATGCCGTCAACCTTCTAATCCTGCTGCTGAACGATGTGTCGCCGCGTGTGCGCGGCGACGCCATCAGTTTCGACTTCGAGAACGGACAGCTCGCGCAGGACGTGGAGGCATTTCTGGCGCTGCGCGTGGTGGTCGAGCCCGATCCACAGGTAAGGCACAGCGCTGCGTTCAGCCTGAGTTGGCTGGTTGGCAAGGGCGACCTATGGTTCGGCGATGCGACCGACGTGTTCAGCATGGACGAGGCCCTGGTTCAGCAGGCCCGTGACTGGATCGAGCAGCATTACGACACCAGCATCCTCCCGCCCGATGATGTTGCGGATTGACATCCATGAACCGTGCCGCGTTTGCCGGGGCGGGGCAGGGGGCGTATGATGGGCGCTCGCCACTTGCCCTTCGCCCGAACGGAGCTGTCCCTAAGCCATGAACCTGCCCCTCCTCGCCGTCGGAACCGGTTCGGGCCTCAGCCACAGTATCTACGCCGCAGTCTCGAAGCTGGTGCTCAAGCGGCGCGGCATCCACCCGTTCCTGTTCCTGCTTTACGTGAACGCGTTCCAGGCGGTCATCACCCCGCTGGTGTGGCTCTTCGTCCGGCCGGCGTTCCCCGCCCCCGCCGGTTGGCCGTCCGTGCTGGTGGCGGGCGGCACGTGCGTCGTCGCCTACTTTCTCCTTTACCTGGCGCTCTCCACCGGCGACGTTTCCAGCGTGATGCCGATGATGGGTTCCAAGGTGGTCTTCAGCGGGTTGATGGCGCATCTGCTGCTGGGGGAGGAACATACCGGTTCCATCTACCTGGCTGCGTTCCTGGTGGCCGTGGCCATCGGCGCGCTGGGCTACTCGCCGGCTGCCAGCCGGCCGAGCGGCGGCGTGCTGAAGCCGATGCTGCTGATGCTGGGCTGCTGCGTCGTGTTCGCGTGCACGGACGTCTACATCAAGCGGTCGCTGGCCTACGTGGACCCGTACAGCTTCATGGTCTACTACAACGCCCTCGTGGCCTTGGGCTCGGTGCTGGCGATCCCGTACCTCAGGCGCCGGAATATATCGGTGCGCGTGAGGGCCGGCGATCTACCCGCGATGGCGGGCGCGGCTGCGTTCCTGGTCGGGGCGACGCTGATGTTCGTGGTCTCTTTCCGGCTGGCGGACGGCATCGTGGTCCCCAACATCCTGATGTCCAGCCGCGGCGTCTTCATCGTGGTGCTGAGCGCGCTGGCCGGCCTGAGGACCAGCACGGCTCTGGATGTCCAGAGCAGGTGGGTCTACGTGTTGCGCTTTGGGGCATCGCTGCTCATCATCTTCTCCATCTGGCTGGCACTGAGCTGAGAGGCCGGACTACGTTGACGACGCACCGGCGGGGGGCTAAGCTGGCCAAGCGGTCTTACATAAGTACTCCACCGTTCGGCTTGCAGCAACGCGGCCGAGACGGCCGCGCTACCCCCTGTAATGGGTAGAGCGGGGCGTCTCGCCCCGCTGCGCCGATGAAGCAGAACCGGCGAAGACTAATGTTCGCCCTCTTAGAGGGGAGCGGTTGAAGCAAAACGGCAACACGGGAGGAGGCGCGATGAAGAAGATCATCATGAACATCGACTACAACGACGAGGTGTGGATCCGCGAGCGGGCGATGACCGAAGACGACATCGGCGAGCTTCTGACGCTCTGCGCGGACCACGGCTGCTCGGCCGTGAACTGGCGCGTCACGCACCTGGGCTGCTACCAGTTCCGCACCGCGCGTGCCAATAACCTGGAGTTCGACCGCGAGGACTACATGCGCGCCGACGGCGTCCACCCGATATCGCCCGTGCTGGCCCAGCGGGAGCGCGACTGCCAGCGGCGCCTGGCTTTGGCCCGTAACCAGCGCGAGACGCTGGAGAAGATCGACCCGCCTGAGGTCGCCTGTCGGCTGGCCCACGAGCTTGGTCTCGAGTGCCACATCTGGTTCGACATCTTCGACGACTACTACCCCGGTTACGGCAACGCGTTCCTGCGCGATCGGCCGCAGTTCCAGTGGACGACCCAGGACGGGCGGCACACCTACGATTACCTGCGGTCCTACGCCTTCCGCGAAGCGCGTGAGGACGAGATAGGCTACATCCGCGAGCTGCTGGCCTACGGCCCGGACGGTTTCTACCTCGCCACCTCGCACCACTCAGGGCACGTTCCGCGGCCGATCGACCCGGACCGCTACGGCTTCGAGCAGCCGGTTGCACGCCGATTCCTCGACCTCCACGGTGTGGACATCCGCGAGACGGAGGAGTTCGACCGCGAGGCATGGCACCGCGTGAAGGGCGAGTTCATGACGCAGTTCTACCGCGAGGTGAAGGCGGAGCTGAACAAGGTGGGCGCCAAGCTGTGCATCGGCTCGCACCTGGGCGACTACACAACGTTCCGCTACCCCTACTTCAGCGATCACGTGACGGCCCGCTATTACAACGATTGGCGCACCTGGGTGGACGAGGGCATCGCCGACAGCCTGATGGTTGGCGACTACCAGGCGATGTGGCGGTGGGACGATAGCTGGAACCGCTACGGGGAGCCGGTGCGCGGGGCCGAACTGCCCGTGGACGTGGCGGCCGAGATCTACGCCGAGGAGTGCGCGGGGAAGTGCCAGCTGTACTACTTCAGCGGCTGGATGCACCCGCCGCAGTTCCCCGACTGCCTCAAGGTGCGGGGCGAGACGCTGCGCGCGCATCCAGCGGGCGGCATCGTGGTCCACGAGGCGATGTCGGTCGAGCAGGCCGACGCCTGGGATCAGATGTCGCTGCTGGAAGCGTGACCGCCGCCGCCTTCCCCTGGCTCGCGGTCGCCGTCGCTCTCGGGGCAGTCCGAACACTCTTCCAGGTCCTGGAGGCGTGCGCGTGCCCTTCGACGTTCTGCTGAGCGCGAACGAACCAGCCAGATAGCGGTGCAGGCCGCTGCAATCAGAAACAGGAGCGGCGCCAGTAGTCTCAGGTAGCCGGGCGCCGGGACATCGGCGCCGCGCATGGCTTTCTCGATGAGTCTGGAGCCCGGCAGGGCAATAAAGGCCAGGAACCAGCATATGCCCGCCGCCCACGCCGTTCGCCGCGCGCGGGCCCGGTCGCGCTGCAGCAAGCGTTCCAATGCTTCCCTTTCGCTGTGCGCCTTTGCGTGCCCGGTGGGGCCGTCGCGCCCTGAGGGTCCGGTCCGTGCGCTTTTGTCAGCGTTCAAGGTCTGGCGTTCTCTCTGAGGTCAAAAGCCGTCACGCTTCAGGGCCTCCCGACAGCCCAAAGATCCGGCGCGCGTTCTCGCGCAGGACGAGGCGGCGTTCGCGCGCGTTCATCCTCGCATCCAGGTAAAGGCCGACGGCGGCGCCGACGCTCAGCAGCGTCTGGTCGCTGCCGAACAGCACTCTCTGGGCCCCCAGGATGTCCAGGCAGTCCCGCAGGCTGTGGTGCGAGGGTCGGCTCCAGCAGAACTCGATGCAGATGTTGGGCACGTTGCGCACAGCGCGCGCCCAGTTCGGCGAGGCGCCGTGGGCGTGGATGATGGTTAGCTCGGGGTGCCGCAGTGCGAGTTCACGTTCGGCGAGGGCGTCGTTGTCCCGGGCGGTCTTGAGCAGAACCGGCTTGCCGCGGCGGGCAATCTCGGCCATCAGCGCGGCCACCTCCTCGCTGCCGGTGGGGCACGGGATGTGCGTCAGCTCCAGCTCGCAGCCGACGAAGTTGGGCAGTTCGTAGTAGCGGTCCATCTCCGCGCACGACAGCTCCAGGTGATAGGGGTCGAGTTCCACGTAGCCGAGAATCTCTGGATGCCCGGCGATGGCGTCGGCTACCTTTCGGTTGCCGGTCGCAACGTCGTATCGCATGCTCTCATATGACGATACGATGGACGTCGAGATACCGAAGCGCCCCATGCGACGCAGCATGCCGTCGGGGTCGTAGTCCTCGTCCGGGATGGGGTATCGCCAGTAGCCCAGGTGCGCGTGGACGTCCACGATATCCTCGCCGAAACTCAGCGGCTCCGGGCCGGGACCGGGCGGCAGGCCGGGTGATGTCATATCCAGGCCCAGCAGTTCCATTGCGTTGCCGCCGAGTATGGCCGCCTTCGCTTCCTCCGCCAGGTCGGCCTCCACCACCTGATTGAGGGCCGTCTGCATCGGGTGCGCGGGCGCGGCGGAGCCGTAGAGCAGGCGGTGAGGGCCGACGGCCTCCGCCATCGTCTTCACCGCCCCGACGCTGGCCAGGTTGTTCGTCTCCAGGTAGACGTTCGGGCGCCCATCCATCGCCGCGATGGCCTCCGCCATGGTCGAGTATCCGACGTCGGCCAGAATCAGAGGAACACCGCTCTCTTGTGCGAGCCGGGCGAGGGGGGCGATCATGGGCCAGCGTAGCCCGCCGACCACGAGGCAGGCGTCCGAGCCGGCCAGCGCCGCGAACGCTCTGCGGCAGGAGGCCGACTCGACGTTCCAGCCGTGGGCGCGCGGGAAGAGGCGCATCAGGTGCACGCCGGCGTCCCGGCAACGGTGCAGTTCCCGCTCCCAACCAGGCATGTCGCGCAGGTCCAGCACGCCGACTGGCACAATACGCGGTTCGGCGGCCGCAAGCTCGATTGTCTCGGTGTTGCCTCCGCGCGGGTCATAATCGACGGCTCGTTGCGAGTAGGCGCATGCGAGTGCAACGCCGTGGCGGTCCATCTGCTCCAGGAGCGCGGCCGGCTGGTAGCGGGGGTCGGCGTCCACGCGCTTCCCGAATGATGTGTTCACGTCGATGACGAGCAAGGGCATGCCTCCACTCCAGTCGTTGGCCGGGTCGCCCGGCACTTGTTGGGTACCGCGATGCCTGAGGTCATTTGCCGCGGCCCAGAGTACCCTTCAGCGGCCACAAGCGCAATAGCCGCCGACCGCTCGCGTTGCCTCGGGGCGCGGCGGTTCGTACAATACTGGAATGATGCATCTCGACCAGAGGACCTGGACCGGCGACCGCCTGCTCGCCGACCCGACGCAGCTCTCCGTTTTCGGCGTGGACTACCTGCACCTGCGCCTCTCGGACGGTAGCGATCTGTACCTGACCGAGTGGGGACTGCCGTTTGCGCGCCAGCTTCTGCCGCAGAACCACTGGGGCGACCGCGAGTGGTTCACGGACCACAGCGCCCGCCTGCCCGGCACCAGCATGCTCTACCGCGTGCAGACCAAACCGGCTGGCGGCCCGTCCAAGGACATCGTGCTGAAGTGGAACCGGATGGGGCAGGACATCCCCGGCGAGACCCGGGCCGCCGACCTGGACGGTGCCCGCTTCAACAGCCCATTCGAGGAGTTCAGTCTGCTCTTCGAGCTGAGAAAGGCCCGCTGCAGCTATCCCGGCCGCCTTCTCACGCACAAGCCCCTGGCCATCTACGTGCCCCGGCGGTTCGTCGAAGCCGAACGTCTGGGCCGGCGCACCTACGTGATGGACGCCGTTCTGGAGCGACACCGGGAGGTCGCCCTCGACCCGAACCGGCAGTACGCCGTCATCTACGAATGGATCAAGGGCATCGATGCGAGCACGGCTTACCAGCAGGGCCTTCTGGACCAGCCGCAGGTGAGGCGACTGCTGAACCGCGCGAACACCGAGCTGGCGGGCCGCGGCTTCCGCGTCGTGGACAGCAAGGCCCATCACCTCATCGTCCGACCGCGTGCGGACAGCGAACTGGCGGACGACCGCTACGGGCGGGCGCTCTACGCGCTCGTCGACTTTGAACTCCTGGAGAGAACACCTCAGCGCGAGCAGGCGGTGCGCGCGCTACGGCGCCGCAGTTATCTGGCCAAACAGGCGCGCCGGTTCGAGGTCAAGGCCGAGCTACAGCCCGGCCTGAGCATCGTCAGCATCCTGGGTGTCGACTACGTCTACGGGCGCGTGGAGACCTCCGGCGGCGTGCTCTGGGTGGTCGGCGACGATCCCGGCCTGTTCGATTACTTTCTGCCCGAGAAGTGGCGCAAGACGCCGCGGGAGTCGCTCTCGGAATCCGGACGAACCTACAAGACCGTGACCAAGGACAGCGTGCATCTGGTCTGGCGCCTTTCCCGTGTGGGCATGGCACCGGACAGCGGAGCGGAGGGTTCGGCCGGGCCGATGGGCTACAACAGCCCGTTCGAGGAGGTCGCCATCAGCCTGCACCTGCTGGAGCGCGGCGTCGAGACGACATATCCGCGCGCCGTCTACATGAGCGGGCACAGGCTTTCCGTGGAGGGAGGTCCGGCGGACACGAGCCGATACGACAGCCACCAGACGATCCTCACGCCGGACGGCCATCCGGTGCTCAGCGGCGACCACGACTACCTGGTGCTCTGGGGCTACTGGAACGGGCCGGACGAGCTGCTCGCTGCGCAGGATCGCCATTACTACCGGCCGATCAACGCACTCGACGCATGCAGCGAAGGCATCGTCACCGAGCCGATGCTGGGCCGGATCCTGGAATCCATGCGCGGGCGGCTTCTGAGGGCCGGATTCGAAGCGCCCTATCTGACGGGCGACCACGTTCTACTCTCACTGGATCAATCCGGCGCCCTGGTCATCGACCCCGAGGGCCTGCCGCGGGCGCGGCTGTGCAGCTTCGACCTCGTGCGTCCGCTCCGCGGAACGCGCTGATCCACTATCACCTAGACGCACTGTTCCCCCAACCGAGGAAGTCGGCATGACGGTGAGGTTCCTGAACCACGAACGTTTCGAGAATATCAGAGCGAAAGTGGCCGACGGCATCGAGCCGTTCGCGTCGGCCCATGCAGAGCTTCTTAAGGCCGCGGAGGAGGCCCTGGACGCCCCCGCGCCCAGCATTCAGCAGAACGGCGGCAGTCCGTACTTCCGTCAGGACGCCGCTTATGTGCCGGGCCAGGACGGCGTGAAGAACACCGAAGCCAACCACGAGAGCAGCCGGCTCGCCTCGGAGTTCTCGCGGCTGAGCTTCGACCTTGCCGTCGCCTGGAAGCTGACCGACGAGGAGAAGTATGCGGACAGGGCGCTGGAGCTGATCCACTGCTGGTGCCTCAACCAGAACTCGAAGATGTTCCCGACCGGGCGGGTGGACGATCACAGGACGGACGGATTAGGCTACGGCGGCGACATCGTCATGTTCGGCTCGCTCCACAGGTCGTTCCTGGCCATGTATCTCCTGGACGACTACGGGGGCTGGGACATCCGGGCGCACGCGGCGACGCGGCGGTGGGTCCGCCGGATGGTGGACCCACAGCGGGAGTTGATGTTCTACAACGGCATACCCATGTACAACAACTGGGAGGACGCCCGCCTGCTCTACCTGGCCTGCGGGGCGCTGTTCCTGCACGACCTGGCCCTGCTGATCGAGGTGTTCCGGCGCTGGCGCGAGATCATCCCCGTGAAGATGACCGACGAGGGAGAGCTTCCGCGGGAGACCATGCGGACGAAGTCCATGCACTACACGCTCTTTGCGCTGCACTCGACGACCTTCGTGGCCGAGATCGCCAAAGCATGCGGCGAAGACCTCTATGGTTACGAGTTCAACGGCAAGTGCCTGAAGAAGGCGCTGGACTACGCGGCAGGATACCTGCTGGACATGGAGAAGTGGCCGTTCCAGATGCTGCAGCCCCTGGAGGCAGGCAAGGAGAGCGCGGCTTTTGGCACCTTCGAGATGGCGCATGCCCACTGGGGCGATCGGCGCTATCTCGAAGTGCTGGGGAAATGGCCCGGTCGGCCCGTCCACCGCGGGCGAGAAACGCTGTTGTTCGGCCGCTGAGCGAAGCCGGGGATAGGCCATGCATACAGATAGACGCATCGGTTTCGTCGACTACGCGCTGGACAACTGGCATACGAACCATTTCCTGCGCACGTTTCGGACCGATCTGGAGGACCGCGGCTTCCGGGTGGCCGGTTGCTGGGCCATGCAGGAGCAAGCGGGGCGGGACTGGGCTCGCGAGAACGACGTCGCCTGGTTCGGTTCGCCCGAGTCTCTGGACTGCGCCGTGGATTTCTACATGGTCCTGGCGCCAAGCAACCCGGAGACGCACTTGGCGGTCTGCGAACGCGTGTTACCTTTCGGGAAGACCACCTACGTGGACAAGACGTTCGCGCCCGACGTGGAGACGGCGAGGGACATCTTTGCCCTGGCGGACCGGTGCGGCGTCCGCGTGGAGACCACCAGCCCCCATCGCTACACCGAAGTGCAGGCGCACGTCGCCGACGTCGGCCGCGAGTCCGTGCTGCAGATCACCACGTGGGGCGGGGGCCGGTCCTTCGACGAGTACGCCATCCATCCCGTGGAGATGGCGGTGAGCTGCCTGGGGCCGGGCGTCGAGCGCCTCCTGCGGCGGGGCGGCGATGAGGCGGGCTTCTGGCAGATATGCCTCGATCTCACCGACGGCCGGATGGCGACGGTGAACGTCGGCATCGGCGGCGCGCCCCTCTACGGGGCCGCTGTGACAACGCCCGAGGGCACGCAGATGGTCACCGTGGACATGTCCCGGCTGTTTGTCGGCACCGGCGCGGCGGTGCTGGACTTTTTCGAGGAGAGACGCCCGCCCATTGACCGGGCGGAGACCCTCATGGTCCGCCGCATCCTGGATGTCGCCGCCGACCCCGTCTCGGCCGGGATGTGGGTTGCGCTTTGAAGCGCGTCAGTCGCCGGGCGACCAGAGGTGAACGTATTTCGGTTCCTGCCAGGCGATGCTCAGGACGCCGATGCGGCCGGGCGCCAGCTCGAACGGCCGCGTCCCGTCGTGGTGCTCGAACCGGTCGTCCCACTGGTAGCGCTTCCAGGTCCTTCCCTGCGGGTCCGCCTTCTTGTAGACGAACGTCCGGCAGCGGCTGCGGTAGGGCTTGAACGGGTCGTGCTCGCCGCAGACGATCTCCGCCTCGCCGTCGCCGTCCAGGTCCGCCACCCCGATCGAGTGCGCGCAGCGCACCTGGTCTATGACGTGCATCGGCCACGGGCCGGCCTTCGGATCGTCCGGGCACTCGAACCACGCCAGCGGCGAGAACGGGATGAACTTGTTCGGGTAGTCCATCGCCTCCTGGCCCATCACCACGTCGGGGCGTCCCCGACCGGTTACGTCCATCACGCCGAGGCGGGCGGGGTAGAACGTCTCGTCCTCGACGATCCGGTGCGGCTCGAAACTGCCGTCGCCCAGGTTCTCCAGCCACCACGGCCCGGCAAACAGGTCGAGCAGGCCGTTGCCGGTGATGTCGTGGGCGATGAGTTGCTCGCCGTAGCGGACCGACGCCAGCGTGCGGCGCGGCCACGGGCCGGAGGTCGGGTCGTCCGGCACCTCGAAGATGTCCGGGTAATGCTCGCCGCCCTCGGGGCTCGAGTGGGCGCTGTGGTAGGCGGTGATGAGCGCCAGGCGGCCGCCGGGCAGCACGGGCGCGACGCAGGAGCCGTGCGGCCAGTCGCCCACACCTTTGCCGATGGGGTACTCACGCCACTCGCCGTTCAAGGGGTCGACGGGCTTCATCCACACCAGCGTGCTGCAGAGCGCCCCGTAGCCGCCGGAGGAACCGGGTTTGGGCTTCGTGGCGATCAGTTCCACGCGGCCGTCGCCGTCCAGGTCGCATGCCTGAATCACCTGGCAGACGCCGGGTATCTCGAAGCGTTGCCAGTCCGGCGCGCGATACCACCAGGCGCCGCAGACCACGTCGTTCAGGCCGTCGCCGTCTACGTCGGCACCCATTATGTCGATGGCAAGGCCCGGCTTGTCGCGGTCGACGAACGAGTGCCGGTACTGCGCCACGGCCGAGGGCCGCTTCGGCTCCGCCCATATCTGAACGCGCGGGATGCGCCATTCCTTGCCGACCACTTCGAGCCGCCCGTCGCCGTCCACGTCATGCATGACGGCCTGGTGGGTTCCCTGCCCCTTCTCCAGGATGGTGCGGGACCAGTCCCCGCCGTCCGCGCTGACATACCTGATCAGGCGAGCTTGGTAGTTGTAGGGTGCTCCCCAGCCGCCGCCGGCCATCTCGCCGACGAAGACCGTGACGCGTCCGTCTTCGCGTCGCGCCCAGAGGGAGTGCGCGTAGACCATGTCGTCTTCCATGGGGTGTTCGACCCACGGACTCCCCGGATCCTCAGCCAGGCGGTTCTCGAACCAGCTCAGGCGGCCCTCGTAGTACTCCGACTCCGCGGCGACGATGTCCGGCCGCCCGTTCCCTGTGACGTCGACGGTTACGGTGCGGCACATCTCGCGGTGGGCGGGGGCGTAGACCACCTCATCCCAGACCCCGGCGAGGGGGCCGTCCTCAGGGCAGAGGTAAGCGACCGGGCCCAGGACGAGATCGAGCCGGCCGTTGCCCTTGAGGTCGGCGGCCGAGAGGCCCTCGGCGAAGTGTCCCTTCTGCACCGCGTGGCGTCGCCAGGGCTGCGTCGGGTCGTCGGGCGCCTTGTAGATGTAGAGCCCCCAGACGCCGCCGTACCTGGCCGTGGAGATCACCTCGGTCCTGCCGTCGTCGTCGATGTCCAGGCAGAGGATGTCGTGCCCGCCTCCTTCGGCGTCGGCCTCGATCACGTGGCGGTCCCAGGGCTCGGCAAGATCGCGCCCGGGCTTGAACCAGCAGAATGCTGCCTGGAGCTCGCCCTCCTGTGGCTTCTCTTTGCAGACCACTTCCAGTCGGCCGTCGCCGTCCACGTCGGCTATGTCCAGACCGACGCCGAACTTGCCGTTCGCGACAACGCCGCGTTCCCCGGTGGCCGGGCGGTACCAGAGCAGCGCGCCGTCTCCGGCGGTGAGTATCTCAGGTCGGCCGTCACCGTCAATGTCGGCGACGCCCAGACTGCCCAACCCCTGCAGCGGCGCAACCGGCGGCGCGCCGTCCACGATCGTGAGTTCCCAGCCCGCTCTCTGATCCTGCATGGCTGTTTGTCTCCTGCATCTCTGCGATTGGTCTCTTGCGTGCCCGCCGTCCGACGGCCTGTTCGCGAGATGATAGCCTGCTCTGGCGGCTGCATCAAATCCGCGCAGTAAGGAGTGCGCGGAGAACGCTGGGCAACTACGTCGGCCCGCCCGATGCCGCGATGGCGGCGCAGAGCGCGGCCACATCCCCCAGGCGTTCGCCGAGAGCGGCCGGCACAACGCGACACGCATCGGCCGTCGCGGTCAGGGCTTCGCGCCGGATCTCCTGCCTTGCCGGCGCGAGCACCAGCTCCCCCAGCCGCACGGCCAACGAACCGATGACGATGACCTCCGGGTTGAGCACGTCGATCAGCATCGCAAGCCCGCGTCCCAGCATCGTGCCGACCTGCCGGAACAGGCCCGCAGCCGTCGGATCGCCTGCCCGGGCCAGTTCGGCGAGGCGCTGCACGGTTACGGCGCCATCCGGCCAGCGCTCCGGCTCGTGTCGAGCCGCAAGCCGCAGGATGCCGGTTCCCGAGCAGAATGCCTCCCAAGACCCCGCCTTGCCGTAGGCAACGGGACCCTCTTCGGCCAGCCGCAAATGGCCGACTTCGCCCGCCATGTCGCAGGTGCCGCGGTAGAGGGCGCCGTTCAGGATCAGGCCGCCGCCGAAGCCGGTTCCCATCGTCAGAAACACGGCGTTCCGGGCCCCGCGCGCGGCGCCGAAGTACCATTCCGCGAGCGCACCGGCGTTCCCGTCGTGCTCGACGTGCACCGGCAGGCCGAAGCGTTCTTTCAGCAGGTCCTTCAGCGGCACGGCGTCCCAGCCGGGAAGGTTGGGCGGAGAGTGTACGATCCCGCGTTCGATGTCAAGCGGTCCGCCTATCGAGACGGACAGGGCCGCAGGGGACCGACCCGCCGCCCTGCTCGTCTCGAGCGCCTCCGTCGCGGCGCTGCAGATGTCCGCGAACACGGCTTCGAAACCCCGCTCCGCCCTGGTTGCGAACTCCGTGCGCCGGTGGATCTCGCCGGTGGTATCACCGAGAATCGCCGCCGTCTTCGTCCCGCCGATGTCGAGGCCCAGCAGCGGGTGCGGATCGGTCACAGATTCCGTCCTTCCCTGATAGCTTCCACGCGCCACCCGGCCGTATGGACCTTCCCTGGCGCGTGCACCGGACAGTCAACAAGATCACGATCATACAGGACGCGCGCCGCAGTTAGAAGGGGGTGGCAGGCGCTCACCGGCCGAGGATGCGGGGCTCCAGGGCAGCAGTGGCCCGGGACCGAGCCAGGCGCCCAGCAGGTACGAATCGGCCCAAGATCTGCGGCGCCGCGCCCTCACGTGCAGGGCCGGATGGCCAAGGATGACGAGGACGGTGGTCGCCGACGGCAGGGCGAACACGCTCGCCACAAGAACCTTGGTGGGGATTGCGAGCCCGAGCGCATTCATGTCCATCGATGCTACCCGATACCGGCCGAGCATGCCCGGTGACGCCTCGGCTCGTCTCATTCGGCTGCTGCACGTCCCGATCTGGCGGTGTGTGCTCAGGTCCTTTGCAGCAACGTTTTCGGCTTGGACGCAGGGATCACGGGCGCATAGAATACGGACGGTGTTCGGGCGGTTGTTCGGATGCCAGCGGTGGCCGGTGCAGGTGGGACGCTGCTCGGACAGGGGAGACCCGCAACGGAAGGGGAGAGGCAGGGGATGTCGCGTAGAGGATTGAGACCTGCGGTTGTGCTGGCTGTCGCGGTCCTGGTGCTCGTCGCAGGCAGCCGCGCCCGCGGGGCGAGCCGGACGCTGGTGGGCCTTGCGCCGGAAGGCGTCTGGGGTGTAACCGTGCTGGAGGGTGATCGGCTCCGAGATTCCGCGCTCCTGGAAGACATCCTCTCGAAGCTCTCACGGGTGCCCGTCGTTGGCCCGATCTTCGACTTCGGTCAGATAGTCTTCTTTTCCATGCCGTTCGAGCCCCCGATTGCCCCGGAGCAGGAAGATCTGCCAGTGGCGATCCTTGTGTCGTTTCCGACGCAGGATTTCAGATCGATAGAGAGAGCTCTGCGGCTGCTCTGCAGACCAGCCACTTCGGGCGCAGTGGCCGTCTATTCCACCGACGTGTGCAGTTTGGGGTTTCTCGACGCCAACACGCTGGCCGTGACCGACAGCCCGGAAGGGCTGTCCCAACTGCGCAGCCGACACAGTCCCCGGTCGCAGCAGCCACTCAGCGAGGATCTCTCGCGGCGGCTCAAGGATGTCGATCACGGGGCCCTATATGGTGCGTTCGTGTTGCCCGTGCCCTTCGGTGAACTTGTCGGCCCGTACGGTGTCCAGGCGTTGCCGGTTCCATTCCATAGCATCCGTGCGTTCCGGTTCGCACTCTCGCTGGACGACGGACTTGCCTTCCGGAGCGTGTGCGAACTGGGCACGGCTGGCGATGCTCGCCGGGCGGTTGAATATCTGGAGGCCGAAAACGAGCGTGTGAGGGACTCCTTGAAAGACGAGAACCTGGGGCTTGTTCACCTCGGCCCCCTGCTCGGCGCTTTGCTGCAGGCCTACGACGAAGTCCACTACCGCGCGGACGGGGCGGATGTGGTGACGGAGCTATCGCTCTCGTCCGACCATGTTGAAGACCTGCGCAAGGGCATTCGGGTCGCCGGCCGAAGATTTGCGGGACACATCCTCAGGGGCGCCATGGACGCACCTCGTGCCGTCAAGGGATTGGGCAAGACGGACTGGACGTACCCCCTCGCCGACATGTTGGACAGCCGTGCCCACATGGAGATAGCGAAGAATCTGATCGCAGATTATCGAACCGAGCACGGGGCCTTCCCTGCGTCTCTCGCCGACCTGAGCGACGTGTTCTGGCGGACGGTGGAATCACCGGACGCGCTTCCCGAGATGAGGACATCGCTGGCAGAGGTGTTCGCCGAGACGAAAACACGGGTCAGGTATGCGGGCCGACTCCCCAGTTCTGTGGCGGGGGATACAGTGATAGCCTATGCTTACGAGGAGGGTGAGCGCCGCTTCGTCATGTTCGTGCTCACGGTGGGCGGCGAAGTGACGCGGAGGGCGACGTATGCTCGCACTACGCTCAACCGTCTCAGGGACAGCTACGATGAGGTCGTTGAGAAGCTCGGAGACAGTCTTACGGCACAGCGACGTAATGATCTGAGGGATTTCTATCTGATTGAGGAGTAAGATAACCAAGGGTCCTGAGGCAGCGTGTGCAAGGAAGTGGCCGACAGGCTGGCCTCGTGCCGGGACACTGCTTTTGGCGTGTTTCCTGCTGCTGTGTGGGCGCGGCGTGCCGCAGCCAGGGTGCTAGCCGGCCGCGATTAGGACTGGAGCAGATCGTGACGATTACACCCAACGAGTTCGCAGGTTCCGACGTCGAGCGCATCAACCAGGCGATCGAGAAATCCGCCGGGACCGGTGCCCGAGTGGTGATTCCACGGGTGAACGCCGCCGAGGACGGGCCGCGCGAGGAGTGGTTGCTGCATTCGGCCATACTGCTGCGCGACAACACCACGCTGGAGCTGGAGAACTGCCGTCTGAAGCTCTCCGACCGCTGTCGCGACAACTTCATGCGCACGGCCAATTGCGGTCTCGGCATCACGGACGTGCGCCCCATGCGCAACATCCACGTCCGCGGCGTGGGGGGAGCGGTGCTCGAAGGAGCCGACCGGCCGCGCGCCACCGGCGACGGAGCCAAGACGCTTGGACACCGGACCTACGGCACCGACGCCGGCGTGCCGGGGCGGGAGCAGAGCGGGGACTGGCGCAACATCGGCATACTGATGGCCTTCGTCGAGGATTTCAGCATCGAGAACCTGATTATCCGCGACTCGCACTGCTGGGCGATCTCTCTTGAACGGTGCGCCGAGGGCCGGCTACGCGACCTGCGCTTCGCTTCCAGCGGGTTCATCGTGGTGGACGGCGAGCGGCAGACAGTGCTGAACCAGGACGGAATCGATCTGCGGATGGGCTGCCACGATATCCTGATCGAGAACGTATCCGGCTACACCGGCGACGACCTGATCGCCCTGACGGCCATCGCCCGGGACAGCGGCGCCGCCGGCGGCACCGGCACCACAATGGTCACCGCTCCCGTCAGCCGCGGCGACGGGCTGGACGACATCCGTCACGTCATCATCCGGAACGTCTGCGGGCACTGCCAGGGGGGCCATCACATCATCCGGCTGTTGAACACGGCCGGCGTGGGGATGTACGACATCCTGGTGGACGGTTTGGTTGACACCTCGCCCGACGATCTGCAATGCCGCGCGGCGGTGACGATAGGTGCCGACGGATACGGCGGCATCGCCCCCCTGGGCGACACCACTCGGATCGTCATCCGCAACGTCGTCAGCAGGGCCAGAAACACCATCATGGTCAACGGCTCGCTGACCGACTCGATCATCAGCGGCGTCATCCGCCACGGGGGCGCGGGCGATGTCCTGACCGCCGGTGCGGGCGACGAATACGTGCGCGACGTGCTGGTCAGCGACGTGCACGTTGTGGATGAATGAGCCGAAAGCGCTGCGCTACTCCAGCTTGGTCGCGCCGTTGTAGGCGGCTTCGGCCTTGAGCGCGGCGGCGGCGTGGCCGGGATGCTTCTCCGGGTTCCAGTCCTTCATTTCGTCGAAGATATCGCCCTCGGTGTGGTACTCGATTGCGCCTTTGACCTGGTAAGCCTTGCCGTCGCTGCCCATGAACAGCAGCGAGCCCCGGCTGCCGCTCTTGATGTTGCGGCGCGTCTTGTCGAAGTAGTTGTCGGCGACTACCAGCGTGTCGTCGCCATGCCGCCCGCAGCAGCCGACGTAGATGGTGTTGGGCGTTCCGTCCGGGTCGACGGTGGTCAGGATGGCGGGGCCTTTGCGATTGTCCCATGCCTCGATCACGGCTTCCGGCAAAGCGGCCATCGGCGTTCTCCTTCGCCTGAGGAACTCGGCGCGCCCCGGCACGTCCGGGATGCGCGCAAAGAAGCCCACATAGTAACACGTTTTCCGGATTGTTCAAACGCCAAGACTTTCGTCGCCAGGACATGGTACCCCGGTGCGGGATAGGGGCGAGGCGCGGCCGCCTACTTCATCAGCAGCAGGCTGAGCGCCATGACGGCCATCCCCGCCATCAGCCCGAGCATGCTCTCGTGCCCCTTGCCGTATGCGCGACTGGTGGGCAGCAGCTCATCCAGGCTGATGTAGACCATGATGCCCGCCACGCCGGCGAACAACACCCCCATCAACTGGGGTGGAACAACGCCGGAACCGCCCCCGGCCACGTATCGCAACAGCAGGTAAGCCAGCCCGGCGCCGACCGGCTCCGCCAGACCGCTAAGCACGGAATAGGCGAACGCCTTGCCGCGCCGGCCGGTTGCGTAGTAGATGGGCACCGAGACGCTGACGCCCTCGGGGATGTTGTGCAGGGCAATCGCCACGGCGATGGCCGCGCCCAGCGCCGGGTCCTCCAGGGCAGCCAGGAAGGTGGCCAGCCCCTCGGGAAAGTTATGGATGCCTATCGCCAGCGCTGTGAAGAGCCCCATGCGCAGCAGGCTCCGCTCGTGCGGCGTATGGTCGTGACGGTCACCGTGCAGGGACTGGTCACCGTCGGCGGGCGGCCCGGCGGGAAGCGGCGCGGCCGCGTCGTGCAGGGGCTGGGTCTCCGTCTCGGAGTGCACTTCGTGGGGATTCTCCGCGGAGGGAATCAGTGCGTCTATCACCCCGATCAGGGCGATGCCGCCGAAGAACGCGCCCACGTTGACCCAATGTCCCCAGTAGTCGCCGTAGGCTTCGGTCAGGGCGTCGGCGCCTTTGTAGAATATCTCGACGAACGAGACGTAGAGCATCACGCCCGCCGAGAAGCCGGTCGCAACCGACAGGAAACGGTAGTTTGTCCTCTTGGCGAAGAAGGCGATGGCGCTCCCGATGCCGGTGGCCATGCCCGCAAACAGCGTCAGCCCCAGTGCCAGCCAGACGTTGCCCATTCTGTAGGCGTCCACCGCGCAAACGTCGCCACGCTCCCGAGGCCGGCCGGTCCGGCCATCCGGGGTCGGCTCCCATAGAGTCTACAGGACCGAACTTGCCGCTGTCGAATCGGCCGAGGTGAAACATGCTTGAACCGCATCCTCCGGTCGTGTATGTTGAGAGCATGGTTGCCGCCCGCATCCCGGGCGGCCGGGAATCTTTCAATGAAGGGGGTGTCGAGATGGCAGACGTTTCACACACGGCGGAAGAACACGCCGAGAAGATGTGCGCGATGACCTGCTGCCCGCACGACCTGCCGCTGGACAAGATCAAGTCCCTGGCCAAGGACGCCAAGTACATCTGCACGGCCTGTGGCCGCGTGGCCGCGGACCAGAAGAACCTCTGCGTGCCCGAGGCGATTTAGGCCCGTTCGGAAGGGCCCATACAGGTTTCAGGTGATCGCGTTGGCGCACATTGAGGATGTGCGTGGATCGGGGTACGCGTAGGCGTAATCCCCGATATGGGGCCCGGTCCAGCGCGTCCGCAGAGTCGTGTCGACGTAAGGCCTCCTGCCTGAGAATCGGCATCAGAAACCAAGTCCGCGTCTTGGTCAGGACCAAAGTCCGTCCGCGCTTGAGTGCCGGCTGCTCCCCAACTCCATCGAGGCAGATCAGATGCGCGATCTGAAGGTGTACTGGGGAGAGACGCACGACAACACCTACACCACGGCCGAACAGTCGCCGTCCATCGGTGCCGTATGCGAACTTGCCTCCCGCCACCTCGATTTCTATGCGACTGCCTACTATACGGCCTGCGCCGATGCCTTCCGCGTTGGCGGGCACGCCTTCCAAAGCGATGAGAAGCAGGACTTGATCCTGGAAGGATGGAAGGGCCCCGACCGGCTGGCCCGCGAATGGGCCGAAGTCCAGGAGGCAACGCGGGCGCACAACGATCCCGGTCGGTTCGTCACCTTTCCCGGTTACGAATGGCAGGGAGACGGCACCGGCGGCGACCACAACGTCTACCACCTTGCCGAGGGTCGCACGATCCAGCGAGTCGACAAGCTCGAAGACCTCTACGCCCGTTTGCGGGGGACGGATGCTCTCGCCATACCCCACCACACCGCCTACAGGCCGGGCGTTCGCGGACGGTACTGGAGCGTGTTTGACCCGGACCTGAGCCCGTTCTGCGAGATCTACTCCATCCACGGTTGTTCGGAGACCGACGAGGAGTGGATCGGCATGCGGCGCAACTCCCACATGGGGCCGGGCATGGCGGGCGGCACGTGGCAGGACGCTCTGGAGCGTGGGCTGCACCTGGGCGCCATCTGCTCCAACGACGGCTGGGGCACCATGCCCGGCCAGCACGGCTGGGGCATTGCCGCCTGCCTGGCGCCCGAGCTGACACGGGCCGCGCTGTGGGACGCCTTCAAGTCGAGGCGCGTCTACGGAGTCACCGGGGACCGGATCGAGCTGGATTTCACGCTCAACGGAGCTCCCATGGGCAGCATCCTGAGGGCCGCGCCGGTTCGACGAGTTCGCATCGCCATGCGCGGCTCCGACGCGCTGGACCGCATAGAGCTGCTGCGGAACGGTCGCGTCATCGCCACGCATTGCCATCAGGGCACCTGGGCTCCACCGGCCTCCGGCCGTCGGGGGCGTTTCAAGCTGCGTGTTGAGGTCGGTTGGGGGCCGCGGCCGAACGAGCTGGATGTGCCCGCCCGTGAATGGACGGGCCAACTGACCGTCGACGGCGGCAGGATGCTGGGCTGGGAGCCGTGCTGGATAAGCGAGGGCCAGGAGCAGCCCGAGCTGAACGGCGGCACCGCGCAGTTCCGCATGCGCAGTCTCTCGCGCGACGTTGGGCGCCGGACCCAGAACGCGAATGTGTTCGAGTTCGAGGCCGACGCCGGTTCCCGGTTGAGACTGGAGCTGAACGGGCTGGTTGCGGAAGGCACGGTGGCCGACCTCATGGCCGGAAGCCGCGTGCTCTGGTTCCGCGACGAGTGCGTTCGGATGTTGGAGGAACGGTGCGGCCTGGAGCCCGGATCGCCCGAACGCGACGACGTTTACCATCACATGGCCTACAAGGCCAAGCTGCATCGCCTGATGCCCGAGTCCGCCTACGTCGCCGAGATGCAGTTTGACGACGACGAAACCCTTCGCAGCGAAACGCACTACCGCGTGCGCGTGGAACAGCGCAACGGGCAGCGCGCCTGGTCCAGCCCCATCTGGGTCGCGCCTAACCTGTAGGCTCCTGTGAAGCAAAGAGCGCCCGGCGGGACCCCGATAGGGTCCCGCCGGGCGGGTTCCAGTGCTCGTTTAGTCGCACGCCCGCGCGGTCAGACGGCCTCGGGCGGCGAGTCCGGGTTGTGCTTGCTCATCAGGAATATGGCCTTGGTCGGACAGGCCAGCATGCACGCGCCGTCCCCG
Source organism: uncultured candidatus Brocadiaceae bacterium (assembly GCA_964655775.1). Taxonomy (GTDB): domain Bacteria; phylum Planctomycetota; class Brocadiia; order SM23-32; family SM23-32; genus CAZZNQ01. Next base: position 3,837 of record CAZZNQ010000044.1, on the reverse strand, counting down.
ATGCAGTTCTCGGGCCGCACCGGTTTCGCCACACCGTCGACGATCTCCAGCACGTCCGGCCCCAGTTTTTTGCAGAGCTTCACACAGTGGCCGCAGGCCAGGCAGCGTACGGCGTTGATCTCCGGCACGTTGCCTTTCACAAAGGTCCGGCCGAACGCTTCGGCCGTCTGCGTCTGGATCTCTCCCGCCATTGCATCTTTCTCCTCGTGAGTGTGGGCAGCGATCGGGGGGCCTAGGCAGCCCCCGTCAGCCGCCGTCTTCTATCTCAGGTAGGGCCTCACGAACGGTGAGGTGTCCCCCTGGCGCAGGAAGTGGCCAGACGGCCCTTCGCCCAGGAACTCGCTGAACCAGGATTCGTGCTCGACCTCTTCGTTGAGAATGGCTTGGGCCAGCCCGTAGGTGCGATGGTCCTTGCCGGCTGTGAGATTGCAGATCTTGGTGTATCCGCGAACCGCACAGCGCTCCGCCTTGACCAGGACTTCCAGTATCGCCCGCACGTCGCTCGGGTCTTCAGGCAGTTTGGCCGGCGGACACGCCGAGCAGTCGTGGAACTCAGTCATGTCGTTCGGCAGCTTGCCGCCCAGCTCGTAGATGCGGGGCACCAGTGCCTCGAAGTGATTGCGGTCCTCGATTCGTGCCGTCTCGGCAATCTGCTTCAACCCCTCGCCCTCGATGTCGATGAGGTTGAACCGAAGGTGCGTGTAGTAGAAATAGGTGATTATCTCTGCTGCCGCGTTCGTGATCAGAAGCTCCAGCAGCTCGTCTACGTCGACTCCGGCGTTCTCGACCATCTCGCGTGCTACTCTTGCCATTACTAAGCCCCCTTGGCTTGAAGCGATGGATAACGTTCCGCACGCCCGTTGCGGGCGCACACTCCTTGCTGCGCCGACTCCTACCGCACAGTCGCCCCCTTTCGGTCTGGAAATGTGGAGACTCTCCGCTTGTTATGCTCAAGTGGTCGAAACCTCCGAGCCGAAGAGCGCCCCCGCTCTCTACTACGATCGTACAGCCTCGCCCCGGGCGCTGCAAGCCCGAATCCACGCGATCGAGTTGAGCGCGCCGTCGCCTGCGGTACAATGGGGGAGACGCGGCCAGGTTGCTCCGAGCGGCGGCCGGACCGAATGTTCGAACCCGTTCCCTAAGGAGTGAGAAGAATGTCCGTCACGACGATGATTTCCGGCGCCTTGCTGTTCCTCCTTGTCGCGGCTGGGCATGTAACGAACGCGGCCGAGTTGTCGCCTATCCGCAGCATCGACCCCGGAACCGTCCCACCCGTGCCGGCCGAGGCGGTCCGCGCCGCGGCATCGCTGCCGCTGATTCGGTTCAACCGGCGCATCAAAGGAGGCGCCCACACGGACGGCGCGTGGAGCGGCGGAGGATCCATCGTGCTGGCACTCGCCGCCTGGCAGGGCAATACTGCGGCGGACGAACGCCTGCTCGAGCAGATCCGCTACAGCCTGCAGGGCGACAACGGCATAACCGCCACCGGCGGCTATCCCGCCCAGCACGAGCGCCACGTCACCGGCATGTACGCCCTGGTGCGGATGACGCCGCGCATCTGGAATCAACTCTCCCCGCAGGAACGGGCGCGTATCGACCTCCTGATGCGGGCCGCCCTGGTCGCCTCGGCCTATACCACGTCCGACGCATCTTACGCCGGTGGTCGCAGGCCGCACTCGCTCGACGGCGGCACAAACCACCATCGCGACTGGAACCCCAACTTCCGCGAGGGCATGGTCGGCATGATGCCCGTCGGCGTCGTCTACTTCGGCGGGGGCGCCGCCGCCCACAGCGTGCTGGACAACTACGACCACAACGCCTTCGTTGGCCAACTCAAGGCCGCCGGGCTGGCCAATACCTACGAGACCTTCAACTGGAAGGCCGCCCATCCGGATTCGGACGCTCCCAGCGGCGCGGCCATCGCCGCCGCCATCCGCAACTACCGCTACAAGGGCCACGACCTCAGCGATCCGATGGAGTTCTACTACGCGCTCACCGTCCACACCTACGGCGCGAAGGTCAACGCCGGCCTCAACGGTGGCCGGGGCGTTCGGGGCGCAGGCCGGATAGCGTCCGGAGCCGAGGGCCTGCCGAACGTCGGCAAGGACGGCATGCTGCTGGAGTTCGCATCGCAGGACGCCGGCGGCTCCCGAAGCTCCATCACCTATGCCTACGACGGCTTCCGCCCGAACCTGACGAACCACGTCGTGGTGCTGGTCGGCGGCTACTGGCGGCCCGGACCGAAGGCGAGCGAATGTCTGGCGCGGATGGACGTCGGCATCACAGACCTGTTCTACAAGCTGGAACGCGGCTACATCAATTACTCGAAGGGCCGCGCGTCCAGCGACGTGTTCGACATCCGCAAGCCGCACTGGAGCTTCGCCGTGACCCGCTCGCTCTGGCGGGACGTTGTGAAGCCGTACCACCTCCGGACGGCCGGAAGATGATCCGCGGCGGAGCAGCGCGGCATGAGTGCTGAGATCGCACTGGACAACGTCTGCCTGCGCTCCGTCGGTCGATGGGCGCACACCGAATACAGTCTCGGCTACCATCGCGACTATCTCGCTTCGGCGACCGGCCTTTCGCCGGACGCGCCCGGCCTGCTGCCCGCCGCCTGCGATCGCTTCAGCGTCGACCTGCTCTGGCACACCGACGATGGCCTGATCGACTGGTCCGCCGCCGGTCGCACCACCGACATGGGCCATGCCTCCTACGCGGCCGACGGCGCCGACCGGCGACCCGCCGCCGAATCTCCCTTCCAGTCCCCGGAGGAGGTCTGGGGGTTCGACGCCGTGGAGGAATACGGCCTGCCCGACTTCGCCGACCAGGTGCGCGCCTACCAGGAGACCATCCGGGAGTCCCGGCGCACGTTTCCGGGACAGTTGACAACCGGCGGCTACTACAACACGATTGTGTCCGGCGCGATCGCCGCCTTCGGCTGGGAGATGCTGCTGACGGCGCTATCGGACCCCGGCCGGATGGAAAGTGTCTTTGACAGTTTCTTCCGCCGCGCGCTGTTCCACATGAAGGCGTGGGCGGAGACCAGCGTCGAGGTGGTCATCCAGCACGACGATTTCGTCTGGGCCGGCGGGGCGTTTATGCAGCCGGAGATCTACCGCCGGGTCATTGTGCCGCGGTACGCCCGGCTCTGGCAGCCGATCCACCGGGCCGGCAAGAAGGTGCTGTTCTGCTCGGACGGCGATTTCTCGGAGTTCGCGGGCGATGTCGCCGAGGCGGGCGCCGACGGCTTCATCTTCGAGCCGTGCATGGACTTCGGCCGGATGGTGGACGCTTTCGGGCGTACGCACTGCCTGGTCGGCAGCTACGTCGACTGCCGCGACCTGGCGCTCGGCAAGTGGGACAAGGTGCGCGCCGACGTCGACAGAACATTCGACCGCCTCGCCGACTGCCGCGGAGCCGTCGTCGCCGTCGGCAACCACCTGGCGCCGAACATCCCGCGCGACATGCTGGATCGGTACTTCGGCCATCTGCTGCCCCGATTGGGGCGTTGACGGCATTCGGGAGAAGAGGCCGTCATGGACGCCAAGACATACGCGGCCTGCTGCGGCATCTACTGCGACCTGTGCGGGCGCCGGGCGGATGTCGCGAATACGGCACGCGCCCTGCGAGACCTGTTGCACAAGGACGAATACGACGACGGGGCGCACGGGCTGGAAGGCTTCACGGCGTTCTGGCGATCTCTCGGCGCACGGTCCATCATCGTGCTTCGTCGCCGGCGGCCGTGTACTGGATGGGGAAGCCGCTGAGCTGCGTGCCCTTGGGCTTGGGCGGTATGCCCTCCGACGGCACCCACAGCTTCACCGCGCCGTCGGGGTC
>CAZZNQ010000043.1:0-32929 GCA_964655775.1 uncultured candidatus Brocadiaceae bacterium | reverse complement strand
GCATCATCGATATCTGGCCCATGGCCGATTGGTACGAGCGGGAAGTGTGGGATATCCAACACCATCCCGCACTCCCCTGAGAGTCCGGCAGCTGAAGTCGAACGCGAGCAGTTCGTGCGGGTCCGACTCACTCCACGCAACGTTGTAGAACAGACGCGGCCCCCTGAAGAAAGCGAACTCCGGCAACTGCGATGCGACCTCGCCGGAGTCGACCGCACTGAAGTTCAGCCCGCGCCGACTGGCCAGGAACTTCACCACCGCGCGATGCCAGTTGCTGGCAACCCTCTCCAAACGGTAGTTCCTGTAGGCGACAAGTGCACCGGTCGCGGAGAAAACCGCGATGACAACCCCGGCCGCAATGCTGGCTGCCCCCAAAGGCAGCACCACGCATAGCAGAAGCAAACAGACACCCGCCAGCAGGCAGTAGACGGCGTAACGTGTCGCGTCCATCCAGAACCGTTCGGGCGGCTGCACCACATTGCCGTGCGCGTCTTCGATCACCTCCGCCGGCAGGGCAGTGTCGATGGCAAGTGTCCCGGCAATGAGATCTCTCAGCCAGCGTTTCTCCGACGGGTCCAGACCCTCACCGAAGTGCACCTCACTTTCGTCGCCCAGCACCACGACCTCCGAACCGGTGTGCGTCCACCCCGGAGACGAGTAGCCACGGGCCAGCATCCTGGCCCTTCCGAGGAAAACGCCGCGCGCCTCGCTGCGCCTCAGCGTCCGAGCCCTCACCAGCGGGAAGCTGCTGGCGATGTGCACGGCATCCTGCGACACTTCCACCCGCGTCTTGCCCAGCACGGCACGCATGCCCTCGTACGATGCGGCCACCAGAAGGCCAACGCCGATAATCGCAGCCAGGTAGCCAACCAGGGCGGGCAGACCATACATGGGCAGCACCGCCGCCAGTACCAGTGTCCCCACGCCCAGTACCAACCATGCCACCGCCCTTGCACCTCTGGCGGAGCGCAGGCCCGGCGCAGGAACTGTGAGCGCCACCTTGCCGTCTCCGTTGGACACCTTACTGTGCACGCGCCGGGAAGCAGCGGGCTGGTCCGGCTCGGTCCTGTTCTCGTAATCGCGTTCCATAGGACAGACTCTCAATCTTGATCAGACATCGTATTCTAACCTTCGCCTGAACCCAAAAGAAAGCTACGGTGCGGCTCCCGGCCGAAGGCTGCTCTTGAGGGGCGAAGGGCTCGTGTGCTATTCTCGCATGGCAGAGTCGCTATCTGCAGATAGTCCATCAGCGCACCGGCGGAGAATATCCCTTGCTGCCGATCCGCGACACAAACTACCATCGCACCAAGGCCTACGCGGTGTACGGCATAATCGCGATCAACGTCGCGGTGTTTCTCTTCGAGCTCAGCCTGTCCGAGACGGCCCTTCGGGGGGCAATGATGCGGTTCGGAATTGTGCCGGCGCGCGTGACTGCCGCCCTCCGCGGGCAAGGCCCCTTTCTGTCGGCCATCGTCGTTCCCGCGTTCACCAGCATGTTCATCCACGGCGGTTGGGCGCACCTGCTCGGGAACATGTGGTACCTGTTCGTTTTCGGAGACAACGTGGAGGACAGGGCGGGCCGCGTGCCGTTCCTGGCCTTTTACTTGTTCTGCGGTCTCGCGGCCGGTGCAACGCACTACGCCCTTTCGCCCGCCAGCAAGCTGCCCACTGTGGGGGCCAGCGGCGCCATCGCCGGCGTGCTCGGGGCCTACGCTGTCACCTGGCCAAAGGCGCGCGTGCTCACGATCATCCCGATCTTCTACTTCATCCATTTCGCAGAGCTCCCCGCCCTGATCGTGCTGGGCTTCTGGTTCGTCATCCAGCTTCTAATGGGCACCGCCAGCCTCGGAGTTGCTTTCGACCACGGAGGCACGGCATACTGGGCACACATCGGTGGCTTCGTCACCGGCGCCCTGCTCGCCCTGCTTCTGCCCCTCGGACGGTCGAAGAGCCGCCGCAGAGATTACGGCAGATGGGGCTGAAGATGATGACGGATCTTCTGCTGCGCGGCGTCGGCCCTCAAGCGGTCCGAGTGCCATGGCCAGACAGCACGATAGCGTGGTGCGCCGCGCCGGCGTCATTTCCGCACTCACGCTCCTCAGCCGTGTCCTGGGGGTGGTGCGCGACGCCGCCTGTGCGGCCGTGTTCGGCGCCGGTCTGACCTGGGATGCCTTCAGCTTCGCGTTTCGGGTGCCCAACCTCTTCAGGCGTCTGTTCGGCGAAGGCGCCTTAAGCGCGGCATTCATACCCCTATTCACCGAGCGTCTGGCGTCCGGTGACCGTGCGGAGACGCAGCTGCTCGCCAACCGCGTCTACTCGGCGCTGGCACTCCTGCTGTCCGCACTGGTGCTGCTCGCCGAGACAGGACTGGCGGCGGTGCTGATCTTCGGCTCTCCGAGCGCCAGATGGCGGCTCGCGATCGCCCTTACCTGCGTCCTGTTGCCTTACGCGGTGCTGATATGCCTGACGGCCCTCTTGGGCGCCACACTGAACGCCCTTCAGCACTTCGCCGCCCCGGCCTTTGCACCGGTCCTGCTCAACGCTATATGGATCATCACGGTGCTGATTATTGCCCCCGGCCTGGCTCAGGATGACGAGGGCCGCGCGTTCGTACTCGCATTCGGCATTCTTGCCGCCGGGGCGCTGCAACTCGGGCTCCAGGTGCTTGTTCTTCGTCGGCACGGATTGCGCGTTCACCCGGTCTCACGCCCCCTGTCCAGGGGTGTGCTGGACATCGGTTCGGCCATGGCCCCGGTAGCGCTGGGCATGGCCGCATTCCAGTTCAATGTGCTACTTGACGGCGTCATTGCCATATCTTTAGCCTCGCCCGAGGGAGCGACGCATTTCCGCCTGTTCGGAGAATCGGTTGCCTACCCGATGGAGATCGGCGCGAACAGTGTGCTCTATTACAGCAACCGCCTGATGCAGATGCCGCTGGGGGTCTTCGGGATAGCGCTTGCCACGGCCATCTTTCCCACCTTGAGCGGGCAGGTGGCCAGGAAGGACATGGACGGCTTCGCCGGTTCCGTCGTGCGCGGCCTGGGGCTTGTGATCTTCATCGGCGTTCCAGCGGGGGTCGGCCTGATCGTGCTCCGCGAGCCCCTGGTTCGACTCCTCTTCCAGAGGGGCGAGTTCACGCCGGCAATGACGGCACGCACCGCCACCTGCCTTCTGGCTTACTCGACGGGCCTGTGGGCCTACTGTGCTATCCACGTGCTGACTAGAGGATTCTACAGCCTCAAGCGCAACGCCGTGCCGGCATACGTGGCGGGCGGAGCCGTTGCGGTGAACCTGGGGCTGAACCTGGCGCTGGTGTGGAGGCTGGGCGAGGCGGGATTGGCAACGGCAACCGCCGCCACGGCCGCCCTGCAAGCGGTGGTTTTGGCTCTACTGCTGGCACATCACGTGCCCATGCGCGGGATGGCCAGGTTGCTGTCGGTATTCTGGAAGTCCGCGGCGGCCAGCGCCGCCATGGCCGCGGCTACCGTGGCCGTTACGGCCGCACTGCCCGGCGCCGACTCCTCCGCCATACTGCCCCAGGGGTTCAGACTTCTAGCGGCTGCGGCGACCGGCGCTGCCGTCTACTTCCTCACCTCGCTGCTGCTTCGCTCGCGAGAACTGATCGACCTGCTCCGCTCGCTTGCCCACCGTCACGCTTAAGGGCCGGACGAGCCCGTCCTGATAACGCAGGGGGGGGTCACACCGGCTCGCCCTCGCCCGCAAGTCTAATGGCTATGATCGCGTGGGTGAAGATCTGCATCTGCGACTTGCCCACGTCCAGCACGAGGTACTGGTCGGAAGTCTCCGAGATCTCACCGGTTACACTCTTGCCGTTAACCATCAGGATGGTGACCTGCTTGCCGAACCACTGTGTTCTGACTACACCTGCCATCTTTGCTAACACTCCTGGATCTGACGTGCTGAGAACCAATCCGTACTCGTTTGTGGGCGGCCCCCGACGGCAGCCGTGGCGAACGCCGCTACAGGCACCTGAGCACCACAACCGCGACGGCGCCGGCCACGGATCCGACCACTAGCGCACAGTCGCCCATCAGCGGCTCGGCCGGTCTCTCAACCCAGAACTCCACGCCGTTCTCTATGCCGGCGAAGGACATTCGCGGTGGCGCCATCCGGGCGTTGAGGGTGTCGGCGGCGAGTATACACTCCATTGGGAATCCTGCCGAGAATGTCTCGCCGACGAACTGCTTCGTCGTAACGTTTGGGACCTCAGAGAAGCCACTCAGGGCCTCGCGTTCGGCCTCGCCCACATCGGGAAACAGATCCCGGGCGGTGCTGGAAAACACGACGCCCACATCGCCCTCCCAGGCGCCGGCCGCCTCCAAAGAGGCCGTAACCGCGTCACTCAACAGCTCGGACAACTTCGACAGGGGCGTGCCCGAGGGAACCGGCCTGTAGCTAGCCGCACCGAGTTCGCAGTACGCGTAGCCTTCGCGGCGTTCGACGGCGTCCTCGGTTTCCAGGACCAGAAGCCCTACGCCCTGAGCCGGTCGAACCTGAACCGAGTTGCCGCCGTCCCAGAACGCATCCAGCCACGCTTTGTCGGGAAGGTCCACGCCGCCGGCGACCATCAGCTCCGTGCTGCCGTCGCTCAGGAGCGTCGCGGCTCGCCGGATTGCCAACGCGCCGCTGAGAACATGTCCCCGGACATCCAGCGTGGACTCGTCCAGATCCAGTTCCGCCGCCAGCACCTGGCAGTCGGTCTCCGAAACGGCACGCTCCCCCTCACTGCCACTCAACACCGCCCGTGCGGCTTGAGGCCCACATTCGGCAATCGACGCGATGGCCAGCCCACAGTCTCTGACCTCGACCTCATCCGTTTCGGCGGCCGCGTTCTCCAGCGCAAGTACGCCGGCGGCAAGGACATACTGGTCGCGTTCATCGGGATGCGGCCGACGGCATTCCAGGAACTCGTCGAGGTCAATCCTTGGGAGAAGTCCGCCGTGCGGCAGTCGCCTGTGAAGGAGTTCCTGAGGGCTGCGGACCATGCGCATGGCGGAGATGGACTCGGCGACTTCGTCTATGCCGAGCCCCAGGCAAGTAATCGGCCCCAGACCGGTGACGAGAAGCCGCGTTCCGCGCTGGGCGTCATCATCCAAGTAAACATTCCCTCAGCCGGTCTGCTTCCCGGCCACAGCCGCCAGCGCCGATTCGCGGTCGCCGGTGGGCGAAGGTGCGGTGCTCGCATTGTCCCTACCGACCGAATCGCCTGATCTGGTCGCCAAGGCTGGCATTGGACGGCGGAACCAGCAGGATCTCCACGCGGCGGTTCTCCGCAACGGGCTGATTGGGCTCCTCCGGCTCGACCCGGGGCTCGTTGGGGCCGGAGCCCACGATGGTCATCCGTTCGGCGCTGACGCCACGGTCAACCAGGTAGCGCATAACCGCATGGGCGCGCATCACGGAAAGGTGATAGTTGTCTATCCAGTTGGAGTGGGTGATCGGAACCGCGTCCGTGTGACCGGCCACGCGGACCTCCTGTTCGGGGTGATTGACGAGGTACTGGGCTATCTTGTCCAGCGAAGCCTTCGCCTCATCAGTCAACTCCGCCTTGCCCGGGGCAAACAGGATGTCGCTCTCGTAAACCACGACGTTGGTGCCGTCGCGCGTCTCCACGGTGGTGTTGAGCAGCTTCTGCAGATCCTGCCGCTGCTGTTCCAGCCGCATCCGCTCCCGCTGCAGATCGCTGACGATCTGCTGGGCCTGCGCGGCCTCCTTCTTGGTGGCCGTGAGCTCGGCTTCCAGGGCCTGGCGGTCGGACATCAGGACCGCCTTCTCGTCCTCGGCCTTCTGAAGCTGCTGTTGGCTCATCTTGAGCTGCTCTCGCAAGCTCTCGTTCTGGGCTCGAAGCTGCTTGAGCTGAGCGCAGCCGGTGGACAGAATGACCAGTGCCGACAAACACACAAGAAGTCCGCGCTTCAACATCTCTTGGATACTCCTGAGCAGTGGACATCAACGCACAACTTTCCCACCCATGACGTTACGCCACAGGCAGGGCGGAATGCAACCCTCTGCGCCGGATGCTGCTGCCTTCTGCGCTCTATATGCCCAGAAGGCCGTTCAGCCAGCCGAGAAGACCGGATGAGAACCCGGGGTTGAACGAGTTCTCCATCACGATGAGGCCACAGATGAGCATGATTACCAGAGTGCCCACCAGTACCGCCACCCATCCGCCGCTGACCTCGGCCGACGAAGCAGCAACCGGGGCCGCGTAGGGGACCTCGAACTCCTCACCGGGCGCTTCCACGCCGAAATCGACATCGCCTTCCCCCGCCAGCACCTCGTCCAGGGCACTTTCCTCGTAGGTCGGCTCTTCAAGCGTGGTGATCTCTGCGGTCAGATCCTCGCTTTCGTCTACCGGGATCATCTCGGCTTCTTCGTCTTCCTCGCCGATCTCCATGATCTCGCTGAGGAGATCTTCTTCGGCGACTTCCTCCTCTTCATCGAGGTCCAGAATATCGGTGACGATCTCCGGCTCTTCCTCTTCGTCGGCGACCTCGCCGCCCCCTTCCAGCTCGATCTCGCCTTCCTGCAAATCGGCCGAGAAGTCGAAGAAATCCTCTTCCTTTTCCTCGGGTTCCTCTGGTTCGGGGGCTGAGGTCGGTTCCAGTTCCAACTCGGTCTCCAGGGCGGTATGCGACGGCGGGCCGGGCTCTTCCTCTTCCGGACCTTCCAGTTCGAGTTCTTCACCCTCGATCAGTATCTCGGTGTCCCTCTCCACATCCGCCCTACTCGGAGTCTCGAGGACGATCTCGCCGGTTATCTCCTCGCCTTCGTCCTCGGCCTCCACGAACTCGGTACGGGAGGGTGCTGTGGAGCCGTCCTCGACAATCGTCTCCCGCTTCTCCAGCGTGTCCTTCAGCTTCTCCATGTCCGACATTGCGAACTTCGTCTCGCCGTCAACGACCTGCTCCTCCAGCAGCCCTTCCCGGATAAGACGGTTCAGCTGGCTGCGGTCGATCTGGAGCTCCTGCAGCACCTGCTCGTAACTGAGGTATGTCTCATCTGCCATCTTCCACATCTCCCACGCGAGACGAATGAATGCCGCGCATCCAACATTCCCAGAATCCGCTTTTGCGCAGATATTATAACAACGCAGACAGGCATTTCAAACGCTATTCCGGAGCCTTTCAGGTCGCCGCGGGGCCCGCATGCGAGCGGCCGCGCTCCGGCGCTTCTCCCATGCGGAGCCACCCCTCCGGCGACACTTGCCATGCCTGCCACGTTGACCTATACTCGCCCGCAACGGATCGAGTGTCCTCTCGTCCCCTAAAGGGGCGGTACGGATGTCTGAGCTTGCTCTACAATCAAGCGTGCTGGTGCTGAACAGGTCGTTTGTGCCCGTGCACATGATCACGGCGCAGCGGGCCTTCTGTATGCTGTTCAAGGCCGCGGCGGAAGTCGTCCTGCTGGAGCAGGGGCGACTGGGACTCTACAACTTCCGGTCCTGGCAGGAGGTGAGCGATTTCCGACTCGCAGCCGGCGCTACCGGTCCGGACACCGAGTGGGTTTCCACCGTCAGCTACGATCTGGAAGTCCCCCGCATCGTCCGGCTGCTCTCCTACAATCGCTACCCCAAGCGACGAGTGAGCTTCAACCGGCGGAACATATTCGCGCGCGACATGAATCGCTGCCAGTACTGCGGGCGGCGCTTCGTGACCAGCGAACTCAGCATCGATCATGTGGTGCCGCTGTCCCACGGCGGCGGCAATACCTGGGAGAACGTAGTCTGCGCCTGCACCGAGTGCAATAAGCGGAAGGGCGGGCGCACCCCGGCCCAGGCAAACATGACGCTCAAGCGGCAGCCCTTCGAACCCCGCGTCAACCCCCTGATCCGACTCAAACTGCGCCGCAAGAAATACTACTCGTGGAAGCAGTTCCTCGATGATGCCTACTGGTCCGTGACGCTCGAGTAGACCAGCCCGGTCCGTGGCATGGATCACGGCGATCGGACCGCCTCAGGTTCCCAACTCCCCCTCACCTTCCGCCTCGGAAGCCGCGTCTTCCTCCGGGGGCTCTTCAGCCTCTGACGTCAGCAACAGATCCCTGAACGTCGCCCCCGCCAGCGCCTCTTCCTGCGCCGCGATCGCGGATCGGAACGCCGCTTCCAGCTTCTCCTCGTAGGGCCTGTCTTCGGGCAACACGGAACGCGAATCGTCGCGGAACCGATCCGTGATGCTGAGCACTTCGCTGAGCCGGAGCCTGGACAGGTCGCGAGCGGGATGGTACTCGTCGGACGTCTCGCCCACCCGGATCAGATAGCCAAGCCGGACCAGCCGCCCCGCCGCGTCCTGGGCTTCCTCCGGCGTTATCTTCATGATCTCGGCGAGTCTTTCCGCGCTGACGGGTTCCCCGGTTTTCCAGAACTCGCGGGCGACGTACATCATTATGCGAGCCGCCAGATAGCGGTCGATGAAGTTGCTGGACAGCCTGCTGAGCTTGTCCCTGAAGCGCAGCAGGTCCAGGTGCTGGAGCGTGAACGCTATCTCCGCGCCGAGCAGCACTATAAGCCACATCAGCCATAGCCACAGCAGGAATATGGGCACGATGCCCAGGCTGCCGTAGATTTTCTGATACTTCACCGCGCTCACGACATACATGGCGAACAGCGGCCGAGCGGCCTGCAGCAGGGCGGCGCCGAAGAACGCCCCCCAGGCCACGCTGCTGAAGCGCACCTGCGTATGGGGCAGGAACTTGTAGAGGGCAACCAGGATGAGCCATACAGTGATGAACGGCAGCACGTGCCGGCCGACGATGGACAACAGGCCGACCGCTTTCCCGACGGCGGGCACCCCTCCAAAGGTTGACTCGATGTACACAGCCAGTCTTTCCCGAGCCCAAATCGAGGCGCCTATAAGCGCCGGGCCGAGCCAGATCAGGGTGCAGAACGAGGTGAACTTGATCCACAACGGCCTGTGTTCGGTGACCTTCCATATGTGGTTGAGGGTCTGCTCGATGGTGCTCAGCAGCGAGGTGGCCGTCACAAGCAAGAAGAGGATGCCGAGGATGCCTATCTCGGCCCGGCCGACCTTGTCTATGAACAGCCGAATGTAATCCACCACGGCCAGGCTCAGCCCTCGGGCGGCGCGCTCGCTGCTCTTGTCGAACGCCACCTTGTACTCCTCACGTGCCTCCTCCAGCCGCCCGGCCTGCCAGAGAACGTCCGCCAGCAGGTAATGCGCGTCGCTGGAGTGCTCCAGCAGCGACACGGCTTCGGTGAGGTGCAACACAGCAAGGTCCAGCGAGCCGTCGGGTGACGGCGTGGTGGCGGCGTTTGCCGGACCCGGGGTCTCGGACGGCTCGCGGTGCAGGTTCGCTTCGAGCCGGCCCAGTTCGAAGAGGCGCTCTCCGAGCGTACGGACGGCCTCGTCGTGCGCCTCCATCACATCCCGCAGGTCGCGCCAATCCGCGTTCCCCAGGCCGCCGGCAACTATCGCGTCGCCGTAGTGAAGCAACACCTTTCGCCATTCACCGCACGACTGCTGAAGATATCCCTCGTGGGCCAGATCGCGCGCGCGGCGTGTGTGGGCACGCGCCATGACACGTCGGGTTCGCACGGCGGAGTAGCCCCGTTCCTCGGCCTCCCTCGACGCCTCCAGCGCGGCCTGGACGTCACCATCGTCCAGGCGATTGAGTGCCCGCTCGAAGTGCCGCGCCCCTTCGCGACTGTAGGCTTCGCCCCCGACCGCCTGGAGTCCCGCCGCCGACAGGTACGCCTCGCGGGCCTTCTGGGTGATCTCGGACCGGATCACCTCCGGCAGGATACGCGCTGCCTTGGCGTAGTAGAGCGCGCTCATCCCTTCGCGCACGGCTTGAGGGTCGGCGCCCGCCTCGAGTGCTTCCAGATAGGCGCGAACGGTCCAGACGACGTCCCGGGTCCGGGGCTGGGCGTCGGCCGTTGCCAGCAGTTCGACCGGTCCCGAGTCGGCCGGCGGCAGCGGCTCCGATGCGGAGAGGGTACGCGATTCATCGCGCTCCGCCGATTCCATCAGGGGGCCCGCCAACATCGTCTCGAAGATCGCCGTCTGGGCCTTGTCCGCCAGGTCTTCCATGGCGGCAAATCCGCGGAAGAAGCTGAAAGCCACGGCCAGCAGGGGCACCAGCGACAGCAGCGTAGTGAACGTAAGGGAGGCGGCCTGCTGGAGGCAACGGTTCCTCACGAACTCTCGAACGATGTAGAACGATACGCGCAACTCGTTGCGGGCAAACGTAACCCACCGGGACGGATTGGCGGCGTCTTCCCAGTCGAACTCGACGATCTTGTCTCTCAGGTTTCGCAGGAAAGACACGGTGATTCGTCACCCTGTTAAGGCAGTGCGAGTGCGTTCACGCGGGGCTGTAGTCCGGATCCGGCGCAGTCGCCACGGTCGATTCCTTTCCCTCGGTCAACTCCTTGACCTCCTCTTCGAGCCGCGCGATGCTGGGCCCTCCCCTGACGATGCCGTAGGTGAGGGATGCCTCGAACACGCCGCCCCCCGGCACCTGGATTACGCGCCCCTTCCGGCGTTCAAACATGCGGGCGTTCGGGTAGTCCGTGCCCGGCTCCAACCCAACCACGTAGCCGTCGGCCTCGGCCGCGGCGTTTCGCCAGATGGTGAAGGCGGGCAGCTGCTCGACCGAATAGCGGATGGTCGCCGCGTTCTCGCCGCTCGGGTCCACGAGAGCAACCAGCGTCTGTCCGCGACGGTCCGAGTGCAGCCGACCCAGGTAACACTGCTCCGCAAAACCCGTCTGCGGCGGGCCAAAGGTGTCCCAGTTCGAGATGTCCTCCGCAGCCCGCGCGTTGATGGGGCAGAGGAACTCGACCGGTGCCAGTAGTTGCGCGCCATCGCCCAGCATTGGCGGGCCGTAGTTCGAGTGGTAAAGAACCTCCATTTCCGCCGGCGAGCCGCCGATGTTCTCGATCCGGTCGTGGATCACGAATTCGCTCGAGCCGGGCGTGGTCGACACCCGCCCGATGAGCCGATAGCTGGGGCCAAACATCCTTGTGTCGTACATCTCTCCGACGACCGAAATCGCGTGGGGCATCTCGAGGGAGACTTCCACGCTGAGCCTTACCGCCGGCGTGTTCGAGATGGTCCCATGCAGGGGCAGAACAACGCTGGCTTTCTTTCCCGTATTGGTGACGACGGAGTCCTCCCCCGGCGCTCCGTGCCAGGACAGACCGCAGCGGGCGACCAGTTCGTTGAAGCCCTCCAGCCAGCCCAGGTTCCCGCGTGATTCCTCGGTGACGTATGCGGGATGCACGACTTCCTTGACCGGGCTGTTCCAGCCAAGGGCGATCTCGTCCGTAAACGCCTCCAACACGTTCATTCCGCGCGTTGGGACGACCACGACTGTCATGTAGCCGTTATCGATCTCCACCAGGTCCACGCTGTGCTGCTTGCCGCCCTTGAGCGTGTACTTCGAGATCGACCAGGAAGCCCCGTCCATGCCCACGAAGTTGCTGCTGCTCAGGCGGTAGTCCTCTTCGTAGACGCCCTCCCATCCGTCCGTCAGAACCCTTCGGAAGCAGGCGTTCATGTCGCTTCCTCCTCGACAAATCCGGTCCCCGCACCGGCATAGGTCTGCCGGTCGGGTCACAGTTTCCTTGAACGCAGAATGCTCACGACCAACCACGCGCCGATGACAAAGCCGAACGCCAGACCGATGATGCCGAGCAGACTGACGCGCGACCCGAATATCTCCACAGCGCCGATCTCCGACCTGAGCAGGCTGGTGGAGGCCATGATGATGGCAGCCAATATAATGCTGAGCGAAAGCCGATTCCCGGTCTCGTCAAGCTCCGCAAGCCCCTTCTCGAATCCCTCGTGGCGAATGGTAAACTCGAAAAGGCCCTTCTGAAGGCGGTGCATGACCCGCCGGAGCTCGCGCGGTCCTTCCCTCAGAAGGGTGCCGACGTGGTAGCTGCCGGCGGTCACGACATCCCGAATTCCGCTCACAGTCGCCTTCTCTCGCAGCAGCTTGCGGCCGTAAGGCACGGCGAGGGCACCGATGTTGACCGTGGGATCCAACTGCAGAACAATGCCGCTTATGGTCACCAGCGCCCGACCCATCAGAACGAAATCCCTGGGCACGTCCACGTTGTGCCTGCGGATCACGTCCATCACATCCAGGAACGATCTCTGGAAGTCCAGCTTGTCCAGCGGCACGCTGCTGTAACGCTCCAGAAGGCCGACGATCTCGTCCTGGAGGAGGTCCGCCTCGGCCATCTCGTAGGCGCCGCCCATCTCCGCCATCACTTCGGCCACCAGTTCGAACTGCTCGTTTCCCAGTGCGATCAGGCAGGTGCTGATCCGGCGACGCAGTCCGCCGCCGATGCGGCCCACCAGTCCGAAATCCAGGAGGGCGAGTTTCCCCTGCGGCGTGATGAGGATATTGCCGGGGTGGGGGTCGCCGTGGAACACCCCCAGCACGAAGAACTGCTTCAGGTAGGCGTCCATCAGGGTGCGGGCCAGCGCACTGGCGCGCGCCGGTCGCCTGCCCTTGCTGAGCAGCTCGCCGATATGCTCGCCCTCCAGCCTGCGCATGGTGAGAACGCGTTCGCTGGTGTGGTCCCAGTAAATGGCCGCTATCTCCACGTCCTCCAGCTCGCTCAGCCCCGTGCGGAATCGGTGCGTGTAGGCGGCCTCGGCGACGAAGTCCAACTCGCGCTGTATGCCCCGCCCGAACTCCTCTACGAGCATCGGCAGGCGCAGGGACTGGAATTCCTCGACGCGGTCGGCCTGGGCGGCAATGAAGGTCAGAATAGCAAGGTCGTCTTCGATGATGCGCCGGATGTTCGGGCGGCGCACCTTGACGACCACCTCTCGGCCGTCGCGCAGGACGGCATCATGGACCTGGGCTATGGAGCCGCTGGCGCGTGGGGTCTGCGAGAAGGATCGGAACAGCTCGTCGGAGGACCGCCCCAGGTCCTTTTCGACGATGGACAGGGCCTTATCTCCCGGGAAAGGGGCGACCTGATGCGTCATCCTCTCCAGGGCGCTTATGTATTCCGCTGGCAGCACATCCGGACGCGTGGAGAGCATCTGACCGAACTTCACGAAGGTCGGCCCGAGTTCCTCCAGCAGGGACGCCAGTTCCGTGGCGAGTTCTTCGGGCAGAAGAGCTTTGGTCTCGCGGGGGATCCTCAGCCAGGCCGGCAGATACTGCCCGAGGTCCAGCCGATGTATGGCGAAACCGAGGCCGTGCGAGGCGGCCTTCCGCAGGATGGTTGCCATCCGACCGGCAACGCGCGGCCCCCTGATGATGGAGAAGATTTTCAAACCGCCTCCCGCTGCAACTGAACGTGTCCCGCGGGTCTCATTATACGGTGGCCCGTGTCGTCGGCAACTACAAAGGCTTCCCTACGCTTCTGCATCGGCCTCGTCGTTTCGCTTCCACGGTTCGCTCTTGTGGACGAGCTCCCACAGTTTCACCTGGCGCACGAACCGGTAGTAGGCCGCGCTGGCACAGATGGCCAGCCCCGGCAAGCCGTCCAGGAACCCCAGGCGGAGAAGGTAGCGGTGCGCGAACACCAGCGGCGGCTCGAAGAGCGTTCTCAACAGGCTGAAGCGCCGCCCGCGCTCGAAACGGGCGCGCGCGGTCTGGCCGGCGAACTGCGCCGACTTCTGGAGCATCTCCACCACCCCGCCCGGATACGAATAATGGAGTATCTCCGCCTTCAATCTGTCGACCTGCCCGTCCACCATGGCCTCCGCGTGGGGAGGGATGCCGCGGATTCTGGTGACGCTGTTGCGGAAAAAACGCACCTTGTACTGCGGGTACCAGCCGCAGTGCTTGATCCATCGATCCATGAAGTAGGTCTTGCGCCGCAGCGCGAAACCGTCGCATCCCGGGCCGCCCGGTCGCTCGAAGACCGTTGTCAGCTCCTCAAGGGCGTCTGGGGCCAGACGCTCGTCCGCGTCCAGCCAGACGGCCCAGTCACCGGTCGTCTGCGAGCGCGCAAACTCGAACTGGTCCACGTATCCCTTGAACTCGCGCTGGATCACCCTGTCGGCGATCGCGTCCGCAATCTCCACCGTGCCGTCTTCGCTGAAGGAGTCCACCACCAGCAGCTCGTCCGCCCACCGGATGCTCTCGAGGCAACTGCGGATGTTGGCCTGCTCGTTGTAGGTGCAGACGAACCCCGATACTCGCGCGTCACCGAGCATGGCATCCTCCAGCATGAAAAACTGTCCGGCGGCATCACCGACGGCCTACAGGTCGTCGGCCTCCAGGGCGCGGCGGCTCATCAGCAGCAGCTCCAGCGCGTCCGCATTCGCTGGATCGATTTCCAGAATCCGCTGGGCAATGTTGCCCGCCTTGCGGGGCTCCTGGAGCCTGGCCGCATACAGGTTACCCAACAGCAGAAGCACCGTCTTATCCTCCGGCCGCTGTTCCACCAGCGACTCCAGCGTCCGGGCGGCCTCTCCGAACCTGCGAAGGACGAGTTGCAGGGCGGCCACCTTCTGGAGAGTGGGAACCGAATCCGGCTCAAACGACAGCGCAGCGCGGTAGTGCACCAGCGCCTTCTGCGGCTGGTCGAGGTCCTCAAGGATCGACGCCAGTCCGCTTTGGGTCCGGAAGCCGTCCTGGCCCGCCTCTATCGCGTTGCGCAACACCTCGGCCGCCGCCTCCCGCAAGCCGAATCGTGCCATCGCGAGCGCGGCCCGGATGTTCGGTTCCGTCTCGCCGCCGGCCAAAAGGTCGGCACGCATGTAAGGACTCTGGAGAAACGCTATGAGGTCGCGCCGGCCGGGGGTGTCCAGACGCCCCAGTTCGCCCAACAGCCGCGATGTCCGGGCTGCATACTGCTCGGGGATGCCGCGGAGCGCCATTGTCTTCTGGTTCTGCGAATCAAATTCCAGCAATGCGAGTAGTCCGCCCGCGCCCAGCAACCTGTACTGAAGCAGCGCGGCACGCGACGCTCCAAGGCTGGGGCCGGACAGGTCGCGGCTCAGCCGCACAGGGCGCTCCGGCCCCGAGGAGCGAAACGGGCTGGCACCGTCCGCCACCTCGCGCACCTGCTCATCGCCCGCCGCATAGCCCATCATCAGATCGGCGGGATCCCACAGATCGGCGTCGGCGAGAAGGTCCGAGGAACCCGTTCGGTCGAATATGGCCGCCAGCCGACCGTAATCCGCACTCAGCCGGTCGCCCGCGATCACAACGGCATCCCGTTCCCAAAGGAACAACGCCACGTCACCGAACACTGCCGCGACGGTTGCCAGCGAACGCCGCAGTTCGTCCAGCGACATCTGCCCCGCCGGGAGATACAGTGCGAGTGCGCCGTCCCGACTCAGGCCCGCCTTCAGCGTCGACAGGCTCTCCCGCGTCAGCACGGCGCCGCCAGTCACGTCCGAGAGCGTTTCGGGTCCGCAGAGGACCAATCGGGCCTTCTTCCCGCCATCTGCAGGGGGAGCCGGAGATGCACTCAGCTCGGAATCGGGGGCGAGTGTGGCTAATGCCTGGGGACAGAGGTAGCCTGGCCGTCCCACCACATACACCGGGCCGGTGGGGCCGGCGAAGGCCAGGCCCAGGATGGTTGTGGTCAGTGCCGGCGCCCCGCCGGCAGGCTTCCCGGATCGCGACATGGCGGTGAGATTACCGTTGACGAAGTAGCTTCGCATCTCGCCCGTGACCAGGGATGCCCGAAGCCCCCGGCCGTCCAGCGCCGCCCGCTCCACCTGCACAGACGCCGATCCCGCCCCCCCGAAGGCCGCCGCCGTTCGCAGACCGATCCAACCTCGATGAGGGTCGACGAGGGCAAGCAGCATCAGGGCTATCACCGACGCCGCCATCGCCAGGCCACGCCCAACTGCCCGCTCTCGGATGCAGACGCGGGCCGGGCAGACGCTCAGCATCCCGGCGAGGGCCGTCGCCATGGCCAGCACATGGGGGCCCCGGTAGAAGCCGCTGAGTGCGGCGGCAAGAAGCGCGCCGCTGGCCGCCGCCACGGGGACGAGCAGCCTCACCTTGCACAGGAAAGGGCCAAAGGCGCAGCCGAGCGCAAACGCAAGCGCCAGCATGGGAAACGTGCGCGAGATCGTTAGGAGGCGCGCCGGCGCCTGCAGGGCGGCGGTCTCACTGACTATGGCATCCGGGAAACCCCACCACGATCTGGCCGCGACCAGACAGATCATCACCACCGCCGTCAGCCGAGTGAGCAGGAATCCCTCCCCAACCCGCTTCCGGGCGGCCAGCGAAGCGACCACAGCGCCCAGCACGAAAGCAGCGCCGACGTCGCTTCCCGCGTAAGGAAGCGAGCGCGCGGCCACGACGTAGGCCCGCAGCAAGCCGACGGCGGCAGCCCCGCAAGCGGCGGCCAGCAGAACCGCACCGGCGGGCGCGCCGCTCCTGCTTGTGTTCCGGTGAGGCGGTCTGAGGACAAGGGCAGCCACCAGCAGCAATCCCGCCACAATGGAAAGCGTCCCGACCCCCATCAATGCCGGGACTTGAAGCGAGCAGACGGCGAACCCCGCCGCCAGGCTGAGGAAGTAGGTAAGCGTGGGCGTCTCGAGTGCGGCGAACCCGAGCAGGGCTGAGGAGAACAGGAGGAGTATTGGCGCGACGACCGCCCCGCCTGGCTGAACGAACGCCCAACCGATCCACAATACGGCCAGAATCGGTGCGGCGACGCGACGTGACCGGCTCCTCAATGATCCACCGATGCGCCGCCCGAGCGTCCATCCCACAAGCACGCAGGCGACCGCCATCGCCGCCGCCGTCCGCGCCGGCACGCCGCTGCCGCTGAGGGCGTGCAGGGCGATGAAC
The DNA here is from genome assembly GCA_964655775.1 of uncultured candidatus Brocadiaceae bacterium. GTDB lineage: Bacteria > Planctomycetota > Brocadiia > SM23-32 > SM23-32 > CAZZNQ01. Next base: position 16,156 of record CAZZNQ010000043.1, on the reverse strand, counting down.
AGCACGAACGCGGCCGAAAAGCCGCCCAGCACGTCTGCGCCGGCCCCGCCGGTCTTTGGTATATCAATGCGGCTCAATGGCAACCGCCCCGCCCATGTAGGGCCTGAGAACTTCCGGCACCGTCACGGACCCGTCGGCCTGCTGATTGTTCTCCAACACCGCTATCAGCGTTCGCGGAAGCGCAAGACCGGAGCCGTTCAGAGTGTGCACGTACCGGGTGCCTCCACCGGAACTCGGCCTGTAGCGGATGTCGGCGCGGCGGGCCTGGAAATCGCTGCAGTTGCTGCACGAGCTGACTTCCAGCCATTCCTGGCAGCCGGCGGCCCATACCTCCACGTCGTAGGAGTGACACGCCGGGAACGACATGTCCCCGGTGCTCAGCTCCTTAATGCGATAAGGCAGCTCCAGCAGCCTGCAGACGTCCTCCGCGTTCGCCAGAAGGCTATGGAGCTCGTCCTCCGAGGCCTCCGGTGTAACGTACTTGACCATCTCCACCTTGTCGAACTGATGTCCCCTCTTTATCCCGCGGACGTCTTTGCCGGCGCTCATCTTCTCCCGCCGGAAGCAGGCCGTGTATCCGGTGTAGTAGATCGGCAGATCGGACTCGTCCAGGATCTCCTCCCTGTGGAGGTTCGTGAGCGGCACCTCGGCCGTGGGTATGAGCCAGAGGTCTTCCTCCGCATCGTGATAGAGGTTATCGCCGAACTTCGGCAACTGGCTCGTGCCCACCAGGCACTTGCTGTTGACCAGGTACGGCGGATACGCCTCGCGGTAGCCGTGGCGGGTGACGTGCAGGTCGACCATCCAATTGATGAGCGCCCGCTGCAGTCGGGCACCGGATCCCATCAGAACGTAGAACCGGGAGCCGCTGATGCGCGCGCCCCGCTCGAAGTCGATGATACCCAGAGACGGGCCCAGATCCCAGTGAGGCAACGGCTCGAAGTCGAACTCGGGAACGCCGCCTTCGTTGCGCACCACGACGTTGGCGTCCTCGTCGGCGCCGACGGGCGCGGAATCGACGGGCAGGTTGGGCACTTCGAGCATCATTGCGTCGAGCTGCTCTCGCAGTTCCGATTCAGTGGACTCCAGCTCGCCGATCCTCTCGCCGACCTCGCGCATCTCGGCGATGCGGGCCTGGCGCTCCGCGTTGTCTTTCAGCTTGCCGATTTCCTTGGACTCGCGGTTGCGCCTGGCACGCAGGTCCTCGACTTGGGAAACCACCGCCCGCCAGCGCGCGTCGAGATCGACAATGGCCTTCACTATCTCCGGATCGCCGTTCCTTGCGCGCACGCCGGCCTCAACAGCCTCGGGGTGCTCTCGTATCAGGTTGATGTCCAGCATCTTCTTGGGGTCTTAAAGGCGGAAAGGGTCAGTACGGACCGGGAAACGGTCCGCCTCGAAGGCATATCTTACGCTCAGCGTGGGGCGCCGTCAAAGTGTCCGGCGGCGTCCGCTCAACGGTCGCCGAAGCTGGTGCCCACCGATCGGGCGGCAAGAACCGGGCCGCAGTTGGGATCGACCAGACGCTGCTTGTCCGCGATCCGAGTGAGCGAGACCGGAACCATGTCGGTCCCCTGCAGTCCCACCATGACGTCGTAGTTGCCCTCGGCCGCTTGAACCACGGCCTCTCTGCCGAACCGCGTGGCAAGCACCCTGTCGCGTGCCGTGGGCGTGCCCCCCCTCTGGATGTGCCCGAGGACGACGGCGCGGCTCTCGAGCCCGGAACGATCCTCAAGCTCTCCGGCCAGCCAGGTACCGATCCCTCCCAGCCTCAGCTTATCGTGTCCTCTGGTGACGGTTTCACGGATGACGTGGCCGCCGTCGGGCATCCTCACGCCCTCGGAAACCACGACGATGCTGAAGCGTTTGCCCCTGCTGCTGCGTTCGTCCACGGCACCACAGACTTTGTCGAGTTCGTACGGAATCTCGGGTATCAGGATGATGTCTCCCCCGCCGGCAATGCCGCCGATAAGGGCAAGCCAGCCGGCGTACCGTCCCATCGTCTCCACCACCATCACCCGGTGGTGCGACATGGCCGTGGTGTGCAGCCGGTCTATCGCGTCCGCGACGATCTGAACGGCCGTGTCGAAACCGAACGTCACGTCCGTTCCGTGCAGGTCATTGTCGATGGTCTTCGGCACACCAACCACGGGCAGACCGCGCTCCGCCAGTTGGTGGGCGATGCTGAGCGTTCCGTCTCCGCCGATGCAGAACAGGACGTCCAGGTTCGCATCCTCGAAGTTGCGCAGACACACGTCCGAAACATCCTTGGGGCTTACGCTCTTCTCCCCGGCGGGCATATACTCGAACGGGTTCGCGGTGTTGGAGGTCCCCAGTATCGTCCCGCCCACGGTCAGGATGCCGCTCACGTCTTCGTAGCCGAGAGGAACCATTTTGTTCTCGACGAGCCCTTCGTATCCGTCCAGGAAACCGAACGCCTCGCACCCGTAGTCGACCAGGCCGGTCTTCACAACGGCTCGGATCACGGCATTCAGGCCCGGGCAGTCGCCTCCACCGGTCAGCACGCCTATTCGTCGCATGTCCACTCCTATTACTGTGCGGTTGCCGGCGCTCGATCGGCCGCGGTCAGTCGTCAAGCAGGTGGCTGCCTCCCGACATCACCTCGATAAGCTCCCGTTTCCTTGCCGAAGCGCCCCGGGGGTCGTCGACAACAAACGGCACGACGTCCCGCTGGGGAGAGACGCTCGTGACGTCCGGCATGAGGTCCGTAACGTATCGCGCCCACGCCCGTATATTCAGCCGTGAGCCCGGCTCCCGGGCAAGCAATGCCGCACGCCTGTCCTCCAGAAAGCAGAGCGACAGATCCGACTCCCGTTCCGCTCTGGCTCGCGCCCCGATCTCCTCCCAGAAGACGCGCATCTCTCCGCCTACGGTCACGCACACCAGCCTGTGCGGTCCCATCTGCAACGGGTCCTCGGCATGCGATTCGGCATATGCGTGGATCTGCTCCTGCTTGCGGGCGGCCGCCTCGCCGTGTCGCGCCAGTGCCTCGTCCCGACGCTTCTCGACGAGCATGCCGACAAGCTCGCCCAGGCGCTGGCGGTCGCCTTTGAGCACATGGACGATACTCAGCAACTCGTCACCCCAAGCGGACCGTTCGTTGTCCGTCAGGTCACCCGCGACCATGCGCGTCAGTTCGCCCTCGTATTCGTCCGCCTCTCCGAAAAACCTACGGCGCACAAGCTGGGCGAGAAGCTCGTCCGGACCGCTCAACAAGAGATTGCCGCTGCCGATGAGGTGTTCGACGGCACTCGCATCCTCCGAGCGCCAGTCACCTCGGGCGTACCATTTGACCGGTCCTCCGAAACCGCGCAGGTTGTCCATCAGCCGCGGGCGCACCAGGCGTCCCTGCCAGTCGCGGCGGCAGACGCGGGGCCCGCAGATGACGAGATCGTAGCCGCGCGGAAGGCGGCTCTGGACCGACCTGTCAAAGAACTCGGGGAGGTCCTGGGTGCCGAATACAAGCGGCTCGACCCGGGCGTCAATGGCCCTCCCGACCAGCGCCGCCGCGACCACGCTGTCCGCGTCGGGGCTGACTACGAGCACGGCAAGTCTCGGCTCCATATTCATTGTCTCCAGGTCTCGCGCCAGCAGGTTCGCATTCCCCGTAATGTTAGTTGACGTGCCCGGAGTCTGCAACGCTCGCAGCCACGGTATAGCGCTAATGGTCAAACGCGCTCGGGTAAAACTCGGCCAGCAGCCGGCACAGTTCGTCCACCGGCAGCCCCATCACCGCAGTGGCGCTGCCATCGATTCGTTCGACGTTCGGGTCGTTCGGCTGCAGCCCATATACGCCGGCCCGATCCATGGCGCCCGGCGAGTCGACGTAGTCCGATATCTCGGCGGCCGACATCGCCCTCATCCGAAGCCGGGCCTCCGCGACGGTGGAGCGTTCTCGGCGATCCGGACTGCGGACGCAAAGCCCCGTGATGACGCTGTGAGGGTGGGCGGTCAGCTTCCCGAGGATGCGCAACGCATCGGCCCTATCCACCGGCTTGCCGATGAGCTCCCCGCCGCACACGACGACGGTGTCCGCGGCGATGACGATGGACTCCGGCCGCAGAGCGGCGACCTCGCGCGCTTTCGCCCGCGCCAGCTCGACGCTGAGCGACGCAGGATCCGGGTCGTCAAAGGACGATTCGTCCACCGAGGACGGCAGCACTTCGAAGTCTTTCAGCAGCCGGCCAAGTATCTGTCGGCGAGTCTTCGAGCGGCTGGCCAGCACGACGGGGAAGGGAAGCTCGATCACCGCGTCCGCCCGCTCCTCTCGGAAGCGTCGGCGGATGGGGCTTGTGGTGACACAAGGGCGACATTCGGGCCGGCATTCGCCTCATCCCCCTCGATTGCTCGGTCGGTGTCTTCGCTGCCGGTCGGGTGCCGCAAGGCGCGCAAGCGCTCGGCCTTCTCCACCCTCTGTCGGCACAGGTCGTGCCAGCGCCCCTTCGGCGGGGACTCGGCGAAAGCGTTCCTCAGTGCCCGTAGGGCGAGCGCTGGCTTGTGGGCACGCTCGTAGCTGTCCGCAAGCTCGGACCAGACAACCATCGGAAGCGCGTTGAATCGCTTGCACCCCATGAACAGCGTCTTCTCCGCTTCGGGCCCCTCCACCACCCGCGAGCCTTCTTCGAGGAGGTAGCCGCCCCCTTCCACCTCGAGCAAGGTCTGGACGCGATAGAGGCTGGACTCCTTGAAGAGCTTGCTCTTAAGCGTGAACTCCTCCAGCACCGGTCCCGTGGGCCTCGCCATCAGGTATTGCCAGTAGTAGATGACGGCCCGCGAGTTGCCCGACCTGCGCCCCACTTCCCCGAGCACCCACAGCGCGTCGTCCGCCCAAGGACTGTCCGGATACTCCTTCACGATTCTCTCGAGCGTCCGCATCTCCTCCGAGTCTGTGACGCCACGTGACAGCGCCTGGGAAAGCAGCTTGCCGGGGGACTCGTTCTCGGCCATGGTCGTCCGGGCGCGCGCGGCGACGCAGGCAAAGCATAGTGTCGCCACGGATATCAACGCAGCCCATCTGGACGCGGCACGCTCCGGCATTGACCGATTGCCAGTCCTTTTCCCAGAAATGAAGACTTTCTTTCCGAACGGGAGTATAATGCGTTGCGCCGGCGCAATCAATCCTTTTGCCCGTATCTGTCTCCGCAAGTCCCCAGGCCACCTGCGCCATTCTGCCCGGACCGCAGCGGGTAGATCATACTGGGCACGGGCTATCGAAATCTTGACCGTCGGCGCGGCCCTCTGCTATCATCCGCCCTGAATCGGAGCCGTTTCCCGGACATACCCCTTCGGACATATACTGCAGGAGTGCGCAAGTTGAAAGAGGTCGCACCGCACCCAGTATTGTGCCTCGTTGCAGCCCTGGCCCTGGTTGCCCTGGCCGGATGCCAGAGCCTGACACGGAGCGCCCAGCAGGAACCCGACTGGGTATCCAGCCCGCCCGAGTCCAGGTCCGAGGCGAGCTACGTCGCCGCCGTCGGCTCTGCCCGAGTGAACGGCGACCGAGAAGAGGCCAGGCGCGCCGCCGACCGGGCGGCACGCCGCAAACTGGCCGGACACCTCGAGGAATACGTCCAGAGCGTCGGGCGGGAGTTTCTTGCGGCGCAGACCGACCCGCCAGCCTCCGAGACCTCGACTGAGGACTTCGTCGGCATACTCGCATCCGAGGTAGTATCCGACGTGATGAGGAGGGCCAGCCTGGAAGATTCCTGGGACGGGCCGACCGGCAACGCATACGCCTTCTACAAGATCCCCATCGCCGATGTGAACGAACGTGTCGTGGACGGCTTGGGGACGGCGACACAGATAGTGAATCCTGTTTCCAATGACCTGCAGGCGACCAGAAAGGCGATGGCGACGTTTCTTAATCGGAGGACCAAGGAGCGGCTCCGCGAGACGGCCGGCGCCCCCCGCCCCGCCGGGCAGCCCAGCGGCCGACCACAGGCCCCGGACTGGCTCCAGACGGGCAGGCATCCCGACTACCCCCAGGGCCGCTATCTGGTGGCCGCCGGAGTGGGCGAAGATCGGACGAAGGCGGAGTTCAGTGCCAGGCAGGACATCGCCGCGCGGATCCAGAAAGCGCTATCGCAATCGGCAGGGCCTGAGGACGCGGGGGCGCCCTCGCCCGGGGAGGATGACGCTCTCGCGTTCGCGAAGACCTTCCCCGAACAGGCACTACCCTCCACGCGCGTCGTCGACACCTGGCTGGACGACGTAACCGGCACGATGTACGTCCTGGCGGTGCTCGATCGCAAGATCGCCGAGCTTGTATTCGCGGAACGAAGTCGTCAGGCGCTGGGACGGTATGAGGAACTGAGCAAATCGGGTCGCAATCACGAGAAGGCGGGCAACGTCGCCGCAGCCCTCCGGGACTACCTGGACGCGTGGCTCGCCGCCCGCGAGACGATTGTCGCCCAGACCCGCGCCTCTGCGTTCTCCCTTGCCGATGCGAACCAGAAGGGGGACCCGCTCGCCGACGCGGCATCCCTGGAGACGAGTGCGCGCTCCGCCTTCACAGACCTGCTATCGCGGGTGTCGCTCGACAAGGTGAGCGGCGACGGTCAATGGGTAAGCCCCGGCGGCCTGCCGCTGAAGCCCTTACGGGTTCGGGCGGTGGCAGCCCCGGACGGACAGCCCGTCCAGAGGCTGCCCGTGAGGCTTTCCTTGAGCCATGCAGGGCAACCGGAACAGGCGGCGTCGACGGAGACCGGGCCGGACGGCACGGCCGGCTGGACTGCGATGGAGCCGCTCAGCAACGGAGACACGGCCTGTACGATCGTGGCGGAGGTCGATCTGAGCGGATGGACCGAACACCCGCTCCCGTCGGGCTCGGCGATGCCTCGCGCGACGTTCCGGTGTGTGCTGCGCTCGAAGGCCAGCACACGCTTCCTCGTTGCCGTGCGAAGCGCCGAAGACAATGTGCCGGCCGCCCAGAGTTTCCGCGAGGCCATAGTCCGGGCGCTCCAACAGAGGGGCTACTCCGTGTCGGCCTACCAGGCGGCGTCGGACCAGCTGGCGCGCCTTGACCATGACCTGATCCTGGATCCGGACGCCGTGGCCGCCGCCGTGAGGGGGCCGAATGCTCAAAACCGGGAACAGGTTCCCCTCGCAATCGTCGCCCGGATGCGGACGAGTACGGCGGAAACGGTGCCGACCACCCAGGGCAACCTGCGGATAGCGCACGCCGGCTACGAACTGCTTGTGGTGGACCCGGCGATGCCGGAGGGGCAGAGGACAACGGTCGAGCTGTCGGGCACCGGCAAAGGCGCGTACGTGGACGACTCCTACGAAGCGGCCGCCAGGGCGCGCGAACAGGCCGCGACGGCAGCGTCGGAGCAGCTTCTGGCCGAGTTGGAGCGCCGGTTCCAGGCAAGCGATACAGCCGGCTGAAATCCCGTTCGCTCCCTTGATTTCTTTGCCCCGTTCGCCTAACATGTTGTTTCCGTGGATTCTGCATAAGTCCCTCCGCCCGAGTGCTAATGATGCGGTCGCGAGGGACCAGCGTTTTGACTCAGCCGAGGAGGCGTACAATTCCGGATTACCGGATCAACGAGAGAATCAGGGCCACAGAGGTCCGCCTTGTTGGCCAGGATGGCGAACAGCGTGGCATCATGCCGAGCGAAGATGCGCTGAAGATAGCGCAGGAAGCGGAACTGGACCTGGTGGAGGTCGCGCCGGAAGCGGACCCGCCCGTGTGCAAGCTCCTGGACTACGGTAAGTTCAAGTATCGCCAGAAGAAGAAACGACAAGGCCAGAAGCACCATCGGGCGCGGCTCAAAGAGATCCGCATCGGCCTGAGCACCGACGATCACGACCTGGACGTGAAGGCGGAACGGATCAAGGAGTTCCTCAAGGAACACGACAAGGTGGTCGTCACAATGCGCCTGCGCGGGCGCCAGCGCGCGCACGGCGACCTGGCGCTGGAGAGAATGGCTGAGTTCTCGGAACGCTTTGCCGACTGCGCCAAGATGGAACGCGCACCCGAGAGGACCAGCGCTGGCCAGCTCACAATGCTGCTCAAGCCCAAGTAGCTTCCGCTTTGAAGCGCGGGGACAACGGGCGTCGGCTGAGCCGCTGCCAAGAGCTCCCAGTGCAGTTGAGCGGGAGCGTTCTTTCCGCAGATTGCGGGAGCCACGTGCCGCCATGCGCGCCCACCGGAAGCGGGCCGTCCGGTATTGCGCCGTGCCCCGGCCTGAGCGTAGCGTATACGAACATGAGGAGATCGACTATGGCATCCAAATCGAAGACACACAAGGGTCTGGCCAAACGCCTTAAAAAGTCAAGCAATGGCAAGCTTTTCCACAAGCCCTGCGGCAAGACCCACCTGATGAGCGGAATGTCGGCCAAGCGGGCCCGGCAGTTGCGGAAGTGGAAGCGGGTGTTCGAAGCAGACAGGAAATCCTGGGAGCGCCAGTTTGGCAGCCTGCTCTGAGAGCCACCCACCCGCCGACTTAGAGAACACAGCGAGGACACAACGATGAGAACGAGAAGAGGCCCCACACGCCATCGCCGGGTCAAGCGAGTGCTGAAAGGGGCAAAGGGATTCCGCGGCGCCCGCGGCAAGCTGTTCCGCTCCGCCAAAGAAACGCTGCGACGTGCCTGGTGGTACGGAAGGGCCCACCGCCGCGACAAGAAAGGCGATTACCGACGCCTCTGGATCACACGCATTTCAGCGGCGGCACGCATGAGGGGCATTTCCTACAGCCGCCTGATCGGCGGCCTCAAGAAGGCCGACATCGAGCTGAACCGCAAGGTGCTGGCCAATCTTGCCCTCACGGACGAGAAGGCGTTCGACGACATCGTTGAGCGCGCCCGGCAGCACGTCTGAAACCGGCCCCACCCCCGCCCGCATTGCGCGACCTCGCACAAGCTTGAAAGCGAGACACCATGCCGGAACAGGAGACCGCCGAGAGCGTCCTTGAGACGGCCAGAGAGGATCTGGAGGACGCGACCACGCCGGAAGCCATAGAGGACGTGCGCGTGCGCTACCTGGGCCGAAAGGGCAAGGTGGCGGAGCTTATGAGCCGGATTCCGCAGTTGCCTCCCGAGGAACGTCCCGCGGCCGGCAAGGCGGCCAACCGGCTCAAGCAGGCGCTCTCCGACCTCATCGACCGGGCACTGGAGGATGCCGCGCAAGGCGCACCCGCGCAAGGCCCCACACCGGACCCGACCTTGCCGGCCCTCACCATGAAGAGGGGGCGCATCCACCCGCTATCTCAGTGCCTTGAAGAGGTAGTCGACGTCTTCCGATCGCTCGGATTCTCCGTCGCCCAGGGGCCCGAAGTCGAGCTGGACACCTACAACTTCGAAGCGCTGAACATCCCGCTCGACCATCCATCCCGGGACGACTTCGACACGTTCTACATCACCGAGCACATGCTGCTGCGCAGCCATACCTCCCCCGTGCAGGTTCGCACGATGGAGAGAACGCAGCCGCCGGTGCGCATCATCTGCCCCGGTCGCGCGTTCCGTCCGGACACCGAGGACGCCCGGCACTCCAGCATGTTCCACCAGGTGGAGGGCCTGATGGTGGACGAGGGTGTAAGCTTCGGCGACCTGAAGGCAGTGCTCCACATGTTCGCTCGCCTGTTCTTCCAGAAGGACGTGGAGGTGCGCTTCCGGCCGTCGTACTTCCCCTTCACCGAGCCGAGTGCGGAAGTGGACTGCACCTGCGTGATCTGCAGGGGCGCGGGGTGCCGGACCTGCTCCTACTCCGGCTGGCTGGAACTGCTCGGATCCGGCATGGTGGACCCCGCCGTGTTCGACGCCGTCGGCTACGATGCGGAGCGCTACACGGGATTCGCCTTCGGCATGGGCGTGGAACGCCTTGCCATGATCAAGTACCAGATCGACGACATCCGCCTGTTCTACCAGGGCGACATCCGCTTCCTCGACCAGTTTTAGCCCGTCCCGGGAGCACGCCTGCCATGAAGATCAGCTACAACTGGCTGAAAGACTACTGCGACTGCGGGCTGCCGGCGCACGAACTGGCCGAGAAGCTCAGCAACGCCGGGTTCAACGTGGACACCTACGAGCCCCACGGCGCGGACTACATGCTGGACGTGGAAGTGACCACCAACCGCCCGGACTGCCTGTCGCACCTGGGCCTCGCCAGAGAGGTCGCGGCACTGACAGCCCGCGAGGCGGCGCGCCCGGAGGTCGAGCTGAAGGAGAATCCCGACTCGTCATTCGACGATCTGGCGGCCGTACAGGTCGACGAGACGGAGCTCTGTCCCCACTACACCGCCCGGCTGATCCGCGGCGTGTCGGTCGCCCCCAGTCCCGACTGGCTTCAGCAGCGCCTCGCCACCTGCGGCATCCGCCCCGTCAACAACGTTGTGGACATCACCAACTACGTGATGCTGGAATGCGGCCAGCCGCTGCACGCCTTCGACTACGCCTTGCTCAACGACAGTCGGATCGTCGTCCGCCGCGCCCAGAAGGGCGAAACCATCACCACCATCGACGGCGACACGCACGAGCTGGACGGTACCGAGTGCGTCATCGCCGACGGGGCCGGACCGGTCGCCGTGGGCGGAGTGATGGGCGGTATCGAGTCCGAGATCGGAGACACCACGGTCGACGTGCTGCTGGAGGCGGCGCGTTTCGACCAACGCAGCATCCGACTCACGTCTCACCGCCACGGGCTCATCAGCGACTCCTCCTATCGTTACGAACGCGGCATCGATCCGGAGATCACCGAGTGGGCCTCCATGCGCGCCACACAGCTCATCGCGGAGCTTGCGGGGGGAACGGTATCATCCGGCATGGCGAACCTGCGATTCGATACGGCGGAGACGCCGTCGGTCACCCTTCGCCGCAGCAGACTTCGGCTGGTGCTCGGGCTGGACGTAGCGGAAGACGAGATCGTCGCCATCTTCAGCGGGCTGGGCCTCGATGTCGAGGAGCGCAACGACGATCGTGTCACCGTAAGCGTGCCGACCTGGAGACCCGATCTGCGCCGTGAGGTGGACCTGATCGAGGAGGTCGCCCGCCTCCACGGATACGGACATGTCTCCGAGACAACCGACATGCCCGTTCGCGAGGTCTCGCTGTCGGTCGCCGAACAGGCATCGCGGAAGACCAGACGCGTGCTTGCGACGCTGGGATTCAACGAGGCAATGACCTACAGCCTTGTGTCGCCCGACGAAACCCAACTCAAACAGCCCTGGCACGACGGCCCGCCCCTGGAACTGCGAAACCCCGTCTCGCAAGGGCGCACGCACCTGCGACTGACCAACATGGGCAACCTGCTGCAGGCAAAGGCATACAACCAGGCCCACGGGACGCCGGAAGTGGACCTCTACGAGCTGGGAACCGCCTACCTTCCGACCTCGCCGCAGCGTCAGCCCGAGGAACGCGTGCTGCTCACGGCACTGAGCGATCGGTCCGATGGGCTGCGGTTTCTCAAGACAGCGCTGCATGCCGTCTGCAACGGACTGGGCGCGGACGTCCGGGTCCGCGAAGACGTCGCCGAGGCCGCCTGCTTCGCGCCGGGGGAATCGCTGCTGCTGCACCTGGGGGAGCATCTGCTCGGGTGCATGGGCGTACTGCATCCGGACGTGGCTGAGCGGCTGGACCTCCGCAATCGGCCCGCCCTGATGGAAGTCGACTTCCGCCAGCTTGTCGAGCAGGCGGATTTCAACCGTCCCTACTCCAAGATCCCCACTTACCCCGCAACGGACCGCGACCTTGCCATTGTGGTGAAGGAGGACGTCCTTTGGGCGGACATCGAGTCCGTCGTGCGTCAGAGCGCCCCGGACATCCTGGAATCGATGGAGTTGTTCGACATCTATCACGGTGAACAGGTTCCGCCCGGCTGCAAGAGCGTCGCCTTCCGGCTCACTTTCAGGCGCACCGATCAGACCATCACCGCCGAAGAGGCGGAGCATGCCCGGGAGGCCATCACCGACGCGCTCGGCGAAGAACTCGACGCTACCCTCCGCTAACGGTCTGCGGAGGCGCAGGTCGGTGCGCCCTGTCTGACCTCTCCCGCCCTTTGACAACAGTGGGTCGGCGCACTACCATGAGCGGGCGGACACGGCTCGCTCTCCACGAGCGATTCTCGCCCTCACTCGATCGCGTGCGCGGGGGAGTTCCTGCATGTTCCAGACAGTCGCAATCGTCGGCCCTGGCCTCATAGGCGGATCCATTGGAATGGCCATGCGCCAACTCGGGCTGGCCGACCGCGTGGTCGGTATCGGCCGTCGGCGGGTGTCGCTGGACAAGGCCATGGAAGTCGGTGCGGTCGACGAAGTAACACTCGACATCCGGGAGGGCCTTGCCGAGGCAGATATGGTCGTGCTGGCTACGCCGATCGGCACCTTCGCAGACCTGGCGCCGCAGATAGCCAACCACATGAAGTCCGAGGCCATTCTCTCCGACGTTGCCAGCACCAAGGTGCGCGTCATCGAGACGCTGGCCTCCGCCCTGCGTGGCCGCCCGGACATCGCCTACATCCCCACTCACCCAATGGCGGGCAGCGAGCAGAGCGGCCCCGACGCGGCCAATCCCGCGCTCTTCCAGGGATCCGTCTGTATCATCACCCCCCTCACGAACACGCTCGCTGACACCAAGGGCATGATAACCCGCATGTGGCGCGCCCTGGGGGCGCGTGTCGTCAGCATGAGCCCGCAAGCGCACGACGCTCTTGTCGCACGCGTGAGCCATCTGCCGCACTTGGTCGCCGCCGCCATACTGGGCATCGTAGACGGGACGGACACCGAGTATTGCGGCAAGGGCCTGACGGACACCACACGCGTCGCCAGCGGCAGTCCGGCACTTTGGGTGGACATCTGCAAGGCCAATCGCGAGGCGATTCATGCCGCCCTGGACGACTACATCTCGTTGCTGCGGGGCATATCCGATGCTCTGCAGCTTGGCCACATGGGGCGGCTGCGGGCTGTGCTCGAAGACGCGAAAGTCAAAAGGGACCGCCTCCTGGGAAGCCGCGAATCCGACCCCGACATCCAGTAGAACGCACCACCTACCTTCCACCGACACGGGCCATGCAATACAGAATAGAGGTGAGATACAAGCCGGACTGCAAGGATCCCGCCGGTTTGAGCGCACTGGCCGACATCCGCGACCTCGGCATGGATCGGGTCGAGAACGTCCGCGTCATCGAAGTGTTCCTCGTCGACGGTGACCTGGGCCTCGAAGACGTGGACACCCTCACCCGGAACCTGTTCGTAGACTCCGTCATACAGGACTATCGCATCCTTGAGCCCGGAACCGGCCGTCTGCCCTGGGGCGACGAGAAGCAGATGCACACCATTGAGGTCAAACGCAAGGCGGGCGTTATGGACCCGGTGGAACAGAGCGCGATGAAGGGAGCCTCCGACCTGGGAATCGGCGAAGAGATCGAGGCGATCCGCACGGCCAAACGCTATCTCATCGCAGGCAGTCTGACCGATGAACAGCTCGAGACCATCGCGGGGCGCGTTCTGGCCAACGACACCATCGAAGAGGTCCATATCGACGCGGACGAGATCGCCTATCCGCTACGTCACCCCAGCTACGAGTTCTCCCGCAACGAAGTGCCCATCCGATCGGCCGATGCCGACGAGCTGCTGCGGATCAGCCGTGAAGGCGTGCTGTCGCTCTCCCTGGAAGAGATGCGGACAATCCAGGCCCACTTCCGCGACCTCGGCCGGGACCCCACCGACCTGGAGCTCGAAATCCTGGCCCAGACCTGGAGCGAGCACTGCGTCCACAAGACGCTCAAAGGCTACATCACCTACGAGGGCCCCGTCCCCGATGGTTGGGAGGACTTCGTCGACGCGGACGGACGGCTGGTGCTCGACAACATGCTCAAGCAGACGGTGGCCCGCGCGACGGCCGATCTCGCCAAGCCGTGGTGCGTGAGCGTCTTCGAGGACAACGCCGGCGTGATCCGCTTCAACGACGACCATCACGTCTGCTTCAAAGTCGAGACGCACAATCACCCCAGCGCCATCGAGCCCTACGGCGGCGCCAACACGGGCATAGGCGGCGTCATCCGCGACCCCCTCGGCACCGGCCTGGGGGCCAAGCCGATTCTGAACACGGACGTCTTCTGCTTCGGCCCTCCTGACATGGCCGAGGAAGACGTGCCCCGCGGCGCCCTTCACCCGAAGCGCGTGATGAAGGGCGTAGTGGCCGGCGTGCGCGACTACGGAAACCGCATGGGAATCCCCACAGCCAATGGGGCCGTATACTTCGACGAAAGGTACACGGGCAATCCCCTGGTCTACTGCGGCGACCTGGGATTGCTGCCCGTCGGTCAAGTCCGGAAGGCCGCACAGCCCGGCGATCTATGCGTTGTGATCGGCGGGCGCACGGGACGGGACGGCATCCACGGCGCCACGTTCAGCTCCGTCGAGCTTACCAGCGAAAGCGAAGAGGTCTCCGGCGGCGCCGTCCAGATCGGTAACGCCATCACCGAGAAGAAGGTGCTGGACACGCTGCTGAAAGCACGCGATCTGGGCCTCTACACCTCCCTTACCGACTGCGGCGCGGGCGGACTGAGCTGCGCCGTCGGGGAGATGGGCGCGGCGACCGGCGTCGAGGCGGAGATCCAGGACGTACCGCTCAAGTATAAGGGGCTCAGCTACACGGAGATATGGATATCCGAAGCCCAGGAACGGATGGTCGTCTCCGTTCCACCGGACAAACTGGACGAGCTGATGGCGGTATTCGACGGCGAGGAGGTGGAAGCGACCGTCATCGGCCGGTTCACGGACGACGACATGCTGCGCGTCAGCTACGGCGGCAACACCGTGGCCGAACTGACCATGGACTTCGTGCACAACGGCTTCCCGCGCTTCCGGGGCACGGCCACATGGCAGAAAGTACAGTTCCCGGACCCGCTCGACGAAGACTCCTGCTCCGACGCCGATGAGGCCGTCCGGCAGTCATGCGCCCGGGCGCTCAGGCCCGAGACGGACTGCACGGATGCCCTCCTGCGCATTCTCGCCGCCCCGAACGTGCGATCCAAGGAATGGATCATCCGGCAGTACGACCACGAGGTCCAGGGCCAGACGGTCATCAAGCCGCTGGTGGGGCCGTGCGCCGACGGTCCGGGGGACGCCTGCGTGATAACGCCGATTCTGGGGTCCCACAAGGGGCTTGCGGTCGCGTGCGGGCTGAATCCGAAGTACGGCGACATCGACACGTACCACAGCGTGGCCTCGGCGATGGACGAAGCATTGCGTAACATCACCGCCGTCGGCGGGTCCCTCGAGCACACGGCCATACTGGACAACTACTGCTGGGGCAACACGCGCCGGCCGGAGCAACTCGGCACACTCGTGCGGGCATCGCTTGCGTGCTACGACTTCGCCACGTCCTTCGGGGTGCCTTTCGTCAGCGGCAAGGACAGCCTGAACAACGAGTTCAACACGGGCGACGAAGTCATCTCTATCCCGCCCACGCTGCTGATCAGCGCCATGTGCGTGATGGATGATGTCCGCAAAGCAGTGACCATGGACCTGAAAGCGCCCGGCAATCGCCTCTACCTTGTGGGAGAAACGAGGGCCGAACTCGGCGGGTCACATTACCTGGATCTCTTCGGCCTCAAGGGGATGACCGTTCCGACCGTCCAGCCGGAGATGGCCCGTCGGACGATGCAGGGAGTTCACAACGCCATTCAGAAGGGGCTGGTGCGGTCGTGTCACGACCTGTCCGAGGGCGGCCTGGCGGTGGCCGCGGCGGAGATGGCCTTTGCGGGCTGCATCGGCGCAGAGCTGGACCTCGCCCGGGTGCCGTTCGGCGGCGACGCGGAGCACAAGCTCGATCCGGTTGTGCTGTTCAGCGAGTCGAACAGCCGCTTCCTGGTCGAGGTGGCAAGGGACGACGCCGAGGAGTTCGAACGCGCCGTCGGAGAGATTGCCCTAGCCTGCATCGGACGGACCTGCACCGCGGATACTCTGGTGATTCGGGGTCTCCAGGGCGCAGAAGCCGTCTCCACGACGCTCGCGGAAGCACGGGAAGCCTGGAAAACCCCTCTGCTGTAGTAGACACACACCCGGACTGCGTGCGTTTGCGGCGCGGCGTAGGCCTTCGGGAGCGGTGGGAGTATGTACGTCTTTTTCCGTCCGTATCCGGGATGTCCGGGTTGATGCTGACCCCTGGGTGGGTTTTCAGGGGTGGGTTCCTG
>CAZZNQ010000042.1:0-34049 GCA_964655775.1 uncultured candidatus Brocadiaceae bacterium | reverse complement strand
GCGGGGGAAGCCACATCGAGATATGGTCGGCCACCGAAGGCGGCACCAAGCTGTATCCGAACAACTGGCATCCGCCCGATCCCAACCCGCTGGAGTTCGACGGAGCCAGTCCTGTAACGGTGTATCTGAAGCCCTTGTCAGCGAGCACCTCGGTGCGGGACGTTACGTTAAGTCTGACCGTCACGGCCACGGAAGAGGGCCACATCGCCAGCCCGTGGACGGCTGGAGACAGCGCCAAGGTGACCGTTTACGAGGCCGTGCTGGAATCCGTAACCTTCACCAGCGACCACGACGTACTCACTGACTACGATACGGACTACGCTGGCGACGGCGGTACGGTGTACAGCCCAAGCGGATGGATGCGGGCGACTCCGCCTGTCAGCAATCCGATAAGCCACAATCAGGGCGATTACGTCACGGCGAATGTCGTGTTGCGACTCAAGCCCGGCCAGATGGATTTCGACCTGGAGGGTGCATGCACTGTGAGTCCGCTCAACTTCGAGGAGAGCAGCACGTCGACCGGGCAGAACCAGACTGTAGCGGTGACCTCGGCGACTGCTTTGCCGGCGGTCGTCGACACCATCGAGGACGCGTACGTCTCCTGGACGCCCGCTCTGCCGCATGAGGGGCACCCCGACGTGGAGATCGAGTTGGGGGACTCCGGTGGCCACACCATCTACGTCACTTGGGATGATCCGGCCGGCTCGGTAGCGACACTCAAGAGGATCCGTTCGGTCTGCGAATGGGCGGACGGAGCCAACAGCGAGGCGGCCATAGCTGCGCTGCTTCAGACAGCGACCAAGGAGAATACGGCTTTTGGGGGTGGGGACACTGACGGATGGCCGTTGTTCGACGGTGGCAGCGGTGAATGCCACGAACAGGCGTCTGCCATGGAGGCCGCATTCGAGCTGATTGGCGCTGGTCCTGCATACGTGGAGAAGGTTTTCGCCTCAGCCGAAGACGACGGTGGGGAAGGACACTGTATCGATCCGGATGGCGAGGACTGTGTCTGGCTCTTCCTTGACTTCGATACCGGCCCGGGCTATGCCTGGAACGCCTTCGAGGGCTGCTGTGTTGCGGCCGGTCGGTTCTGGGCGATCACACCTAAGCTCGACGCAACGAACGACTACACGATGCTGCTGGCGCTCCCCTGCCAGCAGTACTGGTGCTTGACGAATGATAAGTATCCGGGGGAGCCCGGGTGGCAGATTGAAGCTGTAGGCATGGAAGAGAGCAAACCGTGATCGGATCGGTGAACACAGAGAGAATGGAGAACCAACATGAAGCGTGTCATGATCGTTGCCACTACGACGGCTCTGGCACTTGGGTCCATCGTCTGCGTCCTTGCCGTTGAGAACGGCGAGGAAGCGCAGCTTCGTGCTGCGGACGTCCCGCCTGCCGTGATGCAGGCGTTGCGCGAACGTAGTTCTGGGGCCGTATTGCCCTCGCATGTCAGATTCGCCAGAGACGAGACGTCCCGCGATGTGCGGACCGTGCCGGCCGGCGTGAGGGAGGACGTGGCGAAGTGGATCGGGAAGGTCGTGCGCGAGCAATGGCTCCCCGAGGACATGATCGAGAAGATGACCGGGGAGATACGCTGGATGGAGACGGTGGCTCCCCCACCGCATGACGAGGATTTCGTTCGACTCGAATACACCAGGAGCAAAGACGAGGCGTTCTGCTTCGTAGAAGGCTTCTCCAACCTGGCCATCCTTTGGCGCAACAACGGCATCGAGCCCGGCGACGACGCGGAAGCGGCGGCAACCGAACTTGCTGAGAGGCTACTGCGGATTCCCGACGAACGAGTCTCGGACCTATCGGCAGACCTAACGGCCGTCCATGCGGGGGAAGCGAGGCTCTATGTCGGGTACCTGCGCATCCCTAAGCAGACCAGATGGCCGAACTGGTATACGAGCATGCCCGTCTGGATTACGCCGGGCTACTTTTGTGTCGTCGTAGTACCCGATCGTACCGGCGAACGTCCGGCGGAATGGCAGGGCAAACCACGACTGCCTGAGGCTCGGTTCTGAATCAGAGAAGGTGCTCAGCGCCACAGACGAACGGCCTCCCGAAGTCGGAGGCCTCACGGCCAAGTGGGGGAGAAGCACATGAAGGCTTGCAGCGCAGTCGGCGGCGTTCTTGGGGCAGTGGTCTTGACCGTCGTGCCGGTTCTCATGGCCGCCTGCGCCGCGCCCGATCAGTCCGGCGAGGCGACAACGCACCGGGAAGCCCAGCTTCGCGCTGCGGATATCCCGCCTGCTGTGATGCAGGCTTTGCGCGAACGTAGTTCTGGGGCCGTATTGCCTTCACATGTCAGATTCGCCAGAGACGAGACGTCCCGCGATGTGCCAGCCGTGCCGGCCGGCGTGCGGGAGGACGTGGCGAAGTGGATCCGGAAGGTCGTGCGCGAGGAGTGGCTCCCCGAGGAGATGACCGAGAAGATGACCGGGGAGATACGCTGGATGGAGAGTGTTGCCCCGCCGTCGGGGGATCGTGACTTCGTCCGTCTCGAGTACGTGACGCGCGATGCAGGATCGTTCTCCATCGTTGAGGGCCTCAACGAGGTGTCCATTGTCTGGCATAGGGAAGGCATACAACCCGGCGAGAACCCGGAAGAGGCGGCGGCCGAACTGGCCCGGAAGCTGCTGCGGGTCCCCGAGGAGAGCGCAAGCGAGCTCACAGCCGATCTCACTCCCGTTGGAGATGCCGAGACAAGGCTGTATGTCGGCAGTCTGCGTATCCCCCGCGAGGCGGGTGCGTATCCGAACTGGTTCAACTACATGCCCACCTGGACATGCCCCGGGTACTTCTACGTCACCATCCCGGTGAAGCGTACCGGCGAGAAACCGAGACTTGAGGAGATGAGAGCCCGCCCGAAAGAACCTGAGCGTCGGTTCTGAGCCCGCAATCCGCTCAGCGCTCCTGAATACTCAGGGCCCTGCGGGGTCGCGAAGTCCAGATGCAGGGCTCGCCCCGGAGCCGCTTCTGAGCGGCCGAACCGGTAGGATATAGCGGCAACAGCACGTAGCAGTGGCAATCGTCAATGCACGCGTGAGCACGCCGTCACGCCTTCAGGAGGGGGTGGCCGAGGCGTTCGCGCAGGGCAAGGTAGCCGCCGGCAACCGCCCAGGTTCCCTTGAGGCGCATCTGCGTCGCATTCTGCGACGGCATGCGCGTTGCGTCGCGGCTCTTCGGGTGTCAATTCCGGGCACGTCAATGTGCGCTCGGGATCCGTACGACGGAAAGAGGGGACCGCGATGGGCGGCGTGTCACAGGCGGAGGAATCCAACCGCATCAGGGCACCGAGGGCAAGCGAAACCTTCGAGCCTGGGGAAGTCGTGGCTTTCAAATCTGACGACCAGTTGCTTGAAGCAGCGAGTCGAATGTTGCAGGCCCGCAGAGAAAGCGGCTCCGACGATGAAGGTGCGACCGTTGCTCAGCGAAGCACTGAACGCTGGCATTCGCGCTTCGAACTGACGGGCGACGAGCTTGTCTTCTGTGCGCGTTGCGGGGCCGCCGGACTGAGCAGACTGGAACGAGAGATTGTGGTTGCACTTCTGCTCGATACGTTCGGCATGCTGGGAGATCCCATAAAGACCTGCGGAGAGGTGCCTGACGTCCTTGGCATAGAGGGTATTGAACGGTTGGAGGTCCTTCGCAGCCTTACTTCAGACGGCCGGCTTTGCACTTCCCGACTCATTTCTTTCGACAATCCCGACGATGATTTCTGCGACCGACGCATAGCCCTGGATCCCGCTCTCGTCGAGTTCATCCTCCACGGATCGGGCCAGGTTGGCCGGGGATGGCCGGTCAAGACGGAAGAGGAACTCCATCAGAGACTGGGCGGTCTGACCACGGCGTTCGGCAGGAAGAGCGACGTCATGATGTTCTATGAGCCTCGCTTGCCCGGCATGAGCAATGATCTATACAGGATTTCCCGTAGAATACGTAGTCTCTGGATCGGCTTTGTAACAACCCTGGAGCAGCACTCGCAGTGGAAGACCTCCAAATGGCTTTCCGCCGGGCCGTCGATTCGTTCGTCGGACGAAGCGATGATCAGCGCGATACTTCTGGGCAAGGCCCTGGGCCACATGCCCGCAGACGACGACCTTTTCACGGGAATCGGTCTTGCTCGTGCGGTGAGCCCCGCTGTCGAGGAGGTGGTCTACTCCCTTTCCACGCTCGGCGCCGGGTCTCCCCTCGTCAGGAACAGTGTGATCCAACCGTGTGGCGGCGATGATGCAGTGCTCTCGGGCGACCCTCAGGACCTTTCGGACATCGAGTTCGAGCTGACCGACGGGAGTCTGGATGCTCTCGGCCTCAAGAGGGAGTCGCTCCGGCGTCGCTCGGGGGAGGTGCTTGTGCGGGAGCCCGCAATCCGGCTGGACCAGCTTGCGTTGAGCGATCAGGTGCATTCGGCGCTGCGGATGGCGGCGGCCCAGGTCCTGCACACCGATGTGATGATGGACGCGTGGGGTTTTAAATCCGTGCTGCCTTACGGGCGTGGTGTCACACTACTGTTCTCCGGGCCTCCCGGAGTGGGGAAAACCGCCTGCGCGGAGGCCCTGGCGCACGAGCTCGGCCGGCCCATCCTCTGTGCAGACTACGCCCAGATCCGGAACTGCTACGTCGGCGCCACGGAGAAGAACATCGCCAAGACATTCCGCCAGGCCAAAGCCCACGGCGCGGTGCTCTTCTGGGACGAAGCGGACTCGATGCTCTACGACAGGGATGGGGCCCGGCGGCCCCACGAGATAAGCGCCGTGAATCTTCTCCTGCAGGAACTCGAGCGATTCGACGGTGTCTGCGTGCTGGCAACGAATCGGAAGCTCTCCCTGGACTCCGCGCTCGAGCGCAGAATCAGCATGAAGGTCGAGTTTGAACGGCCGGACAGCGAAATGCGGCGACGGATATGGGAGCGGCTGATGCCACCTGCCATGCCGCTGGCTCGCGACGTGGACATGGAAGCGTTAATCGAGCCGTCGCTCACGGGCGGAGAGATCAAGAACGTCATCCTCAACGCTGCCCGCAGAGCGCTCGCCCGGGATCCCAACGGATGCGTCTGCCTCAAGGACTTCAGGGAGGCGCTGCAGTCTGAGGTGGACGGCGGCTGGAGCGGACGCAGCAAGCCGGGCATGGGGTTCCGTATACGCCCTGCGCTTTCCGCTCAGAACGACCGGCGAGAGGTCGGATAGGTGGAAGCGCCTCTTCACGGGATGGAGGACTGCCGTGCACCGGCTGCCTTGAGTGGAGTAAATCGTAAGGCTATATTGCGCATAATAAGTTGTGTTTTCTGTCAATGTCCGGAGGTGTAGCATGATGCTTCCCAACATATACGACTTTGCTACTTCTGAACTCTCGCAGGATGCTACGCTTGCCTACATTCTGTCCTGGGCCAAACCCGAGTACCGCGAGAGTCACGCCAAGCTCAATCAGCTTGGTGAGAAACTGCTGCATGCCCTGGTCGAGGCGTCGGCCGAAGCCAGGGGCTCGTCCAGTCCTCTCGAGGACACCCGCATCGCAACACTGGAAGTCGGGACTCAGATACATAATGTGGACATACGTGTGGTGATCAACGACGCACTCTGCCTGATCATCGAGGATAAGGTGGAGACGGACGAGCACTCGAACCAGATCGAACGTTACAAGCGGTACGCGGAGAGTGAGGAGAACCGAGAATATCAGGATGTGATGGCCGTCTACGTCAAGACCGGCAACCAGTCCCAGCGGAGTCTGCCCAAGGCTGAGAAATGCGGCGTCTTTCTGCGGTCTGACCTGCTGGCTGTGCTTAGCGAGACCCCTGACACCGGCAACACGATCGTCGAAGAGTTCCGACGGCACCTGCAGCGATGGCAGAAAGACACCGCCGCTTTCCGCCATGATCCGCATCGCTCTTGGGGCTGGCGGGCCAAGCAGGGCTACTACCTCGCGCTTGGCGAGTGGCTAAGAGAGCACCACAAAAACGATGCTGTCGACGGGAAGTGCACAGCCAACTGGGGATACATCTCCAATCCCAGCGGGGGTTTTCTCGGATTCTGGTGGCACTGGCGGCCGCTCCCAAGCCTGGGTTGCGAGCTCTATCTGCAGATCGAAGACGCTCTCCGTCTGCAGATCCGTGCCCGTGCCGCTAAGGATGAGAATGGGGAGCGCATCAAGGTGCACAAAGGTCTCCTGTATGCTGCTCTTGGTGCCATCAAGACCTGCGCTGACCAGCCGCGTTTCGATGGCCTTTATATCCGCAAGTCCGGCCGTTACAGGGGGGGGAATTACGCCACCGTTGCAGATATCACCTTTGAGGCCGAGGCGTCTACGTACCTTGCCGTTACCGAAGAAGGGACACTGGATATGCCGGCCACACAGCGCCGGCTTCTCCGCGCCATGGAACTGGTGGATGCCGTCTGCTCAGACGGCAAGTGAGCTGGGCCGACGCATTTAGCCCACTGCAGCGAAAGGCATACCGGTGGACCCGGGACTATGCTGGGCACGCATCGGCGTTGTCAGAACAGCAAAGGCGGCGGTGTCTGGAAGGCATTGTGCTATCTGAGCGGCTTCAGGCCTTCAGCAGCGGGTGGCCGAGACGTTCGCGCAGGGCCAGGTAGCCGCCGGCCACGGCCCGTGCCAGATTGCGCACGCGCGTGATGTAGCTGGTGCGCTCGGCGACGCTGATGGCCCCCCGCGCGTCCAGCAGGTTGAAGGTGTGCGAGCACTTCAGCACGTAGTCGTACGCCGGCAGCACCAGCTCCGCGTCCAGGCAGCGGCGGCACTCGGCCTCGTAGGTGTCGAACAGGCCGAGCTGCACGGCCACGTCCGCCTCGTCGAAGTTGTAGCGACTGAATTCGACCTCGCCCTCGTGGTGCACCTCGCCGTAGGTCAGCCCGTCGACCCATTCCAGATCGAACGCATTCCGCACCTGCTGCACGAACATCGAAATCCGCTCCAGGCCGTAGGTCAGCTCGAGCGTGATCGGTTCCAGGTCGTAGCCGCCGACGCGCTGGAAATAGGTGAACTGCGTGACCTCCATGCCGTCCAGCCAGACCTCCCAGCCCAGCCCGGTGGCGCCGAGGGTGGGGGATTCCCAGTCGTCCTCGACGAAGCGCACGTCGTGCGCGACCAGGTCGATGCCCAGCCGGCGCAGGCTCTCCAGGTAGATCTCCTGCGAGTCCCGCGGGGCGGGCTTGATGACCACCTGGTACTGGTAGTAATGCTGGAAGCGGTTCGGGTTGTCGCCGTAGCGGCCGTCGGTGGGGCGGCGGGACGGCTCGACGTAGGCCGCCTTCCAGGGCTCGGGCCCCAGCGCGCGCAGGAAGGTGTGCGGGTTGAACGTGCCGGCGCCCACCTCGATGTCGTGCGGCTGAACGATGGCGCAGCCGTAGTCGGCCCAGTATCGCTCCAGCTCCAGGATGAGCTGCTGGAAGTTCAGCGTCTTTTCGGTCATGATTGGATCGGGAATCGGGTGGAGGTTGGAGCGACGATGGTAACAGAAGCCGGGCAAGGATGCAACGAGTGGCGGCGCGTCGCGGGTCGGTCTTGACCGCCTCTTTCCCCGCCTGTTACCATAGTAGACGTGCCCCTTGCGCAATCGTTTGCGCAACGGGTGGCGTGCGACCGTCGTGAGGCCCATCCTTTCCAGCAGGCCCTCAAGCAGCGCTCTGCGACGCCGGACGAGCCGCATTGTCTAACCGCCACTTTGAGGCCAGAGCATGCGTGTAGTCATCACCGGCGCGAACGGGGTGCTGGGCCGCAATCTGCTGTTCGAGTTCATCAAGCGGCATCTTCCCTATCCGGACTCGCTGGAGCTGATCCTGCTCGGGCGCAGCAACGGGCACGGCAGTCTGCGGCGTCGGATGAGGGACATCCTGCTGCACGACGGCCGGTCCTACATGGGCGACGCGCCGGACGCGGCCCGGCTTCTGTCCGAATACCACCAGAGCCGAATCCGCTACGTCCACGCCGACCTGGACCGGACCGGACTGGGCATCGACCGGGAGGGTCTGCGCATCCTGCGCGGCGGGCCGATCGACCGTTTCTTCCATGTCGCCGCGCTCACCGACCTGCGCACGTCAAGCGTCTCCGCACGCGCACTGCGGCGCACGAACGTGGACGGCACGCGCAAGGTGCTGGACCTGGCATCGAGCCTGGACGTGGGCGAGTTCAGCTACGTCGGCAGCGCCTACTGCTGCGGCGACGTTGCAGGCCGCATCGCGCCCGATTTCATCAACCGGACGGGCCGATTCCGCAACCCTTACGAGGAGGCCAAACTCGATGCGGAACTGCAGGTCCGCCGGTTCGCCGCGCGCACGGGCATCCGGTGTCGCTACTTCCGTCCCTCCATCGTGTGCGGTCGCCTGATCGAGCCGGTGCTGGGCAGCATAGGCAAGTTTGGCGTCTTCTATTCGGTCGCCGCCTTCCTCGTGCGGATGAAGCGCTCCCTGCTGCCGCAGGGGGCCTGTCTCTATGACAGCCCGTTGCACGTCGACCTGCGCATACGCTGGGACCCGAATGCAGCGCTGAACATCGTCCCCGGCGACTACGCCGCCAAGGTGATGTACCAGGTCTGCGCCCAGGACGATCCGGGCGAGAGCTACCACATCGTGAACGAGCGGCCGCTGCCCGTACGGGAACTGGAGCCCTTCGTGATGGAGGCGCTGCGCGTCCGGGGCGTGCGGGCGGTGGACGGCGAGCCGGAGGACAAGAACCGGCTCGAGGAGCTCTACTACAAGACCGTCGGCGCTTTGTTCACCCCCTACGTCACCTCGGGACCGATGTTGTTCGACACCGGCAGCGTGCAGAGCGCCGTGCGGCGTGTGGGGCTTGAATGCCCGCCCGTGGACGAGGAGAACCTGCGGATACTCTTCGACTATGCCGCGGCACACAACTTCGGCATGTCTGCCGGGCGCGGGGCGGCATGCTCGCGGGAAGACCAGAGCGCCTGCCCCAGATGCCCGGAACTGAGGGCGACCGCATGAGCGACGGGTACTGCGAGTTCCTGATCGTGGGCTCCGGGGCCGGCGGTGCGACGCTGGCGATGGAACTGGCCCGACGCGGGCGAAGCGTCCGCGTGCTGGAGACCGGCCGCTACCAGCGCCGGCTGGGTAGCCTGTTTCGCGCACTCGGCTTCTTCGACACAACCTGGCCGCCCATCTTCCCCCGGCGCTCGAAAGAGGGCGTCATCCTCTGGCGCACCTTCATGGCCGGCGGAACGACGGTCGTCTCCTGCGGGAACGGCGTGCGCTGCCTGGAATCCGAGCTCCGTGAACTGGGTATCGACATTGCCGAGGAGCTTGCGGAGACCGAGGAGGAACTGGGGGTGACGCCGCTGGATGAGGCGCTGCTGTCGTCAGGCTCGCGGGCGCTCCGCGATGCGGCGACCGCGCACCGACGGACCATGGAGCCGATGCCGAAGTTCATTGATAGCGCACGCTGCGCCCGGTGTGCGCAGTGCGTCCTTGGTTGCCGGCCGGGCGTGAAGTGGACGGCCCTCGATTACCTGGAGAAGGCCCGTGCGGACGGCGCGGAGACCGTCTTCAACGCGACGGTGCGGGAGGTGGTCACCAAGCACGGCAGGGCGCAGGGCGTGCTTTACCGGTGCCGCGACGGCCTGGTGCACTCGCGGGCCGCCAACGTGATCGTCGCCGCCGGCGGCCTCGGCACGCCGCCCATCCTCCAGCGGTCGGGGATCGACGACGCCGGGGAAGGGTTATTTGCGGATCTCTTCGTCAACGTCTACGGCAAGGCGCCCGGGCTGAGCCAGCACCGCGAGCCGGTGATGCCCCTGGTCGAAGCGAGTTCGCACGATGAAGGGTACATACTGTCGCCGTTCCTGAACAAGGGACGATTCGTCCGCTTCACCGAGGCCGGTCTGCGCGGGGCGCTATTGCCGACACGCAGCACGCTTGGCCTGATGGTGAAGACCTCCGACGACCCGGCCGGGCGCGTTTGGAAGGAGGGCGCGGTGTCCAAGCCCGTTACGGAAGCCGACCGCGGGCGGCTGGACAGGGGAGTGGCGGCGGCTCGGGAAGTCCTGGTCACGGCGGGCGCGCGGGAGGACGGCATCGTTGTCACCGACGTTCAGGGCGCCCACCCGGGTGGAACGGCGGCGGTCGGCCGCATCGTCGACGCCGACCTGAAGACGGAGATCGAGGGGCTATACGTGTGCGACGCTAGCGTGCTGCCCCGGTCGCCGGGTCTGCCGCCGATCCTCACCATCGTTGCCTTGGCCAAACGCCTCGCCGCCCGTCTGGCGGCGTGAGCGACGACATCAATCCGCCCATACCAGCTTGCGCTTCAAGTCGTTGCAGTGGCTGTGGGGCAAGAGCCCGAGGTGCTGCAGTTGTCCCACGACGATTCCCGGAGAGATGCCGACGTCTGCTGCGAAACGCCTTATGGCCGCCTTCGAGGGGAAGCGTGGAGGGCAGCCATTGCGGCGGGCGAACTCCCTCAGCTTGCCCTGAGCGAGAAGCTTCTCCATCGCGAACCGATTGGCTTCCGCCTCTTGCTCGCCCCCGTTCAGGTCTTCGCGGTCGACGTACACTTTCCTCTTCGAGTCGTGCAGCACATGGGCTGCCTCGTGGAACACAGTGAACCAGAAGTGATCGTCTGTCTTGTACCGCAGGTTTACCTGGATGAGTGCCTTCCGGGGCGTGAGCCAGCGCGAAGCCCCGCTTGCCCGTATCTTCGGCAGTTCCGGAACGAGTGCAACGGCGACCCCGCATCCCGCACACATCTCCTGCAGCTGCGGCTCAAAGAGCTCGGGCTCTTGTCGGGTTAGGGGCCGGAGACGGTCCAGAACGCTGCGGAGACGGGACGCCTGGAAAGGCGCGCATTCCGTAGACTGACCTTCGATCTCGCCCTGGCGCAACCACGCGGCCAGAGCATAATCGTCCGCCTCGAAGGTGGGCGACTTCCTGTAGGCCACGGAAACGCGAGCCCAGTACTGCTCCCAGGCATCCGGTGACGCCACGCCGAAGAAGCTGAGGACCTCTCGCAGTTGCTCCACCTTGTCGCGGCGCTTCTCTATCCATCCGAGCTTGGCCATGCTTCTCAGGGGGAACAGCCCTGCCCACTCCACCGCGCTCGAAAGTCGCTGTCGTTCGTCCAGTCGGGCCTTGACCTCCCGGTAGCGGCGTTCCCTGTTGTTCCAGAACTCGGCTGGCACACCGAGCACACGTTCGAGCTGCAGCGCTGTATCGGGACTGATCGGCGCCTTCCCGTTGATGATCTCGCTCACCAGCTTGGGAGTTCGTCCAGTCCTGGCGGCCAGTTCCGCCTGGGTCATGCCTCTCGTTTCAAGCGCCTCCTGGAGGGTGTCTCCCGGCAGTGAAACGGTGTCCGGTGCGAATTCTGTCTGTATCCTACCCATGGGTGTCAGCTACCTCGATGATCTTCACGGCAGTTACCTGTGACCAGTCCAGCCCCCCATCATCCCTGGTTGGTGGCGGGTCGTGGGCCGGTGTGATGATCAGACGGTAGGGGCCGCGCAGGTCGAGCGAAAGCTGTCCCGCCCGGTCCCCCCGGAGTTCATGGCATCGGCCCAAGTTGCGTAGGTCTTCCAGGGACCTTGCCGCATCCAACTCGTACAGCCGCTGCATCATCACCTTCGCCATCGGCTTTCCGTACCTGGCAACCAGACGTCTCGATTCATTGAACTCCTCGCGAAGTCGCTTCGTTCGGAAGATGATCTGCACCGCATCTTCTGCCAAAAAGAATAACCGATCGCGTTAATAAAAACAACAACATACAGGTTCCGGCTGCTCTGCCGCAAGTGCCGATGCCCGGGCGAAATCCTACATGCGCCGGCCGTCGCCTGTTGCAGCCCGAAATCACTTCGACAAAGCTTCCCGTTGCGGTATACTGTCCATCTGATACGAACCAAGGCGGGAGCGCCGTTGCGCGCCCGCATGCTCGCAAGTACGCACAAGGAGGCCCCGATGGCAGACAAGCGCATCCTCATCGTCGACGACGACCCCGATCTGGTTTCCGTGCTGAAGACGGCTATCGAACCGGCTGGATACGACGTGGTGACCGCCAAGAACGGAACCGAGGGCTGGGAGAAGGCCAAGGAGACCAGCCCCGATCTGGCCATCGTCGACGTGATGATGGACACCTTCGGAGAAGGCATCAAGTTGACGCACCGTTTCCGTCAGGACCAGGACCTGAAGGGCATGCCCATCATCATGCTCACCGCCGTGAACCAGAACATGGATTACAGCATCGACGCGGAGACCGACGAGGGCTATCTGCCGGTCGACAAGTTCATGGAGAAGCCGGTCGAGCCCTCCGAGCTGCTTTCGGAGATCGCAAAGCTGCTCCAGTAGTAGCCGGGAGCGGGCGCGATGGCGGACGACGATACAGAGGGGCTGGAACAGGCGGCAATCGTCGCCCACCAGATCAAGTCCCCGCTGGGCACGCTCCACACCATAGTCCGCACTTTGCTGGGCGGGTTCGCCGGCGAAGTCAGCGACGAACAGCGGAAGATACTGGAGTCCGCCGACCGCAAGTGCTCCGAAGTCATGGATACCGTCGGCGGGCTCCTTGCGCTTGCCGAGGCCAGCCGACACGCCCCCGGCGGGGCGGCCGCCGACCTGGCCGGCGCCCTGCGGCGCGCCCATGACCGACACCGCGACGCCGCCGCGTCAAAGGGCATCGATCTCTCCGTCCGCTCGGATGTCGAGCACGCCTACCTGCGCACACGCCAGGCGCCGCTGGACGAGGCCGTGGCGGCGCTGATCGATAACGCCGTCAAGTACACCCCGTCGGACGGGCGCGTACTGGCCGTCCT
The DNA here is from genome assembly GCA_964655775.1 of uncultured candidatus Brocadiaceae bacterium. GTDB lineage: Bacteria > Planctomycetota > Brocadiia > SM23-32 > SM23-32 > CAZZNQ01. The sequence continues at coordinate 21,271 of CAZZNQ010000042.1, read as the reverse complement.
GGAACGGGTGCCCGATTCCGAGGAGGTGCGTCTGACGGTGGGGGACTCCGGGATCGGTTTCCCCGAAGACGAGATGGAGAACCTGTTCCAGCCGTTCTTCCGCGCCACCAACGCCAAGCGGGTTGCGGCGACCGGGACGGGGCTGGGGCTGGCGTTCGTGCGGGCGGTCGTGCGGCAGGCGGGAGGCAGCGTTAAGGCGGGCAAGTCGGATCTTGGGGGTGCGGAGGTCGAGCTGACGGCGCCGACCGTTCCCCCGCCGGCCGACGAAGAGCAGGTCGAGGGCGACGGTGCGCCGGAACCGAGCTGCCGTGTGCTGGTCATAGGCGGCGTCGCCGCCGGGCCCAAGATCGCCTCGAAGGTCAAGCGGCTGGACCATGCCGCGGACGTCACGGTGGTCGAAAAGGGCCGCGTTCTCTCCTACGCGGGTTGCGGGCTTCCCTATTACATCAGCGGCATGGTGCGCGAGCAGCGGGAGCTGGTATCCACGCCGGAGGGCGTCCTGCGCGGGCCCGAGTTCTTCGAGCAGGTCAAGAACGTGCGCATCATGAACCGCACCGAGGCGTTGCGCGTCGACCGCGAGGGCAAGCGCGTGCTGGTCCGCGATCTGATAAGCGACGAGCAGCGATGGCTGCCGTACGACAAGCTGGCCCTGGCCACCGGCGCGCTGCCCATCATCCCCTCGATTCCCGGCACGGACCTGCGCAACGTCTACGCACTGCACGGGATCGAGCACGCCGAGGGAATCAAGGCCCGCCTGGCGGAGGGGCGGGCGAAAGACGTCACGATCGTCGGCGGCGGGCTGATCGGCGTGGAGACGACCGAGGCGCTCGTGGCCGCCGGCTGCCGGGTGACGCTGGTGGAGATGCTTCCGCAGCTTCTGCCGATGCTGGACTGGGAGATGGCCGACCTGGTGCGCCGTCACCTGGAGAGCAAGGGCGTGCGCGTGATGCTGGAGACGCGCGTGACCGGTTTCCGGGGCGAGGGCGCCGTGCGGCAGGTGCTCACCGAGAAGGGCGATTTCCCCGCCGAGATGGTCATCATGGGCGTCGGCGTGCGGCCGAACGTAAAGCTCGCGCGCGAAGCCGGGCTGGAGATCGGGCCGACCGGCGCCATCCGCGTCGACGACCACATGCGCACCTCCGATCCCGATGTCTACGCCGCCGGCGACTGCGTAGAGGTCACCGACCTGCTCACCGGCGAGCCCGCCTACGTGCCCCTCGGCTCCACCGCCAACAAGCAGGGCCGCGTGGCCGCCGTGAACATCTGTGGCGGCGACGACCGCTTCCCCGGCGTCGTCGGGACCACGGTCTGCAAGGTGTTCGACTACACGGTCGGGCGCGCCGGTCTCACCGAGAAGCGCGCCCGCGAAGCCGGCCACGACGTCGTCACATCGCTCACGCCCGGCATGGACCGGGCGCACTTCATGCCCGACGCCGCGCTGGTGGTCATCAAACTCGTCGCCGACCGCGCCGCGCGCCGGCTGCTGGGCATCCAGGTGGTGGGCGCCGGGGACGCCGCCAAACGGCTGGACGTTGCCGTGGCCGCCATCGCCGCCGGCATGACCGTCGACGAGATCGCCAACCTCGACCTCGGTTACGCGCCGTCCTACTCCGATGCGCTCGACGTCCTGCACACCGCCTGCAACGTCACGCGCAACAAGCTGGACGGCCTGATGGCCGGCATCACGCCGATGCAGGTGCGCCGCAGGCTGGACGCCGGCGACGACTTCATCCTGCTGGACGTGCGCACCCATTCCGAGTACGATGCACGCCACATACGCGGCAGCCGCCACATTCCCATCGGCGCCCTGGAGGGCCGCCGCCGCGAGCTGCCGGACAAGGAGATCGTCGTCATGTCGCGCGTCTCGCTCACCGCCTACGAGGCCGCCGTCAAGCTCCGCGCGTGGGGCTTCGGCGACGTGAAGGTGATGGACGGCGGCATGGTCATGTGGCCGTACGACAAGGTCGGTAACTGAACCGCATCAGGAGCCGCACGATGGAAGATGAATTCCCCGCCGAATCCTGGAAGTCAATCGACCCCCGCGACGCCGGCTTCGATCCCGAGAAGCTGGCCGAGGCCAAGAAGTGGCTCGACACCGAGAGCGTCGGCGACACCTACCGCGTGCTCGTGATGCGCGCGGGCGGCATCGTCGCCGAGTGGCAGCAGGGCGTCGCCGTCGGCGAGAAGCAGTGGCTCGCCTCCGCAGCCAAGTCCGTCTACTCCTGCCTGCTCGGCATCGCCGTCGACGAAGGCAAGATCGGCAGCCCCGACGACCTCGTCGTCGACTACTACCCCGAGATGATGGACGTGCCCGAGGGCCGCGGGCCCAAGCCCGGCCGCCACGCCAAACCCGAGGACCGCGCCATCACCTTCCGCCACCTCATCACCAACACCTCCGGCTACATGAAGCCCGGCGAGACCCCCGGCGCGCAGTATCATTACCAGACCTTCGGCATGAACATCCTCTGCCACGCCATCGCCGCCGCCTACGACCTCTACGACAGCGCCGACCCCGACCGCCTGCCCGGCCCCGGCAAGCTGGTGGACGATAAGATCCGCGATCCCATCGGCGCGTCGTGGACGCACAAGTACACCAACTTCAAGCACCCGCCCGAGGCCCTCGTCGGCATCTTCGGCAACTACCTCCAGCTCGGCGCCGACGCCCGCGACATGGCGCGCCTCGGCCTGCTCTGGCTGCGGTGGGGGCGCTGGGGCGAGCGGCAGGTCGTCCCCGAGGACTACCTCCGCCAGGCCGTGAAGGTCGCCCCGGACATCCTCGCCAACTGCCCCGAGGAGGAATGGGTTTACGGGCACGGGTTCTGGACCAACGAGCGCGGCCTGCTCTGGCCGTCGCTTCCGCACGACTCCTACGCCGCCAGCGGCGCCGGTCAGAAGCACATCTGGGTCTGCCCCGGCATGGACATGGTCGTCGTCCAGGCGCCCGGCATCTACGAGAACCAGCGCGACAGCGACACCGGCCTCGTCGCCCGCATCGTCGCCGCCTGCGAGTAAGCCACATGCCCACGCCGTCCAACGACGAGAAACGCGCCGTCTGGGACGCCTACCACGCCGGCCGCCCCACGCGCGTGCCCGTCCAGTTCGGCGTCAACACCCGCGTCGTCGTCCTCGACCCCGAATGGAACCCCGGCGGCGTCAGCTACCGCGACTGCTTTACCGACGCCCGCGCCGCCGTCGACGTGCAGCTACGCTTCCTCGAATACACCACCGAGCACCTCAACCGCCACTGCGACTCGCCCGTCGGCCCGCCCGAGCGCTTCGAGTTCTTCGTCGACGTGCAGAACGTCTACGACTCCGCCTACTTCGGCGCCGACGTCGAGTTCCGCGACGGCCAGGTGCCCGACGTCGCCCGCGTGCTCGCCGGCGACGGCAAGCACCGCATCTTCGACGTCGACGTCGACCGCCCCCTCGACAACCCGTTCGTCCGCGACTGTCTGCAGCGGCACGAGGAGCTCGTGCGCGTCGTCGGCCGGCTGCCCGACCGCGGCATCGAATACGCCGTCCGCCCCGTGCTGTTCGGCTTCGACGGCCCGTTCACCATCGCCGTCAACCTGCGCGGCCCCGAGTTCCTGACGGACCTCTACGAGGACCCCGAATACGTCCGGCGCGTGCTGGAGTTCATCACCCGGGGCGTCGTCATCCGCAACCGCGCGCTGGCCCGCCACTTCGGCGCCGACGCCTTCACCGGTCCGCGCGGCAATATCGCCGACGACTGTATCCAGCTCATCTCCACGGAGATGTACCGCCGCCTGGTGATGCCCCATCATCGCCGCTACCTCGGTGAATGGTCGGACGCCGGCCCCCACGGCATCCACCTCTGCGGCGACGCCACGCGCCATTTCCCCGCCATCGCCCGCGAGCTGAACGTGGACAGCTTCGACACCGGCTACCCGGTGGACCACGGCGACCTGCGCCGTCGGCTCGGGCCGGGCGTCCAGATCAGCGGCGGCCCGGAGGTCAGCCTGCTTCGGGACGGCACGCCGGACGGCGTCTACGCGCGCACGCGGGACATACTGCTTTCGGGGGTGAAGGAGGGCGGTCGTTTCATCCTTCGGGAGGCGAACAACCTGCCCCCGTGCTGCCCGTGGCTGAACCTGGAGGCCATGTACCGCGCCGCCCTGGACAACGGACACTACGAGTAGGCCGTTTCTACCCGTCAGACCGGCAGCCGCTTCGCCTCCTCGGCCAGCAGGCGCAGGTTCTCGGACGGCGCGTCCAGCGGCACGGCGCACTCCGGGCCGATGATGTCGATCCCGCAGCCCACCTTCTTGCGCACGTCGCGCGCCACGTCGTCCGGCGTCCCGCGCAGAATCAGGTCCAGGTTGCTCGTACCGCCCATCAGGCTCAGCGCGTCCCCCGCCAGCCGCCGCGCATCGGCCGCCGGCACCTTCGAGTCGAAGTGGAAACACGCCAACCCGGTCTCGCGGATGTAGCGGATGCGGTCGGAGGTGTCGCCGCAGATGTGGAGGATCAGCGGGCAGGGGATCCGCTCGGCCAGTTCGCGGTGGGTGTCCATCAGGAAGTCGCGGTAGGCCTCGGGCGCGCAGAGGTCGCGCGTCGCGTGGTCGGCCAAGCAGAGGGCGTCTGCCCCGGCGTCTATCTGCGCGAGGGCGAACCGCACTGTCACCTCCTTCAGCATCTCCATCGCGCGCCGCACCTCGCCGGGCTCCAGCAGCGTGTTGATGAGGAACTCCTGCACGCCGAAAACGTGGTAGCCGAGCGTCCACGGGCCGAACACCTTGCCGACCACAGCCACCTCGTCGCCGAAGCGGTCGCGCAGCTGGCGGATGGCGTCCAGCGGCACGCGGCATCCCGGCCGGTCCAGCAGGTCGGGCGGTATGCGCACGTCGTCGCCCATGCGGTAGAGGGGGCGTCGGCAGTCGGGCATGCGGTCGAGGTCGCCCCAATCCACGTCGCAGCCCAGGGCGGCGGACTCGTGCCAGACGCCGAAGAGGGGCATCACGTTGTCGAAGCCCAGCACGGTGTGTCCGGCGGCGGCCAGCCGGGCCATGACGTCGGGGTCGGTGTGGGCTTCGGGGAAGAACGCGCCGACACGGTGCATCAGGTCGATGGTGACGACGGAGGTAGCGCTGCCGGTAGCGGGCCGGGGGAGCAAGCGGCGTTCGGCTCCCGACGCCTTTCGCCCGCGAACGGCGTCCAGGAATATGTCCCGCGGTTTCATAGGTGGGATCGTAGCAGCACGGGCGCCAAGCAGCAAGCACCTCTATCCGCGAGGCCAATGACGGGCGAAGGCGCAAGGCGCCTGCCGGTTTGCTGCTCATCGCAGTTGCTCGGCCCGCCCAGTCCGAGCGGCGGGAGGGTGCCACGGCAGCGATCTTCCTGAACCCCTCACCGACATTTCGCTGCGACGTTGCCACGAAACGGCTATACTATGTGCTGAGGGCTGCCAGCCAGTGGCACGGACACCTTGCCGAATCCAGCGTTCCGGTACGGTGATCCGTTTGGTGCGCGGTGGCGCAAAGGGATAGGCCTGCTACGGGCTATCGATGATATGTGATCCGGGGAACTGATCCTTCTGTACCGGGAGAGCCATCATGGGCAATGGGATCGCCTCAGACTCAGTGAAGCATAGCCCGAGACCTCTGGGGAAGGCCCTTCTGTTGATCTTCGGCATCGTGGCCGTATTGATCGTCTGCCAGCTGAGCGTTGGCCTCTGGCTACTATATCGTCTGCCGCCGGCCCTGTTTGCTGCTCTGCCTCGGGACCGCGCAGACGATATATCGGCTGCGGTGGCCAAATGGGTGACGCGGATCTCTCCTCTTCTTCTATCGCTCTACCTTGCCGGGGGGCGGCTCGCGTGGCTCCGTGTCAGAGAACGGGTTTCCCATGTGAAGCCCGAGGCACCCATTAGTCTCTGGAAACGCAAGCTTGGCCGGTTTGGGGTTGCTGCCTTGTGGGTCATCGCGGGGCTACTTGCTCTCTCATCCTTAGCCAGCTTCTTTGCCGATCCTGCCGCGGGCGCAAAGAAGAAAGCGCGGGAAATGGCGACTGAGATTGGGCTTCCAGCAGCGCGAAACCTCCAGAGGATGCAGCGGCCGACGCCTCCAGTTGGAAACAGGGTCAGGGTTGGCCGCTTCACCGTCATCGTACCCGATGCTTGGCCCGAGACCGAGCCAGCAGAAGTAGGAGCACCGGAGGTCATCGCGCTTCGCGGAAGGGGCGTCATGATCTTCGGCGGATCTGGTGGGTTCCTCGCACTGGACAGGCTTTGGCAGGAAGAGCGCTTCTATTACGCATCCATATGCTACCGCTTTGATACGGTCGAGGGTCTCCTGGATGTTCTCTGCACCCTTGACGGCTCGGATGTCGCGTCCGCGGACTGCGTACTGCTGAACCTGGCGAACGCGGAGATGATCGTCACTCTGGGACTGTTCTGGATAGACTCCGCATGGTGCTTCCCGATGGGAGAAGACCGTACCGTCTTTGTGCTGTGCGACAGTCGCCAGAATGGTCAGAAGTGTTTTTCCATCATCCTTACCGATCCAGAGGAAGGCGACATGGGAGGCCTACTGATCGAGGCCGAGGATGGGGCTGTGACCGAAGACGAGGTCTTGGCACTAGCGGCCAGCATGGAGGAGCAAGAGCCTCTATCCGCCCCGGAGACGTGGCAAGACGGGGCGTCGTGAGCGATGCCTCTGCGTTGGGTCAGGCGGCCATTGCTGCAGTTGAAGCCTTCCTAATCCACATCGAAAGGCGTCTGCCGAGTTCCTACCAGCCGTCGGCGCCTTCTGTCTGCTGGAAAGACCAGGCCCACAAGCGGACACGAGCGCGGCGGTTGCCGGCCTGCGCCGGCAACCGCCGTGCCTCCGGAGAGAAACTGAGCACCCATCGCAGCCCATAAGGGTACACGAGCACGGCTGTCGCTCGCCTGGGCCAGCGACAGCTTGGGAGTAGTCCCGAACCGAAGGGACTACTCCAGGTGTCCCCGGTTCTGAGAAACGACCACCCATAGGCGCCCATAAGGGGACACGAACGCCCACAACGGACACAGGTTCCGGAAAGACGTGTAAGATGGTCCCGCATAGGCGGGACTACTGCAGGCTCTGCGCGTGGGTTTGTCGTTGTCGATGGCGGGTGCTTCTCCCCAGGTAAGACAGGACGCTATGCGAACCGATTCCCCAAATTCGGGCCGTCGAGGTGCTCCGGTGGGCACCGCGAAAGAAAGACGCGCGGCGGGCAGTCCTGCCTTGTCCGTCGCGCGTCCACAACTCAACGGCCGTCCCGCGCCCGGCTTCCTGCCGGGCCTCGGGACCGCCGACTCATCTCGCCATAACGACGTCGCCCGAAACCGTCGTCGTCATGGGGTTATACAACCCGCCGACCAGCACCCAGACGAGGCCGTTCACGAACGTCACCTCGTGCCGGATCTTCAGGTTGCGCACCTCGCCGCCCGCCGGCACCGCCCGGCCCATCAGCTTGCCGAGGTCCGGCTCCGACGTCGGCACCAGCGCGAACAGGAAGAAATGGTTCCACTTCGACTCCTCGAAGTGCGACACCACCTGCTCCGTCGACGGGTCCGGGAGGTTGAGCGACGCCTGGAACGGAAGGCCCCCGCCCCGGTAGACCGTCCTGTAGCACCCCGAACTGACGGCACACAGCGAAAGGATTGCAACCACGACAAGGACTCGCTTCATGCTGCCGCTCCTTCGAAACAGAGAACGCACGGCCGAACGCATTGCCCACTCACGCGACCATGGTATCGCGCCCGGCCTCCCCGATGTCAAGGCGCGTGCCGGACTGGCCGCGCCTGTCGGTCTCATGACCGCTGCCCGTCCGATGCGTGTCGGTCCCGCGGCCGTTGGCCGTCCGGTGCGCGTTCGATGGATGGCCGCCGGCAGCATACGCATGGAAACGGCGCACGGACAGGATTTCGGAGTGCGGCGCCTTGGCGCCGCTTTCAACCCCGGCGGTTCACCGCCGGGCGCCTGTCGCGGTGCGACCGGATGGCATGGGCGCTCGGCGCCGATGCAGGCCAGATATGGTGGAGTCTCCAAGCACCCCGGCCGAGACGGCCGGGCTACCTTTGCAGTGGGTAGAGCGGGGCGTCTCGCCCCGCTGCGTCGATGAAGCACAACCGGCGAAGACTCATGTTCGTCCTTTTTGGTGCAGATAGGGTGTTTATGGGCGATTGGGACCACGGTGGACGCATGAAGAACGCAGTGGACAGGGCAGTGGCCGGAAACGGCCGCAGGTGGCCGCAAGTGGGCCGCGACGTGACCGGGGGCCGTCGCCGGAGCGACCGCCTGTCGCGGTGCGACAGTATGGCATCGGTAATCGACACCAATGCAGGTTCCACGGGCTCGAACGAGCGCGGCACCGACGCGTGCAGGCGAAGCAAGCTTCGCCGACGGCAAAGCGGCGGCAAGCCGCCGCACTCCGAAAAAGGGTCGCCCCCTCAGTCGGTGCACTCTAAAGCGTATATAGGATGCGTATCGCCGGGTGGAGCGACAGCGGACGCATGAGGGACGTACTGGACAGGCCAGTGGCCGGAAACGGTCCGACAACGGCCGCAAGTGGCCGCGACATGACCGCGGGCTGTCGCTTCAGCGAACGCCCGGACAACTACAGACAGGAGGTGGACGGATGCGCAACGACATGGTGCTGCACGGGTCGAGCAACAAGAAGATCACCGAACGGCAACTGGAGGCGAACCGGCGGAACGCCCTCAAGGGCGGCGTGAAGAGCGACGAGGGGAAGGCGGTGTCGCGGCACAACGCGCGCAAGCACGGCATCTTCGCCAGCGCGCTTACCGAACGCGACGCCGAGGACCTGGCGCCGATCCTGGACGATTTCATGGAGCGCATGGAGCCCGAGGGCGCGATCGAGGAGTCGCTGGTGGAGAAGCTGGCGGTGACCTACCTGCGCATGCAGCGCTGCGCGCGGGCCGAGGCGGAGTATCACCGGGCGGCGTGGGCCGTCGTGCCGGGGCGGATCGGCGAGATGAACGCGGGCAGCCCGTTCAAGCCGCGATACTTCCACCGGCTGGTGGAGCTGGTGAACCGCTACGACGTGTCGCTGACGAACCAGTATCTGCGCCTGCTGCACGAGCTGGAGCGGCTGCGACGGCTGCGCGGCGGCGAGAAGCTGCCGGCGCCGGTGGCGGCCGACGTGGGCATCCACGGCGGGTGACGGCGCCGATTGAGGGGAAATGAGGACGGACACCCCCCGAATGCGAAACGAACCCATTCCGTCATAAGTGACAGGCATACGGCCGGATGCGACAAACGACCTCAGCCGGATTTGGACGCTTTGGCGGCGTCGGAGGCGAGCTTGTCGGCGCGGGCGTTCTTCTCGCGGGGGATGTGGACGGCCTGCCAGTTCTCGAAGCCATCGAGGAGTTCGCGGACGCGGTCGTGGAGCGGCTGGAGGGTGGGGCTCTTGACGCGGTATCGGCCGTTGATCTGGCGCACGAGGAGCTGGCTGTCCGAGAGCAGGCGGACGCTGTCGACGCCGAGGTCGAGGGCCTTTTCGAGCCCGGCGATGCAGGCGCGGTATTCGGCGACGTTGTTGGTGGTCTCGCCGATGGACTCGCCCCAGGCGACGACCTCGGCGCCGTCGCGTGTGGTGACGACGATGCCCACGCCGGCGGGCCCGGGATTGCCGCGCGAGGCGCCGTCGGTGTACACGTCGACGGACCCGCCGGAGACGTCTGGGGCCTCCGAGGATGGGATGGACTCTGCGGCCTGCCCGAGAGCGGCGAAGAGGTCCTCGACCTGCTCGCGGGTGGCGCCGGGTGCGATCTGGTAGAGGCGGTCCCACTGGATGGAGCGATACACGGCGCGGAGGAGTTCGGCTGGTTCGGTCATGGTGTGGCTCAGGAGGCTCTGGAGGCGTCGAGAAGGCCCTGCTCGGCGAAGCTGAAATACGATTCGTCGCCGACGACGACGTGGTCGAGGACCTTGATTCCGACCAGATCGCCGGCTTCGGCGAGGCGCGCGGTGAGACGGCGGTCCTGGGGGCTGGGGTCGGGGTTGCCGCTGGGGTGGTTGTGCACGAAGATGACCTTGGCGGCGCTTTCGCGGATCGCGTTGCGGAAGACCTCGCGGGGGTGGACGATGCTCTCGTTGAGCGAGCCGACGGAGACGCGTTCGCGGCGGATGATGCGGTGCTTGGTGTCGAGGAGGAGCACGTAGAAATGTTCCTTCTTGATGCCGCGGAACTGCTCGCGCATGTGTTCGAAGAGCTGGCGGCTGCCGGTGATGAAGGTGCCGGCGGGGAGGGGCTCGCTGATGCAGCGGCGACCGATGGCGAAGGCGGCGACGATCTGGGACGCCTTGGCGGGGCCGATGCCGCTGACGGCCTGGAGCTCGCCGGCGGTGCATCGGGCGAGCGCGCGGAGGCTGCCGTAGCGGGAGAGGAGGCGATCGGCGAGCTGTACGGCGGTTTCTTTGCCGGTGCCGCTGCGCAGGATGATGGCGAGGAGCTCGCGGTCGTGGAGGCGGTCCGGGCCTTCTGCGAGGAGGCGTTCGCGCGGGCGCTGGTCCTCGGGCAGGTCCTTGATGGTGATGAGGCGGTCCGGGTATGCGCAGTGCGCGGCGACGGGGCACTCGGCGCAGCGGGGCTTGTCCCCGCAGACGGCGCCCGGCCCGGCGCAGAAGGCGGCGATGGCGGCCTCGGCGTCGTGCGGGGCATCGCCGAAACGGGCCCCCGCGTCGGCTACGAGGTCGGTTGCGGCGTCGACGGCCTGCGCGTCCTCCCAGGTCTTGGGGACGGCGCCAAGGCGCCTGCAGAAGCGGGCGAGGAGGGCGGTATCGGGCGGGCAGGCGGGCGCCTCGCCGGTTCGGGGTCTGTCGCGCAGGATTCGATATGCCTCTGCGAGGGGCGAGTCATCCGGGTTCGTGGCGGGATCGGTCACGCCTGCCCCCCGAAGAACTCGATGTTCTCGATCGGCTCGTAGTCGAGGTTGTGGACCGTGTAGCCGGGGCGCGTCGACGGCCGGAACGCCTGCAGAGGGATGTCCTTGTTGAGCTTCGGATCGCGGAGGCGCAACGAGACGGTGACTCCCTCGCGCGGGCGGCGGACGACGAGTTCGCGCGGGAAGCTGCCGAGCTCCGATTCGGTGTGGCGACTCAGCTCGACGTCGAGCGTGACACGGCCGACGGGGTCGTATCGGGTGATGCGTGAGACGACGAGGTCGCGACGGTCCACCAGCACGCGGCGGTAGGGCGCGCCGAGAAGGGAGACATCGAAGCGGTAGTCGTGGCGGTCCACGGTCATGGTCGTGTCGGACCAGCTCAGGCCGAGGAACTCGGGACCGGCCAGCAGGCCGGCAAGGTCCGCGGGTCGCATGAAGTAGCCGGGCAGCCGGGCGTAGGCGACCGGCCCGCCGACGATGATCTCGCTGGTGTCCGGGACGGCGAGCCAGAAGGTGTCGCCCAGCGCGCGGAGGTCGAACACTTCGCGGCCGAGCTTCTCGGCGCGAAGCCAGAGCCCCAGGCGCACGATGTCGAAGGCGAGCACGCCGCTCAACGTGGGCATGCGCTCGGTGCCGTCCGGAGTGCTGACGCGTATCGAGAGGCGGATGCTTGTATCGGTGACCGTGCTGAGGCGGTCGGCGCGCTCGCGGAGCACTTCCAGTACGCCGCTCTTTGGCAACTCTGGTGCCGGCCTGGCGCGGAACAAGCCGCAGCCCGCCGCGAGAGCAATGAAGGTCAGGAGCATCAGGCAGAACGCGGTGCGGCATGTGCGGCGTCCTTTGCTCATGTCGGCGATGCCCCTTTGCGCCTGGTCGGTGTCTGCGGGTCTGCGGCGCCTATTCGAACGGTCCCTTGCTGGGCGGACCGTCGCCTCGTCGGCGGTATATGGCGTTGATGCGGTCCCGGAACTCGGCGTCCGTCTGCAGCGCGTTGAGGAACAGCTCGACCAGGTGCGGATCGAACTGTGTGCCTGCGCCCCGTTCCAGTTCGCCCAGGATCTCCTCCCGGGGGAGCATGTCCTTATATGGACGTTCAGAGGCCATCGAGTCGAAGGCGTCGGCTATGCTGAGCACGCGCGCCAGCAGCGGAATCGCCTCGCCGGCAATGCCGTCCGGGTAGCCGGATCCGTCCCACCATTCGTGGTGATGCCGGACCGCCGCGGCGATGTTGTCGGCGTTCTCCACGTCGCGCAGGATGGTGGAGCCGGCGACGGGATGGAGCTTGACGGCCTCGTATTCGGAGTCCGTAAGGCGACCGGGCTTCTGCAGGATGTCGGGCCGCACGGAGAGCTTGCCCACGTCGTGCAGAAGGCCGGCAATCTCCACGTCGCGCATGTCCGGCTTCTCCAGGGAGCACAGTTCGGCGATGCGCAACGCGACGCCGGTGACTCGCTCGCTGTGGCCGTACGTGTATTCGTCCTTGAGCTCGACCAGGTTGATGACGCTGCGCATGGCATCGCGGAACAGCGTCTCGACCTGGCGAGTCAGTTGTGCGCGGCGGATGGCGATGCCCGCCTGGTTCCCGATCGCGGAGAGGACCTTCAGATCGTGCCGGTTGAACTGCCGCGAACCGAGCACGCGATCGACGTATATGACGCCGACCGGCCCCTGTCTGTCGCTCATCGGCACGCACATGATGCTCTGGATGCGCTGGAACACCACGCTGGCGCTGGCATCGTCCTGGCTACTGGGGTCCGATTTGAGGATGGCGTCGCCGGTCTCGTAGCACTCGCGCACGATGCTGCGGCTGAAGGTATTCCGCGCGTAGGCGGGCACGCCCTCCCGGTTGCGGCCCACCAGCGGCATGAGCACCCCGTTGGGCTTGCGGGCCGCTATCAGATAGCCGCGGTCCGCGTCTGTGGCCTCCATTGCCGTATCCAGGATGGTCTCGAACAGGCGATCAAGCTGAGGCTCGGCGTGGACGGTGTTAATGACTTTGCAGACCGCGCTCAGGTCGCGCTCAAGCACCTCTCGCGCACTGGCCGACTCGGCGGTGGGCAGCTCCAGAAAAAGCGAGGAGGGCGTCTGGCTCTGCACGGGCTCGCGGATCTCGGTGTCGAAGATCTGGTCCCCGTTACCCTGTACGTTCACCTTTGAGGTGTCTTCGTCGAGTCCGTTCTCCAGCACGAATCGGAACTCTGTGCTGCCCACCGCCACCCGGTCATGGTGGAACAGGATTGCCTTGTGGATGCGGCGGTTGTTGACCCACGTGCCGTTCTTGCTGTCGGTGTCCTCAATGGTGTAGAAGCCGTTCTCGAACCAGATCCGGCAGTGGGTGCGAGAAACCTTGCTCTGGCTCAGGAGTATGTCCGCCTGCTCTCCGCGCCCCACGATCATGGGCGCCTCGGGCGAGAGAGGGATCTCCTCCTGCGCGTCGTATCCGACGATGGGTATCAGCTTCGCCTGCACGTCGGCAACCTTCCTCCTGGACACTGCGCTCACCGGTCGGTGCGTTCAGCACGGCTGCCCGCACCATCGGTGACAGAATCGTGCGGTGCCTATTATAGGTAAAAGGTCCGGAGGGGTTCAACGTGTGTATACGGTGCGCCCGGTATCACTGCGGAGCGAAGCGACCGGAGGCGAACGCCCGCTCAGCCGCCTTGGGGGACTATGATCTTCCTGTGATACCGCAGGTCGATGTATCTGCCGGCGAGCGCCTCCAGTCCCGGGTCCTCGCTCAGCACGCTGCGCAGCATGCGCATCTTCTCTTCGTCGGTCACCTGCAGCGGCGATTGCGCATGAGGGATCAGCTCTGCGTAGACCGACGACTTGCCCCATCGGATTTCCGCCCCGCTCTTGGCCATAATCACTATCTCGGGCTCGCGCGATCCCGTTCCCACGCGCGTGACGTCGATGGTGCTTATGCCTACCTCGCGGAGGATTCCGCTTTGCAGCAGGTCGCGCGTAAGGCGCGCGCCCACGGCCAGTTCGGGATTGTCCCAGGGCGCCCCGACCGGCGGCGGAGAGTCAAGCCCTCGGTCGACGATCAGCGGCAGATGCGTCGAGTCCGACAGGGCGGTTCTGTCGAACAAACTGTCCGGCAGCCAATAGCCGTCGGCGTCCACTACCCACTCCACGCCATCGTAGAGCACCACCCCGAGGGGCTGCCGGAACACGGAGTACACGGCAAGGCGGTTGGGCAGCACGCGCTCCACGCGCGTTACATCAAGCACCCAGGGCGCGCTTCTCAGCTCGTGCTGCACGCGATGGGCCAGATCGGGGGCGAATATGGACGTGTTTCCCGGCAGCGCGGTGAGTTCCTTGAGCAGCTCGCGGGACATGGCGTCGCCTTCCACCCAGGCCGGGTAGCCGCCGAGTACCATCGCCCGGGCGTCCAGCCGGAACTCCGGATGGCGAACCACGGCGGCCCACACGGTGCGCCCACCCACGACGATGGCGGCGATCAGCACCGCCGTCACCATCAGCCAGAGCGCCGCCCGGAAAGGGAATCTGCCGACGGCGGCCCTGAGCCTGCCCCTGGATTTGCGCGAGGATTTCGCCATGGAGTCCTGGACGTCTTGGAGTCGGTCAGCCGGTCATCCGGCGGCGCGTTGCGTCGCTACGCGCGTCGCGCAGCGCTGCCTGCACTGTGCGGTGGCACAACTCAGGGAAACTGATCCCCGCGCGCGCCGCCGCCATCGGCAGCAGGCTGCGGGGTGTAAGCCCGGGAATGGTATTCACCTCCAGCACGTAGAGGCGGCCGTCGAATCCGTACATCAGATCGACCCGTGCCACGTGGCGACACCCGATGCACTGGTAGGCCCTCTCCGCAATGCGGCACGCCTTGCGGTAGAGGGTCGGCAGGAGCGATACCTGCGTGATGTAGTGCGTGCGCGGGTCCTTGTACTTGGCGTCAAAGTCGAAGAAGTCCCCGGCCACCTGCAGCTCAACCATCGGCAGGGCCTCTCCGTCCAGGACGCCTACGGTGAACTCTCGTCCACGCACGTAGCGCTCCAGCAGGACGGTTTCCGACTCACGGCGGCTCAGTTCGACAGAGTCCGCCAGCGCGCCGACCTTGCGCACAATGCTGATGCCCAGGCTGGAGCCGCTGCACGCCGGTTTGCACACAAGCGGCAATCCGAGCCTTTCCGCCTGCGCCCGGCATAGCCTCAGGCTGTGCTCGGGCCCGATGGCGAAGTAATCGGGTGTCGGGACGGATTCCCTGACGAAGGCCCTCTTGCTGGCCAGCTTGTCCATACCGGTGCGGCTCGCTTCCGGTCCGCTGCCCGTGTAGGGGATGCCCATGTCCTCCAGTATCCGCTGCACGGTGCCGTCCTCTCCGAAGCGACCATGCAGCGCTATGAACGCCAATGCCGGCGACAGCGCTTGCAGCCCGGAGAGCGCCGGGTCGGTCACCTGATATGGCACCACGGGGTAGCCCACCTCGCGCAGGCCGGCGGCCACGGCCTGGCCCGATTTGAGCGAGACCTCCCGCTCTCCTCCTATGCCGCCCATCAGCACGGCGACCCTGGGTTTGTGTGCGTCATTCATCTGCTTCTCCATCCGTATCATGCTTCTGCGTTGCAGCTTACGCCACTTGTGGACCGGAGTGCCAGTGGCGCACTTCCAGCTCGAGGTCCACGCCAAACCGCCTGCGGACCTCGCCTTTCATCTCCTCGATCAGGCCCAGCACATTCGCCGCCGTGGCGTTGCCCACGTTCACTATGAAGTTCGCGTGCACGGGCGACACCTGCGCGCCTCCTCGCGAAAGGCCCCGGAAGCCGCACGAATCCAGCATGCGGCCCGCAGAGCCCTCCGCGGGATTCTTGAAGATACATCCCGCGCTGGGTTGCCCCAGGGGGTGACGCTCGGCTCGTTGGGCCGCGTAGTTGCGGATCTGCAGCGCAATGAGGTCCGGGTCGCGCGGTTCCAGTCGGAATTCCACTTCCGTGATCACGCGTCCTTTGAGGGGGCAAAAACGGTAGGAAAAAGGCAGGCTTTCCCGCGGCAAAACACGGATTCCGCCGTCCGGGACTACCGTGGCGATGCTCTCCAGCCGCTCCGATATGCATTGGCCCCAGGCGCCGGCGTTGCCGGCGACTGCGCCGCCGACCGTGCCCGGCAAGGCCGCCAGAAACTCCAACCCGCCCAGACCACGATCCCTGCAATAGGAGAGCAGGCGCGCCGTGTGCAGGCCAGCACCCACCCGCAGGTTCGCGGAGCCGGTGCGACGGATGCCGTCGAGTCCGGGAGAGCAAATCCTGATTACCGCGAACGGCAGAGGACCGTCCTCCACTAGCAGGTTCGATCCACCGCCGAGGATGCGCCATGGCACCCCTTGCTCCCGGCAGATCGCAAGCGCGTCCCGCAGGCCTGACTCGCTCGCCGGGTGGAAGTAGAGGCGCGGAGCACCGCCGATGCGGAACGTGGTGAACTCGTGCAGTTGGAGGACCTTTTCCAAGAGTACTCCCTCAGGCCGCCATTATCTGGCGCCGGCCCTTTTCCTCGATCTTGGGGATGATGTTGTGCGCGACCTGCCAGACGTTGCCGGCGCCCATGACGAGTATCACGTCGTCCGGGATGACGTCGCCGACGATGATCTGCTCGATGTCTTCGAACTCCGGGACATAGTGGCCCAGCAGCCCGATGTGGTTCATCTGGCGCACCAGGTCCAGCGCGCTGATCGCCTGCCGATCCTCGCGACTGTCCCGCGCGGCGTATATGTCGCATACATACGTTACCCATGACGTGCGGAACGACTCCGCAAGCTCCGGCAACATCTTCTTCGTGCGCGAGTACTGGTGGGGCTGGAAGATGACGAAGACGCGCTTGCCGGGGAAGCGCTGGTGCGTGGCCGCAATGCTCGCCTGCACCTCTTTCGGATGGTGCGCGTAGTCGCTTATGACGGGCACTCCCCACGGCGTGCCAACGAGTTGCAGGCGCCGGGCGGCTCCCTCAAAGGCCTCCAGGCCGGTGCGGATGTCGTCCCAGCTCATGCCCGTTTCCCGGCATGCGGCGGCCGCCGCCAGGGCGTTCATCACGTTGTGCGTGCCGTATAGCTGGGTGCTGAACCGGCCGACGTTCTTGCCCTTGTGAACGATGTCGAAGTTGGTGTGCACCTTGGCGCGCCAAAGCCTCTCGGCCCGGTAATCGGCATCCTTCGCGTCCACGGCGTAGGTGATGGCGGGGGCCTTCGTCTTCTCCAGCACGTCCCTTGTGTTCTCGTCGTCGGCGTTGGCGATGAGCAGACCTTCCTCGGCCGCCGCGCATGCGAACTCGCCGAAGGCTTCCTCAATGTCCCAGAGATCGTAGTAGTAGTCCAGGTGATCGATGTCGATGTTGTTGATGATCCCTATGTGGGGCTGAAGGTAGAGGAAGGAGCGCTTGTATTCGCACGCCTCCGCCACGAGATACTCGCCCTTGCCGTAGTGCGAGCCGCCGCCCAGTTGGGGGACGTCCGCTCCGATCAGGAAGGACGGGTCCATGCCGGCCTGGCGCATCACGTAGGCGATGATGGACGAGGTGGTGCTCTTTCCGTGGGTGCCGGAGACGGCTATGCCTTTGCGCCGTTCCATCAAGAGGCCCAGCAGCTCCGGGTAGCGGACCACTTCGAGTCCGAGCCTGCGGGCCCGAACCAGTTCCGGGTTGTCTTCGGCGATGGCCTGGCTGATGACGACCAGATTGGTGTCTCCGCCGATGGTGTTGCCGTCCTGCTGCAGCGATATGCGGATGCCCCGATCGCTCAGTGCGTCCGCGGCCGGGCCGCCCTGAATGTCGGATCCGGTTATGTGGGCGCCGCACTCGGCGGCGTACCGGGCCATGGAGCTCATGCCGGTGCCCAGAATGCCGATGAAGTGCCAGTGCTCCCTGGACAAGTCGAGCTTCTTCTGAAGCTTTTTCACGGGCGTTCCCCTTTCAGGCTGCTTGTGAGGGCTGGATTCTTCGTTTGGAATAATCGCGTGCGGTGCTCTGTTCGGTCGCGTGGAAGCCGGCGAGGGCGGCCAGCTCGCGCGCCACCTGCCGGGCTGCGTGAGGGCGGGCCAGCGCGCGGGCATGTCCGGCCATCTGCGCGCGAAGGCCCGGGTTTACGGCCAGAAGTCGGATCAGGGCGGCAAGGCGTTCGCCGCTCAATCTCCGTTGTTCGACCTGTACTGCAGCTCCGGTGTCGGACAAGACGTGCGCATTGGCGTACTGCTGTTTGTCGGCGTGATGCGGATAGGGGACAAGGATCGATGGCAGTCCTGCTGCCGTGATGTAAGACAGGCTCGATCCTCCGGCACGGGACAGCACGAAGTCGGCGGCCGCGTACGCTTCCTCAATGCGTTCCAGAAAGCCGATGGCCCTGTACTTCACGGTCAGCCGCCGTTGGGCGTCCAGGGCCTCGGGAAGGTGGTCCACGCCGGTCAGGTGCAGGACCTGCAGGTCCACACCGTCGGCGGACAGGATTTCGAGTGCGTCGAACAGCAGGCGGTTCACAGCCTGCGCCCCCTGCGAGCCGCCCATGGCCAGCAGCACGGGTGTGTCTTGCGAGAGACCGAGGCGGCGCCTTGAGGCGGTGCGCTCCGTGTCGAACAGGCGCGCGCGGATAGGATTGCCGAGGACGCGAACCCGGCGCGCGTGAACGTTGCGGCGCGCCGCTTCCCACTGCAGGAACAGGCAGTCCGCGAGGGGCGCCAGCGTGCGGACGGCCAGGCCCGCCACGGCGTTGGACTCGAAAAGGGCGGTGCGTATGCGAAGGACGCGGGCGAGCAGCACCGGCACCACGCTGTTGTAGCTGCCCAGGCCGACCACAACGTGGGGACGGAATTGCCGGAGCACGCCGAGGATCTGCTCCGCCGAACGTAGCGAACGGAAGGGGAAGCACGCCTTCTGCACGGCGCCCGCCCACGGCGTGGACGGCACCACCGCCACCTCGAATCGCTCCAGCGCGGCCACGCACTGGTCCTCGACCTTGCGGTCCGTCTTCAGGAACAGGCACCTGCAGCCGGGGAGCATCTCGGTGAGCGCCTCGGCGACGGCCGCTCCCGGCATCAGGTGTCCGCCGCTGGCACCGCCCGCGAACAGCACCCGCAGCGCACGGCTCCGGCTTTCTGGAGCATTGTCCTGACTGTGATTCATCTGCCTATCTTCCGGATATCCTGTGGAGCATACGGCCGCAGAGCCGGGCCGGCCCGCCGGCAGCCCGGCGCGCCAGGCGCTCGTAGCCGGGCATGTCCTCGCGCCAGCCGCGCAGCTCGTACCGGTCTGGAAGCTCTTCAGTGCGGGCGATGTTGACGATGATGCCCGCTGCCAGCATGCTGGCCAGCAGCGACGAGCCGCCCGCGCTGATGAAGGGAAGGCTCAAGCCCTTTGTCGGTATCGATCCGGTGACCACCGCCACGTGCACGGCCGCCTGCAGGCCGATCAGCATTGTGAGGCCGAGAGCCAACCCGAATGCGAACGGGTCGCGGCTGCGGAAGGCCACCCTCATTCCCTCGACGATTACGAACAGGAACAGCAGTATCACAACGCAGCAGCCGACGAATCCCAGTTCCTCGGCCACAACGCTGAAGACGAAGTCGTTCTCGGCCCCCGGCAGGAAGCCGGTCTTCTGGCGGCCCATGCCGAGACCCACGCCGAACAGGCCGCCGGAGCCGATGGCTATCTGCGACTGGATCAGTTGGTAGCCGCTGCCCTTCGGGTCGACCCAGGGGTCCAGGAACGTCATGACGCGCTGCATGCGCCAGGGGACTTCCGTGACAAGCTTGACCGCCATCGGCAGGATCGCCGCCCCCGCCAGCGCCATGAGCGAGATGCGCGTGCCGAAGACGAAGAGCAAAGAAACCGAGACGGCTGCGGTCAGGACCGCGGTGCCCAGGTCCGGCTCGATCACGATCAGGCTGGCCACGGCCCCGATGACGACCAACGGCGCCATGAACCCGGCGACCACGTTCCGCATGCGGGGCAGGTTCCGTTCGCAATATGCCGCCACCCAGATGCAGAGCGCTATCTTCGCAAACTCCGAGGGCTGAAAGCCGATGCCGAGGCCGGTGGCGATCCAGCGGCGGGCGCCGTTGATCTGCACCCCAACGCCGGGGATCAGAACCGCACCCAGACCCGCCGCGGCCAGCGCCAATGCCGGCAGGTGGTGGCGGCGCCAGAACTGGTAGGGTGTCCGCGAGGCGAAGACGAAGACGGCCACGCCAGCCCCCGTCAGGGCCAGCCGCTTCAGCACGAGCACGATGAAGTCGCTCTGCCCGGCCGTGCTGGCGGACATGACCAGACCCAGGCCCGTCAGCGCCAGAAATGCCAGACTCAGGCGCACACTGGGCCGTCGCCACATCTCGGCCGCGTCGACGTCGCCCGTCGGAAGCTCGCGCGTGAGTGCGTCGGTGTTGTCTGTTGCAGCCAGGTAGCTCATCTCATCCCGTTCGGAGCCGGAGCCAGTTCAGGGCGACCAGCGCGGCAATCCCGCCGCACACGTAAAACCCACGCACGATGCGAGCCTCCGCGACTCCGCGTTTCTGGAATATGTGGTGAAGGGGCGCGATCGGCAGTATCCGGCGGCGGAACAGCTTGTAGAAGCCAATCTGCAGCAGCGAGGAGCCGAACTCCGCCAGGAAAACCGCGCCGACGAGGATCAGGAGCAGTTCCTGTCCCGCCGCGATCGCCACGGCAGCAAGCGCCGCCCCGATGGCCATGGAACCGGTGTCTCCCATGAATACCTTCGCCGGGTACCGGTTGAACCACAGGAATCCCAGGCAGGCGCCGCCCAACGCGGCGCACACGACCGCCAGCTCGGCGTTCCCCGATGCCCAGCAGCCGAACCCAAGGACGCCCGCCGCTATCGGCGCAAGACCCGCAAGCAGGCCGTCCAGGCCGTCGGTGACGTTGGTTGCGTTGCTCATGGTGGCCAGTATCAAGGCGCTCCAGCCGACGAACACGGTTGCGGTGGCGGCTCCGGGCACGGCGAAGGACTGCGCCACGTCGGCGAACAGGCGACCGTCCGAGGGCGCGTGCAGTTTCCAGAGGGCGAAGGCGCCCAGTCCCGCGCCTACGACGCCTTGGAGAAACAACTTGTGCCGGACCTTCAGGCCGCGGTCCGTGTAGCCCAGACCGCGCAGCTTGAGGTGGTCGTCCAGCACGCCGAAAGCCCCCAGCGCCAGCGCGCAAACAAGCACGGCCGGCACCGCAGGATCGCTCAGATCACCCCAGAGCACGCACGCCCCGAGCAGCCCGGCCAGCAGCAGAACCCCACCCATCGTCGGCGTGCCGCTCTTGGCGGAGATGCTGCGGCGCAGGGCCTCGTCCTCAATCGGTGTCTTCTCGGTGGCCTCGCGGGCGCCCAGCCGCCGAAGCCAGGCGATCACGGTCGGGCCGAGTGCAATGCAGAGCAGG